>NZ_UIHC01000050.1 GCF_900499075.1 Roseinatronobacter ekhonensis | reverse complement strand
CGCCTTGGCGCCAAACGCAGGACAAGCCGATTATGCTGACAAGCGCAGGCAAGAAAACCGTTGCCCGTCAGTTCATTGCGCTGGTCAGCCCCAAACTACTCCGCATAATCACACGCTCGGCATAAACGGTGTTATGCGGTGCACCGCATAAGATTGTGAACACCGCGCCCATTTTCAGGTTCTGCGCCAGCGTCGTGTGCAGCCCGAAGATGGGGAAGATCAAGATCTGCGTGACGACTGCGACGCCGTAGCCCACAAGCACGTTGGCGATGGACTCGACCAAGGACATGGCGCGCGACTGCTTCATGCGGCGGCCTCATCCATCGGCCAGCAGTTCAGCTGCGAGAGTTCGCAGCGCATGCGCCGCAACCAGGGGGACCACGCCGTTGCCACAGAGGCGGAGCCGGTCCACCCGGTGGGCCAGCCCATCAGCGCTTCGACGAATGCTGGGTTCAAGGTCCGGCGCACATCGGAGGTATCGGTCCCAGCCACCTGCGTCACCAGGACCTGGCGGCCAAGCAGGCCGTTCACCGGTGTGTTCGCCAATGTCGTGGCACCATCCTTGTGATCCCGCGCTGTCGGCGTCATCCACATACGGCTGGCATGGGTCAGATCGGCCGTCTTTCGATTTCCTACGCTCGGTTTGCAGCCGTCGTTCGCCATCGGCGTCAGCCAGTCCCGCGCCATTCCGCCCAGACCCTTCTCGTGTTTTCGCACGCCGCCCCGGCTCCGGAAGCTGTCGGTTTGCGGCGTCGGCCACATCGCGGCGCTCGTTGCCAGGTTCATGCCGTGTTTGCCCGCTTCCTGCGACGGCGTCGGTTTTGTCTGCCGGTTCTCGTTGGCACTTGCCCTCAACGTCGGCCATAGCCGCAACATCTCGGTCCGGTTCCCCCCACTCGACCGTGTCCCAGAGCAGGCGCGCGGGGTCGGCCAGTTCGCAGCCTTCGCCAACCAAATTTCCTTGACAATCGCCCTCCTTCCGTAGTTGCTCTAGGAAGTATAATTCAGTCAGTGGAGTGGAAAATGAAGGCGGGCGGTATTTTAGGAATAATTGGCGGGGTAATCGCGCTCCTGGTCGGTGCAATTGGTTTCTCGGTGGCAGGCTTGGGATCAAGTATGATGTCTGGGGTTGCTTCAATTGGGATTGATCCGAATTCAGCGCGTGTTAATGCAGAAGTGCAGTCAACGCTCGCCTTCTACAGGACCATGTCACTTATAATGCCGATAGTAGGCTTAGTTGGTGCTGGCATCGCATTCAAAAATGGAAAGCTTGGCGGGGGCCTTATGGGAGTTGCTGCCGCAGGAATTCTTTGGGCTTTCGGCTTTGGAATATTCTCCCTTGTCTGTGCGGTTCTCTTGGGGATCGGGGCATTCCTAGCATTCTCGGATGCCCAGAGCGGAGCGCGCCAACAGACATAGCGCTGCGACATCCTAGCATGGCGATTGTGAGCCAGTGCCCGAGCAGAGGGAGAGGCAAAACAGGCATGCGTCTTCGGTTCCGGATGCGCGTCCGGAGGGATGTAAAGCCAGGTCATGCATTGCCTCAGGCTGCGGATTTGCGTTTGCGGGCGGGTTCTGGGTCGGCGTCAGTGTCGGGCGCATCGGCGAGGGCATCAGCGTTGTCACCCAGCCGCTCGGCTTTCACCTGCGCGAAGGTCCGACCGTCGCCATCGAGGATCGCGTCCCTGCCGGTCTCGGCCTGCCAGCGCTCTACGGCGACATCGACGTAAGCCGGGCTGATCTCCATTGCGAAGACGCGCCGGCCGTTGGCCTCACCCGCCATGATCTGCGAGCCCGAGCCAGCGAACGGCTCGTAGCAGAGCCCTCCACGGGCGACGTGCTGGCGCATCGGGATCCCGAAAGCGTCGAGCGGTTTCGGCGTCGGGTGGTCGGGCCGGTCGTCCTTGGCGAAGGACGGCATCTCCCAAGTCGAGGGCAACGTCTGCTCGGCAACCTTCGGCGGGCGGTTCGGTCGGCGCCAGCCCATGAAGCAGGGCTCGTGCTTCCAGAGGTAATGCGACCGGGTGAGAACCCCGCGGTCCTTCACCCAGATGATCTGCTGGTGGACGAAGGCGCCGGCTTTCTCCCAGCAGGCCTCCAGCATCGCCTGCCGGCGCGAGGCGTGCCAGCAGTACCAGGCGGCGTCCTCGGTGATCGCCTCGGCGACGGCGGCCGCTATGAACCCGTCGTAGAGTTCGGCCCCTTGGCTGCTGTCGTCCCAAGTGACGCCGTAGGACTGGCTCCAGTCCTTGTTCCGCGTCGGGTGGTTCGATCCGTCGTAGTCGACGAGATACGGAGGGTCGGTCGCAAACAGCACCGCGCGCTCGCCGTTCATCAGACGGCGGACATCTTCGTGGTTCGTGCTGTCCCCGCAGAGCAGCCGATGATCGCCGAGGATCCACAGGTCGCCTGTCCGCGAGGCCGGATTGCGCGGTGGCTCGGGGATGGTCAGCGGAGGCACGGAGCCCCCGGCGCTACCTTCTTCTCCGCCGCCCACGTCCGTATCGAAGGCCAGCAGCTTGTCGAGTTCGCCGTCGGAAAAGCCGACCAGCGACAGGTCGTAGTCGTCGGCCAGCAGCTCGTTCAGTTCCGCCGACAGCAGCGCCTCGTCCCATGTTCCGAGTTCGGTCAATTTATTGTCGGCCAAACGATAGGCCCGGCGCTGCGCCTCGGTCAGGTGCCCGAGCACGATCACCGGCGCCTCGGTCAGCCCAAGTTGCGTCGCGGCCAGCACCCGCCCGTGGCCGGCGATCAGCTCGCCGTCCTCGCCCACGAGGCACGGCACGGTCCAGCCGAACTCGGCCATGCTGGCAGCGAGCTTCGCGACCTGGTCGGGCCCGTGCTGCTTCGCGTTCTTCGCGTAAGGCTGCAGGCGCGCGAGCGGCCAGTGCTCGATCCGCTCCGGGGCGAAGCTCAGCGTCATGCGTATTCCTGTCTATGGCATTGGGGCCGAAGGGATTGGACTCCCCCACGGGTGGACTCCGCGGTGGGGGCCACCGGCTTCCGGCTGGACTCCGAAGTCCGCGGGGTATCCACCCCGCGCGGCCGGTCAGGTCTTTGAAATCACGAAGCTTTCAGGGTGTCGTAGCTGGATGCTGGACACCGGTGGCTTCCCAAAAAATCGGCCCTGTCGCTGGCGACATTTTGCGCCACGCCCGCCAGCATACGTTTCGGCCCGGAAAGGAACCGTAAAACAATGACTTGGTGGCCTGGACCCCGGCTGGACCCTGCGCCGGACCCCGGGAAGCCAGCGGCGGCGGGCCGTCCCGCGCACGCCTCTCCCGAGTATATCCCGTTTGTAGCCCTCGGCCGGGGATCGGTGAACCCCCACCGATGTCTCTCCGAAAATTCCCTCACAGGATGATTTTTCTTGACAGCCGATCGGCGTTCTCGACCACGAAGCGCCGCGATCGCCTGGACGACGGCACGCGCCCGTTGAGCCGCCATGTGATCAGCGCCACGCCGTACTGCCAGTGCCGGTTGGCCGCCGGACGGCTCAGCCCGACCTCCCAGCCGATCTTCTTCCACGGCTGGCGGTTGGCGCGCAGCCAGACGATGCGGGCGTCGTCGCGCTCGAGCCAGCGCAGCCAGAGCATCGCCGCCTCGGCCTCGGTGATCTGCCGCGGGCTCGGGCGCGGTCGCTTCATCTCGGGCTCCTGGCCCACCTGATCTGCGAAGCCGTGGAAATACTCCGGCCACGCGTTGAAATACCCGGTGGGCTTCACGGCGGGCAGTTGTGCGAACACGTCGGCGGCGCTCTCGACCCGGTCCTGCACCCGTGCCATGGTCCATTCAGTCATGCCGCACCTCCCGGTCCCGCTGCCCGTAGAGCCGCTCGCCCAGCTGCCGGACGAGCTCGCGTTCGGGCCAGGTCAGGCGGTCGTCGTCAACGGAGACGGCCAGCACACCCTGTTCCTGCCAGCCGTCGCGCTTGACCTGCTGGGGGTCGCGGCGCCGCCCGCCATAGCCTTTCGGCGTGAACCGCATGCCGGTCATGCCACACCTCCCTGCGTCTCGATGGCCCAGAACAGGATGGCGATGGCGTCGGCCTCGTTGTCGTCAGCAGGGCTGAACCCACGGGCGCGGGCCGCGTCGATCATTGCCTGCTTGTTGGCGTTGCCCTTGCCGGTGACGTGGCGCTTGATGGTGCCAACCGGGACGCCTTCGTATGGCACGCCCCTGAGTTCGCCCCAGCTGGTCAGTGAGGCCATCAGCCCGCCGTAGACGTGGCTCGCGTCAGTGCCTGCGTGGCGGCGCACTTCCTCGAACCAGATCGTCGCGATCGGCCCGGACAGCCGGTCCAGTTCGGTCAGCCAGTTGGTGAAGCGAAGATAGCGCATGCCGCCGCCATCGAAGCGGCCGGG
The DNA here is from genome assembly GCF_900499075.1 of Roseinatronobacter ekhonensis. Lineage (GTDB taxonomy): Bacteria > Pseudomonadota > Alphaproteobacteria > Rhodobacterales > Rhodobacteraceae > Roseinatronobacter > Roseinatronobacter ekhonensis. The sequence goes on along the minus strand of NZ_UIHC01000050.1, from coordinate 14,021 downwards.
CTTGAACGATGCCGTTCCGCTGGTGATCAGCCCGTCATGGCCGCGCAGCGCCCAGCCGGTCGTGGTGCCGAGATCGAGGGCAAGGATGGCGCGCGCGGGCTCGGTCGGCATGGGCGTTTCCGGGGTTGCGCCGAGATTGGCCTCGGCGAGAGTCGTATCAGCCATGAGTGGTCTCCTTTTCTGGTTGGCTGCTCGGGTGGAAGACGACGGCGGTTGATGCTTGGCGGTACCGGCCGCCGTCGTCGGATGGTGGTTCAGGGTTTCTTGCGTTTGCCGTGTTTTCGCCGGTGGGGTGCCGCGCGCTTGCGACCTGCTGCGGTAACGGCCTTGCCGGGCGCGTGATGCTCTGGGCAGCGGCGGTTCAGCGTTCCCGATCGCAAACCGCTCCAGCCGTCGAAGGGCCTGCCGCATTCGGCGCAGTGGCTTTTCCAGCAGATGATTGGAACGGTCTGGCCATCACGGCGCGTGTGCAAATCCGATCCGATCGCAACATAGCGCTGGCCCTCGTGCATCAGCACGGTTCCCGGAAGAGGCAGCACACGGAAATTGATCTTGTGCACCACGCGCGGAGTTCGCGATCCAGACGACCTCTTGCCGCGACCATCGACAGCATCGGAGACACCGGTCGCGCGGTTACTATCGTTGTATGAGGGGGCGTGACGGCGTCCGCCCCCCTCATACTTAGTATAGGCAGTCACACTCTCTCTCATCAAATCCTTACAAGTATCTGGTTTCATGTCATTTTCTCCCGTTTTTGATGACAGAGGGGCATGACAGAGACCACTGTCATCGTCATCAGCAAGTTGGTGATTTCATTTGATTTATGACAGAGGCATGAGGATGACAGTGGCCTCTGTCATATGACAAAGTCATTCATCGACCCCCTCCGGAAAGACCCAGACGGCGGGGTTCTCGACCTCCCTGGCGCGGCCGGAATGGGGGCATTTGAAGTGGCTCGGCAGGACCAGTTCGCCCTCGGCCAGCACCTCGCCGGTCTCGGGATCGACCACCGGATCACGGCCGAACCGCATGCCTTCGACGCAGAGATAGCCGAAGTGCGACTTGGTCGCGGGGAAGCCGTGTTCGGCCAGATCGCGGCGGAATTTGACGAACCCTTTCGATGCGAGGACATTGATCCGCTGCCGAATGGTGAATTCGCTGCCAAGCCCATGCTGGTTCTCGAAGCCTGCGCCAAACTGTGTTGACGTGTAGACACGCCCCTCGGCGGCTTCATCGAAGAGCAGGCGAAGGATCACGTCACGTTTCCGATCCCGCTCGGCGTCATGTTTTGCGCCGGTCTCCTGGCGGACCAACCGCTCGTTCATGGGGTTCAGCTCGACCCATTCGCCATTGACCTTGTCGACGATCTTGGGCTCCAGCGCCGGTCCGTTGCGCAGCTCTATCTCCAGCTTGCGCTGGGGGTTTTCCTCGTCGGGCCGGTGCAGGATCAGCCCGGTGGTGTAGAAGCCGCGCAGCGCGCTGGCGCCGGAGAGCGCGAGGAACGGGTCCTCCTTGACCTGGTGCTTCGACAGCTTGCGCGTGTGATGGACGAGGATCACGCCGCAATCGGGGTCGATGTGATCGCGCAGCACTTCCACCCGGTCCTTGAGAAAGAACATCATGGCAGTGTTGTCGTTCTCGCCGCCGCCATCCGGGCCGCCGTCGAAGAGGTTGCGAATGGGGTCGACGCAGAGAATATCGGGCGGCGCGTCCGGGAACGCGCGCCGGACGGCGGTGGCCACCTGCATGCTTCCCTCGGCATCGAGCAGCATCTTCAGCTTCGGCGTGGCGACGAACGTGTCGCGCGCGGCAGCCAGCACCTCGGGCGGCAGGGCGATCTGGCGCAGGCGCTCGCGCAGATAGTGATACTGGATCTCGGCCTGCAGATAGAAGATCCGCAGGGGCCGCGGCGGGGTGAAGCCGAGGAAGGGCTGCCCTGCTGCCATGTGCACGAGCCAGGAGATCAGCAGATCGCTCTTGCCGACCTTGGGCGCGCCGCCCAGCACCAGCAGCCCACCGGGCGTCAGCACACGCGGCGCGATGATATCCTCGGGCATGGGGCTGGTGTCATCGAGCAACGCCCCAAGCGTGAAAGCGGGCATCTCGTCGGGCACGGGGGCGGCGCTGTCGAGGCGCACGAGCGGGGGGCCGTACTTGTCGACATGACGGGCCCAGAGCCGTTCGGACTCGCGCTTGAGCCGCTCCACCGTCCACTGGGGCCGCAGCATGGCGGCGTTGTAGCCGCAGATGCCTTCCCAGCCTTCATCCTTCGACATCCGCCCCTCATGGACCATGCGGATGAAATACCCGATCGCGGCCGAGGCCCCCTCGAAGCGGGACCAGTCATCCTGCGCGCTCTCGCGCACCGGGGTGACCAGCACATCGTCGACGGCGGGCTTGTCGGGCGCGGCGAAGTCCGGCTGCAGCGACACGCCCGGTGCGGGCGGCATGTCGGTCACCGCCTCGGTGAACTCGCCCAGATCGCGTTCCATCTCGGCGTTCAGCGCGACGATGCGCACCTGCGTCTTGAGGGTGTTCTTGTAATAGACCGAGCCCGCCACGCGGATCGGCTGGTGCGCCGAGCGGAAATGCATGTCGCCGCCGGCCTTGGCGGCAATATCGCCGCGCAGACGCGTCACACGCGCAATGTCGCTGCCCTCGGCTGGTTCGGTCAGTTTCCACCAGACATGCGCCTTGTGTTGCCCCTCGGGCGTGACACCGCCGCTTTCGACCACCATGCTCGGCGGGCCGAGATGACGCTCGAGATGCGCGCGCTTGGCGGCGATATCGCCGGTGTCGATATCGACGACCACGGTCTGCATCTGCTGGACGTCGTCCGCCTTGGCCTGCCCGGGCTCGGCGACGGTGCCGGGGATGACATAGACGGCAGCACCTTCGCGGGCCGCCCAATTGGCGAAGGTGGTCATCTTGTCGGCCACCGAGGAATCCGCCTCGATCCAGATGTTATGCGGGCGGCCGTCGAAGCCCTGACCCTTGTCGATGAAGCTGCGGACAGGGATCAGCCCGTCGCAGTAGCCGAAGACGACGTCCATGAACTCGGCGATCCGTCCGGGGTCGGGCTCGTCGCCGAACACGTCGATCTGCGGCGCTGCGTCGTTGAAATCGCGCCACGGATTGAAATGGACGAGGTTTTCCTTCGGGGTCTCGGAGGATGTGTCATCCGATGGGGTTTGAGGGCAGTCGTCCTTGTGATCTTCATCATGCGCCATGTCGGCATCCTTTCTCACTTTGCTTGTGTCGGGCGGGTCTTCGGGCGTATCCGTCATCCGGGCAGGCTCCAGCAGCGGGCGGCCCATGGACAAAAGCGGCACTCGAAGAAGTCGCGGGCCTGCGCCACGCGCGGCAGCAATTCGCCCGCATCCGTGGCCTGCAGGATCCGGACGCCGCGGTCGGACATGCGCTGCGCGAGACCGGCATCGAAGGGCACCAGCTCGTGGTGCAGCTCGGCGGTGTCCTTGTTGATCGCGGTGAACACGGCAGGAGCGGCGCTGATGCCCGGCACGCTCGCGTCCATGTAAGCCTGGTAGACGGCGATCTGGGCGGCATAGACCGGCTTGGAGACCGCAACCCCGTCCTTGACACAGGCGCGCCAGTTCTTCGCGTTCATGGTCTTGCATTCCCAGAGCGCCGGGACAGCGAGGCCGAACCCCTCGGGTCCGGCGGCAAAGATGCCATCGACATGGCCGCGGATACGCCCGCCCGCGACCGAGAACCCGAACTGGCCGCCATCTGGACGGTTGCCCTTTTGCGTGTAGAGATCGAACCCCGCGCCGCGCAGCCAGCGGATCGCGAGCTCTTCCAGCTCGTGCCCGATGGCGAAGATGCGCAGCAGCTGGCCGGAAAACTCCTGCCCCTTGTCTTTCGGCGTGGCAGTGTACTCGAATTGCAGGGCCCGCTCGCAGGGATGGCCAAGCCGCGAGCCACCGAGATAATCGCGGGGTGGTCGGCTGGCGTTCTCAGCCGTGAGGGCCGCATCGATGGTCTCGTTGACACGCTCGGCGAAGCCGGGCCGGTGATTGAAATCGAGCATCAGAAGGGCACCTCCGACTGGCTGGCGATCTCAGCCATCTCGGCGCGGAAGGCCTCGACGGTGATGACGATCAGCCGGTGCATGTCGTTCTGGCTCAGGTGGCCCAGCGGGCGGTCCCAGCCGATCCGCTCCATTTCCGGGGCCAGTGCGCGCATCACGGCAGGCAGGGCCATCATTTCTTCTTCAGTAAAATCAACCATGTTCAGTCCTTTCCTTGCTTTTTGGGTGAAGGCCGCCTGGCAGCCCATGGAGCAGAACCAGCGGTATGTGCGTTTGCCGCGCGGCCGGTTGGGATCGAACCAGCCGAAGCCGCGGGTGCGGGATGTGCAAACGGCGCATAGCGTGCCGCGCGGATGGCCGGGGCGATCAGGGCCCGGGCGATCCGCAGCCGTTGCGGGCGGGGACGGGATTTGCGCGACACGGCTCACGCGGCCTCCCGCGCGGATGGGGCCGCGCTGATGATCAACCCGCGAATGGCGCGCTTGTTGAAGGTGAAGGTCATCAACGCCGAGGCCTTGTAGCGTGTCAGGCCATAATCGCTGCGCGCGGCAGGTGAGAGATATTGCAGCTGCTTTTCGGTGGCGGGCTGGGTCAGCCACGCTCTGGTCTTGAAGGCGCTTTCGTCGGTCTCGTGATCGTTCAGCCAGTCATCGGCCTGCGCGAGACAGACGCTGCGCTCGCCGATACCCAGAAGCTGCGGCTGCGCCCGGCGCGCGCCGCCGATGCCGTACCAGAGGCCGTCGAGCCAGAAGACGCCGCCCCAGGCCGAGAAGCCCGTGGCCAGCAGCGCATCCTCGGTGCCGAAGAGATCGACCCACTCGAAGCTGGAGCGTTTCAGCAGATCGATCTCGGTCATCAGGAAGCCGGAGAGCGCCCCGCCGTGAGCTACCTCAAGGGTTTCACCCTCATCCTCGACCAACACCTCGCCGCAGATCGGGCATTCGCGCGAGGCCAGCGGAATATCGGCCTGACACGCCGGGCAGGTCTTCGACGGCGCTTCTCCGGTCCCGGTATTGCCGTCGAGATCGACGTCCTGCTCCAGCGTGCCATGGGTCAGGCTGGACGTGCCAAAATCCAGCACGACGCAGTCGGTCTTGACCACGCCCGGATGCTCGGCGGGATCCACGGTGCGCAGGCCGCGCCCGACCATCTGGATCATGGTGGACTTGTAGGAGGAGGGCCGTAGCAGCACGACGCAGGAGGTGGGCGGGTGGTCCCAGCCTTCCGTGAGCACCGCGACGTTGGTGATGACGCGGATTTCACCCTTCGCGAAGGCCGCCAGAATATTCCGCCGCTCGTCGCCAGGCAGATCGCCATGGATCAGACCGGTGGGGATGCCGGCATCGTTGAAGGCCTCGGCGACATGGCCGGCATGAGCGACGGTGGAGCAGAACACCACCGTGGGCCGATCGGCGGCCTTCTCCTGCCAATTGCGCACCACCTCCTCGGTGATCGGCGCGCGGTCCATGATCTCGGCCACCTCAGACATGTCGAAATCGGACACGGTCTTGCGCACCGCCTTGAGCTTGTCCTGCACCCCCACATCAATGACGAAGGTGCGTGGTGGCACGAGGTGTCCCGATGCGATCAACTCGCCCAGACGCACCTGGTCGGCGACATTGTCGAAGACCGCCCGCAGACCCTTCTTGTCGCCGCGGGTCGGCGTGGCCGTGACCCCGAAGATCCGGGCGTCCGGATTGGTACCCCGGACGCGGTCGATGATGCGGCGATAGCTGTCGGCCACGGCGTGGTGCGCTTCGTCGATCACCAGAAGGTCCAGCTTCGGCATCCCTGCCAGATTCGCCTCGCGTGCCAGCGTGGGGACCATGGCAAAGGTCACCTGGCCGGCCCATGATTTGGTGGTGGCATCGACGACGGAGGTGGACACATCCGGGACCACACGCTGGAACTTGTCGCGGTTCTGCGCGGTCAGTTCATCGCGATGCGCCAGCACGCAGGCCTTGGCATCGGTATCTCCGAGGCGCTCACGTACCAGGGCTGACAACGCGACAGATTTACCGAACCCGGTGCTGGCCACGCTCAGCGTATTGTCGCGGGTGCCGAGCGCAGACAGGCTGCGCTCGACGAAGAGTTTCTGGCGGGGACGCAATCGCATGGCGGTGACCCTCACTCGGCCCAGCTCGGACGGCCCGAGAAGCCGGGCGCGGCGGGTGTCTGCGTGGACTGCCCATGCTGCGCGGGTGCGCCGTGGCCCTGCGTCGGTGTCGGCGTCTGGGGCTGGGGCGCCGGCGGCGCAGATTGCGGCGCATGTGGCGACCCGGGTGCCATCGGCGCGGCGCCATGACCCATGAGCTGCGCATAGTCGCGGTGATCGGGCATGACCGCGCTTTTGATCTCGTTGCGCTCTTCCCCGCTCGAGTCCTTGCCGACATCGATCCGGGCGATGAACTCGATCCCGTCGAGATCGGCAAACCCGTTGATGCGCCGCGCGGCCTGCGCCTGCGCCGAGTTGTCCTTGTCAGAAATTCCGCGCGATGAATTCAGCATGCCCCGCACCAGGCTGCGGCCCATATTGGCCCAGTTCGGGCCGTTGGGGCTGTAGAGCCCGATCAGCGACCAGATCTTGCGCTTGGCATAGGGTCCTTCGAGTACCGTGTACTCGGCATCGAGATAGACCGCGCCCGTGGAGGCCCGCTTGGCATAGCCGCCGGTCCAGCCCTGCGCGGGGTCGTCGAACCCGCCCGGGCGGATCGTCATGCGCACCTTGGCCAGCGTGCCCTTGGGGATGACGTTGGCGTTGGTTTGCGCGTCGTTGAAGTCGTTCCAGAGAGACATGGAATAGGTCCTTTCAGTTGGTGGTGTCGTTGGAAGGGGTGGCCTGCGCCTTTGGCGGCGCCGGAAGCTCGGGGGCCTGGTAGGTCAGCCGCCGCTCTTCGGGGACCAACGGGCCGCGGATCTTGTCCATCAGCCGCCCGAGATGGGGCGCCTCGAGCATGTCGAGCCGGCCGGAGCGGTCCTTGGCGGGATAGCCCCACGGGTTCAGGGTCTGGCAGACAAAGCCGCGCTGCAGGGTGCCATTCTCGGCCTTGAACTCGGCCATGGTGATGACCTGATCGACGATGCCTGGCAGCTCGAGCCCGGTCTTGGACCCGTCGATCTGCGGCTGGAAAACCGGGCGATTGAAGTCGTCGAGCTTCTGGTCGAGGATGCCGACAAACCAGACATTCTTCGCCCGCGTGTGCTGCAGATGCGTGAGCCAGGCGATCATCTCGCGGCCATGCAGGCCATACGCGCCGCGCACATCGGGCTTGCCGGTCTTCTCGGAGAACGCCTCGGGCTGCCCTTTGCACCAGCCAAAGCACAGCCGCCCCGCCACGGTGATCGAGTCGATGAATACCGTGTCGTACTTTTCCAGCGCGGCCGGGTCGCCGAACTTCGCGCAGACCGCCTCAAAGTGCGCCTGGCTGTAGGGCTGGTCTGCCCGCAGCGCCGGGTTGGGTCCGCCGATGAACACCGCGAAATCCCGGCATTCCGCCCATGTCCGCGGGCGAATGGCATCCATTGCCAGCCCCTCGATGGCCAGATCCCCGGCTTCGAGATCGAAGAACAGCGTGGTCGAGTTTTTCAGCGTCCAGAGCAGCGATGTCTTGCCGATCCCCGAGGTGCCGAAAATCACGCCCTTGATGCCGCGAGTTTCCGCCAGCCGCTGGTCGGCGGTGATGATGGGGAGTGCGCCGGTCATGCCAGCACCTCCTGGCGCGCCCGCGCTGCATCGGGATCACTGCTGGTCACGGCCGCAAACAGCGCATCCAGCCGGTCGGCCTCGGTGAGGCACTCAACGCCCTTGCGCCGCATGAACCGCCGCGCGTCATCGAGCAGGTCGGGCTCGACGATCAGGTCGGGGACGGCGACGTATTCCTCGGCGCTCTCGACGAAGTAGGATTTCGAGCGCAGGTCCTTCACCAATGGCACGAAGGCCTCGCAAACCTCTGCGAAATCCACCTGGCCCAACCCGTCTTCCCGGTTGCGCAGGATGCGCTTGACCTCGGAAATGATCCCGGTGCGCAGCATGCGCAGCGCCCCTTCCTGCCGCGCCTGCGTGCAGGTCAGCGGAAAAGCGGCCTCCATCATCTCATCGGCGATCCTGGGGGCGTTGTTGCCCAGACGGGATGCGTAATCCCAGACGCGTTCGGCAAAAGCCGCTGATTGGCTATCAAGCATCAAACCACTCCTTGATTGTTGTGAAAGCTGTCGATCCATCGGCGATGGCTCTGGCATCGAGGTCGTGGAACGGGGCCTCCTGCGCCTCGCGCATGCCCTCGCGGGCCAGCGCGAGATTTTGGTCCGTGGCCCATTCGGCAAAGGCGCGGAACGTGCCCGTCACATGCTGCCAGGCCACCTGTTCGGGCGTCGGCGCCACGTAGAGCGGGTTCCGACGGCTGGGCCTGCGCTGCGGGCGCATTCCCCGCATGGCGGCATCCGTGACCATCTTGCGCATCGCAGTGCGGTTCGGTTCCTCGCCGCGTTCGAGCCGGTCATCCAGCGTGCGGCGCACGATGCCCGGATCGTTCGTCTCGGCATCGCGCAGCTGACGGGCTTCGTGGATCTGGTCCCGGCGCAGGCCAAGGTCAGCGGTTGAGGCAGTGTTGTGGTCTTCAACACTGCTCCGGTTTCCACCGTTGCGCTTCACCTCGCCACGCGCCTGTGCCGCGTCGTACTCATCAGCCAGCCGACGCTTGGCGGCCGCTTCGATTTCCAGCGCGTCGGCCTGCGCACGGTGGGCGGCGGCGATCAGATCGTCATGGGCAGATTTGGCGGTTTGCAGCCGGGCGGTACGCTTTGCGATGTCATAAGCGAGGCCAGCCGCTTCGCGGGCTTCCAGCACCTCGGCAGCCGTCCTGGCCCCCGACAGCATGGTCGCTGCGCGTTCGATGAGGCCGGGCAGGTCCTGGTCAGGGGCGTGAATGGGGCCGAGCGCGGTCATTGATCACCCTCCTGCGGGACGATCTCGACCTTCAGCGCGCCGGACCGGACGGTGCGCGCAGGTTCAAACTGCTCGCGGATGTTGTCGGGCCAGGCGGCGTATTTGCGCTCCGGCACCTTGATGGCGATGTCGACATATTGTGCGGGATTGTCACCGGCTTTGCGGATCTGCGCGACCATCGCGGCGAGCTTGTCCTGATCCCAATCCACGCGCTTGGGCAGGTCCGCCACGACGGTGAAATCACCGTCATCGAAGCGGATCGTGCCCGTGTCCTTGCCTGCGGCCCGTCGCTCCTCGGCAGCGCGATCGGCGTAGCGCACCGCGAGACCGGCATCGAGCCGGGCCTTTGCGGCCTTGTCGCGTTTGAGCCGCGCATCGATTTCGTGCTGCAGGATGGCCAGCAGTTCGACCGGCAAGGCCGCGATCTCGGCCGCGCTGAGCGCTGGCAGATCGTCCGGCGTGGGGGTGTTGTCGGGAAATGGCATATTTGTGCCTCCTTGATCGGTGGGTGGTGTCTGGATGGGGGTTGTCATGCTGCCTGCGCGTCGAGCAGCAGCGCGGACAGCGATGCGGTGGCGGCCTTCGGCTTGGGGCGCGCCACAGCGATGTAGGCGAAGCGGTCGGTTTCCAGTCGCTTCTGCACGAGGTGCACAAGGCCCTGTTCGGCGGCCCAGAATGCGCGGCTTCCCAGCTTGGCCAGTTCGACGCGCTGCGCATCCGGCAGGTGCGAGATCGCCGGAAAGGTATCGAGCACCAGAAAGCCCCGATGGTATTCCAGCCGGTCGCCGGGAACGGCCTGAGCCACCCAGGCACAGAACTCGATTTCCCCGAGCGGTCGGCTGGCGCGAACCGTGATGAAGGGTGTGGTTCCCATGAACATGATCTCCTCCTTTTCCCTCTACTCAGGCCGCCGCGACATCGTCCCAAGCGGGACCGAGACCGCTTCGGTGTCTTGGTTTGAGGCGTTGTGCTGGTCGTCCGGCTGGCCCGCTTCGGCGTCGGCGTAGACCGCCACGAGAGGCGTCCCGTCCTGATGGGAACCGGCATTTTCGATGCGGTAGGCACGCTGGTTCTTCAGGATTTCCGGCAACTCCCAGCGGCGGTAGAGGCCGGGGATGCGCTTGAGGTCTGCGGACAAGAGGTCGGCTTTGCTGATCATGCTGGTCGACTTTCGGTTTGAGTGGGGCGCGCGGTGGCGTCTGAATGGGAAAAGCCACCGCGCTGCAGGGATCGGGACATCCGGTCAGCGAAATTCTTGCAGGACGTCGCGCAGACGCCGGGTCGCCCGCTGATATCGTTTGCGCGTCGCCGCCTCGGACAGCCCCATCTCGGATGCGACCTCGGCCTGGGAGAAACCGTCGATGGCCACACGGATCACCAGATCCGCATCCGTGCCGATGATGCGGACCAGATCGCCGTGGAGCAGTCCGGGGCTGGCAGTGGCCTGTGACACTCCCCCGTCAATCGGGATATCGTCGGGATCGATATCGCTGCGCAGGCTCTGCTGCCTGTCCTCACGCTGACGCGTTCTGATCAGGTCCCGCTCGATGTTCCGCAGGATGGTTGCTGCGATCCAATTGACGCGCTGCAGATCCAGACTCCGAATGGCCTCGGAAGCTCGTGCAAGGATTTCGGATGCAACTTCGTCGCCGGTGCCGATCCTGCGCCAGATCGATCTGCGCCGAACGGCATCCAGCCCCGGCCAAAGCGCCAGAAGCATCAGCGTCAGGACACAATCGGAGGCCGCGCCGCCGGACTGTGCGGCCCCGACCAGTGCAGCCAGCAACCGGTTTTTCTCGTCCGGCGCACGGCCACCGACGTGCAGCGTGTCCAGCAAAGCGGCGGGATCAGCGAAATGCGCGAGCAGTTCGCTGCTGTGCCGCAGAGCATCGAAGGTGTTTTGAAAGCCGAGAGTTGATGAAGAAAACATGAGGTGATCACGGATCTCGTGCCACGCGATAGACATTGGACGCCTGCCTTGCGGCCAGGCGTCCAGCGCCTTTTTGTGGCCAGGTCAGGACGTCGTGCGTCTCTGCGATTTCAGGGAAATGGTGAGATGCGCGCCTTAGCGCGCGGGTGATGTCGCCTGGTTCAGCGTTCCGCAGCCGCGGCAGGTGGCCACGACCGGAAAGCCCACGAAATACTCGTGCCCCCGCGCGAAACGCAGATGCATGCGGCCGTCCCGGCAGACGCCGAGCAGCTTGTTACAGCGCGTGCAGCGCCATTCCGGGCTCAAAGGGGTGGGTTTTGATTTTGCGCCACCGGTCCAGCTGATCTGGGCTGGCTGGCGGGAAGTGTCGGGAGTCGGCATGGAATGCTCCTCTGATGAGTGAGCCTTTCCAATAATCAGCGGTTTGTTAGACCGTCTCGCACGACATGTTAGCCCGCATTCCCCAAGTAAATCTTTGATTTCGCTGTCCTGAACTCGTTATTTCCTATATAAATCATAGTGTTGATGGCTGAGAGGGACGTGTTTTATGGATCACCCAGAGGGTGCGAGTTCGGATCGGGGTGATCGGGTCGATTTCGACCGCCGCGTGCGGCTGGAGTTCCGGGGTGCGCAGATCAGTTCGGACGGCGGTTTGCTGGTGATGCGCGAGCTCGATGATGCGCTCGGACTGTCGGGCCTTGCGTCAGAGGCGCTACGCGATAACCGCACCGGCAAGAACACCGTCCATCGGCTGGAGGGGCTGTTCCGGCAGTCAGTGTTCGGGCGGCTGGCCGGATACGAGGACGTCAACGATGCCGACCGTCTCGCGCTCGATCCCGTGATGCGTCAGGTTGTCGGTGGTCGGGCTGTCGATACACAGGCTGCCTCGGCCTCGCAAATGGGGCGGTTCGAGACCGAGACGCTGGCCTTGGCTGAGAACCGGGCGGCGTTGGCAGACCTGAACGGCCAATGGATCGACCGCTTCCACGACCGCAACGGGCTGAAGTATATCGTGCTGGACATGGACAGCTCTGTCAGCCCCACCCATGGCGACCAGGAGGGCTCGGCCTGGAACGGGCATTTTGACTGCACCTGCTATCACCCAAACTTCCTGTTCAACCAGTTCGGCATGCTGGAGCGCTGTGCCCTGCGCAATGGCAACGTCCACAGTGCTGACGGCTGGCAGGATGTGCTCGATCCTGTCATCGCCCGATATGCCAAGCGCGACCTCATGCGCTTCTTCCGTGCCGACGCCGCCTATGCGATCCCTGCGATCTACGCGCGGCTGGAAGAGACGGGCTATTTCTACACCATCCGGTTGCCCTCCAATGCAGTGCTCAAGGAGAAGATCGCGCATCAACTGGCCCGGCCTGTGGGGCGTCCGTCGCTGACCAAGGTCAAGCGCATCTACGAGGACATCGAGTATCAGGCGCAAAGCTGGGATAAGCCACGCCGGGTGATCGCCAAGATCGAATGGCATCCGGGCGAGCTGTTCCCAAAAGTCGGCTTCATCGTCACCAATATGCCGATGGACCCGGACTGGGTGGTGCGCTTCTACAACCAGCGTGGCACCGCCGAGCAGCATATCAAGGAAGGCAAATACGCCTTCCGCTGGACGCGGCTGTCATGCAAGCGGTTTCGTGACAACGAGGTCCGGCTGCAACTGCACGCCCTTGCCTACAACTTGGCAACGTTCCTGCGCTGCATCGAGCTCCCAGAGGCCATGGCTGACTGGTCGCTGACATCCCTCCAGCTCAAGCTGATCAAGATGGGGGCCCGCGTCGTGCGTCACGCCCGCGCCATCACCTTCCAGCTTGCCGAAGTCGCGGTCACCGGCCCGATGGTCCGCGCGATCCTAACTGCGATCCACCGCCTTCGAGCGCCGCCGTTGTGCGCGTGACCGCGATCCAGAACCAAACTGAACGAAAGCGGCAGGACAGGTCTGCCAGCCGCGCTGAAGAACGTCGCTGCTGGGCGAGGATGATGCGGCTTCGCGGCCCAATCCACCCACATTCGGCGTTCCGGCGACCGCAGACGACGCTTGGAGCGGAAAACACTTGATCTGTCGGCAAAATTAGGCAATTTTGCCATCAAGCGACAGGCCACTTGGGGAATGTCGGCTGAAGAGAGCGACAGCGAAGCAAGAGATTCATGTCATTTTAACACGACGATCCGCCTAGGAGACCGAGGGAGGTGGGATATTGCGATGCAGTTACCCCCACTAATCGGCCAGCAGTCTCTTAGACATCAAACAATGTCGCGGGCGATTAGAGACTTGTCCGAGAGCGATGCCCAATCCGCGTTTGCAGCCCTTGAAGATTGGACCAGCGACCTAAGAAGTAATGACTTCCACTTCGCTCCCACCGTCGCAAAGGTTGGGGAGGAATTGATCAGGTCGAATAATATAGATGGCTTTAGGGTTCTTGAGGCGACAGCCCGTCGAATTGGCATACAGCGTTCGAAGTTGTGGGGCTGGTCTGGTGCCTATTATGATTCTGACAGAGTCGAGCAGGCAGCTGAACATCACGACAACCCACCAGACAGCCATTTCCGACTGCGTTCGCTGCTTGGTGTGTTGTCTGAGATTCAGCAAAACGGCTCACTAATAGGAGATAGGTAAACTATGATCAGTTTTTGCAAGAACGCATTTAAAATTTGGTTTACACCAATATTTTTTGGAGCTTTGACATTTTCTGCAAGTCCCCTGAGATCACAGGAGTACCCATATTTTGTTGAGTTTGCTGCCGGTACTATAGATGTCTTTCTTGTGTCTGATACGCTACCAGATGATAGCGCATTCACTAAAATTGAACTTTTTCTTTTTGACGGAATGGGTGGCACGGAGTTGATGAGGCTTACCACTGACGAAAATGAAGTATGTCTGGTGCATATTGCGATTGATAGTGGGACTTTCGGTGGTGAGAACAATTATTCAGACTTCAGAGCATCGGCGACCCCTGACCCCTTCCTAGTGTTCTGAGTCTGACACTTCCTACCTGTTTCCGCGAATTTCATCGAGCGCGTTCAGAGCGCGGCGTTCCCGGGTGAGGATGTCCTCGGCGGTTTTGGTCCATTTGAAGGGTTTGGGCTTGTCG
>NZ_UIHC01000134.1 GCF_900499075.1 Roseinatronobacter ekhonensis | reverse complement strand
CAACGCGCTCTCGCAACGCAAGTGGATGTGGTTTGCCCATCTGTTATCTCCATATCTGCTCAAAGACATGGAATCATGGATCATGAAGTAAGGGAATCCTGAATCTGGTCAAACCGGACGCGCTCTAATGCACTCATTGTGGTCCCTCCTGCTAGCTCGTCCAGCTCTGCACCAGCTTGTGCAAGGCGAGATCGGTTTAGCAGGCGGGAGCTCGGCTGAAGCGGGACGGGTTTCCGTTGTTCTTGCTCCATAGGCTCAAATGGCAAAAGGATGATTGCCCTATTTTAGTGGTCAAAATTGATCAACAATAAATGGACTGCGGGCCAGATGACCGGCACTCATTCTATGAGTCAGCTCAGGAAGGCAAATTGGGTCATTCAGCGTCTGATGCGCTTAACTGACGGTCCAACGCCTGCCTGACGAGTCCGACGACGTATGCTAAATCGGCAGGGTCGCTCAACTTAACTTCTGTATTTCCGTTACCCCAGCGCCCAACGCCGGTCACATCTACCGCTAACTTTCGAGGATCCGTGAGTTCGTAAGGCTCGATGTTGATCGAAATTCTCAACGCCTTTGCTTGGGGAACCACATCGGCAAAGTTTGTTTCAGCCTTGTACGCCACGTAAAGCTTTAAGAATTGCTCAGACACGCAGGGATCAAGCGCCTGCACCTCTCTTCTGAACTGATCAAACAACTCCCTTATCTTTCCTCCACGCAAATGCGGATGATCATCGATGTCATATTCGTTATCCGCAGATGCGGGCACTTGATATGTTTCTAATATATCTGCCGTTAGATTGGGAGCTGCCCAGACAGTGGCGGCTTGTTCGGCCATACGTTCTGCGCGCTTCTTGATAGTTGACTCGTTCCAATCAGTCAGTTGCCCAAGCCCTTGATTGACTCGGAGCGGGCTGTCACTGAAGCCTCCTTTCATGTCGCGCTTATCGAGAAAGCTTTTGTCACTGTATTCTGAATTATAGCCCGTAAGTGTCAGGTTCCCGAGGGTATGCAGCCATCTTTCTTGAACTGCTGCCCAATCAGGTCCAAGGGCTGACTGCCAACTGATTGGCAGTTTTTCGTTCTGTGGCATTATGTGCTCAATGGTGTAATCATCCACTTGCACCCGTTCCTTCCGTCCAAAATTTTCAAATTTTCGTAGCCAATAGGTACGACTCCGGAAGTTGTAGAGATCGCGGTCCTGCATTCGAGCAATAAACTCTTCGTCGCGGGGAAACCGACGGTATGACTTCATATTAAGAAAATGTGCCTGAACACTCTCGAGGTAGCGGTCCTTCTTCAGCTCTTTGGTGAAGGTCGCAAAAGTTTTATTGAGTGAATTCGTCGGTACAGCACAGATAGCGCGCCGAAAGACATAGGCCTCGACTAGCCGAACAATATCCAATACCTCATTCGAAGTTAGAACTTCCTTTGTGTAGTCACGATAGACTTCAAGCAAGAACGGATAGGCCACATCGACTTTTAGTTCGCGCAGGTCCTTGAACCCAATTGCAAGTTGCGGGTCTTTTTCTTGACTAAGCACCAAAGCGCTGTAGTAGCGGGAAAACTCCCAGACCTCGCAAACCAAATCTTCAATCTCGCGACCAAGGGTAATTTGTTCGTGTGAATAGGACTTATAAGCATCATAAACATCATCAAGACGGGGAATCGCGCCAGTTACGACCGTAAGGTAATGTCGCATGAACCCATCGAAATGCGATGCATAAGCTTCTTGGCCAAATCCCTCCTCCATCCGCCGCCAGTAATTTTCATAAAGCCGTGTCTGCAGCTTCGGCTCAAGACCCATAAGCACGAAATTCCTGATCAGGTCGGCCTGTGAGAGCTCCTTTCCGGTCGAATTCATACTCTCAAAAATCAGCTGTGGATTGTCGTATTCTCGGCTCAGCGCGACATCCACAATCATCAGCTTTGCCAGTCCCTGGCAAATCTCGGTAACCGCCACTTCATCTTGCCCGAGCCAAAGTTCGAACATTGAAAAATTATCACTCACGCGCCTTGAAAAGGCATTGGGCAGCTCATCCTGCGACACCAAAGCGTTCAGTGTCGTGCGGTCGGTCTTCGACAAAAGCAGTTTATAGGCCCTTTCGCCGCTTTCATCTGGATCCAATAGATAGCGGTTTCTAATTTTCTTGAAGGAAAAACCGTCGACGGGCTCTTTGTCACCCAACTTACGAGATAACGCGGCGAGTAAAAGTGTCACCGAGGTCAGCCGTTGGAGATATGCGCAGAAGTTGGTGACGCCTGATCAGGCGGCGGCTTGAACGTGGCGGAGGCCGTCGCGGAACTCAACCCCTTGGATGATCTCGGGCAGGCGGTTCCGGCCATCGAGTTTGCGCCATTTC
>NZ_UIHC01000049.1 GCF_900499075.1 Roseinatronobacter ekhonensis | reverse complement strand
CTTCGGTGGCATCGATACACTCAGGCGAGCGTGGGTTCGGCGGCAATTCTGGGAGGAGGTGTCGCCGAACCGGGCGCCAGGATGAATTCCTTCAGCGCGGACTTCACTGGACTCCAAGCTGGATTCCAGCTGGACTCCGGAGTCCAGGGTATCCACCCCGGAGTCCACCTTACAAGCCACTGTTATTGCGTGGTTATTTCCGGTTTTAGGGGTGGACTCCACGCGGGGTGGACTCCCAAAAAAACGGCCCTGTCGCTGGCGAAATTGCGCGCTTCGCCCGCCAGCATACGAATATCGCCCGGAAGGAACCAAGAATTCAATGAGTTAGCCGACTGGACCCCGGCTGGACCCCTCGGTGGACCCCGGAAGCCAGCGGCGCGGGCCGTCCCGCGCGCGCCTCTCCCGAGTATATCCAATTTGTAGCCCTCGACCCCGGCATGGTGAACCCCTTCCGATGTCTCTCCGAAAATTCCGTCACAGGACGATTTTTCTTGACAGGTTGTTCGCGTTCTTGACCACGAAGCGCTGCGACCGCTTCGAAGGTGGCATGCGTCCATTAAGCCGCCAGGTGATCAGCGCGACCCCGTATTGCCAATGGCGGTTGGCCGCCGGGCGACTGATGCCCATCTCCCAGCAGATCGGCTTCCACGGCGTGCGTTCGGCACGCAGCCAGACGATCCGGGCATCATCCCGCTCGAGCCAGCGGAGCCAGAGCATCGCTTCCTCGGCTTCGGTGATCTGGCGCGGTCCTGGTCGGGGCCGAAGCATCTGCGGCTCCTGACCGACCTTGTCCGCGAAGCTATGGAAATACTCGGGCCAGGCGTTGAAAAAACCCAGCGGCCTGACGCCGGGCAAGGTGCGGAAGACGTCGGCGGCGCTCTCGAGCCGATCCTCGACCCGTGTGGTTGTCCACTCACCCATGGCGCATCTCCCGTTCCCGTTTGCCGTAGAGACGCTCGCCCAGCTGGCGGCGCGGCTCCCGCTCCGGCCAGGTCAGCCGATGGTCGTCGAGCATGACGGCAAACAGGCCCTCTTCATTCCAGCCATCACGCTTGACCTGCTCGGTGTCACGTCGATGACCGCCATAACCCTTGGGCGTGAAGCGCATGCCCATCATGCCAGCCCTCCCCGCGTCTCCAAGGCCCACAGCAGGATTGCGATGGCATCGGCTTCGTTGTCGTCGGCCGGGCTGAAGCCGCGCGCCCGGGCGGCATCGATCATGGCCTGCTTGGGTGCGTTGCCTTTTCCGGTGGCATGTTTCTTGATCGAGCCGACTGGGACGCCCTGATACGGGATGCCCCGCAACTCGCCCCAGCTGGTCAAAACAGCCAGCAGCCCTCCAAAGACGTGGGCTGCATCGGTGCCGACATGGCGGCGGACTTCTTCGAAATAGATCGCTGCAATCGGTCCAGACAGCCGGTCGATCTCGGTCAGCCAGTTGGTGAAGCGCAGATAGCGCATGCCACCGCCGTCGTAACGGCTTGGCTTGAAGCTGACGGTGCCACTGGTGATCAGGCCATCAAAGCCACGGGTGGCCCAGCCGGTGGTGGTGCCGAGGTCGAGGGCAAGTACTGTCTTTGCGCGGCCGACGGCCTCAGGCAGTGGATCGGTCCAGATGTAGTCTTGTGCGTTCATTTTGAAGGCTCACGAATTCGAGTGGGCCTTCGGCTTTGGTCACCGTGAAAATACCCGGCCAGACAGGGGCAAACAAGAAAAACCGCCACCCAGGGCAAATTTTTTCAGCCTTGGCGATTTGTCCCAACCTCCCGGGTTTGTCCCAACCCCCACCAGAGGTTGGGACGGGTTTTTTAATGTCAGTATCAATGTGTTATGGACTTTCGTCCCAACCTATCCTCGTCCCAACCTCTGCCTTACCTTTTTCATATAGCGTGTGTATTGGCCCGGTCTTTCAGGGCCTACATACAAAGTAAGCAAAAAGGTTGGGACGAAAGGAGGGAGGTTGGGACGACGTTGTTTTTAAATGCAGAATTCTTGTCCCAACCCCCTGTCGAGGTTGGGACGAGGTTGGGACAAAACCGGGGGTTGGGACAAACAAAAAGGGCGCGAGGCTATTCACCGCGCACCCTTTCATGATGTCCGTCGCTGCGTCAGCGCCGGTATCGCCACTCACGCACCGTCTGTTCGCCGTCCACCGTGTATGTCCGATGTCTCTCCCAGCCGTTCTTTTTCAGGTAACCCGACACCCGCATCTGATCGACGCGTGACCACCGCGCCGGCTCGATGCCGATGGCCTCTTCGAGGATTTCTCCGACCGAGACATCCCGCAAAGGTTCGTATCGGGGAACGCTTTCACGCCGCGGCGGATCCAAGGATGAGAAGTTGTCACCGACAAAGCGGAGTTCGTGGCTCAGCCAATGTTCGATCAACCCATCCCAAGCATCGGACTGATAGCGCTTGTCCTGCTCGGCGCGCGCGGCGTTCAGCAGATCCTTGTCCTCAAGCCACCAGATTGCCCCGGCTTTGAACCGTGCCACGGCCTCAGCCCAGAGTTGGTCGCGGTCCCGGCTCAGCCCTTCAATGTCAATGTCGCCGCAGCGGATCGGCCAGAAACGCCGGTTCCCGGTCTCATCCCGCAGGTAGGTGTCCGGGTTGACCGTGCCCGCGAAGACGCATTGGCGTTTGATCTCGACGGTGTGGC
Source organism: Roseinatronobacter ekhonensis (assembly GCF_900499075.1). GTDB lineage: Bacteria > Pseudomonadota > Alphaproteobacteria > Rhodobacterales > Rhodobacteraceae > Roseinatronobacter > Roseinatronobacter ekhonensis. Next base: position 15,790 of record NZ_UIHC01000049.1, on the reverse strand, counting down.
GGCCATAGGGCGGCCTGAACCGGTCGGTGGTGCGCGTGAGGAACGCTTTGATGCGCGAGACCTCTGCCCGGCCGATTGCATCGAGTTCCGCGATTTCGACGATCCAGACCCCCTGCATGTGGATGGCGGCATCCTTTGAGCCAAGGTCGGGCAGTTCATCCGTGAACCAGTCCTCGCCTGCCAGGATCTTCAGCGCGGTCGATTTGCGCGCGCCCTGTTCGCCCTCGAGGATCAACATGTGGTCGGCTTTGACGCCGGGGCGGTAGATGCGCGCGACCGCCGAAATCAGCCACAGGCTTCCCATGGCATGGGTCAGGTCTGTCGGCTCGGCCCCGAGATATTGGCTGGTCCAGCGTTCAAGCCGCGGGGTGCCGTCCCAAGTTAATGTGTCGAGATAGGCGCGCACCGGGTGAATGCGGGTCTCGCGTGCGACAGCGCCAACCGAACGGCCAACGACAAGCGGCGCGACGTTTACTTCGCGGTGTTGCAGCCATTCGGCCAGGCGGATGTCATCGCTATCCTCCCAAGGGCGGGGATAATTCGCCTCGGCGTCATCCCAAGGTGCCGGGCGCAGCATGACCACCTCCTGTCGGAATTCATCGAAGGCAATCGTGCCAGCGAAGGCTGGATCCGAGCTCAATGCCATGATGACATTGGCTTCATTGCGCTCAGGCGTGCCCGAGAGATCAAGCCGCAATCGGTTTGCCCAAGCGGGCCGAACGGCGGGTTTCATCAGGTCGCCGGTGCTGTTCAGCCTGCGGCGCAAGACCCCAAGCTGCTTGTCGAGGATGGACATCGCAATGCCCGTGCGGGCTTTGACAAGCGACAGGACATGCCTCTCCTCCATCGGCTCAAGGCGCGCCTTGACGATGCGGCCCAGAAGTTTGCCGAGTGCGGTAAGATCAGGAGGGTTGGTCAGCGCCTCGGTCGCAGCGGCAAGGTTATCAGCTGCGTGCTCAGGCGAGGATACTGATGCCGCAGTTGCAACCTCAGACGCTCCCGGGACTGCTGCTGTTATCACCGCGTCATAATCCGCCTGCGTTACCCGCTTCAGCAGATCGTCGTTGAAATCATCGCCATTCAACGGGACCACGATGCGGTTCGGAATATCCGCCATATTCAGCCGATCCGACAGCGTCGCGGCGGCCTGCCGTCCAGCATCGCCAGCGTCTGCATAGATCGTAACCTGCCGCATGCCCTCGGGCCATTTAAACCTTGCCAGGCCGTCGGCCGAAAGGGCGGCCCAGACCGGGATGCCGAAGATCGCCTGCGCAGCCAGCGCCGTCTCAATGCCCTCCGCGATCCCGAGATGGCCATCGTCCGGCATCGGGAACAGGCGCACGGCGGCATCGGCGATGGAGCCCAGCATCTTCTTTCCAGCGGGCGATTTGCCGCTGCCATCCTCGAGCAGGAATGTACGATGAATACCGCCGACAGCTTCGCCGCTTGCGAGGCGCGGCACTGCGACCATTCCGGGCCAGCCACAGCGGCTTTCGTAATCGGTCAGATCAGGATGATAGAACAAATCCGGTGACGCGGGATCCTTGAGCTGGCGGGCCGCGAGGTAGGTCTCGGCCGGACTGCCTGCGACAGGTGCGCACTCATCAAGGATGCGGCGAATTTCCAAGCTGTGATCTGGGCGCGACGGCGAGGCCTGTCGGGGTTGCACGGCGAAGTCGCGCTCCATATGGGCAAGTCGCGCCGCCTCGTCGAAAAGCCGCCCGTCGCTCATCCCGGTGGCCTGGTAGATCATGTCAATCGGCCCGGCGCGTTCGCCCGTGGCAAAATCGAAGCCCCAGCCGGCATAGGGACCATCGAGATGGATGATGCAGGAGCCTTCTCCTCGCGCCCGACGCCCAGAGAGATCCGCGCAGCGCAAGGCGCGTCGGTCCTGCGTCAGCCGTGCCTCGGGAAAGAGCCCGGGCAACCAGTCACGGGCCGTGTCCGCGAGCCGGACCTTGATAGCACTCAGGTCATGGCGGGCGGGCGGTGCCCAGACGTCGTTCAGGTCGATCATGGGACACCTCAGGCCAGCAGAACAAGACCGCGCTCGGCGCGGGTGATGGCGGTGTAAAGCCAGCGGCGGCGGTCGAGATCGCTGCGTCCGAGGCCGTCATCCCAGACGATCACGTTCTCCCATTGCGACCCTTGCGCCTTGTGCGCCGTGATGGCCCAGCCAAAGGTTGCTTCCGTCAGGTGCTTTTTTTCCTTCCAATCCCGGTCATGGCGACTGTGATCGAACGCAACATGATCTTCGAAATGCCCCTTGTAGATGCGCAAGCGGCCCGGCCCGCCATTGTGGCCTACAGAGCCGACGCGCCGCCCATCCTCATCTGTGACACACGCCGAGAAATAAAGACTGCCCTCGTCGACAACATCCTCGAGCGTCAGGAACATGCCGTTGATCAACCCGAGGTCATTCTGGTTCTTCAGGCAGATGATCTTTTCGGGCGCCCCTGTCGGCAAGACGCCAGTCGCGAGCCCCGCAGCCCCGCGCATGGCGTTGTTGAGCTGAAGCCGTGTGGCGTTCATACCGCAGATCAGCTGGCCGCCGCGCAACGCCTGATCGGGTGTGATGTCGCCCTTGTGCATCTTGGCGACATGCGCGTCATAGCTGCCAAAGCCGATCGGCTGGCCCTCGCGCGCCATGGTGGCCAGGCGGATGATCGCGCTTTCCGCCGCCTGGCGGTGGATTTCCGTCAACATGATATCCGGCGCGACATTGGTGAACGCACCCGCGCCCTTGATCGGCGGCAACTGCCCCGGATCGCCCAGAACCAGAATGGGCTTTTTGAAGCTCATCAGATCGCGCGCCATGTCTTCGCCCACCATCGAGACCTCGTCGAGCACGATCAGCCTTGCATCTGCCGCATCGCTCTGCGGGTTGAGCGCAAAGCGTGGCTTCTTCATCGCCGAAAGCGCTTGCCGCATGGCCTCGATCCCGGCTTCCGCCGCAGTGCGGTCAAACCCGGTCAGGGTCCGGATGCTCATCTCGCCCTCGAGAACCTTTTTCGCAGCGGCCGCTATTTCCTCTTCCGTCGCTTCGGTCACCGAATAGATCAGGCTGTGAATGGTCCGCGCGGGCGTGCCTTTGCGGGTCAGAACCAGCGCGGCCTTGCCGGTGAAGGTGGCCGTGACGACGCCGGGCACGCAGCTATCGTCACGCGCGCTGCGGTGGGCTGAGAGCCCCAGCTCGTCGAGGGCATACTTCAGGACGGTGGACTTCCCGCTCCCGGCATAGCCGAAAAGGCGAAATACCTGCTGGTCATGGGTCCGGGTCTCAAACCAGGCCCTGACCTCGCGGACGGCCGCAGCCTGCTGGGCTGATGGCGTGAACGTCGTCATGCAGCGCGTCCTTTTACGATGTAATCCTTGACCACCCCGCCGAGCGCGGGATCGCCGATCTGACATTGGCGCACAAAGACGCGGCGGCCGTCAGCGAGATGGCGCCAATGGCCACGCCGAATGTGCCAGCGCGGGCTGGCATGCGTGCCGCCAAGAGGCTGTTGTCTGGCCCGTGCACGGTCAAGATCGATTGTGATCTGGTGCCAGGTCCATCCGCGCACGCCCGCCTTGGCGTATTTGCCACGCAGCGCAGGCATGACCTTGCGTTCCCTTGCCTCCCCGGCGTGTGCCAGGATCGACAGCGCCCTCCAGACAATGCCCGTCGCAACCTCTCCATATTTCTGGACGTCTTCTTCACTGAGGTCTGGGTGTAGAATGTTTTCTGCCAGTCCGGGCCGCTCGAAAATGGCGTGGCACAGGCAGTCCGTCCATTTTCGATGACAACGGTCCTTGAGGACGAAGGCAGCCTCCACCCGATCATCGAACTGGCGCGCATAGACCAATAACGATGATCTTGCCGGGCCATGGTCCCGGACTTCAAAGATCACGGCCGGGTGCGGGAGCCGCAGTGGACCTGTCATGATGCGCGATCGCAATGCGGCCACCTCGTCGCTGTCAAATGCCGCCTGATCGGCAAAGTAATAGACTGGCGCGCTCTCCATGCCCTCAAAGAGAAACCCGAACATCGACATCTTCCGGAACCGGGATACCAGCCTTTTGAATTCGTAAGCTTGCGGGATCATGCGCGGCCCCTCCAACATGTCTGCGCCCACGCGCAGGGCGGATGCCAATGACCGGCCGCCATGCCGCCCTTGCAGACAACGGAGGTCGGCTCCGCGACCTCGCGTGGCAGCCATTCCTGCGCGTCGGACGCCTGCACCACCGACACCGCGCGATCACTCATCCGCTGGGCCAGCGCCGCGTCGAACGGCAAGAGTTCTGCGTAGATTTCCTGCGTGTCGCGGTTCAGCGCGGTGAAAAGCGCCGGGTTTGGCAGGTCCAGATAGGCCTGATAGAGCGCGATTTGCGCCGCGTAGACGGGCTTGGACACGGCGACACCGCGCTTGACGGTATCCTTCCAGCTTGGTGCCCCGAGGGCTTTCGTCTCCCAGAGCGCGGGATAATCCATGGCAACGGGTCCATCGACAAGGCAGCCATCAATGTGCCCCTTGAAGCGCCCATTCAACGCAGTGAAACCAAACTGGCGGCCATCGGCGCGTTCCGTGCGCAGATCGAATCCCGCAAGCCGCAGCCAACTGGCCACCATATCCTCGCCACGATGCCCCGCTTCAAAGATCCGCAGCGTTTTCGGTGCGAACTCCTGCCCTTCATCCTTTGGCACCGCCAGAAAATCATACTGGATCTGGCGCAGGCAGGCCCGCCCGAGCCCGGAAGAGCTGACATAGCTGCGCGGGCGCTCGGCGCCGTTGCGGGCTTTCAAACCGCAATCTATCGCGTCAGCCAGTGCTCCGGTGATGTCGGGGATCATCTGCGGCGGCGCATATTGCACGCCTGAGCCATGGTTCAAGTCAATCATGATACACCTCAAAATGGAATCTCGTCTTCAGGCAGGTGGCCCTCAGGTTGATGCTGCGCGCCTTGCGTCTGCATGCTGCCGATGTAGCCAGTGACGGCCGCCTCGATGAGTTGGTCGATCTCGGCGGCGGTGCGGTCAAAGAAGGGTGCCATCAGGCCAAGCTCGGTCAGCGCTTCGGCAAAATCCTTGCGGGCATCACGAATGGCCTTGGCCTCACGGGTGGTTTTATCAATCATTCCGTTGTTCCTCTGGGCAAGGTCCGCGCCGATGTCCTGACACCGGCGCGAACAGAATTTGTAGGACGGGAACAGCGTCCACTGCAGGCGCAGGCAGAAGCCGAAGCCCAAAGATTCACGACTACAGATCGCACAGGCAATGCTCAGCCCATCAGCAGGTTCTCGAGATCCTCGTGCTGCCCCGGCGCGTCCCTGATCTTGTGCGAGGCCAGAACGACGAAGCGGCTGATGGCCAATGATGCCATGGCGTCTAGATCGGCCAGCCTGAGGCTTGCGATAGGCCGATCCAGTCTTCCACGGGCCTCGAGCCATTTGCCGATCTCCTTTGCCGCCTCGCGCGTCACATGCGCCTGCCACTCATCCGGCGTCATGGCGTCAGCTGTTCAGCCAGGCGGGCGCACCACCCGGGGTCGGTGCTGCGGTGCTGGACGGAGATTGCGCTGCAGGTGGCTGAGGGGAGGCGGACCAACCCGTCTGCGCGGGCGTCTGGGCATTCCAGGCCGGTGGCGTCTGGGCGGCAGATTTCCGCGGCGGCGCGTTCACTGGCTCCGCTGCCACAACCTCTCCGCGCATGATTGCTGGGTAGGCAGGCTCATTGGGCAAGACGACATTGGCCAGTTTGTTACTGTCGCGGTAGTTCGGGTTGTCCGATGCTTCCACCATGATGCGCGCAGCGAAGGTGATCCCGTCGAGCTGCTTCAGCCCCCCGATCACCCGCTTCTCTCGCGCGGCCTGACTGAGATCATCAGGCTTGAGGCCGACCGCGCTGTCGATCATCGCCCGAAAGGCGCTTTTCGAGATGTTCCAGCCCTTGGACTGGCCCTTTTCGTCCACCTTGCCGCCCGCCACGGTGAAGTTCTGCCAGAACTTGCGCCGTGCAAACGGCCCCTCGACGACGGTGAACTCGCAGTCCAGCATCTTGGCGTCGCTGTGCGGCGACGCCTTCAAAAGCCCCGCATCCATGTCGCTGCCTCCGTTCGCGCCGCCGGGGCGAAGCTTCATCATCACCTTGGCGAAGGTGCCGTCCGGGATCAGTTCTCCCATCGGGGCCATTTGCGGCGCGGCGTCGTTCAGATCGTAATTCATGTCTCTTGTCCTCTCGTTGATCAGGTGGGGTTGGTGATATTGGTGGGAGCGATCGGCGCACTGCGCCCATCAATCTTGGCCAGCAAGGCGGCCAGATCAGGCGGCTCGGTCATGTCGAGGCGACCAGAGCGGTCCTTGGCTGGCAGGCCCCAGGGATTGCCCGATTTGCAGACCAGGCGGCGTTCTGTGGACTTTTCGTCGAGGGACCATGCCCCATCGGCGTCTTTACCAAAGAGCTGCATCGAGAGGACCTGGTCGACGATACCGGGAAGTTCGCGGCCGGCTTTCGAGCCTTCCATCTGCGGCACCCAGGATGACGCCCCGAACTCGTCGGTTACCTTCTCCAGCACACCGACGAAGATCACGGTCTTGCCGCGCGCATGCTGGAGGTGTTTCAGCGCCTGAATGACCTCGCGGCCCAAGAGCCCGTAGGCACCGCGCACATCCGGTTTGCCGGTGCGCTCCGAGAAGGCCTCGGCCTGCTGCTTGGCATAGGCCATGGCCTGGCGCGTCAGATCGGTGATCGAGTCGACGAAGATGATCGATCGGCCCTTGAGGAAGGCTTCAAGTCCGCTGTCGGCATATTTCGCCTGCACATGCGCGTGATAACCCGCGCCATAGTAGCTATCTGGATGCTGCGCCGGATCAGGCCCGCCAATCAGGATCACGAGGTCGCGGAAATCGTCGAAGCTGCGGATCGGAATGCTGGGACCGCGCCAGTCCTGAACGGATTTCATCCCAGCTTCGAGATCGAAGCAGACGGCCTCATCCTCGGGCAGCGATTTGATCAGCGTGGTTTTGCCAACGCCGGGCGGGCCGAAGACCGCCAGAGATGTCTTGTTCTCGGTGGCCGACAATCGCTCGTCTGCCGTGATTATGCGTAATGCCATAAGGCTCTCCTTGGTTTGAAAGAAACGATCAACAACGGCGGGGGATGACCGGGCGCCGAAGGGGTGCCTGCCCAGCCTTGCGGTCAGGGCGTCCCCGCCGCCGTGTTCAGGAAGGATTTACGACCTCGAGACGGAAGCTCGGTTTGCCGCTACCAACCGTTCGTGCGGGCTCAAAACCGGCACGGATGGCCTCGGGCCAGGCGGTGTATTTGCGCTCAGGCACCTTGTAGGTGATGTCGACATACTGGGCGGGATCGTCCTCGGCATCGCGGATACGCGTGACCATGGCGGACAACCGATCCTGATCCCAATCCACCCGTTTCGGAAGATCAGCGACCACGGTGAAATCACCATCGTCGAACCGGACCGTACCGGTGTCCTTGGCCTGAGCCTGCCGTTCCTCGGCAGCGCGGGTGGCGTAGCGGATGACCAACCCGGCATCGAAGCGAGTCTTTGCCGCCTTGTCACGCTTCAGGCGCTCGTCAACATCGTGTTGGAGGATCGCCAGCAATTCGACCGGCAGCGCGGCGATCTCGGCCACGCTCAGGGATGGCAAATCGTCAGGCGTGGGTGTGTTCTCGGGAAACGGCATGTGGGGATCTCCGTGATTGGCAAACTGGGATTGAAAAGGCGTCATCACGCGGCAGCCCTGCCAAGCGGACCAGTGGCGTCGCAGGGCTGCCCTTGTTCTGCGAGCAGCAGCTCGGAAAGGGAGACAGCGGCGGCCTTGGGCTTGGGCCGGGCGACGGCGATATATGCGAACTGGTCGGGGCCCACGCGCTCCTGGACGAGATGCACGAGGCCCAGTTCGGCGGCCCAGAACGCGCGGGACCCGAGAAGCGCAAGACGCTTGCGGTCCGGGTCGGCCAGCTTCGAGATCACCGGGAAGGCGTCAAGCACCAGAAAGCCACGATGGTATTCCAGCCGGTCGCCGGGAGTGGCCTGCGCCACCCAGGCGCAGAACTCGATCTCGGAAAGCGGTCGTTTGGCGCGGACCGTGATAAAGGGTGTAGTTGCCATGAACATGATCTCCTCCTTTCCCATCTACTCAGGCCGCCGCGACATCGTCCCAGACGGGCCGCTGACGCAGGGAGGTGGAGTCGGGGCGCCCCCCCGGGGAACGGCTGTAAGCCTGCGTCCCTCACCGGGTCCGACCCGGTCGACTGCCGCGCTGATGGCCTTCGCGCGCTGCAACTGGCTCTCTTCGAACGCTTCAACCTCGCCGCGCCGGTAGAGCACGCGTCCGCCTAGCTTGAGAAAGGCCGGTCCCTGGCCCGCGTAGCGCCAGCGTTCCAGCGTCCGGTGCGACAGGCCCCAGCGCCGGGCCAGCTCCTTCTGGTTCAGGCAATGCTTCTGCATCGTCAGTGTCTCCTCTTCATCGTCGTTGAGGAGATCATGCGAAATTCAGTTGGGGGATGTCGTGGGGAGCAGCGGGGGATGCGGAGGGGGATTTGTCGGGCTTTGCAGGATAGGGCTTTGGGTGGACCACGGACGGGCTAATCCCCCTCCATCCCCCACCCATCCCCTTCGCCATCCCCCAGCGGCGGTGGGCGGGGTGCAACTCAATCGAGGTTGAGTCGGTATCCGCCGCGGCGATCCGAACGGATCAGGTGCCGCCAGTTCGTCTGGGACTTGAACACATCGGCCATACGCAGGCTCTTTGATCCGGCCCGTGACAGGACGGCTTTGCCGCTCTGCCATGGCTCGCCTGCAAGTGCGGCGTCATGCAATGCGCGGATCACCTCTGCCTGGATCGGCCCAAGCTTGAAGCGGCTGCCGTTGCAGCGGATTTCCTGGTAATCGGCCGAGACAATGAACGTGGGCTCCTCAATCGGTGAACCGTCAGCCGTAAACCCGTTGGCGATCTCGACGCGGTCCCGCTCTTCACGCCTTATGAGAAGATCGCCGATCATGACCAACACTGGCTCGACGTCGCCGCAGAGCCTTGCATAGTCGGCTCGCGGGGTTCGGAAGCTGTTCACGTTGATTTCGCCGCAGCGAAAAAGCTGGAATGCGTCGCGGGCATGAAGGTCGAGCAACCCGCTGTAGTGGCTCTGCTCCCACGGCACCGGGCATCGCTGTCCATCCCCGTTATCCTCGTAATCGCCGAATTCCATCGGCATCCCGAAGACCCGGACCGAGAGACGCAATCTGTCGTTCTCAGCGAGGTAAACGACGTCCGCCTCCGAGACCCGCCAGCGATCAAGAACCTCGGGGAGCGTGAAATATACCTTGTCGATACGCACGCACGTCCCCTCGAATCCGGATGTTAGATGTTTATCCTTTGTTCTAATCCCTTGACGCAGTCGGATCAATCCTATTTTATCCTATTGTATCCACAGCCCCTTGGGGAAAACATGACCGCGCATCACACCCTCGCCGACCGTCTCCGCGCCCGCGCCGACCAGCTCGGCCTCAGCCCAGCCCATGTCGCCGAGATGGCTGGTGTGAACCGGTCCTTCGTCTACGACATCCTGCGTGGCCGGTCGACCCGGCCAGGCATCGAAAAACTTCGTGAGGTCGCAGCAGTCCTGAAGGTGGACCGTGACTGGCTGATCCACGGGATCGGCGACGTGGACGGTACGCCACCCTTCATCGACAATCCCGATGAGGCCTTTGTGGCGATTGCGCATGCCAGCCCGCGCCCCTCGATGGGCGGTGGCGCGGTAGTGGTCGAGGACCGCGACACGCCTGGGCGCGCCTATCACTTCCGCCGTTCCTGGATCAAACACAGCCTGAAGGCCAACCCAGCGCAACTGCGCATCATGCATGTCGACGGCGACAGCATGGCACCAACGCTGCTGAGCGGCGATGCGGTGTTGGTCGACATGACCCGCAAGACGCCAAACCCGCCCGGGATCTTTGTGCTTGATGACGGGATGGGGCTGGTGGCCAAGCGCCTTGAGCATCTTCCCGGCAGCGAACCTCCAGCCGTGCGGGTGATTTCCGACAACCCCCTCTATAGCCCCTATGAACGCACCGTCGATGAGATCAACATCGTTGGCCGCATCCGCTGGTTTGCACGGGAGATATGAAAAGTGAGCCATGTCATCATTCGCGGTAATAATGGCCGCCGCCATGAAATCGACTTTGATAATGCTGAAATCACAGTTGAAGTTTACGCCAACGAAGAAAACGTAGAGTTGGTGATCGAGGCGCTGGATGAGGGCCATCCTTCGGAAAAGAAGAGATTTGCTTTGGTCAATATTCCGAGACCTGCCTTTGACAAAGCAATGGCGGAAATGGCGCGATCCAAGGGCACAGCCCTCAAAGCAGTCGATTGACAAACAACGCTCCAGAAACCGAGGTTCTGGCGGGCCTAGTTGAAAGGGTGACGTTCCACAGCCAAGAGTCCGGCTTCTGCGTGCTGCGTGTTAAGGCACGCGGGCACCGCGACCTGATCACCACGGTCGGTCATGCGGCGATGATTTCGGCAGGGGAATGGGTCACGGCGCCCGGTGAATGGATCAATGACCGCACCCATGGTCTGCAATTCCGCGCCCGTTTCCTGAAGACCTCTGCGCCAACTTCGCCCGCTTCACACGCTTCGATGATGAGCCCATCCTGAGCAATTGGGACGTGTTCCTGAACGTCCTTAACGTTGAGACCGAGGGCGGCGCGACAGCTGCACACCTGCGAAAGGTTCTTTTCGGAAAGCCCCATCCGGGCGCTCATTTCGACGATGTGCTCAGCAGCCTCTACATACAGGTCAGGGCAATCGCGTTTGGAAATCCGAGCACTGAGAGGGTGAACATTGCGCGAACTTTTCATCTCTCTCGCCGCGTTCGTGGTCAGGATTCGATCGCTTTTGATCCCGCCTGGGCGGGACGATCCCAAACGCGATTCCCCTGACATACAGGTGCTTCGGCCGCTCTGCTGGACCGGACTGCTTCACCAACAGCGCGGCGCAGACAGCTTCCGGACAGACGACGTAGTATTCGCGAAAACGCCCCTCTGGAAATCGTCGCTGAGGCTGGAAACGGACAGGATGGTGGCGAGCCCGACGAGGCATTGACGCATGAGCCCGGACTTCGCTCTTCTTTCTTTTTCAGGGGAGCGGCCGACCGTCAGGCGGCCTTGCGATTGAGACCCCAAACAGACCAATTCAAAGCCAATGCAACACTTACCCAGATCAAATAGGGCACAAGGAGCACACCTGAAATTGTGTCATGACTCCAGAATGCGACCATGGTCACCGCGACAGCAGCCCACAGCGTCGCGATGATCACGCCACCCGTGGCCATCTTGCGCAGACCGAAGAAGACACCGGACCATAAGGACGCTATCGAAATCTGGACGGCCCAGAACGCAATGGCTTGGCTGGTCCCGGGAAGGCTGGCAACCCGTGCCGCCGCCAGCGACATGGTCACGTAAAGAAATGCCCAGACAACCGGGAACAGCCAGTTTGGCGGCGTCCATGAGGGTTTTGAAAGGTCGCGATACCACTCACCGGGCCGAAAGAGCATTCCCGCTGCGGCCGGAGCGATGCAGGCAGCCAGGAAAGTGAAGAACAACAGCCAATTCATTAAACCGAACCTGTACGACAGCAGGGTAATTAGCAAGCGTCTTGGATTCGTCTCCAGACCAACCGTTGGCCACGAACCCCGCAAAATATTTTTGCGAGTTTACAACGATGCGTTTGACGCCGCGTCCCACCCTGACCGCACGCTTACGCAGGCTTACTATAGCCCATTGAATCTAATTGTTTTTGCAGGTCGTGCGGGTAAGCGTCTCCCCATGCAAAACGCAATCCACAGAAGTGTGCGGGGCTCGAACCCGCTACCGCCCGATCAGATGACACCGGCGGAACGCCGCGCGGAAATGTGCGGGCTGCTGGCACTTGGGCTGGTCCGGTTGCGGATGCGTGATAGGAGCGAAGTATCTGACGAAAATGGAGAAAGTTTCCTACACTCTCCGGACGACCAATGGCGTCATGCAACTCCAACTCACCGGAGGAACGCATGACAAAACCCGATCCCATCCCCGCGCGCCTGACCGCGCTCAAGACCACCTCCACGCCAGACCTGAAGCAGCAATGGCGCGAATTGTTCGACAGCGAACCGCCGCCGTTCAATCGTCGCTACTTGGAAAGCCGACTGGCCTATCGCATTCAGGAATTGGTCTATGGCGGGCTCAAGCCGGACACGGTGAAACGGCTCGAAGCCCTCGGCGAGCAGTTAGACGGCGGCGACCGCAACAAAAGCCGCATCCGCGCGGATCGCGACCGTCCCATCACCGGCACGCGGCTGCTGCGCGAGTGGCAGGGCACCGAGCAGATCGTCACGGTTACCGCCGACGGGTTCGAATGGCAGGGACGGCCTTACAAGTCCCTGTCGGCCATTGCCCGTGCCATCACCGGCACAAGATGGAACGGGTGGGTGTTCTTTGGGCTGAAAAACCACCGGAGATCGACATGACCGAGAAGATCATCCGCAAGCTGCGTTGCGCCGTCTATACCCGGAAATCCTCCGAGGAAGGGCTCGAGCAAGAATTCAACTCGCTCCACGCCCAGCGCGAGGCTTGCGAGGCGTATATCGCCAGCCAGCGCTCGGAGGGCTGGGTGCTGGTCCGCGACCAATATGACGATGGCGGCATCTCCGGCGGCACGCTGGAACGCCCCGGGTTGAGGCGGCTGCTGGAAGACATTGAGGACGGGCTGGTCGACGTGGTCATCGTCTACAAGATCGACCGTCTGTCGCGCTCGCTGATGGATTTTTCCAAGCTGGTCGAGGTGTTCGACCGCAACGATGTCACCTTCGTCTCCGTCACCCAATCGTTCAATACCACCACCTCCATGGGGCGGCTGACGCTGAACATCCTGCTCAGCTTCGCCCAATTTGAACGCGAGGTGACCGGAGAACGGATCAGGGACAAGATCGCCGCCTCACGCCGAAAGGGCATGTGGATGGGCGGCGTGCCCCCGTTGGGATATGTAGTGCAAGATCGCAAACTGGTCATCAAGGAGACCGATGCCACCAATGTGCGTTGGATCTTCGCCCGGTTCGTTGAGATCGGCTCTGGCACGGAACTGGCCCGGGAATTGGCCGCTCGGGGCGTCCAGACCAGCCGTGGCAACCGGATCGACAAGAAATACCTGTATCGCCTGCTTAACAACCGCGCCTACATCGGCGAAGCAGTCCACAAGGGCGACAGCTATCCCGGCGAACACGATGCCATCATCGACCGCGCGGTTTGGGACAAGGTTCACGCGATCCTGACCGAAAGCCCCCGCAAGCGCGCCGCGCGCACCCGCGCCGACACACCCGCGCTGCTCAAGGGGCTGCTCTACGGCCCCGATGGGGCGGCCTTTTCGCCGACCCACACGCGCAAGGGCGGCAAGCTCTACCGCTACTATGTCAGCCAGACGATCCTGAAACACGGCGCAGGATCATGCCCGTTGGGCCGGGTCCCTGCGGGCGAGATCGAAGCAGCGGTTATCTACCAACTCCGCGCAGTCTTCCGCCAGCCCGAGATCGTGGCAGGCACATGGAAAGCCGCACGCGCGCAGGACGGCGAGATCACCGAGGCTGACGCCCGTAATGCCCTGATCCGCCTCGACCCGCTCTGGGAGGAACTGTTCCCGGCCGAACAGGCACGCATCGTGGCGCTGCTGGTCGAGCGGATCGACATCGGCACCGAGGGCTTGGATGTTCGCCTCCGCATGGACGGTCTAACCGGGCTGGCGCACGAAATGAGGACTGACCTCGGAACGGCGGCATGACCCGCGCGAAGGCAATACCCGACACCGTGACTGTGCACATCCCGTTCCGCTTCGTGAAACGAGGCGGCCGCAAGGAAATGCAGCTGCCGGATGGGGCAGCCAGCCAATGCAAGATGGACAACACGTTGGTCAAAGCGCTGGCGCGGGGATTTCGCTGGAAGCGGATGCTGGAGTCCGGCGAGTTCGCATCGATATCTGAGGTGGCCCGTTCCGAGGGCATCGCATTCACCTACATGGCAAGGGTATTGCGGCTTTCGCTGCTTTCGCCAGAGGTCGTTGATGCCATCATGTCGGGCCAGCACCACTCGCACATTTCTTTGGCGAAGCTAATGGACCCATTCCCATTGAATTGGGCCGAGCAAGAAACGTTTTGGCTGTCTGAAAGACAAAACCCGGAATCCGAATAGACATCAACGTATCGAGAGACACGAGAAGCACGCCACGGCGGAATCGGGCGTGCAAAAGCCAAGGTCGCGCGATAGGGTCCCCGAAAACAAGACGTGAAAACAAGCCCTTTTCGCAAGTATCGGTGATCCGCCCATGTCCGACAGCCTGACCGACCTGATCCTCTCTCTGACGCCCGAAGACGGGTCCTCCATCGGCAATGGCGCGATGATGGTGCTTTTGCGCGAACATCTGCCGGGGTTGACGGACGAGGCGTATGCGGCCGCGCGCGATGAACTCGTGGATGGCGGCGTGCTGGCCAGGGGCCGGGGGCGCGGCGGGTCTATCTATCGGGCGGATGTAGCCGATCTGGAACTGACGGCGCCGGAGATGAAAGAACCCAAAGCCGCCACGACAGCGCGCAAGAAAACCACCCGCAAATCCGACGATCCGACGCAGGTGGTCAGCTATCGGCATGGCGAGACCCGGGTTAACAACCCCGAGGTCGGCATGGTCCACGCGGGCACCGATCCGGACGGGGACAAGACGACCTGGGCCTATGATCCACATCTGGACCCGGTGCTGAACTTCGACAGCGCGCGCGGCGGGATCGAAACGCTGATCGACGACGCCCTTGCCAGCGACGATCCCCAGCGGATGAAGGACGCGCTGGTGGAACTCAAGCGGCTTCAGCAGCCCTATCTAAACTGGACGGGCAAGGCGGAAAAGACCAGCTTCGACGTCGATACGGTCTCGCTCCACGTCCATGAACGGGTGGATCCGGCGACGATCCTGGCCAATGCGGCCAAGCGGCTGAAGGGCAAGGATGCGCCGAAGCAATGGCGACAGCCGGACCTGTTCGCGGCCCCATTCGAGAATCTGCCGCTGCGCCAGGCGCTGGATTTCTACCACCATGAAAAGGGCTGGTCGAACCGGTTGGTGGCGGGGGACAGCCTGTTGGTGATGAACTCGCTCCTGACCAAGGAGAGCATGGGCGGCAAGGTGCAGATGATCTATATCGACCCGCCCTATGGCATCAAATACGGGTCGAACTTTCAGCCCTTCACCAACAAGCGCGACGTGAAGGACCGGTCAGACGATGACCTGACGCAGGAACCCGAGATGATCAAGGCGTTCCGCGACACCTGGGAATTGGGCATCCATTCCTACCTCACCTATCTGCGCGACCGGCTGCTGATGGCGCGGGAACTTCTGAGCAACACTGGATCGGTGTTCGTGCAGATTTCCGAGGAAAACGTGCATCATATTCGAGAGTTGATGGATGAGATTTTTGGTTCAAAGAATTTTGTTTCGCAAATCTACTTCCGTAAAAAAACTATGCCTCTTGGCGCAAAATATCTCGAGGTCATGTACGACTACCTAATTTGGTACGGTAAAGATAAACCTCAGCTGAAATATGTTCAGCTTTACCAAGAACAGCACTTGGACAACGATGCGCATTGGGGGCACCTCTAAAAATTGCCCCAACCTTGGCGCTGCTGTATAACTGAGGCGGTGGACCAGCACAGGGAATGCAGCCATGGCGCAGATGGGTTTCTTTGATCTTTCAGATCGCTACGCGAGCCTGGAC
>NZ_UIHC01000130.1 GCF_900499075.1 Roseinatronobacter ekhonensis | reverse complement strand
CGACAAGCCCAAACCCTTCAAATGGACCAAAACCGCCGAGGACATCCTCACCCGGGAACGCCGCGCTCTGAACGCGCTCGATGAAATTCGCGGAAACAGGTAGGAAGTGTCAGACTCAGAACACTAGCCGTTGTCGGTGCGCGTATTACGTTCCGGCGCTGCACCGTAGCCATTCTTGTCAATTAAGAATCAGATTGTCTCCTGGTGGCGCGGTCAGAAGCCGTGCGAACGCCAAGCGCAGCGGTCGAACTCAGCATAAGCGATCAGGGCTTCAACTGAGCCCGAGGGGACGATGCGTCCGCATCCTTCGACCACATTTGCGCTTTCAAAAACCCGAACAACGCCATCTTGGGCCGCACTTCCGGACGCGCAAAGGCGCTCGCCGGGCGCGAGGGTTTTGCTTTGCCGATGACCTTCGCGGGTTTCTGTCTGGAAGAGATGTGGTTTGGGTGACGCATTCTCGATGCAGAAGCCATCATGCGGTGCATTTGCGGCAAATACTGGATCGCCGAGAGCGAGGAGGATCAGGAGAGCGCGCATCTTGTTATTGTGCGACGGTAATTCCACGGGGGCCAATCAAGACTTCGCACGATGCTGACACAGGAACGTCATCGCGAGTTGATCCTGCGTGATTGATCCAATGCATAGAATGTCGCCGTGTACGGGCACGACCGTACAGGAACATGGGAGATTACGATGAGAACTTTGGTTTCAGCAATGGCAGGGCTTGTGGCAACGGCAGGCGTGGCAGGTGCGCAGGAATTCGGCACCGAGGCGGATGCGGCTTATGCGGCGTTGCTTTGGGACGTGATGGAGGCAAGTCAGTTGGTCGGTGAGAATACAATCATGTCGACACCCTATGAAGGCGGACCGCCGCATGGTGCGATGTTAGAGACCTTTTATTCCAAAGCGACGATCGATGGTCATACCGGCGATCTTGTAGTTAAACGGAACTATGGACCCGAAGAAGTCACTGCCGAGGAAGTTCTGGCGGACCCGTCCAAGCATCTTGGAGCTGTCACCGTGATGTTCCGACGTGAAGCAGGATATGACGCAGACAACCAGAACTGGTTCTGGGTGAAATATCTGCCGGATGGAACGCTGGACAAGAACCCGGCTGGTGCTGGTCTTGCGGGCCGTGTCGCCAAGGGGGCCGAGATGGGCTGTATCGCCTGCCATTCGGGCGTGGATGACTACATCTTTACGGCAGATCACATCACGAATTGATGATAGGAGGGGTACTCTGTCCCCCGGACCCCACTGGAGAATTTCTGGGGCGGGCGGTTTAGGTGTCCGCGCCACTACGATGGCCGCCTGCAAGAGTGGGCATTGAGAACCAGCGCAGCACTAGTCAACTTGGGCTCTCAACCGCCGTTAGCTGCACCGTCAATGAAGGTCCGCAGCAAGCCGTTCGCCTCTTTTCTGGCAATATCTTCGAACTCCCGTTAGCCGCGATATTGATCACAGTCTCGCCTCCACCCAGTTCGCCACGACCAGCCCCGGCACCGCATCCACCGCCCGCTCCGCGTCCCGCGCCAGATCCAGCCGTTTCGGCAGTTTCACCTGCGGCACCAGAAGGAAGATCGGCGCGGTGACCTTTCCGCGCCCGGTCTTCGAGCGTGACACTACCGCTTGACCCTTGGTGTTCAGCCGTCCCTCCGCCACCAGCAGGCTTGGCCCAGTGCGGCGATAGACAAACCGCAGGCGCAGGCCACGCCGGCGCTCCCACTCGCCGGGTGTGATCCGGCCGCCGCGTGTGGATTTGCCTGCGGCGGGCAATGGGATCGCCAGCCAGAACCCATCCTTCGATCGGATCAGCGGCCCCGTGTCATGCGCCCCAACGATGACCGGGGCCTTGGACCAGACGAGCGCGGCGGCATCCAGGCTTTCGCCCGACCTCGGGAAGTTCTGGCTGCGGATCGAGTTGGCCAGCCGCCGCCCCAGTCCCGCGCTGGTGATCTGCAGCCGCCATGCCGACTTCAAACCTGTTCCGGCCTCACGCATGGCGGCTGTCACCGCGCGTTCGCCCGCTGCGACCTCGGCTGCCATCATGGCCACGATGTCCGGATCGATGTCGAGTTTGAGCCTCATGTGGGCCTGAGGTCCACGGTCCAGACCAGCCGCTCGCGGTCACGCACCGGCTCGCCCTGAATGAGAAAGGCGTCGCCGTCGATCTCGATGCGGTCGCCCGGACGTGGGTTGAGAACTTCACCCACGCGCAGGTCGATCCGCGTGGTTTCTGACCAGAGCCGTGCATCGCCGAAGCCGGTGATCTCGTCCGCGCGGCGGGTGACCACGCGGATGAGGGTCGGGGTACCGCCGTTGGGCGTGTAAATGGCGTCTTGTGCCATGTTCGGATCACCAAAGAGCTGTTGATTGCCACTGAGAATTGACCCGGCATTGTCACCGAGAACTGACCCACCCAATGGTTATGTTCTGCGTGTCATGATGGCGTCAATGCTGGTGTTTCCTTCCGTTTCTTTTTCGCTGTTTCTG
>NZ_UIHC01000144.1 GCF_900499075.1 Roseinatronobacter ekhonensis | reverse complement strand
CCGATTGAATGAGGGCGATCCGACCGTCTTCCTCAGTTGTCCCTGCCCTCAATTCACCATCTCTCCACCTTGAACAATGGCCGCGATGTATCACCCGTGTCGATCGGGCGCAGCCCTTCGGTTGTCGCGACAGCCGAGTTAGAGCCCTTAATTGCAGTTTTTCGTTCACGCGACCGGCGTTCAGCCTTGGTAAGTCCCCGGCTTTCAGCCTCGATCTGGCGTTGCTGTCGGATCAGCTCAGCGAGAACCAGTTCATTCGACTCCGACTTTCCAAGGGCACGTGCCTTCCTCATGGCTTCGCGGTATTCCCAGAGAGACACGGGTGGGATTTCCAGGTTTCGGTACCGAGCCTCGACGTATCGGCCGCCATCCAGTTCGACCCAGATCACCGAGAGGTCGCGAGGGTCGTAGCGAACGACCACCCTTCCATCCCCGCGCCCAATATGGCCTGCAAGGGCATCGGACCAGTACCGTATCTGGAACAGATGGATGCCATCACGCCTGACCTTGCGCAGTTCGCTTGGCAGGAAACTCACCCAAAAGGCTTCCATCTCAAAGGGGATGTCGCCCATCATCTCCGCTGAGAGCGCCTCCCATTTGGCGACGGGCGTACAGCCAAGACTTGAATGAATGCTGTTGTTGTAGCGGCAGATTTCCAACACGAACCAGCGATCGAATTCGCTTAACGTCATGGTGGCCATGCCTTCGGCATCGTAGTCGCCCTTGGCCAAGACCGAGGATTGCGTTGTTCCCGGCAACAGATGTACGGCCCCCATCATCGTACCGATCAACCGTTCGATGTGCCCTCCAAAATGAGGACTTCCCGGCGGCCTATAGACCAGATTGATCCCCCATTCCGCACATGCCGACCGAAAGGCATGCGACCGGAAATCGCGGCCGTTGTCGACGTGGATGCTGTGCGGTTTACCCTGTGCGGGCCAAGAAACACTGCACTCCAATTCCGCCAGAATCTCCGCCTTAGGGGTCACCGCCTGCGTCAGGCAAAGCGCCACTGACAGCCGAGAAGGTGCCTCGAGAGCGACGTAGTATCCGGTCACCATCCGCGTGGCGATATCGATCGCCAGAGTGACCCAAGGTCGGCCAATTGGGTGGCGATCAAAACTGTCGACAAGAATGATGTCCGCAGGCGTGTGGTCGATTTGAACGACCTCCAGTGGCTGCTTTGCCTTGTTCTCGCCTGTGACGGGCGCAAATTTCTGGCGGGCTGCCTTTGCGCCCACTCGTGCCTTGGCAACTTCGCGGGCATCCATTGCATCCAGCCTGCGCTGAACCGTCCGCCGCGTCGGGGGTTGCAAGCCCTGTTGCCAGCATGCGCTGCGGATTTCTGTCGCGACGCGCGACAGGCTCGGACGTTCACGCCGCAAGAAATAACGGCGAAGATGCTCTTCGATCACCGCTTCTACCTTACCGGATATCAAAGTCGTACCAGTCGGGCGGCCCCGTTTTCGCGAAGCCAGAGCGCTGGTACGCCCACCCTCCTCGGCCAACCGCTTTATCCATCGCCAAACTGTCGCTCTGCTTACACCGAGTTCCCAAACGGCATCATTGATGCCACTTTCCAGACTGCCAGTACCTTTGAGATATGCCTGGACAAGAGGACGCAGCACGGTCGCCCTGCGCACCTCTTCCGCACCAACGGCAACGGTGCCTTCGCCATCTTTGTCCATCGATATTTGCCGCACACGCCTGTGAACCCTGTCTCAGGTTTAAGGGCAAAAATATCGGAGTTAAAGGCAAAATCTCATATTTAAGGGCAAAGCACAGCCGTTGATTTCGTTGAATTTCTCATCTCACAATTAAGGGCTACGCGACA
>NZ_UIHC01000018.1 GCF_900499075.1 Roseinatronobacter ekhonensis | reverse complement strand
CGCTGCACGGACATATGACGAATTATGGAAGGCGGTCGGTCATGTTTGTAACCTGTTCACCCCTGACGAATGCTACAACTTCTTCAAGGCCGCTGGATATGAAACTGATTGAACCAGACGCGCTCTAGACATGAAAAGACCCGCGCGGTGTCGGGCCTTTTCGGGTTTGGTCGGTGCGATCACTCCGCGTCGGCGCGCTCGCCCGCTTGCTCATAGCGCGGTTCGCGCGGCGGACGCCCGATGACATCGCGCAACTCGTCGAGTTCGATGAAATTGTCGGCCTGACGGCGCAGTTCATCGGCAATCATGGGCGGTTGGCTGCGGATGGTGGACACGACCGACACCCGAACGCCCTGACGCTGGAGCGATTCGACCAGTGGGCGGAAATCGCCATCGCCGGAAAACAGTACTGCATGATCCAGACGCGGGGCGAGTTCCATCGCGTCCACGGCCAGTTCGATATCCATGTTGCCCTTGACCTTCCGGCGGCCCATCGAGTCGGTGTATTCCTTGGCCGCCTTCGTCACCATGCTATAGCCGTTATAATGCAGCCAGTCGACCAGTGGGCGGATGGGCGAATATTCGTCGTTTTCCAGCAGGGCGGTGTAGTAGAACGCGCGCAGCAACTTGCCACGGCGCATGAATTCCTGCCGCAGCAGCTTGTAGTCTATATCAAACCCAAGCGCCTTGCCGGCAGCGTAAAGGTTGGAACCGTCTATAAAGAGCGCGAGGCGCTCGTCCTTGTAAAACATGTCTATATCCTTAGGGTGGCGTGCCAAGGTCGCCGTGTGGTTTGCCTGCAACGACTCAACCTGACGTTAGCTTCTGCTCAGTGGCACATTCATAAGAGGATTATCGTGGCGAATGTGACAGGATGCAATTCGGTGTTGGTGGCCATAGGGGCAAATCTGACGGGGCAAATGGATAGCCCGTTAGGACAGGTCAGGGCAGCCATAGCCAATTTGGCTGAAACAACAGTTAAGATAATATCACAAAGTCGGCTGTTTCGCACCCCTTGTTTTCCGCCCGGCGCGGGGCCGGATTTTGTGAATGCAGCCATGCTTTGCGAAACCCGGCTTGATCCTGAACAGACTTTGCACGCCCTTCACGCAGTCGAAGCGACGATGGGGCGCGAGCGCGGCGTCCGCTGGGGTGCGCGGGTGATCGACATCGACCTTATCGCGCATGGCCAGCATGTTTTACCCGATTTGGCAGGCTTTCAGCATTGGGCCGGGCTGGACGTGCATGCACAGGCCCGCCTTGTGCCCGACCGGTTGGTCCTGCCACACCCCCGCATGCAGGATCGTGGCTTCGTTCTGGTTCCGCTTATGGATGTCGCGCCCGATTGGGTGCATCCGGTGCTGGGCCAGAGCGTGCGGCAGATGCATGCTGCGCTGGACCCGCGGGAATTGGCCGAAATCTGGCCGATCGAGTCATGATTCGGGCCTTGTATTGCGCGCTCTTGGGCAGTAGAACGCCGGTTCCTGCCCTGATTGAGATGGAGTGCACCCATGGCACGTGTAACCGTTGAAGACTGCGTTGACAAGGTTCCGAACCGGTTTGAACTGGTTGCACTGGCCGCGCACCGTGCGCGCGAAATCGCCGCTGGCGGGCCGCTGACCGTAGATCGCGACAATGACAAAAACCCGGTTGTTGCCCTGCGCGAGATCGAGGAAGAAACCCAAGCCGCCGATGATTTGCGCGAACGGCTGATCGAAAGCTTGCAGACCCAGATCGAGGTCGATCTGCCAGAAGATGACGATATGTCACTGCTTATGGGGGCCTCGTCCGACGATAAACCTGCCGAGGGCGACATGAGCGAAGAGCAGATGTTGCGCGCCCTGATGGAAGTTCACAGCCAGCAAAACGGGTAGGGCACAAAGCCCCCCGTTCCTGACCCGCCGCAAGAGGTGCCGGTGATCGCCGTAGATGATCTGATCGCCCTGATTCACAACTATAATCCCGGTTGCAATCAAGATCTTGTGCGCAGGGCTTGGGCCTATGGCGAGGCCATGCACGAGGGCCAGTTCCGCCATTCCGGTGAGCCGTATTTCACCCATCCCGTTGCCGTGGCGACCATCCTGACCGAAATGCGGCTGGATGATGCCACGCTGATTACGGCGCTGTTGCACGACACGATCGAAGACACCAAATCCACCTATTCGGAAGTGGAACGCCTGTTCGGCACGGAAATCGTGGAGCTGGTGGACGGTGTCACCAAGCTGACAAACCTGCAACTGTCGTCATCCGAAGCCAAACAGGCCGAGAATTTCCGCAAGCTTCTGATCGCGATGTCGCGCGACTTGCGGGTGATATTGGTCAAACTGGCCGACCGCTTGCACAATATGCGCACCATCCGGTCCATGCGGCCCGAAAAGCAGGCACAGAAAGCGCGCGAGACGATGGATATCTATGCGCCGCTCGCGGGCCGCATGGGCATGCAATGGATGCGCGAGGAGTTGGAAGACCTGTCTTTCCGCGTGCTGAACCCAGAGGCGCGCAATTCCATCCTGCGCCGGTTCATCACGCTTCAGCGCGAAGCGGGCGATGTGGTTCACCGCATCAGCAATGACATCCGCTCGGAACTGGACCGCGCAGGGATGCCCGCCGATGTTTACGGGCGCGCCAAGAAACCCTATTCCATCTGGCGCAAGATGCAGGAAAAGGACCTCGCATTTTCGCGGCTATCGGACATTTACGGCTTTCGCATCATCACGGATGACGTGGCGGAGTGCTACAAGGTGCTGGGGATCATGCACCAGCGCTGGCGCGCGGTGCCGGGGCGGTTCAAAGATTATATCAGCCAGCCCAAATCGAACGGCTACAGGTCCATTCATACCACGGTGTCGGGTCGCGATGGCAAACGCGTGGAAATCCAGATCCGCACGCGCGAGATGCACGAGGTCGCCGAAGCGGGTGTGGCCGCGCATTGGGCGTATCGCGATGGCGCGCGTAGTGAAAACCCCTTTGCGGTAGACCCCGCGCGCTGGATCGCAACCCTAACCGAAGGCTTGCAGAACGAAGAAGACCACGGCGCGTTCCTGGAACATGTCAAACTGGAGATGTATTCCGATCAGGTGTTCTGCTTCTCGCCCAAGGGCGATGTGATCCAGCTTCCGCGTGGGGCGACGCCGTTGGATTTCGCCTATGCCATTCACACCCGGATCGGGGATAAATGCGTGTCCGCCAAGGTGGACGGGTTGCGCGTGCCGCTCTGGACGCGGCTGCGCAACGGGCAGTCGGTCGTCATCATCACCGCAGAAGGGCAGCGCCCGCAGGCAAGCTGGATCGATCTTGTGGTGACGGGGCGTGCGAAATCCGCGATCCGGCGGTCCTTGCGCGACGAAGACCGCGAGCGGTTCGTGCGCCTTGGCACGGAACTGCTGCGCGCGGCGTTCGAGGCGATTGGTCGCGAAATGACTGGCAAGGCCATCGCGACCGCTGCGCGTATGTTGGGCGTGGCCTCTGACAGCGAATTGCGCGCGCAGGTCGGGTCTGCCGAAATCAGCGCGCGCAAGGTCGTCGGCGCGCTATACCCCGAAGGCGTCCCGTTCGAGCCCGAAGTCGATGCCGCGCGCCCCGTGGTCGGATTGGCCGCCGACCAGTCCTTTCGGCGCGCCGCCTGTTGCCAGCCTTTGCCGGGCGAGCGGATTGTCGGCATCACCTATCGTGGCAAGGGTATCGTGGCCCATAGCATGGACTGCGATGCGCTTGCCGAATTCGATGAACAACCCGACCGCTGGATCGAATTGCGCTGGCAGGACGGCACGCACCCGCCTGTTTATGATGTTACGCTGGAATTGACCATTTCGAACGATGCAGGCGTCTTGGGCCGCGTTTGCAGCCTGATCGGCGAGCATAAGGCGAATATTTCCGACCTGCGTTTTCTGGACAGGAAACCCGATTTCTTCTTGCTGCGCGTCATGGTCGAATTGCGCGGTGTGTCGCACCTGCATCAGGTCATGACCGCGTTAGAGGCCGAAACGGCGGTTGCACAGATCGCCAGAGTGCGCGATCCTTCGAAACGACCGTAAACGCGCTCCCCACCGGGCGCGAAACCAAGGGTTTCCGGGTGGTTTTCAAACGTCGCAGCCCTCGCTCGCTTCTTCAGTGGTTGAAGAATATGGCCTACCCCGATGGGGGTTGGCAGCGTGCGGGCAGCTATGTCTGGCACCGCCTGCGCCGATTGCCCGACAGCCCCGAGCGTATCGCGAAGGGGATTGCTGCCGGGGTTATGGTGTCGTTCCTGCCGCTGTTCGGGCTCCATTTCCTGTCGGCGGCGGCCCTCGCATGGGTGTTGCGCGGCAATATTCTTGCGGCCCTACTGGGCACTTTCTTCGGCAACCCCTTCACCTTCCCGCTCATCCTTGTCAGCGCAATGGAAACCGGCAGCCTTATTCTGGGGCAGGGGCATATGGCCACACCCGGACGGGTTATCCATGGTTTCAAAAGCGCCTGGTCTGAAATAAGCGCAAACGTCGAAGCGGTTTTCACGCCCGCATCGGCAAGTTGGGATCAATCCCACGCGTTTTTTTCAGAGGTGTTCCTGCCTTATATGCTTGGGGGCAGCATCGTCGGCAGCGGCGTGGCGGTCGGCGCGTATTTCGTGTCATTGCCGATCATCCGGGCCTATCGGGCGCGTCGGCAACGCAAGCTGCAAAAACGGTTCGAACGCGCGCGCCAAGCCGCGCAGCAGACCAGTCGCGGGAATTGAGAACGCCCCATTGCGTTCGCGCTCCTCAAGCATATGTTACTCACAAGCAGTTCGAGGGAAATGATGAGCGCGACCGCATCCAACAGTCTTTTGCGTCTTGGCGTGAATATCGACCATGTGGCAACCTTGCGCAACGCGCGCGGCGGGCGCATGCCAGATCCCGTGCGCGCCGCGCAGCTTGCGCAAATGTCGGGTGCGGACGGCATAACGCTGCACCTGCGCGAGGATCGGCGGCACATCCGCGATGCCGATCTGCCCGCGATCCAGAAAGCGGTTGGTATCCCGATCAATCTGGAACTGGCCGCGACCGAGGAAATGGGCCGCATCGCGCTGGCCCACCGGCCCGAGGCGGTCTGCATCGTGCCCGAACGCCGCGAGGAACGCACCACCGAAGGCGGGCTGGAGGTTGCGGGCGACGAGGGCCGTCTGCGGGATTTCATCGCGCCCTTGCGCGACGCCGGATGCCGCGTCTCGCTGTTCATTGCCGCCGACGAAGCGCAGCTAGAGGCCGCCGCACGCGTCGGTGCGCATGTTGTCGAATTGCACACCGGTGCCTATTGCGAACATTTCGAAGCTGGCGACATCGCCGCGCGCGATGCCGAATTGCGCCGCCTGTTCGTGGGCGCGGCACTGGCCGATGAATTGGGAATGGAAGTGCATGCCGGCCACGGTCTGAATTTTGACAATGTCGGCCCGATCGCGGCAATTCCAGAACTGGTGGAACTGAATATCGGCCATTTCCTGATCGGCGAGGCCGTTTTCGTCGGCCTTGACGGGGCGCTGCGCGAGATGCGCCGCCTGATGGACCTTGCGCGCGAGTGATGCTGTCATGATCTTGGGGATCGGTAGCGATCTGGCCAATATCGACCGGATCGCGGGCACCCTGGCCCGTTTTGGCGACCGCTTTCGCCATCGGGTGTTCACAGAGGCCGAACTGGCCCGCGCGGCCCGCCAAGGCGACGCCCCTGCCGTGTACGCCAAGCGCTGGGCGGCGAAAGAAGCGTGCTCCAAGGCGCTCGGGACTGGGTTGTCCATGGGCATCGCATGGCGGGACATGTGGGTGACAAACCTGTCCAGCGGCCAGCCCGTGATGCATGTGACCGGCTGGGCAGAGGACCGGCTGCGCGCCATGACCCCACCGGACCATCGCGCGGTGATCCATGTCACCATCACCGATGACCACCCATGGGCGCA
Organism: Roseinatronobacter ekhonensis; assembly: GCF_900499075.1. Lineage (GTDB taxonomy): Bacteria > Pseudomonadota > Alphaproteobacteria > Rhodobacterales > Rhodobacteraceae > Roseinatronobacter > Roseinatronobacter ekhonensis. The sequence goes on along the minus strand of NZ_UIHC01000018.1, from coordinate 51,785 downwards.
GGCGTTCGTTGTGATAGAGGCGCGTCCCGAATAGGGTTCACCATCAACAAGGGCGCCCCGCAAACGGGACGCCCTTGGTATTCACACTCAAATTTGACGTCAAATTACTCGTTAAATCCGTTTGCCCGTGTCTGGGCGAAATGAACCCGCAAGATCAGCGCGCCACAGCCAGCCGTCGTGCCCGTTTGGCGCGACGCGACCATGGCAGGTCGGGCAAGGTCTGTTCGGCCTGGGCCAGAACGCCGTGGACCCAGCGATTTTGAGTATCATAGGGCATGTTCCGTGCGCTCCTTCGACTGCCATTGTCCTCACTAGGGTGTCTGTATCGGCTTTGAATCCGGCGCAGATAAGGCGCGGGCATGGAAAATGCGCGGCAGCATGGCAGCCTTGGAATAGCGTTTGCGATTGCATGGCGCTTGTGAATCGGCCACCATCGCAACATAACTGACGGAGGATGCCATGCTTGCAATCAGCCCGCGCAAGATTGTTCATATCCTATATCTCGCACGCGAAGGCGCGGCGGGAACGGGCGAATTGCATGCGTTCATCGATGCGCTGAATGCCGACGAGCAATCGAGCCTGACAGCAGTGGCATGGATCGGGCGCGGTGCGTTCGAGGCCGAGGAATACGCCGAAGCCGTTGCCACCGCCGAAGCGGAAGCGACGACACCGACCGCCGATTACTTGATGGGCATGCCGCATCTGGCCGAGAATCTTGAAAACGGTCTGGAGGAGCTTGGCTTGGACCCGACGGGCGAGGAAGAAGATTTCCTGCGTCAGGGGTCCTGAGCCGCGCGCCAGTCCGATAGGGCAGGGTTCGGCAGCGGGCCTTGGGCCGCGACCGATGCCGGTGGAGCAGGCGGCGGCGTGAATTTTCCCAGTCGCGCATGATGCGCCTCGCGTGCGCCGAAATAGAACGCCACCACCGCGCCAAGCAGCCACCACAGGGGTTCGGGAACGGTGGCCAGCGCCTGCATCCGGTGCGCAAACCCGTTGGGGTCGGCCATGGCATAGACAAACAGCCCCAGCGTGCCCAAGGCCAGCATCGGGCGCGGCAGGCGGTTCAGTCCGTTGACAAAGCTGTCGAACCAGCCGGCGCGCGCATGCTGAAATTCGGCCAGATGGCTGGCATGCGCAGCGGCATAGGCATCGTATCCCAACTCCATCGCGCGCGTCGCATTGGGGCGAAACACTTCCGCAACACGCGTCACGCCCTTGCCAAGCGCACCTGCTGCGCCTGCGGACCCGAAAAGCGCCCCGAATAGCGAACGGATCATGCCCAAGCCCCAACGCGGGCGCGATGTTGCGCGTCGGTCAGGTGGTAGCGCGGCGAGATGAATTCTTCCGCCCGCGCGATCCAGCCGCCCTTGCCGCCATCGCGCCTGCGCGCGAATTTGCGGCTTGCGGGGCGCTGGTCGGCCAAACGGTAGTAGTAATCGCGGCGGGCGATGCCATAGGCATCGACCAGATGAGTCGGTGCCATGTCGTAGGCGCGATGTGCGGCCGCAATCGTTTGCGGCCCGATCGCCCCATCCACCGCGACATCCAGCCCCATCTGCACCAACAGGCGTTGCAGTATGCGCACCGCATTGCCGCCCGCATTCACATACATGTCGAACACCGTCGGCCAAAGCGGCTGCGGCAACTCGCCAATGCGAGGCCGGGCGAAGTAGTGCTCCAGATAGATCGCGACGGCGTCATCGCGGGTCAGGGCGCGCACCTCCGCGACGCCCACTTTCTGACCGGGGCGCAGGCGGCGCAGGGTGTGGATGGTCACACCGAAATTGGTCGCCCCCCCCGGATCATCAGGGTCATTGACGAAACCGCCTTCGCGGGCGACGATCTCTTGGGCAAGCTGTTCAACGCGGGTCATGGCGGCGTGCTCCTGCATGGCGTGGCAGCCCATTTCTGCCAGCTTCGCGCAAAGGCCCGCTGAACGGTCCGCGCGCGGTGTTAACCGAATGTGTCGGTCCAGTGCCGCGATTGGTCCGAAAGGCCCCTTTTCCAAGGGCCGCCTTTGGGCTATCTGGCGTGCAAGGCACAAAAGGAACCTCGCGATATGCAATTTGAGAAGCCCGGCGACGTGGAACAAAGCTGGCGCGATGCCATCTCATCGACCGAGGAGATCATCGAAGAGGCGCGCAAGGGCCGCATGTTCATTCTGGTGGACCATGAAGACCGCGAGAATGAGGGCGATCTTGTGATCCCCGCACAGATGGCAACGCCCGAGGTCATCAATTTCATGGCCACCCATGGCAAAGGGTTGATCTGCCTGACCCTGCCGAGCGACCGGATCGACCAGCTTGGATTGCCGCTCATGGCATCCAGCAATTCGTCGCGGCACGAAACCGCCTTCACCGTGTCGATAGAGGCGCGCGAGGGTGTCTCTACCGGCATATCCGCTTACGACCGCGCGCGCACAGTCGCCGTGGCGATAGACACCGAAAAGGGCGCTGCGGATATTGCCACGCCGGGCCATGTATTTCCGCTTCGCGCGCGCGATGGTGGTGTGCTGGTGCGCGCCGGACATACCGAGGCTGCGGTCGATATTTCGCGACTGGCAGGTCTGAACCCGTCGGGCGTGATCTGCGAGATCATGAAAGAAGACGGCGATATGGCGCGCCTGCCCGATCTGGTGGCCTTTGCGCAAAAACATGGCATCAAGATCGGCACAATCGCCGACCTGATCGCGTATCGCCGCCGCCACGACAACCTTGTGCGGGTTATGTCAGAGCAGACCATCACTTCGGAATTCGGCGGTGATTGGCAAATGCGCGTCTACTCTGACACGACGCAGGGTGCCGAACATGTCGTGCTGATCAAAGGCGATATTTCCACGCCAGAGCCGGTGATGGTGCGCATGCATGCATTCGACCCGCTGCTGGATCTTGTTGGAACCGGCGGGCCGGGCCGGGCGGCAGAGTTTTCCGACGCAATGGACCTGATCGGCCAAGAGGGTCGCGGTGTGCTTGTGCTCTTGCGCGACACCGATATGAAAATGGCAATGTCCGATGCGTCACCCCAGACCTTGCGTCAATATGGGCTTGGTGCACAGATCCTGTCGTCGCTTGGCCTGCATGAACTGGTTTTGCTGACGAATTCGAAAACCCCGCGCGTCGTTGGGCTGGAAGGCTACGGGCTGTCGATTGTCGGCACGCGCAAGATTCCGTCGCGGAAAGGTGCCTGACATGGCCGGACACGAGACCCACTATACCCTGCCGCGTCCGTCCTTCGAGCGTGCGCCGAAACTTTTGATCGTCGTCGCGCCCTATTACAAGGACATTGCCGACCAGTTGGTTGCCGGTGCCCGTGCCGAGATAGAGGCGGCGGGTGGCACGCATGACATGATCGACGTCCCAGGCGCGCTGGAGATTCCGACGGCAATTGGCCAAGCCTTTCGTATGGCCCATTTCGATGGGTTCGTGGCGCTGGGTTGTGTCATCCGTGGCGAAACCACGCATTATGACACGGTGTGCAATGACAGCTCGCGCGCGATCACACTGCTCGGGCTGCAAGGCGCGTGCATTGGAAACGGTATTCTGACAGTGGAAAACCGCGCGCAGGCCGAAGCCCGCGCCGAGGCAGCAGGCCAGAACAAGGGCGGCGGCGCAGCGGCGGCGGCGCTGCATCTGATCGCGCTGGGCCGGCGCTGGGGTGGGGCGAAACGCAATATCGGGTTTCTGCCGCACAGCGACGAAACCCAGATCGCATCCGGCGGGACCACGGCATGAAGCTCGATTCCAAAGCCCGCCGCGCCCTGCGCAGCGCCGCGCGGTTCTATGCCGTGCAGGCGCTGTTCCAGATGGAGGCGTCGGACAGTCCGATCGGCACGGTCCTGCATGAGTTCGTGCATCACCGTATTGGCGCAGAGACCGAGGCGGAAACATGGGCAGAGGCGGATTTGGCCTTTTTTCGCCGCGTGGTCGAAGCCGCGGTCGAACGTCAGGGCGCTATCGACCAGTTGACCGACCGCGCATTGGTGGCGAAATGGCCCATCGCCCGCATTGATCCGACATTGCGCGCGCTGTTTCGCGCGGCGGGTGCCGAATTGCTGACGACAGAGCGCGATGCGCGCATCATCCTCAGCGAGTATGTCGGGCTGGCGGGGGATTTCTTCCCGGACTCGCGCGAGCAGAAGTTCGTCAACGCAGTTCTGGACCACATGGCGCACGAGGTGCGCCCCGACGAGTTCTAGCCTGCCATGGATTTGCGCCTGACCCCGCGGATGCTGCTCGAAGCCTACCGGTTGGGCACGTTCCCGATGGCCGAAAGCCGGGACGGGCGCACGCTGTATTGGTTCGACCCTGTGCAGCGTGGGATTATTCCGCTTGACGGGTTCCACCTGTCGCGCTCGCTGTCGCGGCATATCCGGGACATGCCGTGGCGTGTAAGCCTGAACACCGATTTCGAGGGTGTGATCGACGGCTGCGCCGGACGCGACACAACATGGATAAATGCGGAAATCACCGATTTGTTCACCGCGCTACACCGCTCGGGGCAGGCGCATTCGCTGGAAGTGTGGAACGGTGACGCCCTTATCGGCGGCATCTATGGGCTGGCAATCGGCGGGGCGTTTTGCGGCGAGAGCATGTTCTCGCACCAGCCGAATGCCTCCAAGGTCGCGCTGGCCTATCTGGTCGCGCATCTGCGCCGTTGCGGTTTCGTGCTGTTCGACACGCAGTATCTGAATGACCATCTGGCCAGTCTGGGGGGCGTGGAAATGCCGCGCATGGAATACCGTCAACGTCTGGCGCAGGCGTTGAAGGTCAAGGCCGATATGACCGCCTGCCCGCTGCCCTCTGCTTACGAGGTGATGCAGCTCAGAACCCACAGGTCATAGCGCGCATGATCCAGCGCGCTCAGCGCCGGGCTGGACGCGATCATCCAACCGGCGAACAGCGCCGTGGTCGCGCGGGTGTCTTGCACCTCTATCCACGCATAGGCCTCGCCCGCCGGGTTGTCTTCGGGATAGCGGCACTCGGTCAGCGTGACCTGCAAATGCCCGATCATGTCGCTCTGGCCATTCATAAGCCGAATATCGCGGCTGGTGCCTGCCACCTTGTCCAACCCGCGCAACACGGCACCGTCGGCGCTGAGCACGCGCTCAGGTTGGCCGGGGATCGCGATGTCCTGCGCGGTCGCTGCGGTTGCCAGCATGGCGACTGCGCTTGCGAAAACAATCTGGCGCATAGCGGTTATTCCGGGGTCCATGCCTCGTAATCGCTACGCTCCGCGGGCTTAACACGGCGGATAGAGCCTGCGGGCGCATAAGCAAGTGCGGTGCCGGTCAGGTTTTCCTGATGCGGCTTTTCCCACGGTTTATGCGCCAAGGGCTTGTCGGTCGGCGGCTCGTCCCATGTGCGGTGCAGCCAGCCATGCCATTCGGGGGCCACGCGGCTGGCCTCGGATTCGCCGTTATAAATGACCCAGCGTTTTTTCTTGTCGCGGGTCTGGTAGAACACATTGCCCTGATCGTCCTCGCCCACCTTTTCGCCCTTGCGCCACGTGAAGAAGGCGGTGTTCAGGGTGGAGGAGTTCCACCAGGTCAGCAAGCGCAGCAGGAATTTCATGGGCCACCTCTATCGGCGTTTCTGGCATTGCCCGCCTTATGCACCAGCCTTGGCGGGAAATCCAGACCCTTGCGCCGGGCGCGTCGTGGACTAACTCTGGTGTAGCAGATGGAGAATGCCATGCCCGACTACGAACGCCGCCCCGAAGTGATTGAGACGCTGACGCCGGAGCAATACCGCGTCACGCAGGAAAACGGCACAGAGCGGCCCTGGACGGGCGTATATAACGACGAAAAGCGCGCGGGAATTTATGTCGATATCGTCTCGGGGGAACCGTTATTCGCGTCCTCTGACAAGTTCGAATCGGGTTGCGGCTGGCCCAGTTTCACCAAGCCGCTCGTGCATGACCACGTGACCGAATTGGCCGATGACAGCTTGGGCATGCGCCGTGTCGAGGTGCGCTCGAAGCATGGTGACAGCCATTTGGGCCATGTGTTCAATGACGGGCCGCGCGACAGAGGTGGTTTGCGCTATTGCATCAACTCGGCCTCGCTGCGGTTCATCCCGCGCGACGAGATGGAGGGCGAAGGCTACGGCGCGTATCTGGATCAAGTCGCGGTGTGATGCTCGCCATCGGCGGGCAGCGCCTTTGCTCGACTTTCTAGCGCGCGGTTTGCTTCACCTGCCGCGCGCGCCACAGCGTAAACAGCCCCGCGCCAACCACCACCGCAGCACCGATCCCGACATTCAGGCGCAACGTCTCATCAAAGAGCATCATGCCCAAGCCCGTCGCGAAAGGCAGTTGCAGATAGGCAAAAGGCTGCACGGCGCTGGCCTCTGCCAGTTCATAAGCGCGGATCAGCAGAAAATGGCTGAAGGCGGAACACACGCACAGCGCGCCCATCCAAATCCAGTCGCCCGGCGCCATCGGCTCCCAGAACCAGATACCGACGGCGGTCATGGCCACGGCCCCGACCGTGCCGGTCCAGAAAAAGCTGACCGCAGCGCTGTCTGAGCGCCCCACATAGCGCGTGAGCAACCCGTAGAGCGCGAACATGGTCGCCGCCAGCAATGGCACAAGCGCTTCGATCTGGAACACGCCATAGCCCGGCGCCAAGATGATCAGCACGCCCACAAAGCCGATACCAATCGCTGCCCACCGCCGCCAGCCCACTTTTTCGCCCAGTACAGGGCCAGAGAGCGCGGCAATCAGCAGCGGGTAGACGGCAAAAACCGCATGCGCCTCTGTCAGCCCCAAAAGCACAAAGGCCGTGACCATAACACAGACCTCTGCCGCCAGTATCAGCCCGCGAAAAACCTGCACGAAGGGCTGTTTCGTGGCCGCTGCCTTGCGCAGACCGCCCGCCTTGCGCGCCGCCACCGCGATCACGAAAGCCCCGAAGAACCAATACCGGATCATGATGATCATCAGCACGTTGTATTCGCCCGCCAGATGCCGCGAAAACGCGTCTTGCAGCGCGAAAATCAACGCCACAGCGACCATCAGCCAGATGCCGCGCGTGGTATTCTGCTCTACCACGACAGGCGCCCCGTGCTCATGTGCCGCTTGCGACCGAACCCCGGCACGCGGGTCACGGCAAAGCCTGCATCCGACAACGCGCGGCGGACAGCGCCCGCAGCGGTGTAGGTGGCGAATGTGCCGCCCGGATTGGTGTGGCGGGCCACTTCTTGCATTATTTCCGGGGTCCACATTTCGGGGTTCTTGGCCGGGGCGAACCCGTCCAGAAACCATGCATCTGCGCGCCCCTGCCATGCGGGCAGGGTTTCGCGTATATCGCCGATGATGACCTGCACATTCACCGCGCCAATGGTGAAGCTGCGCGCGCCGCTGGCCCATGCGTCCAGCAGACCGCCCGCGTCCAGCTCTGGGAATAGCGCAAGCGCGCGCGCCATGTCGGGCGCGGTCATGGGGAAGGCTTCGAAACTGGTGAAATGAACCGGGCCGTCGCGCAGCGCGGCCACCGTTGCCAGCAGGTTCAGCCCTGTTCCAAACCCAAGTTCGGCTATCGCAAATCCGGGCGCTGCGCGCGCTGGCAGGTCATTGCCTGCCAAGAACACGTGCCGCGTTTCCGCCAGACCGTCAGCCAGCGAGAAATATGGGTCGTTGAACCGTCGGGCGACGGGGATGTCGCCGTCCTGCCAATCTATCTGCGCGCTCTGGTCCTGCATCGGCGGCTGCTTTATGTTACATGTTCAGTAACCTCATGGCGGGGATGGTGGAAAATGACAATGGCCGATATATGCGTGATGGGTGCGGGCGTTTTCGGCCTGACCGTGGCGCTGGCCTGTGCGGATCGCGGGGCGCGCGTGCGGGTGATCGAAAAGCGCGCGCCGGGAGCGGGATCCAGCGGCGGGATTGTCGGCGCACTCGCCCCGCATGTGCCGGAAAACTGGAACCCCAAGAAAGCCATGCAATTCGATGCGCTGCGCATGGCCGAAAGCTATTGGGCCGATGTGGCGGCGCGTGGCGGCGGCGATCCGGGCTATGCACGCACGGGCCGCGTGCAGCCTTTGGCCGAGGGGGCGGTCGACCTGGCGCGGCTGCGCGAAGTGTCCGCCCGCGCGCTGTGGCAAGGCTTTGCCGAATGGCGCGTGCTGCCCGTGGCACAGGCACCGGGCTTGGTGCTTGATGCGCCCTCGGGCTTCGTGGTGCTCGACACGCTGACCGCGCGGCTGCACCCGCGCCGCGCCGTTGCCGCACTGGTCGCGGCCTTGGCAGCGCAGGGTGTGACGGTCGAGCAGGGCGACCAGCCCACGGGCGGTACGGTCATCTGGGCCACCGGCTATGAAGGGTTGGCCGCAGTGTCGCACGATCTGGGCCGAACCATAGGCAGCGGCGTGAAGGGGCAATCGCTGTTGCTGGCCCATGCCGCGCCCGATGTCCCGCAGGTCTTTGCCGACGGGTTGCACATCGTGCCCCATGCCGATGGCACGGTTGCCATAGGGTCCACCAGCGAGCGTGATTTTGACGCGCCCGACACGACCGATGCGCAATGCGATGCGTTGCACGCGCGCGCGCTAGCCGCGTGCCCGCAACTGGCCGGCGCGCCCGTCATGGCACGCTGGGCCGGAGTGCGCCCGCGTGCCAAATCCCGCGCGCCGCTGATGGGCGCATGGCCGGACCGCGCGGGGCATTTTGTGTTCAACGGCGGCTTCAAGATCGGCTTCGCCATGGCCCCCGCGCTGGCGCAGATCATGGCCGATCTGGTGCTGGAGAGCCGCAACCGCGTGCCCGAGGGGTTCGGGTTTTAGCGCGACACCGCGTTTTGTGCCGCCCCCGCCATGACCCGTGCGGCGTCATCCCATGTGGGCAGACTGGCCGCACGCGCGCGGCTTTTGGCGGCAAGCGTCGCGTGAAGCGGTTCGTTCGTCAGAACCGCATGCAAATGGGCGGCAAAGGCGTCCGGGTTGTCTGGCGGGGCAAGCAAGCCGCTGCCGTCCAGCGCCTCTGGGACTGCGCCGGTGTCGCAAGACACAACGGGCAGGCCGTATTGCTGCGCCTCTGACAGGACCATTCCGTAGCCCTCATAGCGGGTGGCCAGCGCGAAGACCCGCGCGCGGGTATAAAGCGTGGCAAGGTCTGGGGCGGATAATTCCCCGGCGAATGTGACGCGTGTGCCAAGGTCCAGATCGGCGCACAGGCGTTCCAGTTCCATGACATGTGCGGCATCATGTTTGCGACCAACGATCACCGCGCGCCAGTCCAGACCGGCCACCCGACCGAGTGCACGCAGCAAAACGTCATGCCCTTTGCGGTGGCAGATCAGCCCGACCGACAGAATCAGTGGAGGCCCGTCCAAAGCGGCGGAAACGGCGGCTGGTGCGGCAGGGGTAAACCCCGGATGGGCCACATGCACGCGGTCACTGGCCACACCAAAGCGCGCGGTCAGCAGCCCGCCGACATGGGCTGATGGCACGACAATCTGCGCGGCATGGGCAAGGTTGCTGCGTTCGCGGTCAAACAGCCCCTGCGCCTCTGCCGCCGTCAGCCCCGGTTCCAGCGCCAGCGGGTGGTGGACCATGGCAATGACGGGCCGCGATAATTGCGTCACGGCATCCGGCGCCAAAGCGCCAAAGGCCAGACCGTCAATGATCACGGGGCAATTGCCGGGCAGGGCATCAATACGGGCAAGCGCCTGTACCGTGTCGGATGCATTGGGGTGCGGCCAGTTGCCCGGCAGCGCGACCATCGTCACGTCATGCCCCTGCACTCGCAGCGCATCAATCACTTGGCGGTCATAGAGCGTGCCGCCGGTGCGGGCATCGGGATCGCCCGGAATGGCAAAAGCCAGTTGCATCAGATGCCTCCTTGCGCCGTTCGGGTCCAGCGGTGCAGCCAGACCGGTGCCAGCGGCGTGCCATCCGTCGCGCGCAGGCGCAACCGCAGTTCCGCGACCTGCTGGTCCGGCGCGGGGGTAAATATGAAACTCGCACGCCACGTTGCCTGCCCTTCGGAAAGCGGGTATAGCGCCTGTCCGGCAATACGGCCTTGCGCGGGGTCGGATATGTCCAGCGTTGCACCATCCATCGCAGGCAGCGGCGACCGCGCGCTGTAGTCGATCACGAAAAGCCGCCCGTTGCCCGTATTCGGCTCTATCCCGGAAGCGCTGCGCGCGGGCCAGAGCGGCTCCGGCCTTGCGGGCAGCGGCGCGGGGCCGGGGCGCGTCACTTCCAGCATGTAGTCGAAGCGGTGGGCGCCGGGGTCAAGCACCCGGTCGGGCCGCCAGAAGGCAACGATATTGTCGGCAAATTCGTTCTCTGTCGGGATTTCCAGCAACATGACCGCGCCTGCGCCCCAATCGCCATTGGGCGTAACCCAAGCCGAGGGGCGGCGGTGATACGCGCCTTCCTGATCGCGGAAACGGGCAAACTCTGTCGGGGTCTGAACCAGCCCGAACCCGCGCGGCGTGTTGTCCGCGAAGGCCGACATCTGCACCCGTGCCGGGTTTGCCAGGGGTCGCCACAACCGCTCGCCCGCGTGGTTGTCGATCACCAGCGCGTCGCTGTCATGCACGGCGGGCCGGAAATCGTCTATCCGCGCCGGGCCCATGTCATTGTGCTGGAACATCGAGGTCAGCGGCGCGATGCCTGCATCAGCTATCGGCACGCGCGGGAACAGATGTAGCGCGCAGTCCAGCGTGGTCCGCGTACCGGGGTGCAGCCGGGCTATGAGTGCGGCGCTGGCACTTGGGCTGTCGACAAGGCAGCCGAAATGCAGGCTCTCATCGGCGTTGAACACCACAATTCGGGTGAACCGCGGGAATTCTTCGGGCCCGGCGCCCCCCGTGCCAAGCGATAGCGCGCGCGCCGACAGGCCATAGACCGTGTCGCGGGCGAGCGCGCGGAAATAGCTGGCACCTTGCAGCACCAGCACATCGTCCCAACGGTCCGAAGCATTAAGCGTGGTGCGCAGACGCAGCCCTGAAAACCCCATATCGCCCGCGGTTTCAGGAATATCCTGACCGCTGAAGTAGCGCGGATCGTAGTGATACATCCGAGGTGAAAAGCGCGTGTCATGCCCCGGCAGGTCTATCGCGACAGGGTCACGAAACAACCAGCCCGGCGGCAACAGGTCCGCACGATACTGCGTGCCAAGCGCCAGATCACCGCTCACGCCTGCGCGCGGGCGAATCCCGCGATAGCTGTCATAGGTCGTGCTGTCGAAGGGCGGGTGCAGTGCGGTTTGCGGCGGCTCGTATGGCCGGTCCGCGATAGCGCGCGCGGTCGCCACCAGCGCTTCGGGCGCGGCAGGCGCATCGCCGGCCAGCCGCACGGGCACAAGGCCAAACAAGCCGACACCGCCCAGAAAGTCGCGCCGCTTCATGCCGCCGTGTCCGCGATCCCGCGCGGCAGGGGCACCGCTTCTGGCGCACGCAGCACCAGCAACGTGTAGCGCATCAGCCCGCGTCGGTAGCTTTCGGTCAGTGCGTTGCCGCCGACCATATTGGCAAACAGCGCGTGTCGGTCCAGCCCCAGCCATTCCACCACCGGACCAACGACCCGCAGGGCGCGGTCGCGCAAACGGGTCAGATGCAGATGCTGGCTCAGGTCGGTCCGGGCGACGGTCGCGTAGCCCAGTCCCTCGGCCTGCGCAACGATGCTGTCACAAGGCGTGACATGACCCAGCCGCCAGCCCTTGCGGAAACTGTCGATCAACCGCGCATCTGTTGGGGCCAGTGTGCGCGTGTCAGACAGCATGTCATCGACCAGCACCAGTACACCACCCGGTGCCAGATGCGCCAATGCGGCCTGCAAAAATGCCTTGGCGCTTGGGGCGTGGACATGGCTTTCCACGGCGATGGCCATATCGGCCTTGGTCAGCAGGTTGGGTTGGCGGGTGAAATCGGCTTGCAGAAAATGACAACGGTCCGCCAACCCATGCCACTCGGCATAGGTGCGCGCCAGCCGGACCTGTTCGCCGCTGAGTGTCAGACCGGAAAACCGCGTCTGCGGCCACAGTCGGGCCAAATGAAACACGGTGCCGCCCACGCCGCAGCCCAGATCGCAGACATGGCGCGGCGCATGCCCCGTCGCCTGCATTGCAGCCTGCCCGATCAGCGTGTTGACATGGCCTGCGGCCTGTTCCGACGTCGCGATCCCGTCCGCCCAAAGCGGGCGGTGGATGGCCAGCGCCGCACCGCTGCCGCCGACGGCCAGAAATCGCTTTGTGCTTGCGTCGTAATATTGCGCTACACGGTTTGGGCGCGCGGGCGCATCCAGCCAAGCCAGCAGCCACGGGGCCAGCATCAAGGGTCCGACCACCGGCAGCACCATCGCTCCGGAGAGCGCTGCACTTGCGCCAGAGGCGAGCCATGCTTGCGGCCCCATGACTGCCAGCAGGATCACAAGGCCGGCCGATTGCGCGCCTCGGCCCCGGTGCCGTGCGCCTGCGCCCCGGCTGCCTGAAGGGTGCCAGCCGGTGTCGCGCCCTGCCAGCACCGACGCCACATGGCCCGAGCGTTGCAGCATCCAGATCGGGGCGATCACGGTCGAAACCGCCAGTTCCGCCGCAAAGGCGCGCATCACCAATCCTGATTTGCGCGCCAAGTGCCCGCGCAACCGCACGAGCCCCGCCAGTTTCGGCACAAGCAATAGCGCCAGCGTGGCAGCCAAGGCTATCACCGCTTCCAGCCTTGCATGGACCGCGCCGGACCCCAGCAGAACAACCAGAGCCAGCCAGACCGGGGCCGACAGATAGGAGTGTATTCCTGCCAGCAGATGCAAACGGCTGCCCATATGCAGCCCGCGCCCGCCAATCAGGCGCAAATGTTGCAGATTGCCCTGCGCCCAGCGACGGTCGCGGCGGGTATGGGTCGCGGTGGTTTCGGGGGCGTCCTCGAAGCTGCCGCGCGTGTCGGGCAGGATGCGGATGTCCCATCCCGCCGCGCGCAGATTGGCGGCTTCGATGAAATCATGGCTCAGCACAGGCCCGCCAAACGGCGCACGACCGGGCAGGTCGGGCAGGGCCGCTACGCTGCGATAGGCGTCCACGCGCAACAGTGCGTTATGACCCCAATAGTTTGCACATGCCCCGCTTAACCGCGCCAGCCCGTGGGTGAAAACGGGGCCTGTCAGGCGCGCAGACAACCGTTGCAGGCGGGCCAGCCTGCTGCTTCCGGGGCGCAGCGCGATCCCGGCTTGCAGCAATCCCAAGGCAGGGTCATGCGCGATGATGCGGCGCATCCGTGCCAGTTTGCGCGCGCAGAACCCGCTATCGGAGTCGAGCACAAGCATCGTGTCGAACTGTCCGCCATATTGCGCGAGCCAATCGCTCAGGTTGCCGGGCTTTCGCCCCTGCGGCGCTGTGCGGTTTCGGTAGACCACGCCGGAAATAGCGCCGAACAAGGCGCGTTCGGTCGCAACGGCCACCGGGTCGGTTGTGTCCGACAGGATGAAAATTTGCGTGCGAGCCCCCTCGGGACGCAAGCGCAAGGTCCGGGCCAGCATGTCCGCGCGTTGTGCCAGCGGCTCTGGCGGCTCTCCGCAGATCAGCCAAAGAATAGCACAGCGGTCTGGGGGTGGGCCGTTTTGCGCCGGTCGCGGTTGCGCGCCGCGCAATCCCATGACAGCTGTCACCCCTGCCGCCGCCAATGCCAGCGCGTTCAGCGTGAAGAGCACCAGAACCAAGACCGCCAAGGCGGGCGTTGTGGTGGCGTGGTCAATCCCCGCCCAGAATAGCGATGCAAGCCCGCCTGCAAGACCCAATGCCGCAAAAAGCGGCCACGCCGCGCGGCTCATGCCCGGCCACGTCCCAAAGGCGGCCAGATGCGGGCGAATACTCCGTCGCGCTTGCGCAGATGATGTAGGGCTGCGCCCACATGTGCAAGGATCAGCGCAATCAACGCATAACGCGCCGTTGCATGAACCCATTTCGCGGTGTCGGCCAGAGAGTCGGACCGCGGCACGAAGCCCGGCAGGCCGATTGCATCCAGCATCTCTATCGGAAAGCCGCCCGCTCGCACACGGATATACCCGCTAACAGCCATGACCAGCAGCAAGGCATAGAGCCCGAAATGTGCGCCGCGCGCGACTTGGGCCTGAAGCGGCGACAAGCTCGATGGTAATGGCGGCGCGGGGTAAAGCACGCGCCAGACCAATCGTAGCAAGACCAAAGCAAGGATAATCACGCCGCCATTCTTGTGCAGAATGAACAATGTATCGCGCAGGCCGCGCGGCATGTCGGGTTGCAGCATGAGCACCCCGGCGGGGATGGTCGCGATCACCAGCGCCGCGACAATCCAGTGCAGGGCGCGGGTCAGCGCGGGATAGCGGGTCGGCATAGTGTCAGCGGGGGTCATTGCGGCCTCTTGCTGCGTTACGTCGTCGAATAGTCGATCCTTAGTATTAGCTAGGGCGGATCGCGCAAAGGCAAAGTCGCGTGATCAAGCGGTGTCGGGATTGATCCCCGTGGTAATGTGCTAAATAATCGCAGATGGACAAATTATTCGCCACCGCAGACATCGCCGTTTCCCCGCACGCCCAGCGTCAGGCCTGGGTGGTCGTGGCGGTCGCATTGCCGTCGGCGGTTGTGGGCGCGTTTGCCCTGGCCAGCCATGCGGGCGCTGACCAAGCGCTGGCGGCGGCGGCTTTGACAGCCTGCGTGATATGTCCCGCCAGCGCGCTCGTCTTGCTCGGCTTCCAACGCTCTGCCTATCCGCACGCCCGGTTGGGCCTGTGCAACATGGTGACATTGTTGCGCGGCGCGGCCATTGCCGCACTTGCGGGACTGCTGGCGGTGCCGGATGCGCTGGGCGCGCTTGGCTACCCGCTGGTTGCGCTTGCGGCGGTGATCCTCGGCCTCGACGGTGTCGATGGCTGGGCTGCGCGACGCACTGGGCTGTCGTCGCGCTTTGGCGCGCGGCTGGATGTCGAAACCGACGTGGCCTTTGCGTTGGTGATGGCTGCACTTGCGGTGGCCATGGCCAAGGTCGGCCCGTGGTTCTTGCTGCTGGGCCTGTTGCGACCGGCTTTTCTGATCGCGGGCCGGGTCTGGCCGTGGTTACATGCGCCCCTTGCGCCCTCGCAGCGCCGCCGCGTTGTGGCGGGGGTGCAGATGGGTGGACAGGTCGCGTTGCTGTTGCCGGTCCTGAGCGCACCGCTGTCCTACTGGCTGGGCGCTGCAATCCTTTTGGTCGTGCTTGGGTCGTTCCTTCGCGATATTCAGGCGTTGCGCCGCCAAGCGGGCGCGCTTGCATGAAACCTGTCGTAGCACTTGCCCTGCTGTATCTGGTGCTGATCCAGCCCAACCACCCGCAGGCGATGACATGGGGCGCGCTGGCGGTTTTTCCGCTGGAGCTGCCGGTGATCGTGGCGACCCTTATTGCGCTGGGACGAAGCTGGGCGGGCACAGCGTTGCGCATTGCGCTGGTCGCTGTGCTATGGGCCGTTGCCGTCTTGAAGCTGGCCGATTTCGCGACCTTCACCGCGTTCAACCGTGGCTTCAACCTGATGGTCGACTACCATCTTGCCCCTGCGGGCTGGATGTTGGCGAAAGGCACGCTGGGCACTGGGCTAGCGGGACTGGCCTTGGCTGCGGGGCTTTTGGGATTGTTGGCCCTCGGCTACGCGCTTTGGTGGGCGACCGGCGTGCTGGCAGGCCTGCCCGTTCCAAGGCTGGCCCGTCCTGTGGCGCTGGCGTTGGTGCCGCTGTTGTTGATCCCGCCTGTGGCAGAGATCGGTGCGGCGCGCGGCGTTTGGGTCTTGCCCGAAAACTTACGTCCGCCCGGTGCTGCCTTTACCGCCCGGGTCGGGCTGGAACGTGTCGAGCAGGCGATTGCCGCGCGCGTCGATCTGGCGCGGTTTCAAGCGGCGGCGATGGCAGACCCGATGCGCGGGCAAACGCCCCTGTTTGACAGGTTAGGCGGTCGCGACCTGATCCTGATCTATGTCGAAAGCTACGGTCGATCCAGCTATGAAAACCCGCTATACGCGGCAACCCATACCAGCACGCTACGAACGGCACAGCAGTCAATCGCGGATACGGGGCTGGCCATGCGCTCTGGCTGGGCGCGTGCGCCCATGGTCGGTGGTCAAAGCTGGCTGTCGCACGGGTCGGTGGCATCCGGCATGTGGCTGGACACCCAATCGCGCTACCGCGCCTTGCTGGCCAGCCCCCGCCGCACCCTGTTTCATTTTGCCCAGCAAGCCGGACGGCGCAGCGTGGCGATCATGCCTGCCCATGTTCTGCCATGGCCCGAGGGTGCCTATTTCGGGTTCGACGCGATCTATAATGCGCCGGATCTGGGCTATCGCGGCCAGCCTTTCAACTGGGTGACGATGCCGGACCAGTTTACCCTGACCGCGTTCGAGCGGCTGGAATTGTCGCGTCGCGACCGTGCGCCCCTTGTGGCGCAGGTTGTTTTGGTGTCGTCACACGCGCCGTGGGTTCCGGTGCCCGAAATGGTGCCATGGGACGCGGTGGGCGACGGTCGCATCTTTGACCAATGGGCGTTGTCGGGCGACCCGCCCGAAGTGGTCTGGCGCGATCATGACCGCGTGCGCGACCAGTTCCGTCAGGCGATTGACTACAGCTTGCGCACCGTCGGCGCTTGGGCGGCGCGCCAAGGTGGCGATCCTGACAAAGCGCCGCTGATCCTTGTATTGGGCGATCACGAACCCGCGCGGTTTGTATCCGGCACTGAGGATTACGACGTGCCGCTGCACCTGATCGGCCCGCCCGACTTGGTATCCCTGTTCGACGGGTTGGGCTGGGCAGAGGGTATGCTGCCCGACCCTGCCAGCCCGTCCACCCCCATGGATGCGCTGCGCGACCTGCTGTTGACGCGGCTGGGAAGCGGCGCAAGCGCCGGGCCGGACACCCAAGCCAGTGCGTACACACCACAGGGGCGCGCACCATGACCGCGCGCGCGTTGCGGGCCATTGCCACGCTGGCGGTGCTGTCTGGCGTGATCTGGCTGGCAGGTCCGGCCGATCTTGCGGCGCGCCTTGCCACACTGCATGCGGGCTGGGTGGCGCTTGCGATCGCGGCGCTGGTGCTGCAAATCTGGCTGTCTGCGCTGCGCTGGCAGATCACCGCACGGGCGCTCGGCACGCCGGTGTCTACCGGCTGGGCGCTGGGGGAATACCATATGTCGGTTCTGGGCAATACGCTGTTGCCCGGTGGTGTGCTGGGCGATCTGGGGCGCACGGCGCGCGCACGCGGAGCGATGGGCGGCTGGCGGCCTGCCGCCGCCTCTGTGGTGATTGAGCGGATTGCGGGGCAAATCGCCCTCGCGGCCGCAGCGCTTGCGGGGCTTGCGTGGTGGCTGGCCACACGGCAGGCAGCGTGGGCCATTGCGCTGGCGCTTCTGGCGGGCGCGGCGTTGCTTGCGCTGGCTCTTGTGCGCCTGACGCCCGCACGCTGGCGTGCGCTGGCGTGGCGCGCATGGGGGCCGAAGTTGCGTGCGCAGATCGGTCTGAGCACGGCGATTGTCGCCTGCAATCTGTTTGGCTTTTGGGCAGCGGCCTGTGCTGTCGGCCTGAGCATGGGCGCGGCGCAGACGCTCTTTGTCATTCCCTTGACCTTGCTGTCCATGCTTGTGCCCCTGACGGTCAATGGCTGGGGTCTGCGCGAAGGGTTGGCGGCGGGCCTGTGGCCGATGGCCGGAACCGCCCCGACCGATGCCGTTGCAGCCAGTATCGCCTTCGGGCTTGTGGCCATAGCGGCGGCATTGACCGGACTTGTGCCGCTCGCCGCGCGCATGCTCGCCGCCCGCCGCAGCAGGATGCGCGCATTATGACCGGGACCCACCCTTACAAGGCCGCCTTGACCGAGACGGTTGCAGCTGCGCGCGACGCGGGCGCACTACTAAAGGCGCTGCTTTCGGGGCAAGACAGCCTTGCGCCATCCTCTAAAAGAGCGGGCGATTTCGTGTCGCAAGCTGATCTGCGCGCAGAAGCCCTGTTGCGGCACCGCCTGTGCGGCCCCGACGATCACTGGCTGGGCGAGGAAACCGGAAGCGCCACCAAGGGTGCGCAGCGCGTCTGGATCGTTGACCCGCTGGACGGGACGACGAATTACCTGCGCGGCATCGGGCATTGGGCTGTGTCCATCGCGTTGGAGGAAGCAGGCACCCGCGTCTTGGGCGTGGTCTATGATCCTACGCGCGATGAGTGTTTTTGCGCGCTGGCAGGGGGCGGTGCCTGGCTGAACGGACAGTCTATAGCACCCGCGCCGACACCGCTGATGCGCGACGCCCTGTTTGGCACCGGCATTCCCTTTGGCACCATGGCGTATATCGACGATCATGCCGCCGATATTGCGCGGCTCATGCCGCATTGCGCCGGGGTGCGGCGCATGGGGGCGGCGGCGCTGGATCTGGCCTATGTCGCCTGCGGTCGGCTGGACGGGTTCTGGGAACGCCGCTTGCAGCCATGGGATATTGCCGCCGGGCTTGTGTTGCTGGGCGAGGCGGGCGCGGTGGTGGACGGGTTGGTGCCGGGCACTCGGCCCGAAGACACCGGCACCGTCCTGACCGCGACCCCGGCCCTGTTCGACGCAATTGCGCAGGTGTTGCGCGCGCCCTGAAAGGCCCGAAACACCCTAAGGGCGCCTTGCGCTTTAGGCCGCTTGCGACGGTCCCGCGCCTGTGGCGGCGGGTGCTGGCTCAAGCCGCGCATAGACATCGCCCGACCCGCTATCAGGGGCCTGATCTGCCAGCCATGCGCGCAAGGCTTCGGCGTCTTGCCAGTCGGTCCACTCGAACCCCGCGTTCTCGCCGCGGACCACGTTGAACGTGTAAGCGCCAAGGGCGCATAAGCGGTCGATCACGGCAGCGCTTGGCGCGGGTAGGCCGGGCAGGTATTCGAACGACACAAGGCTCACCGGCTGGGTCAACCCCGACAAAACCTCTGCTTCGTAGCCCTCTACATCGATCTTGATGTAGTCGGGCCGCCCGTGGCGCGCGATCATCGCATCGAGCGTGGTCACGGCCACTTCGGCGCGCCCGTCCCAGCGGACATGCTCAAATCCGGGCATGGCGCGGGCCTCGTCCGGCAGGCTGTCGCGCAACGATGACACGGTTGGATGCCGTCGCGATACGGCCATCTGGGCGCGGCTCTCGGTCTGGCCAAGGGCAGCTTCGACCAGTGTGACGCTGCGCGGCAAGGTCCAGCGCAGGAAGCGCGCAAAGACCGGTTGCGGCTCGAACGCGATTACGCGCGCGCCCAGACGCCGCAACACCCGTGCGCGTGTGCCAACATGCGCACCCACGTCAAAAACCAGATCACCCTTTTGGACAAGTCCGCTATAAAGCCGCTGGTTCCGGTGCATCAGCACAGGGTTGTAATAGATCACCACCGACCGCACGACGCCCAGAAAACTGCTGATACCCATGTCTGCCCCTGATTGCTTTGGGTATGAGCTAGCACAGCCCCCTGATTGTCCAGCCGTTAGGCTGTTGTTTTCGTGCAATGCTTTGCCTTGGCGGGGCAATGCCCTAACTGTGCCGACGAAGGAAGGCTACGACCATACCGCAGGATATGACAGATCATGACACCGCCCGCGCGCTTTGGATTACAGCGCCCGGAATTGCTTGCCTTGCTCCCGCCGCCAGTGGCACCGGGGCGCTGTTTCGCACCTGCTACAGCGCGATCAGCCGTGGCACGGAACGGCTTGTGCTGGCGGGGAACGTGCCGTCTTCGGAACAAGGCCGCATGCGCGCGCCTTTCCAAGAGGGTGAGTTTTCCTTTCCGGTAAAATACGGCTATAGCGCCGTCGCAGAGCGCATGGACGGGCCGCAGCAGGGCGACATGGTTTTTGCGCTGTTTCCGCATCAAGACCGGTTCCGCCTGCCGGACGAAAGTGTCATCCCGTTGCCGCCCGGTTTGCCGCCCGCGCGCGCGGTGCTGGGCGCGAATATGGAAACTGCGTTGAACGTGGTTTGGGACAGTGGCATTTCTGCCGGCGACCGTGTGGCGGTGATTGGGGCTGGGGTGGTCGGCGCGCTTGTGGCTTATCTGGCCGCAAGGATGCCCGGCACCGAGGTCACGCTGACCGATCTGGACCCGGCGCGCGCCGGGCTTGCTGCCAAAATGGGCGCTGCCTTTGCCGCGCCCGACGCGCTGACGGGGCCGTATGACGCAATTGTGAATGCGTCCGCCTCTGGCGATGGGCTGGCACTGGCTTTGGAGAATGCAGGGCCGGGCGCAACCGTGGTAGAAGCGAGCTGGCACGGCACGTCGCCTGTTGCGTTGCCACTGGGCGGGCGGTTTCACAGCCAACGATTGCGCCTTGTCAGTTCGCAGGTCGGCGCATTGCCGCCTGACCGTCTGCCGCGTTGGGACTATCGCCGTCGTCTGGCCAAGGCGCTCGATCTGCTGCTCGATCCTATTTTGGATGCGCTCATCTCTGGCGAAACGGCATTCGAGGATCTGCCGCAGGACTACGCCGCCATTGTCGCTGATCCGGCCACCTTGTGCCACCGCATCCGCTACTCGTAACCCTTGAAAGGACCGCCCATGTTCGCTGTCGAAGTTCGCGACCATATCATGATTGCCCACTCATTGCCGTCGCCGGTCTTTGGACCGGCGCAGGGGATGCATGGTGCGACCTTCACGGTCGATGCCGCGTTCTATACCGAAGATATCGACGCGCACGGGCTGGTGGTGGATATCGGCCTTGCAACAGAGGCCTTGGCCGAGGTGCTACAGCCGTTGCGCTACCAGAATCTGGACGAGGTGCCGGAGTTCAAGGCAAAGTTCACGACCACCGAATTCTTGTGCAAACACATCTTCGACGCGATGCAGGCTAGGATTTCGTCCGGTTTTCTGAAGGACGAAGGGCGCGTGAAACGGCTGCGCATTTTGCTACATGAGAGCCATACCGCCCGTGCCTGGTATGAGGGGCAGGTGTAACCCATGGGATTTGCGCCCGACTGGCTGGCCTTGCGTGCATCCGCCGACCGTGCGGCCCGTGACCCTGCGCTACTGGCGCAGGCCGGGGCTACGGCTGGCAGCATGATTGTCGATCTGGGGGCAGGCACAGGGGCAACCCTGCGGGCCATGGCCGATGTCGTGCCTGACGACACGGGCTGGACGTTGGTGGACAATGACGCCGCGTTGCTGGCGCTGACCCCGCGCATGGGCGGACGGGTGCGCACCGTGCAGGCAGACCTGACCGATCTGGACGCGTTGCCCTTGGCAGGGGCCGGGCTGGTGACCGCGTCTGCGCTGCTGGATCTGGTGTCGAACGCGTGGCTGGACGCGTTGGTCATGCGTCTGGTGCAGCACAGACTGCCGCTTTACGCCGCGCTCAGCTATGACGGCGCCATGTCATGGACCCCCGCGAATGATGCGGATCATAGCGTAACGCTGGCCTTTAACCGCGACCAGAGTAGCGACAAAGGCTTTGGTCCCGCTCTTGGCCCGGCGGGTGCGTTGCGCGCGCGCGACAGGCTGGCCGCGGCGGGCTATCGTGTAATGTTGGCCGAGAGCCCTTGGCAGCTTGGTCCCAGAGATGATGCGTTGCAGGCGGAATTGTTGCACGGCATCGCCGCGGCCGCCACTCGCGCTGGGCATGACGCGGCGGATAGCTGGCTGAGCGCGCGGATGACTGCACTGCCAAACACGCAAGCGCGCATCGGCCATATCGATTTGCTGGCACTGCCGCCCGAAACCAACGCCGCGACCGGAAAGGACACCTTATGAACAGGGCTGATGTCACCGCCCGCGTCTGGCAGCGCATACTGGACATCCGCGCAGGCCATGGCTGTGCCTGTTGCGGCGACTGGTCGGCCGGCGAACGTGCGGCGCTGGAAATCTACGCTCCGTTGGCCCGTCGCGACATGGGCGCAGTCACGATTGCCCAGATCGGGCAGTCGCTGGACGGGCGTATCGCGACCGAAACGGGCGATGCGCGCGATGTCTCTGGTCCTGACGGGCTGTGCCATCTGCACCGCCTGCGCGCCTTGGTCGATGCGGTTGTGATCGGTGTGCGCACCGCGCTGCATGACACACCACGTCTGACCGTGCGTCTGTGTCCCGGCCATAACCCCGCGCGCGTCATCATTGACCCGCGCGGCAGGCTGCCCGACGACGCGCCTGCGCTGCGCGACGACGGGGCGCGGCGGATCGTGGTTCAGACGGTCGCCCGCGCCCGTCCCGACGGTGTAGAGGTGGTGCGCCTGCCCAGCGAAAGCGACGGCACTCTTGCTCCGCGCCAGATACTTGCCGCGCTGCATGCAACGGGGCTGCGAACGGTTCTGGTCGAAGGTGGCGGGATTACGGTATCGCGCTTTTTCGAGGCCGGGCTGCTGTCGCATCTGCATGTCGCGGTCGCGCCCTTGCTGATCGGGGGCGGCCCGCAAGGGTTTAATCGGCTTACGCAGGTTGCTGCTCTGGCGGATGCGCCGCGCCCGACGACAGAAGTGTTCGATATCGGGTCCGATATTCTGTTCAACTGCGCTTTGACCGAGGCTGCACAAGCCCGCCACGGCAACTGGCACAGCGCTGCCGTTTCTGGCGCTGGTGCGAGTGTGACAGCGCGCGGCTGAAGCCCGCACCCGCTACGATTTGTGTGCTTGTGTGATCCCCGATTCGCGATACCCTAGGCGCATCCAGCGGGTGGGACCAACATGCAAAAATTTGGGGTGTTTGTGGCGATCCTGAGCGCCGCTCAGGCATTTGCGGCCACCGCGCAGACGGATGAGGACGCGTTTGTAGAGGCCAATATCCTCGGGATATTTTACCACGAACTTGGCCATGCCGTGATCGACATAGAGAGCGTGCCGATCTTCGGGCAGGAAGAAGACGCGGCGGATGTCTTCTCGATCCTGTTTATCGACTGGTTTTTCGAGGAAGAGGCCGCGCTTGAACTGGCCTATGATGTCTCTTTGGGGTTCTGGGGCGAAGCGCTGATGCGCGATGCCGAAGGGTTCGATATTGCATGGTGGGGCGTCCATGGCCCCGATGAGCAACGGTTCTACAACACCGTGTGCCTGTTTTACGGTGGAAACCCCGACATGCGCGACGATTTCGCGGCGGATATGGAGTTGCCCGAGGATCGTGCCGACTATTGCCCCGAAGAACACGATATGGCCGCCGAGAGTTGGGGCACTATTCTGGACGACATGGAAGCGCGCAGCGACGGCGCGGCGATCAGTTTCATTGAAGGGTCCGGTTTCGCGGCAGACATCATCGCAGCAGAGATCACGCTCTTGAATGACGGCATGCAACTTGCCCGCCCGCTTGCCGTCGCGATCCGCGATTGCGGAGAGGCGAATGCGTTCTACGACCCTGAAGCGGTTGAAATCGTTTTCTGCTCTGAGTTCGAGCCGTATCTGCGTGAGTTGGCCGCGGTTCTGGACTAGGGCAGATTTGCGTATCTAGCTCAGCATCCACAATAAAAAACGCGCGAAAATGGCGGACACTTTCGCGCGTTTGTCGTGCAGTGGTGGGGCGCCGTCGCCTATGCGCTTGCGCGTGACTGGCGTTTGCGCTCATGCGGGTCAAGGAACCGCTTGCGCAGACGGATTGCGTTGGGCGTCACCTCGACCAACTCGTCGTCGTCGATATAGGAAATCGCCTGTTCCAGCGACATCAGTGTCGCCGGGGTCAGCTTGACCGCGTCATCCGTGCCCGATGCGCGCACGTTGGTCAGCTTCTTGCCCTTCAGAGGGTTCACTTCCAGATCGTTGTCGCGGCTGTGCTCGCCAATGATCATGCCCTGATACACCGGTTCCTGCGGGTTTATGAACATCTTGCCGCGATCTTCAAGGTTCCACAGTGCAAAGGCCACGGCAGTGCCGTCTTCCATCGAAATCAGCACGCCCTGGCGACGCCCCGGAATCGGACCCTTGTAGGGTGCCCATTCGTGGAACACGCGGTTCAGAACGCCGGTGCCGCGCGTGTCGGTCAGGAATTCGCCGTGATATCCGATCAACCCACGGGACGGCACATGTGCGATGATCCGCGTTTTGCCCACGCCCGCAGGCTTCATTTCGGCCAGGTCGCCACGGCGCGGGCCGGTCAGTTTTTCGATCACGGTGCCGGTATAGTCGTCATCCACATCGATCGTGACCTCTTCGATGGGTTCCAGTCGTTGACCATCCTCGTCACGGAGCAGCACGCGGGGCCGCGAGATCGACAGCTCGAACCCTTCGCGGCGCATGTTTTCGATCAAAACGCCCATCTGCAATTCGCCACGTCCCGCAACATCGAACGCTTCGCCGCTTGGGGTATCGCTGATCTTGATGGCGACGTTCACTTCGGCTTCGCGCATCAGGCGCTCGCGGATCACCCGCGACTGAACCTTGGACCCGTCGCGACCGGCCAGCGGCGAATCATTGATCCCGAAGGTCACAGAGATGGTTGGCGGGTCGATGGGCTGCGCGGGAAGCGCGGTATCCACATCCAGCGCGCAGAGCGTATCGGCCACGGTGGCTTTGGCCATGCCCGCAATGGTGACAATGTCGCCCGCTTCTGCGGAGTCGATGGGTTGCTGCCCCAGCCCGCGAAACGCGAGCACCTTGGTGCAGCGGAATTGTTCAATCTTGGTGCCGTCGCGCGACAGGGCCTTGATGGTTTCGCCCGGCTTCAGGGTGCCCGCTTCGACACGGCCGGTCAGGATGCGACCCAGATAGGGGTCTGCGGACAGTGTCGTCGCCAGCATACGGAAAGAGGCGGCACGCTCTTGGACCTGTTTGGGCGCGGGCACATGCTGCACGACCAGATCGAAAAGCGCCGACATGTCCTTGCGCGGTCCGTCCAGTTCCACATCGGCCCAGCCATTGATACCGGATGCATAAAGCACAGGGAAATCAAGCTGTTCATCGGTTGCACCCAGATTGGCGAACAGGTCGAACACCAGGTCCAGCGCGTTGTCGGCATCGGCGGCAGGCTTGTCGACCTTGTTGAGCAGCACGATCGGGCGCAGGCCCAAAGCCAGCGCCTTGGAGGTCACAAATTTGGTTTGCGGCATCGGCCCTTCAGCGGCATCGACCAGCAACACCACGCCATCGACCATCGACAAGATGCGCTCCACCTCGCCGCCGAAATCGGCGTGGCCGGGCGTGTCGACGATGTTGATACGCGTATCTTTCCACTCGACCGAGGTTGCTTTCGCAAGGATGGTTATCCCGCGTTCGCGTTCCAGATCGTTGCTGTCCATCGCGCGTTCCGTCGTGGCCTGATTGTCACGATAGGTGCCGGATTGTTTCAGAAGCTCATCAACCAGCGTGGTCTTGCCGTGGTCAACGTGGGCGATAATCGCGATATTGCGAAGGTCCATAACAGAAGTGCCTTTTTGTGCTGCGCCGCCGCATTAGCCGATTGTGGGGCCTCTGGCCAGCCCTGTAATGTCGCACAGCAAAACGTCGCCCAAAACGGTGACGGGTTCCGGGCCGCACGGCAGCGGATAATGTCACGTTGCGATGTAGCGGTCGCGCCTGTGGTTGATGCCGATGATCGTATTCAGAATGACCGCCCCAAGTAGTGACCAGAGCACTTTATCCGGTGCCAACAAGGCCAGCGCGCAGGCAAAAAGCACCAAATCAAAGCCCAGTTGAACCCAGCCCGCGCGCCAGCCCATCCGCTCTTGCAGGTAAAAGGCCAGTATGCCCACACCGCCCAAACTGGCGCGGTGACGAAAAATCGCCAGCAGCCCCGCGCCCGTGACCGTGCCGAACAAAACCGCAGCGACTGCCGGGTGGGCGGGCATGATCTGCACCAACCTCGCGGCAAACTCGGCAAAGCCCGACACCAAGACGACGGCGGCAAAGGTCTTGACGGTAAAGGCGCGGCCCAGATGGCGGTAGGCCAGCCAATAAAACGGCAGGTTAATGACGAAGAATATCGCGCCAAAGCTAAGGCCCGTGGCATAGGATAACAGCACCGCCAGCCCGGCCGTTTGGCCTGTGACCAACCCCGCGCTGGCCAGAATATGAATGCCGAAGCCACAAAGCGCGCTGCCCACAAGCAAGCCTTGGGTGTCCTCGAACAGCGTGTGATGGGGCGTCTCAGCCATATTCTAGATTTTAGCGCTGAACAGGTTGATGACCAGAATGCCCGACAGGATCAACGCAATGCCCAGCAGGGCGGGCGCGTCCAGCTTTTGTCCGAAGGCCAGCCAGCCGATGGCTGCGATCAGGCAAATGCCCAGCCCCGCCCAGATCGCATAGGCCACCCCTACAGGCACCACGCGCAACGCCAGTGACAACAGCCAGAACGACAGTGCGTAGGCCGCGAATGCGCTGATGCCGGGCAGGGCGCGGGTCATCCCGTCGCTGGCCTTGAGAAGCGTTGTGCCCAAGGTCTCGAACAAGATCGCGATGCCCAGATACAACCAGTGCATGAATACGCCTCAGCGGCTGCCTTCTGTCAGGCGGCGGGTGACATAGTCTGTTACCGTCGTCAGCATGGGTTGCATATGGTGTTCTTCGTTCTGGAAGAAGTGATCCGCGCCTTCGACCTCATCATGGGTGATGGTGATCCCGCGCTGCTCTTTCAGCTTGCTGACCAATGTGCGGGTGTCGCGTGGCGGCGCCACGCGGTCCGCAGTGCCGTTGATGATCAGGCCAGAGGCGGGGCAGGGTGCAAGAAAGCTGAAATCATACAGGTTGGCGGGCGGAGAGACCGACACGAAGCCGGTAATGTCGGGCCGGCGCATCAGCAGTTGCATCCCGATCCACGCGCCGAAGCTGAACCCTGCAACCCAGCAATGGCGTGCATTCTGGCTTTGCGCCTGAACATAGTCGAGCGCTGCGGCCGCATCGGACAACTCGCCAATGCCCTGATCGTATTCGCCTTGCGACCGGCCGACGCCGCGAAAATTGAAGCGCAACACCGAAAAGCCCATCTGGTAGAAGGCGTAATGCAGGTTGTAGACCACCTTGTTGTTCATCGTCCCGCCGAATTGCGGGTGCGGATGCAGCACGATGGCAATCGGCGCATCGACCTTGCGTTGCGGGTGGAAGCGGCCTTCCAGACGGCCTTCGGGGCCGGCGAAAATGATCTCTGGCATGTGGAAGCCTTATGCGGGGAAAACAGGTGTCATGGCAGCGATGCCGGTTGATGCAGGGTCAAAAAACGCTTCCAGAGGATGTGACAGGCCGTGCGGGTGCATTCTTGACTTTCGCATTCAGGTATTTTAGAGCCATTCTAATTTCTAGAGATGGATGATATTCTGGCCGGTGATGTGCCGGGCGACACCCGGCCATGGCGGCCATGCAGCTTTAGGGCCGGGGCTGTCAAACGTCAACCGGATAGGCAGCCACGCGCGGATTTCGGCGCATTGCGGGGAATGGTGCAATGAAACTCTCGACCAAAGGGCGCTATGCGATGATCGCGCTGGTGGATCTGGCGCTGGCGCCCGACGGACAGCTTGTCTCGCTGGGCGAGATTGCGGAGCGGCAAAACGTGTCGCTTGCCTATCTGGAGCAGCTTTTTGTCAAGCTGCGGCGCGCAGGGCTTGTGGCCTCGGTGCGCGGTCCGGGTGGGGGCTACCGGCTGGCGCGCGCGCCCGACGCGATCCGGGTGTCGGATATACTGGAAGCGGTGGAAGAAACCGTCAGCGCAATGGACAAGGGCGCCGGTGCCAAAGGTGCTGTGACGGGGTCGCGGGCGCAATCGCTGACCAACCGCTTGTGGGAGGGGCTGTCGGCACATGTCTATGTGTTCCTGCATCAGGCGCGGCTGTCGGATGTTGCCGGAAACGCGTTGACGCCGTGCCCCGCCGTACCAACCTTGTTTCAGGTTGTGGACGAGTAGGGGGCGCTGCCCCCGCCGCGCTGACGCGCGCCTCCCCCGGGATATTTAGGCAAGGATGAAGGAGCAGGGCTTTGGGCGAGCGGGTCTATCTCGATTGGAACGCGACCGCGCCCCTGCGGAGCGAGGCACGCGCCGCGATGGCGGCGGCGATGGAGTTGGTCGGCAATCCGTCTTCGGTGCACGCAGAAGGGCGCGCGGCGCGTGGTTTGGTCGAGCGCGCCCGCGCGCAGGTGGCACGGGCTCTCGGGGCCGAAGGGGCGGATATTGTGTTCACATCCGGCGCGACCGAAGCCGCGGCGCTCGCGCTTGCCGGGCGTGATCTGAGTGCCGCGCCGGTCGAGCATGACGCGGTGCGGGCATGGACCGACGGGGCCTTGACGGTTGGCGCCGATGGCGGCGTTGTCGTGCCCGACCCAGCGCGCGCCTGCTTGCAACTGGCCAATTCGGAAACCGGGATCGTGCAGGAACTGCCAGCGGGGCTGGCGGTGAGCGATCTGACGCAGGGTTTTGGCAAGATCCCTTTTGCGTTCAACTGGTTGGGTGTCGAAATGGGGTTCGTGTCGGCCCACAAGCTGGGCGGGCCGAAAGGCATCGGCGCGCTGGTGATCCGTCAAGGCACCGAGCTTGCCGCGCAAATCCGCGGTGGCGGGCAGGAAATGGGCCGCCGCGCGGGCACCGAAAACCTGATCGGGATTGCCGGTTTCGGCGCTGCGGCAGAGGCTGCACAGCGCGATCTGGCCGCTGGGGTCTGGGACCGCGTTTCTGAAATTAGAAATATTCTAGAAAAAACTCTGGACGCTGCCGCCGATATGACTATTTCTGTCGGGAAAGGCAATATTCGTTTGCCCAACACATTGTGCTTGGCCACACCCGGCTGGAAAGGCGAAACGCAGGTCATGCAGATGGACCTTGCAGGCTTCGCGATCTCTGCCGGGTCGGCCTGCGCGTCGGGCAAGGCGCGGCGGTCTGATGTGCTTGGCGCGATGGGCTATGACGCGGCGACCGCGCAGGGCGCGATCCGCGTTTCGCTCGGGCCGGGTGTTGCCGAACAGGACGTGCTGCGCTTGGCCGAGGCATGGCTGAAACAATATCGGCGGTTCGAGGCGCGCGCGGCCTGACAGCGCGACAGGAAAAGGGGAAAGACATGGCTGCATTGGATACCGAAGTGCGTGACGGCGTGGACCGCGAGACGGTCGAAACCGTGCAATCCATGGCCGGCACCTATAAGCACGGCTGGAACACCGATATCGAGATGGAGTTCGCGCCCAAGGGCCTGAACGAAGACATCGTGCGCCTGATCTCGGAAAAGAACGGCGAGCCCGAGTGGTTGCTGGATTGGCGGCTGGATGCCTATCGCCGCTGGCTGACCATGGAAAGCCCCGACTGGGCCATGCTGAACATTCCCATGATCGACTACCAGGAGCAGTATTATTACGCCAAGCCCAAGTCCATGGAGGAAAAGCCGAAATCCTTGGATGAGGTCGACCCCAAGCTGTTGGAAACCTATGCCAAGCTGGGCATTCCGCTGAAAGAACAGATGGTTCTGGCCGGGGTCGAGGGCGCGGAAGAGCGCAAAGTGGCGGTCGATGCCGTGTTCGATTCCGTCAGTGTTGGCACGACCTTCAAAAAGGAACTGGCCGATGCGGGTGTGATCTTCTGCTCGATTTCCGAGGCTGTTCAGGACCACCCCGAACTGGTGAAAAAGTATCTGGGCAGCGTCGTGCCGCAGAATGACAACTATTTCGCCGCGCTCAACTCTGCCGTATTCAGCGATGGCAGCTTTGTCTACATTCCGGCGGGCGTGAAATGCCCGATGGAGCTGTCGACCTATTTCCGCATCAACGCCGAGAACACTGGCCAGTTCGAGCGCACGCTGATCGTCGCCGAAAAGGGCGCGTCGGTCAGCTATCTGGAAGGCTGCACCGCCCCCAAGCGCGACACCGCGCAGCTTCATGCCGCCGTGGTGGAAATTGTCGTGCTGGAAGATGCAGAGGTGAAGTATTCCACTGTCCAGAACTGGTTCCCGGGCGACGAGGACGGCAAGGGCGGCATCTATAACTTCGTCACCAAGCGCGCCGATTGCCGCGAGGATCGCGCCAAGGTTATGTGGACGCAGGTCGAAACCGGCTCTGCAATCACTTGGAAATACCCGTCCTGCATTCTGCGCGGCGACGACACGCAGGGCGAGTTCTATTCCATCGCCATCGCCAATAACTGGCAGCAGGCCGACACCGGCACCAAGATGGTGCATCTGGGCAAGCGCACAAAATCGCGCATCGTGTCGAAGGGCATTTCGGCGGGCCACGCGCAGAACACCTATCGCGGGTTGGTGTCCATGCACCCCAAAGCGCGCGACAGCCGTAACTACACGCAATGCGACAGCTTGCTGATCGGTGATCTGTGCGGCGCGCATACCGTGCCGTATATCGAGGTGAAGAACGCATCTTCGCGCGTGGAGCATGAGGCGACCACGTCCAAGGTGGATGACGACCAGCTTTTCTACTGCCGCCAACGCGGCATGGACGAGGAAGAGGCGGTGGCACTTGTGGTCAACGGCTTCTGCAAGGAAGTTCTGCAAGAACTGCCGATGGAATTCGCCATGGAAGCGCAGGCGCTTGTGGCGATCTCGCTGGAAGGGTCGGTGGGGTGATCGTCACCACCACCCAATCCATCGAAGGCCATCGCATCACAGCCTATCACGGGCTGGTCGTTGGCGAGGTCATCATGGGGTCGAACTTTGTGCGCGACATCATGGCCTCGATTACCGATGTGATCGGCGGGCGTTCTGGCGTTTACGAGTCGAAGCTTTCCGACGCCCGCACCGAGGCCAGCCGCGAATTGGAAGAGCGCGCCCGCGCATTGGGCGCAAATGCCGTTGTCGGCGTTGATCTGGATTATGAGGTGGTGGGGGATTCGATGCTGATGGTGTCGATCTCTGGAACCGCCGTGACAATAGACTGAGGGAACGGAAACCATGCTGAACATCGAAAACCTGCATTGCGAGCTCGAGGACGATTCCGAGGTGAAAATCCTCAAGGGTCTGTCGCTGACCATCAACCCCGGTGAAGTGCATGCCATCATGGGGCCGAACGGGTCGGGCAAATCGACACTGTCTTATGTCCTGTCGGGCCGCGACGGCTACGAAGTGACCGGCGGCAGCGCCACGCTGGACGATGCCGACCTGTTGGACATGGAACCCGAAGAGCGCGCGGCAGCGGGCCTGTTTCTGGCGTTCCAATACCCTGTCGAAATTCCCGGCGTGGGCAACATGACCTTCATGCGCACTGCCGTGAACGCCCAGCGCAAGGCGCGCGGGCAGGAAGAGCTGTCGGCGGGTGAGTTTCTGAAAGTTGTGCGCGCGAAAGCCAAGGAATTGCAGATCGACGCCGATATGCTGAAACGCCCGGTCAATGTCGGCTTCTCGGGCGGTGAGAAGAAGCGCAACGAGATCCTGCAAATGGCGATGCTGGAACCCAAGATGTGCATCTTGGATGAAACCGACTCGGGTCTGGACGTGGACGCGATGAAACTGGTGAGTGACGGCGTGAACGCGCTGCGCGATGCTGGGCGTTCTTTCCTTGTGATCACCCACTACCAGCGCCTGCTGGATCATATCAAACCCGATGTGGTGCATATCATGTCGGAAGGCCGGATCATTAAAACCGGCGGCCCCGAACTGGCGCTGGAAGTTGAACATAACGGCTATGCAGACCTGCTGGCGGAGGCAAACGCATGATGCCAAGAGCGAAGCTGAAAGCGCAAAAGCAAGCGCGCGCGGCAGAGCTGGCGCGCCCCTTGCCGACGGGCGGCGCATGGGTGACAAAAGCGCGCGAGGGCGCGCTGGCCCGCTGGTCCGACATGGGCGCGCCGCTGAAACGCGACGAGTATTGGAAATTCACCGACCCGCGCAGCCTGATCGACGCGGGCGCACCGGATGCCGACCTGCTCGATATGGGTGGCGAAGCGCCGGTCTTTGACAGTTTCGACCGTTTGAAACTGGTGTTCACGGATGGCGTGTTCGATCCCGCCGCGTCCGACGCATTAGCGCTGGACGGGGTCGAGATTGAACTGCTGCAAGATGCGGCCAAGGCCGACCTGCACTGGGCGCGCGACCTGTTCGGCGCTTTGGAAGCGCGCGGACAATCGCCCGTGGACCGGCCCTTGGCAAGCTTCAACACCGCCTATGCCACGCAAGGCGTGCTGATCCGCGTGACGGCGACACCGGCCAAGCCCATCTCGTTGATCTACCAGCGTAGCGACACCGGCGCGGATGCCATGCTGCATCACGTGATCCGGGTCGAGGCCGGGGCAGAGGTGACGGTTCTGGAAAACGGACCGCTTGCCGCACGCTCCAACACGGTGATCGAGGCGGAGCTTGCCGAGGGCGCAACGCTACATCACATCCGCAGCCAAGGGCGCGATCACGCACGGCTGGGTGCGGCGCATATCTTTGCGCAACTGGGCGCGGCGGCGCAGCTTAAAAGCTTTACCTTGACGGTGAATGGCGCATTGACTCGCAACGAGGCTCAGGTCTGGCTGGACGGTGCCGATGGTTCTGCCCATCTGGCCGGCGCCAGCGTCGGAGACGGGGCTTTTCACGCCGATGATACCGTGTTCGTGGCGCATAACGCACCGGGATGCGAAAGCCGTCAGGTCTATAAGAAAGTGCTGCGTCACGGCGCTGTCGGAGTTTTCCAAGGGAAAATCCTGGTCGACCGGCTGGCACAGAAAACCGACGGCTACCAGATCAGCCAAGCGCTACTGCTGGACGAGGATGCGCAGTTTCTGGCCAAACCGGAGCTGGAAATTTACGCCGATGACGTGAAATGCAGCCACGGCTCTACCTCTGGCGAAATCGACGCGACGCAACTGTATTACATGCGCGCGCGCGGCATCCCAGAGAATGAGGCAAAGATGCTGCTGGTTCTGGCCTTTCTGGCGGAAGCACTGGACGAGATTGCGGATCTGGATCTGGCTGGCGATCTGCGCGACCGGCTTGAAGCCTGGCTTCAGCGCCATAAATGATGCGGGGCTGGGGGCGTTGCCCCCGTCGCGCTGCGCGCGACTCCCCCAGAGTATTTTTGGCAAGATGAAGCAGGAGTGTGCGGCGCGATGTCCTTGACGCAGAATATCATCCGCAGCTACCGCGATCCCGCGCGGGTCGTGCGCGGGTTGGCCCTTGGGGATTTGCGTGAACCGCAAGTGATGTTCTTTGCCGTGTTGGCATGCGGCCTGATATTTGTCGCGCAATGGCCGGGCCTGTCGCGCGCCGCGACGATTGATCCATCGGTCACGTTCGAACAGCGAATGGGCGGCGCTATGTTCGGGATCATGTTCCTGCTGCCCCTGGTGCTCTACGCGCTTGCCGGGCTGCTACAGGCGGGCCTGCGCCTGTCGGGCCGTCCCGTTCCGGGGCTTTTGGTGCGTTTGGCATTTTTCTGGTCGCTGCTGGCGGTTACACCGCTGATGCTGTTGCAGGGCGGGCTTGCGGCCTTTCTGGGATCGGGCCCTGTGTCGCAGGGCTTCGGGTTTGTGGTGGCGGTCGCCTTCGTTTACATTCTGGTCAAAAGCGTTTCCGCCGTGCGCGCGGTTGCAAAGGGCTAGGAGAGGGCGATGGATCTGACATTGGCAACCGTCACTGCGCTGATGCGCGAGACATTGACTGCTCCGCGCGCCACGGCGGCCCGGATCATGGCGATGAACCCGCCCGATGATGCGCGCTGGCTGGGCTTCGTGATCGTGGTGGTGCTGTCCGTGCTGGTCGGGCAAATGTCCATCCTTGTGCTCGGTGAAGGCGGCTTCGGCGGCAGCATGATCTTCATGGCCGTGTTCCAGACCATGATATTGCTGGGGCTGGTCGTTGCGGTGCAAGGCATCGGGCGGCTTGCGGGCGGCAAAGGCACTTTTCCCGATGCGCTTTTGCTGCTGGCATGGCTGCAATTCGTGATGATTGCCGTTCAGATCCTACAGCTTGTCGCGATGGTTCTGGTGCCGCCGCTTTTCGGTTTCGCAACGATGCTCGCCCTGGCGGTGTTCATATGGCTTCTGGTGAACTTTACCATGGCGCTACATGGGTTCACGTCTGCGCTGAAGGTCGTCGTGGGCACCGTATTTTCATTTTTCGGCCTTGCGGTGGTGCTTGCCATCGTGCTGTCGGTGTTGGGCCTTGGGCCACAAGGAATGCAATGATGCTGGATATCGCCAAAATCCGTGCCGATTTCCCGATCCTGTCGCGCGAGGTGAACGGCAAACCGCTGGTTTACCTGGACAATGGCGCCTCTTCGCAAAAACCGCGCGCCGTGATCGATGCGGTCACGCGCGGCTATGCCGAAGAATACGCCAATGTTCATCGCGGCCTGCATTACCTTTCGAACCTTGCGACTGACAAATACGAGGGCGTGCGCGGCAAGTTGCAGCGCTTTCTGAATGCCGGGCATGAGGATGAAATCCTGTACACCACCGGCACGACAATGGGCATCAACCTTGTGGCCTATGGCTGGGCCATGCCCCGGTTGGAGCCGGGGGACGAGATTGTCCTGTCGATCATGGAGCATCACGCCAATATCGTGCCGTGGCATTTCCTGCGTGAGCGTCAGGGCGTGGTCATCAAATGGGTGGACACAGCCGCCGATGGCAGCCTTGACCCGCAAGCGATGATCGACGCGATCGGCCCGCGGACCAAGCTGGTTGCGGTGACGCATATGTCCAACGTGCTCGGCACCGTGGTTGATGTGGCCGCCATCTGCGCGGGCGCGCGCGCCAAGGGCGTTCCGGTGCTGGTGGACGGGTCGCAAGCCGCCGTGCACATGCCGGTGGATGTGCAGGCCTTGGGCTGCGATTTCTACGCGGTCACGGGGCACAAGCTTTACGGGCCGTCGGCTTCGGGCGCGATTTATATCAGCCGCGCCCGTCAGGCCGAAATGCGCCCCTTCATGGGCGGTGGCGACATGATCCGAGAGGTGACGCGCGACGGCGTGGTGTATAACGACCCGCCCCACAAGTTCGAAGCAGGCACTCCTGGCATTGTTCAGCAGATCGGACTGGGCGTGGCCATCGACTACATGGTGGGCGTGGGGCTGGACAATATCGCGGCGCATGAAGCGGCGTTGCGTGACTACGCGCAAACCCGGCTGGCCGGTCTGAACTGGATTAGTGTGCAGGGCAACGCACCCGGAAAGGGCGCGATTTTCAGCTTTGTGCTGGACGGGGCCGCGCATGCGCACGATATCTCGACCGTGCTGGACCAGAAGGGCATTGCCGTGCGCGCAGGCCAGCATTGCTGCGGCCCGCTGATGGAGCATATGGACCTGACTGCAACCTGCCGCGCGTCATTTGCCATGTATAACACCCGCGAAGAGGTGGACGCCCTGATCGACGGGTTGGAGCTGTGTCACGATCTTTTCGCATGAAACCCCGTTGCATCGCACGGGCCGCACGCCTATACCGGCGCCCAAGGCACCCATAGCTCAGCTGGATAGAGCGCTGCCCTCCGAAGGCAGAGGCCTCAGGTTCGAATCCTGATGGGTGCGCCATTTCTCATTTTTGTGAAATACTGGCCTTTGACGGGGACGCGGAGTGTATCTGTGTGTGGCTATCTAAGGGACGTAGGTCTGGAGGGGGCACGCCTTGTTGACAGCCCGGTGCGCCGTCGGTCGTTCGGTGTGCTGTGTCCCTGATCCATACGCAGGTTAACGACCTCGTGCACGCAGGGTGAACACTGCGGCAAAGCGGGTCGCAGCGTATCGTCACACCCCCGATACGCCAAGGTCGTTCGTCATCCCACCTCGGTCAGCTTGCGCGCCGGATACCTGAAAACCGGGCGCGGGCGCGCGGGTCTTGGTCAAACAGTGCCGCGAGTTGTTCTGTCATGGCGCCTGCCAGTTGTTCGACATCTGTAATCGTAACCGCGCGGTCGTAATAACGCGTCACATCATGGCCGATCCCGATGGCCAGCAACTCGACAGCGCGGCGCTTCTCGACCATGGCGATCACGTCGCGCAGGTGGCGTTCCAGATAGTTTGCGGGGTTGACTGACAGAGTGCTGTCATCGACCGGGGCACCATCGGAAATGACCATCAGGATCTTGCGCGCCTCGGGACGTCCGACCATGCGCCGGTGCGCCCATTCGAGCGCCTCGCCGTCGATGTTTTCCTTCAGCAAGCCTTCCTTCATCATCAGCCCCAGATTGGGGCGCACGCGCCGCCATGGTGCATCCGCGTGTTTGTAGATGATGTGGCGCAGATCGTTCAGGCGTCCGGGTTGCAGGCTACGCCCGTCATTCAGCCACGCTTCACGCGACATCCCGCCCTTCCACGCGCGGGTGGTAAAGCCGAGGATTTCCACCTTCACATTGCACCGCTCCAGCGTCCGGGCCAGCACATCGGCGCAAATCGCGGCGATGGAAATCGGTCGCCCGCGCATGGACCCCGAATTGTCCAGAAGCAGTGTCACCACCGTGTCGCGGAATTCGGTGTCTTTTTCCTGCTTGAACGACAGTGGCGTGGTCGGGTTGGCCACCACGCGCGCCAGCCGCCCGGCATCAAGCGTGCCTTCTTCCAGGTCGAACAGCCATGATCGGTTCTGTTGCGCCTGCAAGCGGCGTTGCAGCTTGTTGGCCAGCCGGGACACGGCGCCTTTCAGCGGCTCCAACTGCTGGTCCAGATAGGCGCGCAGGCGTTCCAACTCGGCGGGTTCGGCCAAGTCCTCGGCGCGTATTTCCTCGTCATTGGCGGTGGTAAACACCTTGTAGTCTGCACTTGCCTCCGAATGCGGTGGCGGAGGCGGCGGGTCCATCGGGGCCTCGCCCTCGGGCATTTCGGCCTCGTCCGACATCTCGTCTTCGCCATCCTCATCCACCGCCAGATCGGCTTGGGCCGCGTCTTGCGACTGGCCATCCTCGTCAGAGCTGTCATCCTCGGCGCTGTCATCGTCGCCTTGGCTGTCGGGGTTTTCAGGTTCCTCGGACTGGTCTTCGCTGTCGTCCTCGGTGCCCTCATCTTCGTCGCCGGTGTCGTCGGGGTCATCGCCCAACTGATCGCCAAAGCCCAGATCCTCGATCATGCGGCGGGTAAACCGGGCGAATGCACCCTGATCGGCCAGCACGTCCTCCAGCCCTTCCAGCGTGCCGCCCGCGCGCTCCTCTATAAAGCCGCGCCACAGGTCCAGCACATGGTCGGCGCCGTCGGGCAGGTCCCGCCCCGTCGCCATCTCTCGGATCATATAACTGGCGGCCACGGGCAGGGGGGCATCTTGGCGGTCGCGAATCTGCGCATAACCTTTGCGGCTGGCGTCATGGCCGATCCGTGCGTCGATATTACCAGCGGTGCCGGGCATATACCGCGCGCCCACGGCTTCGCAGCGCGCATCTTCCATAGCCTGATACAGCTCGCGCGCCATGTCCCCCTGCGGCATGTAACGCGCGTGGGTCGCGGTGTTGTGGTAGCGGTGGCGCAGCGCAAGGCTGTCGGCGGTGCCGCGCGCCAGAAGCACCTCGTCGCGGGTCATGCGTCGGGTGATCTGCGGCAGGCGCATCGCCTCGCCGCTCAGGCCGGGCGGGTCCACCGAATAGCTGACTGTCATCTCGCGGGCATCCGCCATGGTGCGGGCGGTGTCCGACAGCGCCTTTTTGAACGGGTCTGCCGGATTGTCGGAAGGCTTGCTCATACGTCACCGGTCTTGCGGATTGGATATGCATGACAAATAGACCAGCGGCCCCCGAAAGGAAAGGCGGCTCGCCGCCGGATCGCACAAGCGCAGGTCAGGAACACGCCAATCGCAAACTCGTGCGAGCGGCTGATCGAGGACCTAAACCCGTATTGGTGTGAAGCATCGCAGCGCGCGGGGAGGTTACGGTTCGCTACCGCGCGCCGGCCA
Source organism: Roseinatronobacter ekhonensis (assembly GCF_900499075.1). Classification (GTDB taxonomy): domain Bacteria; phylum Pseudomonadota; class Alphaproteobacteria; order Rhodobacterales; family Rhodobacteraceae; genus Roseinatronobacter; species Roseinatronobacter ekhonensis. Next base: position 14,178 of record NZ_UIHC01000018.1, on the reverse strand, counting down.
TTGCTCAGAAGCGCGGGGAGGGGGCCACGCAGTTGCCCTGATTGTACTCTGTGCAGCCCAGCATGATGCCGGTCATCCCGCCCGAGGCATTGCCGAAGCCGAATGTGCCAGCGGCTTCTTCGGCATTCGGCCCGTAGAACGCTCCGTCAAGTTCGCCCCAAGCCTGGGTGCCGTCATAGGAAAACACAGTGCCGTCACTATTGTAGAAGCGGCCGTCCGGGCCGATAACCGCACCCTCAAAGCCGGCCTCGATACGTACATATGCACCATCTTCGGCATCCAAAATAAACCCGCCAAAATCGGCCGACAATGCGCCGGATGTGAAATCAGCGGTCATGTCGACACGACCTCTCGCAGTTCCATCATACTGGACCCCGTCGCGAATCACATTGCTTCCGGCCTGATAACTGCCGCGATAGCCAACGCTTTCGCCGGGCAGTGTCACACTCTCGTCAGGGTTCATGCCCGGACCGGAATGGATCGTGACGAAGCTGTCCTGATCGCCTTCGGGCCCGTGACCGTTGATTGCAAAAGACCCCGCATAGGCGTAGCGACCGCTCAACTCGTTTACCAGCCAAGCGCTGTCAGCATTCACAACATCACATTCGGGAACGACCGCACCGCCGCCAGCACGCGAACATGTGACCGAAACACCAGTCAGATCGCCATTGTGAAAATCGACCCGCGCCCCGCTGACACGTCTGGTCTCGCCATTGTAACGCATGGTCGCCTCGACACCTGCGGCCGGCCTGCCACTGCCGGACACAACGCCACCGGAATTCCCCTGACCCGATTGGGGAAGCGTGTTTGGCTCACTGCCCCCGGTGACAGACGGGTCCGATGTTGGCGCCAAAGAACCGTCAGAACAGGCAGACAATAGTGCGACAGTGCAAACGAGTGAGGACAAACGAATAAGCATAGCGGGCAATCCTGATAAATCCGATTGCACTGGGTATGCTGGCTCTTTGTGGCCGCGTTAGGAATGAATTAAGGCCAAATATGGGAATTGTTTATTGATCGGCAATCGCTTGGGGGACCGGCACGACACGTTCAGCGCCGCCAAACCCCTCTACGCTGTCATGCGCGCGCACGCGGATTTCCGTCACGCTGGACGGTATCTGCAAAGCGGGCAGTGCACGGGTAAAGGGTTGCTCGTTGACATGCGGGTGGTGCAAAATGCGCGTGCCAAGAATTGCGCCATCCGGGTCCAGAACTTGCCATTTGTCGGCGTATTTGTCCCACCCCGTCTCGTCGGATGCGATGGTAACTGACACGTGGAAGCTGCCATCCGCGTTGCGGTCAATTTTTACCGCAACCACGTCTGCCGGGGCTGCGGCAATCGGCATTGCGGCGACAAGCCACAACAGGAGAGAGGATCGGACCACCATACCGGTGTCTTAGCATGTTCCGGCCAGCAAAGCCGTTCAGCTTTATGTGAAGTCCGGTTCACTGCGTTAACTATATAGAAACGGGTTCGTCCTAGAGTGACAGCATGACGCGATCACATCTTTCAGGCACACCAATTCCGCCGTCGGCCGCCATTATACGGCACCGCATGTCCTTCGGACACCATCAGCCGTGCGATATCGGTCCGGTCAAGGTACAGGCGGCCCAGCAGCCGCCCGTAGCGGTCCGTCCCGCTGAACCGCACGTCCACGCTGCGCGCTTGGCGCACCAGCGCTGTCAGGCGGCGGCTTGCCGCTTCGCCGCGCGCCCGCTCCGACCGGCATTTCGGCTTGTAGGTTTCGGGCGTGTCATATCCAGTCAGGCGCAAATTTCGCGACCCCGTGTCCGGACAGAAAATGCTGATCGTGTCGCCATCCACAACCCGGCGAATGCGGCACCCCGCCTCTTCGAACGCGGTCGTTTCCGCCCGCGGGCCCGTATCGGTGCCCGGCTGTGGCGCGACGCAGCCCGTCAACACCACCATCGACAGCAGCGCCGCATACCTCATCCCAGTGACATGCTGGCCGCCGATTCAGGCAGTTCCTCGTCAAAGCACCGTTGGTAGAACTCGGCGACTGTCTGGCGCTCCAGCTCGTCGCATTTGTTCATGAACGACAGTCGGAACGCGTAGCCGACCGACCGGAAAATCCGCGTATTCTCGGCCCAGTTGATGACCGTGCGCGGCGACATCACGGTGGATAAATCGCCATTCATGAATGCCGTGCGGGTCATATCCGCAACCGTCACCATCTGGCTGATTTCTTTGCGGCCGGCCGCCGTGTTATAGGCAGGGTTCTTCGACAGAACGATCGCGACCTCTGCATCGTGGCTCAGGTAGTTCAGCGTCGCGACCAGCGACCAGCGATCCATTTGTGCCTGGTTTATCTGCTGCGTGCCGTGATACAGGCCCGTCGTGTCGCCCAAGCCCACGGTATTGGCTGTCGCGAACAGACGAAAACACGGGTGCGGCGTGATGATCTCGTTCTGGTCCAGCAGGGTCAGCTTGCCGTCATGCTCCAGCACGCGCTGGATCACGAACATGACGTCGGGACGGCCCGCGTCATACTCGTCGAACACAATCGCCACGGGGTTGCGCAGCGCCCATGGCAGAATCCCGTCCTGAAATTCGGTGACCTGCACCCCGTCGCGCAGCTTGATCGCGTCTTTGCCGATCAGGTCGATCCGGCTGATATGGCTGTCAAGGTTCACCCGCACAGATGGCCAATTCAAGCGCGCGGCCACCTGCTCGATATGGGTGGATTTGCCCGTGCCGTGATAACCCTGCACCATGACGCGCCGGTTATAGGCAAAGCCTGCCAGAATGGCCAAGGTCGTGTCGGGGTCGAATTTGTAGGTCGGGTCCATCGCAGGCACGCGGTCGCCGGCCTCTGCAAAGCCCTTGACGGTCATGTCACTGTCTATCCCGAACACGTCGCGCACAGAGATGTCTTCGGTGGGCCTGCTGAGATCTGTCATGCCTATTCGTCCTGCGTTGGTGTGGCTGCGTGGTCGCGGAGGTGTTTGCTGCGCCACGGGTTCGCGCTTGTGTGAAACATATGCCGCGAAGGTTCAAGGGAAAGGCACTATCCGGCCCGTAGCATCAGCCGTTCCAAACCGTGAAAATGGTAGATATTCGCCATCCGCGGCGGTTCCGCCAAGGCAAGACGGGGCAATCGGGCGCAAAGCGCGTGCAATGCGTAGCGCAATTCCAGCCGCGCAAGCGGCGCGCCAAGGCAGAAATGCAGCCCTGCACCAAAGCCCGAATGCGCTTTGGCAGGGCGGGTCGGTTCGAAGCGATGGGCGTTATCCCAGTGGCGCGGGCAGCGGTTCGCCGCGCCCAGCAGGCAGGCGATCTGCGCACCGCGCGGCACGGTCACGCCCATCACGTCTATGTCGTCATAGGCCCAACGGGTGAACAGGTGCAGCGCGGGGTCAAAACGCAAGCATTCTTCTACCAGCGCATCGGTCACGGGGGCAGGCCACAGGTCATGCTCCAGCAGGGTTTTCACCGCCAGACCAAGGCTGTGCACCGTCGCCTCGTGCCCTGCGTTCAACAGCAGGATACAGGTGGCGATCATCTCGTCAGTGGAGAGCGTCTGTCCATCCTCTTCCGCCGCGATCAGATGGGTGATCAGGTCATCCGCCGGGCTGTTGCGCCGCGCGTCGATATAGCCGCGCAGAAACGTGGCGAATTCCGTGGCCGCTGTGGCGGCGGCCTCTTCCATCGCGCGGCTGCGTCCGGCCTGATACATGCCCACCATCGCATTTGACCAGCGCAACAGATCGGGGGCCATGCTTTCCGGCACACCCAACAGCCGTGCGATGATGATGACGGGAAGGGGTTGGGCGAACTGGTCGATCAGATCGAACTCGTGATTTGGCAGCGCATCTATCAACTCATGCGCCAACGTTTCGATCTGCGGACCAAGCGCCGCAATCCGGCGCGACGTAAAGGCCCGTAGCACCAACCCGCGCAAACGGGTGTGGCGCGGGGGTTCCAGCTCCAGCATCGAATGCGCCTCGACCGCGTAAAACGGGGTCAGGTGCGGTGGGATCGCAGGAGGGTCCAACGGCACCCGTCCGAAGCGGCGGTCGCGCAGCACCGCATTCGTGGCGGCAAAACCGGTGGTGCAGGGCAGGCTGTAGTCTTGCCAATACACCAACGGTCCAAGGCCGCGCATACGGTCATAGGCCGGGTAGGGGTCTTGCACAAATCGAACATCTGCCGGGTTTTGATGAAACACCGGCAGCGCATTCAGCCACATGCTCAAGCCTTTGAAATCGCGTCAATGATCCGCGCCCAAGACCGGATTCCACGATGGAAGCTGTCAAGGTCATACTTTTCATTTGGCGAGTGTATGGCGTCATCTTCCTTGGCGAAGCCGATCAACATCGAGTCCATCTCCAGAATGGACTTGAAATACCCCGCAATCGGGATGGACCCGCCGGAGCCGACGAACGCGGCAGGTTTGGGCCATTCCGCGCTGAGCGCTTGGCGCGCCGCCTCAAACGCCGGATGATCGGTGGACATGACCGACGCGGGCGAGGCGCCATGCTCGGCAAATTCCACGCGACAATCGGCGGGCACCCGCGCGCGCACGAAATCGCGGAAACTCTCACGCAGTTTGTGCGGGTCTTGCTGTCCCACCAGCCGAAAGCTGATCTTGGCACTGGCCTGTGCTGGCAACACGGTCTTGAACCCCGCGCCGGTATAGCCCGAAATCATCCCGTTGATTTCGCAGGTCGGGCGCGCCCAGATCATTTCCAGCGCGCTGCGGTCCTGTTCGCCCGCGGGCAGGCGCAAGCCCACCTGTCCCAAAAACGCTTCGGCATCAAATCCCAACTCTGCCCATTGTGCCCGAATATCGGCGGGCAGGTCGGGCACGTCATCGTAAAACCCCGGCACCGTCACGCGGCCTTGATCGTCATGCAAATCCGACGAAATGCGCGCCAGCACGCGCGCCGGGTTCATCGCAGCCCCCCCGAACATGCCCGAATGCAGATCGCGGTCGGCGGCGTGAATGGTGATTTCCTCGCCCAGCAGCCCGCGCAACATGGTCGTGATGGCCGGGGTTTCGGCGTCGTACATCCCGGTGTCGCAGATCAGCGCGACATCCGCCTTTAGCTGTTCGGCGTTCTGCTTCATGTAAGGCACCAAAGAGGGCGAGCCGCTTTCTTCTTCCCCTTCAAGAAAAAACGTCAGCTTTACCGGTAGACTGCCGTGTTCGGCCAGCCATGCGCGGCAGGCTTCCAGGAACGTCATCAACTGGCCCTTGTCATCGGACGCGCCACGCGCGCGGATCACTTTTCCGCGCGGCGTGTCCTGAACCTGGGCGTCGAACGGGTCGCGGTCCCACAGGTGCAGCGGGTCCACCGGTTGCACGTCATAATGTCCGTAAAACAGCAGGTGCGGGCCATCCTCTGCGCCGCCCGTCGCGACCACCATGGGATGGCCGGTTGTCGGGTCTTTGCGGGCCGAAAAACCCATTGCCGTCAAGTCCTTGACCAGCCAGTCTGCGGCGGCCTCAACATCGGGGGTATGCGCCGGATCGGTCGAGATAGACGGGATCCGCAGCAAATCCGACAGCCGGTCGAGTGCCTGTGGAAGGTCGGCATCGATTCGGGACAGAACTGGGTCGAGGGGGTCGGTCATTTCAGGCTCCGCTGACGAGGGTTTGACGAAGCGTAACACCTGCCGTGGGGGTGTCCAGACCTGCCATACAGGCTATAACGCCACGCGAAAGCCGGATTCGAGAGATGGAGTAACCAGAGATGTGGAAATGGGTAGCGGTCTTGGGCGCGGCAACCGCGATCGCCGGTGCGGTTCAGGCGCAAGAGGTGCAGACAGAAACCTACACGCTGGAAGGGGCACAGATCACGCTCTATCTGCATCCGTTTTTGTCGGATGAGGGGTTGGCAATGCTGCGCTTGGTCGGCCAGAATCGCGATGCGCTGTCGCTGTTCGTCCCCGAGGGCGCGCGCTTCGCGGCCATGGCGCTTGCCCCGGCAGATGGTTTGGTCGCCGATGGATTATTGGCGGAATCTGCGGTTGCGGTAGCCGATATGTCGGACCTGCCGACCGCTATAACGTCGGCCCGCGAGGGGTGTGACGCGGCGCGTAGCGGCGGTGATGAATGCGTTATCGCATTGGAAATAAACGCAGAATAACACGCGCGACGATTCGGCGCGGGCTCGGTTATTGTGCATTCGGCTGGAATTGATCTAGATCAAACCATATTCGCGATCTGCGTGCAAAATAGGCACAAGGGTAATTTGGTTTGCAAGAATCAAGAATATCTATAAAAGCGAATATACCAAGCTGATGCCAGGGAGTGGGTAGTGAAGTTCGAGACCGCAATTGATGCCGCCCTTAACCAACTTCATGTCGAGGGGCGTTATCGAACATTCATCGACATCGAGCGGCAGAAGGACCAGTTCCCCAAAGCTGTTTGGAGCCGTCCCGATGGCGAAAAGCAGGACATAACTGTCTGGTGCGGCAACGATTATCTTGGGATGGGGCAAAACCCGGTCGTTCTGGCGGCGATGCACGAAGCGCTCGACGCGACGGGTGCGGGTTCTGGTGGAACGCGCAATATCTCGGGCACAACCGCCTATCACAAGCGTCTGGAAGCGTCGCTCGCCGATCTGCACCAGAAACAGGCGGCGTTGCTCTTCACCTCGGCCTATATCGCGAATGATGCGACGCTCTCGACACTGCCCAAACTGTTTCCCGGTCTGATTATCTATTCAGACGCATTGAACCATGCTTCGATGATCGAAGGCGTGCGCCGAAATGGCGGCGCGAAGCGGATTTTCCGGCACAACGACGTCGCGCATTTGCGCGAATTGTTGGCCGCCGACGATCCCGAAGCCCCCAAGCTGATCGCGTTCGAATCCATCTATTCGATGGATGGCGATTTTGGCCCGATAGAGGCGATTTGCGATCTGGCCGATGAATTCGGCGCGCTGACCTACATTGACGAGGTTCACGCCGTTGGCATGTATGGCCCGCGCGGCGCCGGTGTGGCAGAGCGTGATGGGCTTATGCACCGGATCGACATCATCAATGGCACCTTGGCAAAAGCATATGGTGTGATGGGCGGCTACATCGCGGCATCTGCCAAAATGTGCGACGCCATAAGGTCTTATGCGCCGGGCTTCATCTTCACGACATCGCTGCCGCCCGCTGTGGCGGCGGGGGCTGCGGCGTCGGTCGAGTATCTGAAAACCGCGCAGCATCTGCGTCACAAACAGCAAGACCACGCGCGCATTCTGAAATTGCGTCTGCGCGGGTTGGGGCTGCCGATCATCGACCATGGCAGTCATATCGTGCCGGTTCATGTGGGCGACCCTGTGCATTGCAAGGCAATTTCCGATATGTTGCTGACGGATTACGGAATTTATGTGCAACCCATCAACTTTCCGACCGTCCCGCGCGGCACGGAACGCTTGCGGTTCACCCCGTCCCCTGTTCATGACAGCAAGATGATTGACCGTCTTGTGCACGCGATGGACGGTTTGTGGTCGCATTGTGCGCTAAATCGTGCCGAAATGTCTGCCTGACGTTTGTTAACGCTTCAAATCGAAGTGAAAACCCGTATAGTGATCTCAATAACGGCACGTAAGAGGCCGGATTTATGGTCATTTTGGCGCTAATGGGCAGACTATCGGTTAAAGGGCGGGCAATGAACTGGTTTGGCAGTAAACCCAAGACAGACCCGGAAGGTGGGTTCCAGCCAGCAGGCTTCGATGATTTCGAGGTTCGGCTGGGTGACATCATCCGTGGCGAGCGGGCGACTATGGGCAAGTCGCTTCTGGATGTGCAGCGAGAGCTGCATATTCGTGCAACGTATATCGCCGCTATTGAAAGTGGCGATCTTTCGGCGTTCGAGGCGCCGAGTTTCATCGCGGGCTATGTGCGGTCTTACGCACGCTATCTGGGGCTGGACCCGGATTGGTGCTACAAGCAGTTCTGCGCGGAAACCAATTTCTCGATCAATTCCGATCTGGACCGGAGCCAGCCCAGCAAGCCGCGCGCGGAACCGGTAACGGGCGGTGAATTTTCGCAAGGACTGCTGTCTCGCACGCGCTTGGCAGATGATCCTGACCCATTCTGGCGCAGGCTGGATGTTGGCGCGATCGGGTCAGTGGCCGTTGTGCTTGGCCTTGTGATCGGGCTGGGTTTTGGTGGCTGGACCGTCCTCAAAGAGGTGCAGCGCGTGCAACTTGCCCCCGCCGATCAACCTCCAGAGGTTATGGCGGATCTTGACCCAGTGATCACCGGCGCAGCGCCGCGCATGGACCGCGCAGATGCCAGCGCGATCACGCCGTCGGCAAACGATGTGGAGTCGAACACACGATTGCCGCGAGAGACTGCGCAAGGCGTTGTCCGCACCTACCAGCCTGAAGCGTTGGAAGCGCCGATCATGGTCGCGCGGGATGGGCCGATTGGTGCAATCCGGCCGGAACCCGAAACCCCGTCTTCGGCGGATGATATCGGCTCGGCCATTGATCTGGCACTGAACGAAGCCAATGGCGATGCGCCCAACGTGCAGGTGCGTCAAGATGGCCCCGCACAGGTCGAAGTTCTGGCCGTACGCCCAAGTTGGATTCGCGTGCGCGCTGCGGACGGCACGGTCCTGTTTGAAAAAGTTCTGGATGCGGGCGAGCGGTATGCCGTGCCGCAAACGGAACCTGCGGCGACCCTGCGCGCCGGGAATTCCGGGTCGGTCTACCTGATGGTAGACGGGCAGCCCTTTGGGCCGACGGCACCCGGCGCACAGGTCGTGGACCAGATTGCACTGACGCCAGAGGCCGTGACCGAGAGCTTTGCCACTGCCGATCTGAGCGGTGACGAAGACCTGCGCAGCTTCGTGAACGTCGCGGAAGTGCAGCCGTAAATTCCGCTCCAAGATATGATGTGTAAAGGGGGCGTTGCTTGTCGCAGCGCCCCTCTTGGTTTATGTTTCGCACGAAGCCCGCAACGCACAAGGTTTGCATGATGGACCACAACCATATCCGCCCGTGGCGCAACATCGAGCGCCGCAAATCCCGCCAGATCATGGTCGGGTCGGTGCCGGTCGGAGGGGATGCGCCGATCAGCGTTCAAACCATGACCAACACCGATTCCGGCGACGCAAAGGCCACGATCAAGCAGGTTCTGGACTGCGCCGAGGCGGGCGCGGATATTGTCCGCGTGTCGGTGCCGGATACGGATGCCAGCCGCGCGCTGCGCGAGGTGTGCCGCGAAAGCCTGGTGCCGATCGTGGCGGACATCCATTTCCACTATAAACGCGCGATCGAGGCGGCAGAGGCGGGCGCAGCCTGCCTGCGGATCAATCCCGGCAATATCGGGGACGCAACGCGTGTCCGCGAGGTGATCAAAGCCGCGCGCGACCATGGCTGTTCCATCCGTATCGGCGTGAACGCCGGATCGTTGGAACGGCATTTGCTGGAGAAATATGGCGAGCCGTGCCCAGACGCGATGATAGAGAGCGGCCTCGACCATATCCGCATCCTGCAGGATAATGATTTTCACGAGTTCAAGATCAGCGTGAAAGCGTCGGACGTGTTCCTAGCGTCGGCGGCCTATATGGGGCTGGCAGAGGCAACGGATGCGCCGATTCACCTTGGGATTACCGAAGCGGGCGGCATGATTTCCGGCACGGTAAAATCAGCCATCGGTCTTGGCAATCTGCTATGGATGGGGATCGGTGACACGATCCGCGTGTCGCTGTCTGCCGACCCGGTGGAAGAGGTCAAGATCGGCTACGAGATCCTGAAATCGCTGGGCCTGCGGCATCGGGGTGTGAACATCATCTCTTGCCCGTCTTGCGCAAGGCAGGGGTTCGACGTGATCAAGACCGTCACGATTCTGGAAGAACGGCTGGCCCATATCAAAACACCGATGAGCCTGTCGATCATAGGCTGCGTGGTGAACGGGCCGGGCGAGGCGCTGATGACCGATGTTGGTTTTACTGGCGGCGGGGCTGGGTCCGGCATGGTGTATCTGGCAGGCAAGCAAAGCCACAAGCTGAGCAATGAGCAGATGGTCGAACATATTGTCGAACAGGTCGAACAGAAGGCTGCCGAGATCGAGTCCGAGCGCGCAAAGGCGGAAGCCGCCGAATAGCGGGACCATGTGTGACCAAACGGAAAAAGGGCGGCCCTGCGGGCCGCCCTTTTAAGTCTATGCCACGGGCGGGGACGCGCTGACGCGCGTGCCCCCGCAAGGTCAGAGCAGGGATTTCAACTTGTCTGCCACGGCCTCTGCGGTGATACCAAGTTCTTTGTACAGCGTGGGCGCTGGGGCCGACGCGCCGAAATCATGCATGCCGACAAAGCCCGACTTCTCGCGCCGTCCGCGCTCGCCGAACAGCCAGCGATCCCAGCCGAAGCGAATGGCCGCTTCCACGGCCACGCGCACCGGACCGGCGGGCAGAACCTTGCGGCGGTAGGCGTCGGGCTGCTCTTCGAACAACTCCCAGCAGGGCATGGAGACGACGCGCGTGCCGATCCCTTCGGCCTGCAACAGATCGCGCGCCTGCATCGCGATTTCCACTTCGGACCCGGTGGCCATCAGAATCGCCTGGCGTTTGCCGTCGGCATCGGCCAGCACATAGCCGCCTTGGGCCGTCAGGTTCTTGACCTTGTGTTCGGTGCGGTAGGTGGGCAGGCCTTGCCGTGTCAGCGCCAGCACTGAAGGTGTGCGTTCACTGGTGAGCGCGAGTTCCCACGCCTCGGCGGTTTCGACCGTGTCGCAGGGGCGGAACACGTTCATATTGGGCGTGGCGCGCAGCATGGCCAGATGTTCAACCGGCTGGTGGGTCGGTCCGTCCTCGCCCAGACCAATGGAATCGTGGGTCATCACATAGGTCGCAGGCACCCCCATCAGCGCCGAGAGACGCATTGCCCCGCGCGCGTAATCGGTGAAGCACATGAAGGTGCCGCCATAAGGCTTCAGCCCGCCATGCAGCGACAGGCCGTTCATGGCCGCAGCCATGCCGTGTTCACGGATGCCGTAATAGACATAGCGGCCCTTGCGGTCCTCGAATGAAAACACACCCAGACCGGCGGTCTTGGTATTGTTCGACCCGGTCAAATCGGCAGAACCGCCGATGGTTTCGGGGCAGACGGTATTGACCACCTCCAGCACCATTTCCGAGGATTTGCGCGTTGCGACCTTGGGTGCGCTTTCCGCGATCTGCTTTTTGAAAGCGCGGATGGCGCTTTCCAGCTTCTTCGGCGCTTGGCCTGCCATACGGCGCGTGAATTCGGCCTGCTTGGTGCCCGAGAGCGCTGCGAAGCGGGTGTTCCAGTCTTCATGCGCCTTTGCCCCGCGCGCCCCGATGGCGCGCCATGCGTCCAGCACATCGGCGGGCACCTCGAACGGGCCGTACTCCCAGCCATAGATTGCTTTGGTCGTCGCGATTTCAGCATCGCCAAGCGGCGCGCCATGCGCGCCCGCCGTGCCTGCTTTTGCAGGGCTGCCAAAGCCGATGACGGTTTTGCAGTCGATCAGCACGGGCTGGTCGGAACCTTTCGCTTCGGTCAGGGCGCGGTCGATATCTGCCGCGTCATGCCCGTCGCAGGCCAGAACTTTCCACCCGGCGGCGGCGAAACGCGCGCGTTGGTCGGTGCGGTCTGACAGGCTGACGGAGCCGTCGATGGTAATGTCGTTGTTGTCCCACATCACGATAAGGCGGCCCAGCTTCTGATGGCCGGCCAGTCCGATCGCCTCGTGGCTGATGCCCTCCATCAGGCAGCCGTCACCGGCGATGACATAGGTGTAATGATCGACCACTTTCGGGCCGAATTCCGCGCGCAATTTCTCTTCTGCCATGGCAAAGCCCACGGCGTTGGAAATGCCCTGGCCCAAGGGGCCTGTCGTAGTCTCCACGCCCTCGACATGGCCGTATTCCGGGTGGCCCGCCGTGATCGCGCCCCATTGGCGGAAATTCTTGATCTGCTCTAGCGTCATCTGCTTGTAGCCAGTCAGATACAGCAGCGCGTAGATCAGCATGGAGCCGTGTCCTGCCGACAGTATGAACCGGTCGCGGTCCGCCCAGTCGGGCGCACTGGCGTCGAATTTCAGGTGCTTTTCGAACAACACGGTCGCGACATCGGCCATGCCCATCGGCATGCCTGGATGGCCCGAATTTGCAGCCTGCACGGCATCCATAGCCAAAGCGCGAATCGCGGTGGCTTTCATCCAATGGTCGGGATTGGCGGTTTTCAGGGCAGCGATATCCACGTCTGGTCTTCCTCGATCTGGAAAAAGGCGATGTTAGCGGTAGCATACCGCGGGGCGATCATAGGGCTTATGGCTTGTTGTGCAAGCAACGCAAGCCATGTGCCATGGTCCAAAACGCCCCAAGGTTGGAAAGCCGTTATTTTGGGGGTAGGTTTGCACGGCGTGGGTTGCCATACCCTGCATGGAATGATTCGGCCATGTGAAAGCGCCCAATTGGAAAGAGCCGACATGACGGACGTAAAACAGATCGAAACCCGCTTGTCGCGTGCGCTGGACCGCATATCGTCAGCGGCGGATAAATTGGCCAAGCCAGCGCAAACCGCCCCCGTGGTCGAGGCCGACCCAGACGCTGCCCGCCTGCAAGCAGAGCTGGAGGCGGAGCGCGCGAAAACCGCGCAACTGACCGAACGCGTGAATGCCGTGCGCCAGCGGCAGGACAGTTCCGTCGCGTCGATGGAGCGGCGGCTGGCGCGGATGACGGAACAGCTTGACTTGCAAAGCCTGGAGATGTTGCGCCTGAAGAAAGCCAACTCCAAGCTGATAGAGGCAAACCGACAGCTGCGCGAGGGGCATGAGGCCCAGGTGATCGAACCCAGCGCGATCAACCGTTCGCTGGTTGCGGAACTGGAAGCGCTGCGCGCCGAACGCGCCTCGGAGCTGGCTGAAATGGAAGATGTCTTGGGCGAATTGAAGCCGCTCATGGGTGCGGGAGAGCGTGATGCCTGAACAAACGATTACGATCGGTCACAAGGAATTTGCGGTCGCGTGCCAGCCGGGGGAAGAGCAATTCCTGCTGGCGGCCGCAGCGATGCTGGACACAGAGGCGCGCACGCTCTTGAACCAGATCGGGCGTGTGCCCGCCGAACGTATGTTGCTGATGTCTGGGCTGATGCTGGCCGACAAGACGGCGGCGGTCGAGGACAAGTTGAAAGATGCCGAGGCGCAGATCGAATCCATGCGCGAGGAAATCTCGCGCTTGCACGCCCGCCCGGCCCAGAAGGTTGAAGTGCCGGTTGTACCGCAAGATCTGACGGACGGGCTGGCGGAACTCGCCGCGCGTGCCGAGGCAGTCGCCGAAGATATGGAAAGCCGTTCAACGTAGCGCACTGCGCATCGCGGGGACGAAACCGGGTGTGTTGTAGATATCGTTGTGGCCGGCCTCCAGCCGGATAACATCCGCGTCCGACTGCGAAGCTGCCAATGCGCCGGAGCGGGCGTTCGGGATCACTTCATCGTTGTTTGCAATTATCAAGGTTAGCGGTGCTGCGCTGTTTTGCAGCGCCGCCTTTGCGTCAATCTCATGCGCAAACAGCCACCGCACCGGGACATAGGGCAGCGTGCTTGCCGCTACATGTCGCAGACTGTCGAACGGTGTTGCAAGGATCACATGCTCTAGTGGTCGGGCACCGGCCACATGGGCGGCAACCCCGCTGCCAATACTGAACCCGACCGCGATCACCGGACCTTGCAAGCTGTCACGAATGGCCAGCCCATCGGACATCAGCGCCGCGGCGGAAGGGGTGCCGGTGGACGGGGAATAGCCACGGTAGTGGTAAACCACCACAGTATGCCGCGGCGCGATCTGGTGCAGGAACAGCGCCATCGCCTCTGCATTCCAGGCATTGCCGGGAAACCCCAACAGTGTTGGTCGCGACGGGTCACGCCCGGCAATGCGCACACCCCGCAATATGCTGCCATCGGGGCGGGTCAGGTCCAGCCGCTCGGTCTGTGCAGGCAGTGCTGGCGGCGGGGCCACCATCTGCCGTGGAAACACTAAGGAATGTTGGAAAAATGCAAGTGCTGCTACAAAAGCTGCATATAAGGCAAAGCCACCAAGCAAGAATTTTACAAATATACTCCGAGTCCTGCAGAAGCCGAATTTGTTGACTTGACTGCTGGGTTTGGAACGATTCAGCTATTGCTTATGATCCGCCCTGACTTTCTTTCCTCACCAGCCCGCCTCGAGCTTGAGGCTTGCG
>NZ_UIHC01000165.1 GCF_900499075.1 Roseinatronobacter ekhonensis | reverse complement strand
TCGCACCTGTGAAAGGCCTAGAAGGGTTCAACCGGGCGACACCCGTTTCGGGGCCGACCTATGTCGATGCGACCGTGAACGGACGGAAGCTGAAACGCGGGGCTCGCCTCTGGACCGTGGCCACGGCGACCTTCAAAGCCGAAACCTATCGCTATCTGCGGATCGAACGACCGTTGGAACAGGACGCACCCGTCTCCTTAAGCAGCCCGGCCCACTCGAGTGGCTGTAGCACACAGCATGAAAATGCTGCCATCTCCCGCCAGCCTGCCGTGTGCCAGTCCTCCGGCTTACCGTAAAAGGCTTCAAACAAAGCGGCCTCGGTCGTGCCGTGATCAGCCTCGACATTGATGACGTTCATCCAGACATCCCATTTCCCGAAAGGGCGTTCGTCGAAGCGCCCATAGGAGGCGTGGTCGATCCGCAGGACGAAATAGGGGATGAGCTCGGCAAACAGGCGCCCAGGGGCGCCCGCCAGATCCGCACCCCGCTTGGTCAGCCGGAACGCGCCCTTGTAGTGACGCCCGAGGCGCAGGGAGATCAGCAGGAAATGAAGCACCTCAAGAGGCGGGAATTCGAATTCGTTGATGACTTTGCTGTAGCGGAACATCTCTTCCGCGCTTTTGCCCGGCCAGCCGAAATACTCGACCGCCCAATGGACGAAGACGCGCTTGAACGCCTTGGTCTTGGTCAGACCAATCGATCCGTGCTCCTGCGCATATTGCAGCGTCAACAGTGCGGCGCGCAGAATGGGCGAATGCGCGAGATCGGGATGGTCATCTGGAAGCTGGCGGAATTCGATCATGACTCTTCATGGCACAGGCCGAACAGCAATGCCAAGCGGGCGAATGGTCGGCCTGGAAACTGCAAAACGAGATCACGGCAAATCGCGCTCAACACCGGCGAATGTCACCGGCTGTCGCTGCGTGCGGCTGATTGTCAGTGACTACGGCCCTCGGCGCGGGGCGACTCTCAAAACGTTGACATGGCGTTGACTCGTTTTGCATAAGCAAAAACCCGACGGAATACGTCGGGTTCTAAGCGTTTGTATTATTTGAGTTTTCTGGTTGCGGGGACAGGATTTGAACCTGTGACCTTCAGGTTATGAGCCTGACGAGCTACCTGGCTGCTCCACCCCGCGTTGGTTGTTTAGGAATGGTTGATTATCAGGTTTGGCGGTGAGCTACTC
>NZ_UIHC01000002.1 GCF_900499075.1 Roseinatronobacter ekhonensis | reverse complement strand
TAGGCCCGGAAATCGCCGAAATACTTCGTGATCGCCGCCGTCAGCGTCGTCTTGCCGTGGTCAACATGGCCAATCGTGCCAATGTTTACGTGCGGTTTACTGCGGTCAAACTTTGCTTTTGCCATGGATTAGGGCACCCTTTGTTGATGGGCCGTCTTGGTCGGCCCGAAATGACACGCGCGCCAGTTATCGAAGCGGACGCGGGAAATCAAGCCAGATCGGCGCAAAATCCGTCGTTGGTGTTCTTGGCGCAGGGGTCAGGCGTCGGCTCCGTCATCTGCCGCGCTGGAACCGGCATCGGCCGGGACGGCGTCCGGGGTTGCGCTCTCTTGCGGCGTGTCTTGTGCTTCGGGCTTGGGGGCGAACCAGTCTTCCTGCGTTGCCAGCCACCGCTCGATCGCGGCAATCCCGTTGCGCGACAGGTTCATCATCTGCTGTTCGGCACTTTGGGTCAGCCCGGAGCTGATCGCGGTTTCACCAGACAGCGATTCGAACACGATAATCCGGTGCGGCTTGGCATTGAGCTTCTTTTCAGCCGCGTCATCCCAGACCGTGACCCCAAGGATCAGGAAGGATTTGGGCGCAGCCACCAGAGGGATGCCCGGAATCGCCAGCACATAGCCCTGCACGGCAATGCCAAGGTGATACAACGTATCGCCCTGATACCGTGCGAATCGGCGCTGCAACTCACCTTCGAGGCTTTCTTTCCACGCGCCCGGCTCTGCCTTGCGCGACGCGGGGCCTTGCACCGCATTCTCTTCGACCACAATCGCATGGCCCAGAAGGAAATCGCCAAGCTCCGCGCGCTCGTCCCCAAGCTTCGCGCCACTGGCACAGGCCGACAGCAGGCCCAACGCCGCCACAAGCGCGACCGCGCGCAATGATCCGACCGAAAAACGCATTACAGCACCCTTCCTGCTATACATGGCAGACGCATAGCCGATCACAGGTCAGGGCGCAAATACGCAAGCGGGTTAGGTAAAGCGATTGTCACGCGGAAACCCGCGCGGCGCCATACGCCCCGCACTGGCGCGTTTGCCCAGCCATTCGGTCAGATCAGGCTCGTGCCGGGTCCGCCCCGCCGGGTCCAGCCAGCGCAAGCCCTCGGCCAGTGTGATCGTGGTCAGGTCGGACAGCCCGCCATCTTTGTAGGATTGCAGCCGGACCCCCTTGCCGCGCCCCATCTCGGGCAATTCAACCAAAGGAAAGACCAGCAATTTGCGGTTCTCGCCCACACAGGCCAGATGGTCGCCCGCAACCGCACGGCACACCAATGCGCGCACCCCGTCTTTGACGTTCAACACCTGTTTGCCACCACGGGTCTGGGCGATCACATCATCGGCGGGCACGACGAACCCGTCGCCCGCAGTGGATGCAACGACCAGCTTGGCCCCCGCCTTGTGGATGAACAGATCGACGATTTCGGCCTCGTTCGGCAGGTCGACCATCAGGCGCACGGGTTCGCCCATGCCGCGCCCACCCGGCAGGTTGGCCGCCAAGATGGTGTAGAACCGCCCGTTCGACCCGAACAGCACGATCTTGTCAGTGGTTTCCGCGTGGAAGGCAAAACGCCCCGCGTCACCATCCTTGAACTTGAACGCCTGATCCAGCGCGACATGGCCTTTCATGGCCCTGATCCAGCCCATCTTCGAGCAGACAATGGTCACGGGTTCGCGTTCGATCATGGCCTCTAGCGGAACATCCTCGACATCTGCCGCCTGCGCAAAATCAGAACGGCGTCGGCCAATATCGGTGGCCTTGCCGAATTCAGCCTGCACGGCGCGCAACTGTGTTGCGATGCGTTTCCATTGCAGTTTTTCAGAGGCCAGCAAATCTTCCAGCCCCGCGCGTTCCTTCAGCAACTCGTCACGTTCGCGGCGGAGTTCCATCTCTTCCAGCCGCCGCAAGCTGCGCAACCGCATGTTGAGGATGGATTCGGCCTGAAGCTCGGACAGTTCTCCCTCTCCTGCGGGCGGGGCGACATAGTCCTTTTCAGAGGTGGCACGGGTAAACGCACGGCCCCAGACCTCACGCATCAGCGCCGCGCGCGGCGCTTCGTCGTAGCGGATGATGTCAATCACCCGGTCCAGATTAAGGAACGCGATGATGAAGCCTTCCAGCACTTCCAGCCGGTGGTCGATCTTGTCCAACCGGTGTTGGCTGCGGCGCGCAAGCACATCCCGCCGGTGGTCCAGAAACGCGCGCAACACTTCGCGCAGGCTGCAGACCTTGGGCGTGACCCCGTCGATCAACACATTCATGTTCAGGCTGAATCGGGTTTCCAGATCGGAATGCTTGAACAGCATGCCCATCATCAACTCTGGGTCGACAGTGCGGCTTTTGGGGTCCAGCACGATACGCACATCATCGGCGGATTCGTCGCGCACATCGGCCAGCAGCGGCACCTTCCGGGTCTGGATGACTTCTGCCAGCTTTTCGATCAGGCGGGACTTGGGCACCTGAAACGGGATTTCGGTCACGACAACCTGCCATTGCCCGCGCCCCAGATCTTCAACCTCCCAGCGCGCGCGCAGGCGGAAGGCGCCGCGCCCGGTGGCATAGGCGGTGCGGATAGACTCTGCCGGTTCCACGATCACGCCGCCAGTCGGAAAATCCGGGCCGGGGATGAGCGCGACCAGATCGTCATCGGGCAAATCGGGCGCGGCGATGAGTGCAAGGCACCCCTCGATCAGCTCATCCAGGTTATGCGGCGGGATGTTGGTGGCCATACCAACCGCAATACCGCTTGCGCCATTGGCCAGCAGGTTGGGGAAGGCGGCGGGAAGCACAATAGGTTCTTCCAGAGTGCCGTCGTAGTTGGGCCGGTAATCGACCGCGTTTTCGGCCAGCCCCTCCAACAGCAATTCCGACGCGCGCGCCATCCGCGCCTCTGTGTAGCGCGCCGCTGCAGGGTTATCGCCGTCGATATTGCCGAAATTACCCTGCCCGTTGACCAGCGGGTAGCGCAGGTTGAAATCCTGCGCCAAGCGCGCCATCGCGTCATAGATCGCGGCATCGCCATGCGGGTGGTAATTGCCCATTACGTCGCCGGTGATCTTGGCAGATTTGCGAAAACCGCCGCTGGGCGACAGCTTCAACTCTCGCATGGCGAACAGAATGCGCCGATGCACTGGCTTTAGCCCGTCACGCGCATCGGGCAGCGCGCGGTGCATAATCGTGGACAGCGCGTATTGCAGATAGCGCGACCCCAGCGCGCGGCGCAGCGGTTCGGACGTGTTCAGATCGGGCGTGATGTCATCATCTTGGGGCATGGGTCTCGCATACCCCCAAGGATGGGCTGCGTCCAGCCCCCGCGCGGCAATGGCACAGCCGCGCGCGGCGATTATTCGCCGCCCCGCGATGCACAGGACGGCTTGCCTGTTTTCATGGCATGGCGCGCAAGCTACGCTGCCGGCACGCCCCTTGAAAGGAATGCCCATATGCGCCCCATCGCCGCCCTGTTGCTTTGCACCGCCCTGACCCAGCCTGCCACGGCGCAGACCGATCTGCGCGCGGTCACACTTTCGACCGCGGGTGTCGCCATGCTGCAAGCCGAGGGGCAGATGGACGCCGAAGGGCTACGCCTGACCTTGCGGCGCAGTGACATGAACGATTTTCTGAAATCACTGCGGCTGTCTGACCCTGCGGGCGCCACCCCGCGCCTGACCATGCCCGGCCCCGGCGGGTTGGAGGATGCCTTCGCCACCCTGCCCATACCACCAGAGGCGCTGTCGGACCTGACCGCCCTGATCGCGGCGCTGCAAGGCGCGCCCGCAACACTGACACGCCGCGCGACCATCGTCACAGGCCGCCTGATAGGCACGGGGGCGACGCCTTGTGATGACGGGCGCGCGGGTTGCGTGGCGGTGTCACTCATGGATGACGCAGGCCAGATCGTGCAAATCCCGCTGGATGACGCAACCACATTGGTGCTGCAAGACGCGACCGACCGCGCGGCACTGGATACCGCGCTCGACGCGGTGCGCGCACAAGGCCGCGCCAACCGCGTGGCGCTGCGCATAGACAGCGCCGACACGTCCGAGCGCGCGATCGGATTGGGCTGGTTGCAACCCGCGCCGGTATGGAAAACCGCGTGGCGCGCGGTCGACGGGCCGGACGGGCTGGCGCTGACCGGCTGGGCCGTGGTGGAAAACACCACCGGGCAGGATTGGGACGGCGTATCGCTGACGCTGGCCACGGGTGCTGTGCGGGCGCTGGATGCGCGGCTGTATGACCGTGTCGATGCCCCGCGCGAAAAAGCCCCGCAATTCGCGCCTGCACTGGCCGAAAGCGC
Source organism: Roseinatronobacter ekhonensis (assembly GCF_900499075.1). Taxonomy (GTDB): domain Bacteria; phylum Pseudomonadota; class Alphaproteobacteria; order Rhodobacterales; family Rhodobacteraceae; genus Roseinatronobacter; species Roseinatronobacter ekhonensis. The sequence continues at coordinate 176,111 of NZ_UIHC01000002.1, read as the reverse complement.
CATGGCGCGCAGCTTCGCCGATGCCCCGATGGTAGAGGCCGCGCCGGTGGAGATGGCCGCAGGCACCAGTTTTTCCGCCTATACCCTGTCGCAGCCGGTGACGTTGGCCAGCGGCCAGATGCTCAGCCTGCCCTTCTTGCAGGAACAGGCCGCGACCGCACGCCTGACGCTCTATCGCGGTGGCAGTTTTGCGCCCCATCCGATGATGGCGCTTGAAGTGGAAAACCCCCTGCCGCTGCGCCTGCCTGCGGGTGTTGTCACCGTCTATGACGACACGCGCGGCCACGCGGGTGATGCGATGATGCCCGAACTGCCCCCCGGCGACAGCGCCTTGGTGGAATTCGCCGAAGACAGCGCAGTGACGGTCCGAGAGGACAGGAACGAGCGCGCCCGCATCATAGAGGCCACCGTGACGGATGGCGTGCTTGTCGCCCGCGAACGCGTGGAGGTGACAACCAGCTACAGGATAGAGGGCGCAGAGGATGGCGCGCGCACGGTGACATTGCTGCACCCGCGCCGTGGCGGATGGGACATGCAAACCGGCGGCGGCACGCCAGAGTTGGACGCCACGCGATTTGCCGTGGCCGTGCCGCAAGGCCAGATCACGACATTCGACGTGGTCGAAGCCCGAACCACCCGCACGCAACTGGCGCTATTGGACCTGTCGACCAACGATCTGGCCTATTGGGAAGGTCGCGTGCCCACGCCAGAGACCCGTGCGCTGTTTGCCGACTTGCGCATGTTGCGCGCCGAGCAGGCCGATCTGCGCGCGCAGATCGCGACCTTGGAACAGACGGAAGAAGACCTGATCGCCGATCAGGACCGTTTGGCCCGTCTGATCGCACAACTTGGTGACGACAGCGGCGCAAATATGGATCGCCGCGCGCGGGTTGATGCGATTGACGCGGAAATTGAGGCGGTGCGCGAGGAGAAAGAAGCGTTGCAGGCCGCATTGCAAGACGCAGACGCGCGCATGCGGGCCATGGTGCAGTAGGTCTGGGGCGCGTTGGTCGCGCAAAGGGTCACAACAGCCGACGCCTTGGCTCCGACGCGAAACCCATTGCCGTTGCTCCGGGTCAAAGGACGCTTCTGGTTGCGGTCGGGCCTTGTGCCAGAAACGAGGCTAGGGCTTTTCACCCGATATACGCCTCACCGACCCCCAAAAGCCTTAGTCCTTGGTTGCCGCTTCCAACGCCTCTATCCGCGCCTGCAATGCCACGTTTTCCTCGCGGGCTTTCTGGGCCATGCCGCGCACTGCGTCGAATTCTTCGCGGGTGACGAAATCGCGGTCCGCCAGCCAGCGGTCGAGCAGGCTTTTCATCGCCGTCTCTGCTTCGGTCCGCGCGCCTTGGGCGACGCCCATAGCATTGGTCATCAGTTGCGACATGTCATCCAGAATCTTGTTGCGGCTTTGCATGGCTGTATCCTTTACAAACGCTTTTAGCAGATATGTGGCCTGTCCCTTGAAAACGCAAGGTTGACTTCCCCGTCCCCCCCGCGCCAGACAGTCGCAACCCTTGCCCGGACGGTCCCTATGCTTGCGCCCCTTGCCATTCTGTTCCCCGATCTGCGCCCAGAGATATTCTCGATCGAGATTGGCGGTTTCACCCTGGCGCTGCGGTGGTATGCGCTGGCCTATATCGCGGGGTTCCTGCTGGGCTGGTGGATCATCATGCGGCTTATGGCGCGGCCTGCGTTGTGGCCCGGAAATACCGCCCCGATGCCACCCGCAAAGGTCGAAGCCTTGCTGACATGGGTTATCGTCGGGGTTATTCTTGGTGGGCGGCTTGGCTTTGTGTTGTTTTACCAAACCAGCTATTACCTTGAATATCCGGCCCAAATTCTGCGCATCTGGGAAGGCGGGATGTCGTTTCATGGCGGCTTTGCGGGTGTGATCATCGCGGGGCTGATCTACTGCCGACGCCACGGCGTGCCACCCTTGCAACTGGCCGACGCCATGGCACTGGTCGCACCCATCGGGATCGGGCTGGGGCGGCTTGCCAATTTCATCAATGCAGAGCTTTGGGGGCGGCCGACACTGGCGCCGTGGGGGGTGATATTCCCCGGCCCTGCCGCGCAGGATTGCCCATGGGACTGGCCAAGCGCGGTCTGCGCACGCCATCCCACGCAACTCTACGAGGCGGCGCTGGAGGGCGCGGTGCTCTTCGCGGTGCTGGCTTATCTGGTCTGGCGGCGCGGCGCGCTGAAGCAGCCGGGCTTGGCCACGGGTGTGTTTGTCGCGGGCTACGGGCTGGGGCGCTTCACGGTCGAATTCTGGCGGCAGGCCGATGCGCAATTCATCACCCCCGACAACCCGCTGGGCCATGTGCTGTCGCTTGGGCCATTGGGAATCAGCATGGGGCAAGTGTTGTCGCTGCCGATGATCGCAATCGGGCTGGCGCTGGTCTGGCGCGCAAGGCGGGCAAGATACCGGGCATGACGGCGCTGGCAGAGATCTTACGCCGCCAGATCGCGGCCCAAGGGCCGATCACGGTGGCCGACTACATGGCCCAATGCCTGCTGCACCCGCGCCACGGCTATTACACCACGCGCGACCCGTTCGGGATGGCGGGCGATTTCACCACCGCGCCCGAAATCAGCCAGATGTTCGGCGAGTTGCTGGGACTGCTGATCGCACAGGTCTGGATGGACCAGGGCGCGCCCGCCCGCTTCACGCTGGCAGAGCTTGGACCCGGTCGCGGCACGCTGATGGCCGACATGCTGCGCGCCACCGCGCGTGTTCCGGGGTTCCACGCAGGCGCACAGGTGCATCTGGTAGAGGCCTCGGCGGTGCTGCGCGCCGCGCAAGCCGAGCGCGTGCCCAGTGCCCGCTGGCATGACGGCACCGACAGCCTGCCCGATGACCAACCGCTGTTCCTGGTCGCAAACGAGTTTTTCGACGCGCTGCCCATCCGCCAGTTCCTGCGCTACCCCAAAGGCTGGGCCGAGCGCATGATCGGGCTGGAGGGCGACAGGTTGACCTTCGGGCTGACCCCGCCGGCACCGATTGCCATGCTGGACCACCGGCTTGACAGCACGTCAGAGGGGACGCTGGTCGAAACCTGCGCGCCTGCCCTGCCAATCATAGACGCGATCAGCACGCGGATCGCGGCCCATGGCGGCATGGCGCTGATTGTGGACTACGGCGACTGGGGCAACCATGGCGATACATTGCAGGCCATATGGCAGCAGCAAAAGGATGACCCGCTGGCTCATCCCGGTCAGGCCGATCTGACAGCGCATGTGGATTTCCGCGCGTTGGCCGCAGCTAGCCCGCTGGCGGCGACGCCCCTGACCGCGCAAGGCGCATTGCTGGAGCGTTTGGGCATCGCTCAGCGCACAGAGGCACTGGCCCGCAACCTGACCGGCGCGGCGCTGGAATCCCACATCGCCGCATATCGACGCTTGACGCAGCCCTCGGAAATGGGCCAGCTATTCAAAGCGCTGGGTCTGTATCCACCGCAGGCCCCGGCGCCGCCCGGTTTTGGATAAGTGACGTGACGCTGGAAATCATCACCTCTGACGCGCTATCGCCTTTGCGGCACGGGTTTTTCACCCGGCGTGGCGGGGCGTCTTCGGGCATTTTCTCTGGCTTGAATTGCGGTCCCGGATCGTCCGACCAAAGCGACAGTGTCCGCTTAAACCGTGCCCGCGTATCCGCAGCCATGGCGGTGGATGCGGGCGCGCTGGTGACGGTTCATCAGGTCCATTCCGCCGATGTCGCCACGATCAACGCCCCTATGGCAGATGCTGACCGCCCCCGCGCGGATGCGGTTGTGACCGCGACACCGGGACTGGCGTTGGCCATTTTGACCGCCGATTGCCAGCCGGTTTTACTGGCCGACACGGAAGCAGGTGTGATCGGGGCAGCCCATGCCGGTTGGCGCGGGGCGCTCGACGGGGTGCTGGAACATACCGTTGAGGCGATGGTCGCACTCGGGGCCACGCGCGAGGCGATCACGGCGGTGATCGGCCCCTGTATCAGCCAGCGCAACTACGAAGTCGGGCAGGATTTCCTTGAAAGGTTCCTGGACGAAGACCCGGACCACATGCGCTTTTTCGTCAATGGCGAGGGCGGGCGCTACCAGTTCGATTTGCTCGGCTTCGGGCTGGCGCGGTTGCGCGCGGCGGGGGTAGAGGCCCATTGGACGGGGCACTGCACCTATGCCGACCCGGCGGCTTTCTATTCCTACCGGCGGTCCTGCCATGAGGGTCAGGCCGATTACGGGCGGCTTATTTCGGTAATCCGGCTTTGATCCAGCCCTTGCGCGAATTCCGCCATCAACGACCGCACCACCGCGCGCAACGCTTCCTGCGTATCGGCCCCGTCATCCGTGGCCTGCGCAAAGACAGCGCGTTGCCGCTCTGCGCTTGTGCCATGCGCGACAATATCCTGCGCCCCGCGCAGTTCATTCAGGCAGCCTAAACCCATTGCGTCGGCGTCCAGCAGCTCTATCAGTTCCGTGACCAGATCGGCCATGGGCACCAGCGCGCCAAGACCAATATCCAACAGCCCCTCGCGCGGGCCGTAGCGCTGCGCGCGCCAGCGGTTTTCGGCAATCAGAAATCGGTCATAAATTCGCCAGCGCTGGTTGCGGCGGCGCAGCTCCACCAGCATCCGCGTGATCGCCTGCACCATGGCGGCAATCGTCAACGTATGCTCCATGATCGGCATGACATCGCAAATCCGCGATTCGAGCGTCGGGAATCGGGCCGAGGGACGAATGTCCCACCAGATTTTCAACGTGTCCTCGATCAAACCCGCGGCGATCAGCATATCGACAGAGCGGCGATATTCGGCATAGGCCGAAAAATCGGGCGGAAGGCCGGTGCGCGGCAGGTTGTCGAACACCGACAGACGGTAACTGTTCAGCCCGGTATCCTGCCCGCCCCAGAATGGCGAAGAGGTGGACAAAGCCAGCAGATGCGGAAGAAAGTAACTGAACTGGCGCATGACATCCATGCGCAGATCATCATCGGGCAGACCCACATGAACGTGTGTGCCGCAGATCAGCATCCGCCGCACCACCCCGCCCAGATCGCGCGCCAGATCGTTATAGCGTTGTTTTTCAGTGTGTTTGCGCGATTGCCAATCAGCAAACGGGTGGCACGACACCGCAAGCGGCGCAAGCCCGTATTCGGCGGCGCAGGTTGCGATTGTGCGGCGCAGATTGCCAAGATCGGCGCGCGCTTCGGCAATATTGGCGCAAACGCCGGTGCCCACCTCTATCTGGCATGCCAGAAACTCTGGCGAGACCTGATCGCCCAGCGCCTGCGCGCAATCGCGCATCAGCGCGTCGGGCACATCGGCCAGCGCACAGGTTTCGGCATTGACCAGAAGGTATTCTTCTTCAATGCCAAGCGTATATTCGGGCGTGTCCATGCCCGTCATGCTGCCGCGAAATCGGGTTTCGCGCAAGAAAATGCTATGGCGGCGCGGTGCGGGGCGCGCTAGCCATAGGGCATGATCCTGAATGCCCGCCTGCCCTTTGCCCCTTGGGTGGACCCCGCCCGCCGCCGCCTGCCCGGCGTGATGCCGTTGAAGCGCGCCGACTGGCTGCTTGTCTCTGACGCCTACCCCGCCCAAATGGCAGAGCGCGTACGACTGCTGGCCGCGCGCCCTGCCGACGTGCTGGCTTGCCAGCCCCAAGCTGAAGCGGCTGCGCTGGAACTGCTGGACGAGGTGTTGCGCGACCTGCCCGCCTTGGGGTTTGGCGTGAGCGGCACGCATGTCACTTGCCCCGATGGCCGCAGCGTGGCGCTGGACCGCGCCAATCCCCTGCAAAGCCTTGGCCTGCTGCTGCAAGAGGATTTCTGCATTCTGCAACAGCCCGACGCGGCGGCGGAACATGTGTTGACCGGCGCGGTGCTGTGTTTCCCGTCCAGCTGGACCTTGGCCGAGAAGCTGGGACGCCCGCTTTTGCGCATTCATGCGCCCGTGCCGGGCTACGATGCGCAGATGGGCGCGCGGGTGCAGCGCATGTTCGATGCGATCCGCCCCGAGCAGCCGCTGTGGCGCGCCAACCTGCTGCGCTATACAAACCCCGCGCTGTATCAGCCGCGTCCGGAATTCGCGCCCAAGGACAAGCGCGACAATGGCGATTTCATCCGATCAGAGCGGCAATGCCTGTTGCGCTTGCCTGTCAGCCGCGCGGTGGTGTTTTCCATTCACACCGCACAGGTGCGTCGCGCGGATCTGCGCCCACACGAGGCGCAGGCGCTGGCCGACATGCAGGTCTAGCGGATCCGGCTGGCGGACCCCAGCAGCCGCGCGCGCTCACCTTGGCCAATCACCGGCCCGCGCAGTGCCGCAGCACGGGCCCGAAGGTTGGCGGCGCGGGTTTGCGGCGTGGCCGACAGGCGCAGCGCCGTGGCGTCTGTGGGCGGTCCCGCCTGCGCCAACAGGCCCGATATCGGCACAAGGCGCGGCGCGTCCCCGCGCGCTTGCCGGTCGGCAGGCGGCAGGTCGGGGCTGTTCACGCAGGCAGCCAGAGCGGCGCAGAGCAGGAAAGAAGAAAATGAGCGGCGCATGACGGTCCCTGTGCTGCAAGCCCCTGCATCTTAGCCACGGACAGGCCAAAGGCGCAAGGCGGTGGTGCCTTGCGCCTTTCGGCAATTCTTTCGAACTAAACGTTAGTAGCGCTCAAAGACAATGTCCGTATCGCAGGTATCACGATACCAGTTCCCGCCATAAACATGGTAAGTTCCACTTTGAGCGTTCTCCATGTTCAAACGCGCGTTCCAGTCGTCATTGCGCCCGCCTTCCCAGACTGTCCAACCACTATAGTGCCACTGGCCACCTGGGTCTCTTACAGCAAGCACAGAATCACAGTCGAACCCACTGTTGCCGTCGTCGGTTCGGATGCGCAGGCGGTTTCCGTTGCCGGACTGTCCCTCATTATCCCAGTTGAACACCACTGTCGGATTCGCGTTCACATAACCGTCATTGTCGCGGTCGAAATCGTCGCAGCGTGACAGGTCTTGGCGGCCGCCAACTTCAACACGATGGCGCAAGACAGAACCAGAGGCCGCGAGAGCTGATTGGGTAACTTTATGGGTGCGCCCGGCATGCCTTGGATCGGGACACGCGTCATAATTCTGAAACCCGGAGTATTGATCGACACCGTCGCGATCGCGCCTGCGGGGCACAAAATGTGATTGCGCCTGATCGCCTGCCCTCGCGCTGATGCGGAAATTATCGATCCCAAAGCTCTCGTTTGATCTTGGCTCATCACTCAGCATTCGAAAGTCGAGATCAAATTCTTCCTCAGGGTCCGTAATATCTATTCTGACTCTCCAGATTTGATCTGCCCAAGCAGAGCCACCGATATTTGCGTTGTCATTGACCAATTCCATTCGGGTTGTGAACAGACCCTCGTCACGCGACGCTGTTGTGCGCCGAGTCGCACGCATTACGCCGGAGGGTGTTGCCTGAAAGGTCTCAGCGGCTATGCTTGTTCCTTCCACACCGATCCAGATCTGTTCGCCGCCCTCCGGGGCCCATGACGCGTCGAACCCGTCCCAGCTATCAAGCAGGTAGAAATCGAATTCGATACGGGCCGCAACCATCTCGCGATCCAGATCGACCTCGAACTCCAGCGGGTCATTGAACGTTTCACGCCCGAACGGACCAAGAAAGCCACCAATTGTTCCGTCACTGCTGGTTGTGACATCATCTTCGGACCAGTCATCCGCGTCGTCGTTTGAAAAATCATCATCCAGAAGAACCGTATCAAGCGGCGGGTCGGCAGGATCATCGCCGGGGGTATCGGGATCATCCGGGTCAGATACCGGGTTGGCAGGTGTCGCGCCGAATTCGCTGGCATCGGGCGGGGCGGCGTCCATCGCGCCCTCGTAGTTGATGAAGGGCGAAAAACGCGGACGCACCACCGCAATCGGGCTCAGGCGCGTGTTGTCCAGAATGTCGAACCCCAGAAACACCTGCGGCAACGGTGTTTCCCACATGGTGAAGCTTTCGACCAGAATCAGCGCCTCGCCCGGCATGACCGGGGGAATGCGATTATGCAGGTCGGCATTCGGCATCTGGGTGAAGCCCGCGATCATATTCTCGCCGTCCTCACCATCCATCAATTCGCGCAGAGTTCCCATCTCACCCGAAGACATCAGTTGAAACGTGTTGTCGGGCAAGGCGTTCATGCCGCGCGTGCCATAGGACCACAGCACCAGAGGCTGGTCGGCATCGCGGTCCCACACCACGGACGTGACACGCAAGCGCGATGTCTCGCTGTTTGCGATCAAGAAGTCATAGACGTCATTCATCCCTTCAAGGTAATCATTTTCAATTCGCGTCGTCTTTCGCGAAATCGCATCTGCCACGTAAAGCGCGGCTGCCTGCGCCTGCGTGCGCGCCCGGTAGGCGTCATTGAAAATCATGGTCGCAAAAAAGGCCCAGATTAGCAAAGGCAGAACCAAGACAAGCTCGACCGTGACGGCGGCGCGCGCGTCAGATACAAAATCGCGCACGCGTTGGCGGAAGGATTCAACTTGGCTCATTTACAAAAACCCCTCTGGAAACAGCTACATAGTCTCCGTTAGCGTTGATCGGCATCGCTGTCAGGACGCCGGTCAAGCGGATGAACGGGTCTGAAACAACGCATGTGCGGATCAGCATCAACTCTTGCGGCGCCGCGGCCGATCGCGGAGTAAATGCGACAGCCGGGGAAATGTTCTCTTCGCGGTCTACGCATCCGACAGGCTCGTCAAGCCCAGCAAATGACTCGTCGTTGATGATCCTCAGCTCAACGGTGATCCCCGCAAGACACTCGTCTTCCTGCATGACTGGGCGCATCCCGGAACTGACATCTTCAATCCCAGTGCAAATCGCGTTTTTGATATCATCCGAGGATTCGAAATCAGGGTTTCCAAGACGAATCTCACGCACGGCAAGGTCCACGGCCCGGTCCAGCATCACTTGCCGCAGCATCGATACGCCGACATCGACAGAAGCGAAGAACAGGCTGAGCAGGAACGGAATGATCACCACGAATTCGACCGTGACGGCCCCGTCTTGCCGGTGTGCCCAAGACCGCAGGAATTTCGGCAGTTTACTCATGACATAACCTAAATGTTCTATGTGCCCGAAAAACGGGGCTTTCTGACCTTCACGGTCGCAGATGATTGCGGCGATTTTCGGAATGGATGATGGCGGATTGGCGGCAGTGCCCGACCGCAGGACAGCGCGGCAGCCCAAAGGACCGCCGCGCCGCATGATTATTCCGTCAGGCGCAGGGTTTGCGTCTTGACATGCGTCGCGATGCTGTCGAACGATGCGACCAATGCATCACCGCCAGTATTGAAAAAGTGGTTTTCCGACGAGGCGCATTCCGACAGCAGGTCGATCGCGCCTTGCGGGGCGTCGAATGACACGGTGTAGACGGTCACATCATTGGCACGCATTCCCTGACAGACCGCGAGCGTGTTGTCATCCTGCACCGAACTGTTGAACCGGCTTCCGCAACAATTCTGTCCGTCGGTCAGCAGCACCATCACACGGTGCACGCCCGGTTCGTCCCAATCGAAGGGGCGCCCGCGCATCTCTGCCGGCAACTGTCCCGAATCGACCATCGAATCGATGAACCCGCGCATGTCGGGGTCGAGCAGCATGGCACCGAAGCGCGCACCGAGGTCGATAGAGGTGGTGCCGCGCGTGCTGATCGCGTCGACATAGCTTTCGAAATCTGCCAGATCGTTGACCATCGGCTTGATCTCATATGCCGCATTGGTCGAGCAATTGACGCGCGTGCCGGGTGCATTGGAACTGTTCTGCCCGACCGAAGCCCAGGGCGGTCCATTGCCGTTTCCAACGCCAACGGGCCCGTTGCCGTCCCGCACATCGGTCCAGTCATCAAATTCAAGGCAGGCGCCAGAGCCCGACACATCCAGCATGTGGTTCAACATGCCCGGCGTGGGCAGCACCCACGAATCATAGGTCACAAGCGACAGCGACACATTCGCCGGATCGTTGTTTCCCAGTATTTCCGCCGCAAAGGACTTTGCGGCCAGCTTCATTTCCGCCAGCCGCGTGCGCCCGGTAGAGGTGCTCGACCCCATCGACCCGGACGCGTCCAGCACCATCACGATCTCGACCTTTGTCGTGCCCCCGCGCCCTTCGACGGCGGCAGCAGGTGCGGTCATATCCAGATTGTTGATCCCTGACATGCGCAGGAACATCGTCTCCATCCGCGCGGTGGGATTCACCCGCACGGTGCGCCCCGTTTCGGACGTGTCGGTTACGGTAATATTGCCCGACGCAAACTCGCCCAGCCCCTCGGCATCGAAATAGGCCTGTGCCAATTCCTGCGGCGTCATCGTGACATTGCTGTTCATGAGCGACGTCGCCGCCAGCACGGCACGGTCTGACGTGCCTTGCAGCCGGACGCGGTCATTTTCATAGCGCATCACGTCCACGGCAAGGCCACTGACCATCAGCATAAGCACAAAGATGATCAGACCAAAGACCAGAACGGCGCCGTCCTCTGCCCGTGCGAATCCGGACATCACCTGCGCGAACAGCTTGCGCGGTGGTCCTTCTGAACTTGTCGTCGTATTCATTACCAACACCTCTCATAAACCCCGCATGTGGCAGTCCGGCGCGGGCGGTTAGCAGCATCCATCATGGTGTTACTACGCCCGCCCCGTGGCTTTTTTGGGGCGTGTTCCAGCGCGATTGCGGCGTAATTTAGGCAATTTTTAGGGAAACGAACTGAACTCGCCGCCGCGGGGGCCATCACCGAAAACACCTGTGCAGCAGGGTTTCGCGACGCGGTTAACCTGTTACTGTCCGAATCAAGATAGCAAATTGACGCAGCTTCGGCGTCCGCAATGGGAGGATTTCATGCGCGATATGACAGAACCGGGTTTCCGCGAGAATGTAGACATCATGTTCCGCCGCGCGGTCGAGTATCTGGACCTGCCACCGGGGCTGGCCGACAAGATCCAGATCTGCAATTCGACCTACACCGTCCGCTTCGGCGTGCGTCTGCGCGGCAAGATCGAAACCTTTGTCGGCTACCGCGCGGTGCATTCCGAACATATGGAACCCGTCAAAGGCGGCATTCGCTACGCCCCCGAAGTGCACCAGAACGAGGTAGAGGCGCTGGCCGCCCTGATGACCTATAAATGCGCGCTGGTCGAAACCCCGTTCGGTGGGTCCAAGGGCGGGCTGTGCATAGACCCCCGTAAGTACGAGGAACACGAACTGGAACAGATCACCCGCAGGTTTGCCTATGAGCTGGCCAAGCGCGACCTGATCCATCCGGCCCAGAACGTCCCCGCCCCCGATATGGGCACGGGTGAGCGTGAAATGGCGTGGATCGCGGACCAATACGCCCGGATGAACACCACCGACATCAACGCGCGCGCCTGTGTCACCGGCAAGCCGCTGAATTCGGGCGGCATAAAGGGCCGGGTCGAGGCGACGGGGCGCGGCGTGCAATATGCGTTGCAGGAATTCTTCCGCCACCCTGACGACATGGCCAAGGCGGGCCTGACCGGCAGTCTGGCCGGAAAACGCATCATCGTGCAGGGCTTGGGCAATGTGGGCTATCACGCCGCCAAATTCCTGCGCGAGGAAGATGACGCCCGGATCATCGGGATTATCGAGCGCGACGGGGCCATCCTGAACGAAGACGGGCTGGACCCCGATGATGTGCGCGAGTGGATCGGGCAGCATGGCGGCGTCAAGGGCTATCCGGGGGCCGAATTCACCGCCAATGGCGCCGTGATGCTGGAACATGACTGCGACATCCTTATCCCGGCGGCGCTGGAAGGCGTCATCAACCGTGAAAACGCCGACCGCATTCACGCGCCCCTGATCATCGAAGCGGCCAATGGTCCGATCACCGCAGGGGCCGATGATATCCTGCGCGAAAAAGGCGTGGTCATCATTCCCGACCTCTATGCCAATGCGGGCGGTGTGACGGTGTCCTATTTCGAATGGGTCAAGAACCTGTCGCATATCCGTTTTGGCCGGATGCAACGCCGCAACGAGGAAGCGCACGCAAAATCGCTCGTGCGCGAATTGGAACGCCTGTCCGAAGACAGAGGCTTGGGCTGGGAACTGTCGCGCGATTTCAAGGAAAAATACCTGCAAGGTGCGGATGAATTGCAACTCGTTCGTTCGGGTCTGGATGACACGATGCGCACCGCCTACCAAGCGATCTCGGAAGAATGGCACCGCCGCAACGATGTGCGCGACCTGCGCACGGCCGCCTTCATTGTGTCGATCACAAAGGTCGCGGACAGCTACCGCGCAAAGGGGCTGTAATCCCGGCTGACGGCGTGCCCGGCGGCGTCACCGACCGGGCACACGCCACCTAACAAAAGCCGCTACCCCAGCGCCACACCTGTCTTTGCGCAGCGTCCCACCCCCAATTGTGGCAAAGCGCGCATGACGCTTTTTTATCAAATACGTCGCATTTCGCAGTCATTTCGGCCCAGCTGCACATAACATACAGGACAACAGCCCGAAAACGGGGCATTGGTTGCTAATTTTAAGTTATCGGTTGCAAAGCGAAACTCGGTTCGTTTTACTCTGAGCAGGAAAAGAGCGGATTACCGCCGGTCCACACAGGGAGATAAGTGTGAGCGCATCAGGAACGGATGATGGCTTCGTCGTATTCGACAAGGTTCAGAAAAGCTATGACGGCGAAACGCTGGTCGTAAAAGATCTTAACCTGTCGGTCGGGAAGGGTGAATTCCTGACAATGCTTGGACCGTCGGGGTCTGGCAAAACAACCTGCCTCATGATGTTGGCCGGGTTTGAAACCGCGACGAATGGCGAGATTTTGCTGGATGGTAAACCGATCAACTCGGTCCCCCCGCACAAGCGCGGCATCGGCATGGTCTTTCAGAACTACGCGCTGTTTCCGCACATGACCGTGGGCGAGAATCTTGGATTTCCGCTTGAAGTGCGCGGAATGGGGAAATCTGACCGCGAGACCAAGATCAAGCGCGCGCTCGACATGGTGCAGATGGGCGACTTCATCAACCGCCGTCCGGCCCAGCTTTCGGGCGGCCAGCAGCAGCGGATTGCGCTGGCCCGCGCCTTGGTGTTCGAACCGGAACTGGTGTTGATGGATGAGCCGCTCGGCGCGCTCGATAAACAGTTGCGTGAACACATGCAGTTTGAGATCACACGCCTCGCACATGACCTGGGCATTACCACCGTGTATGTGACCCATGACCAGACCGAAGCGCTGACAATGTCCGACAACGTGGCCGTGTTCGACGACGGACGGATCCAACAGCTTGATCCGCCCGATGTGCTGTATGAAGCGCCGAAAAACAGCTTCGTTGCACAGTTCATCGGTGAGAATAATACCCTTGATGGCGTTGTGAAAGAGATCAAGGGCGAGCATTGTGTGGTCCAACTGGATGGCGGCGAATTGATCGACGCCAAGCCTGTGAACGTATCCAATGTTGGGGAGCGGACGCGCGTTTCCATCCGCCCCGAGCGTGTGGAAGCCAACAAAAGCCGTCTGGCAGAAGACGCCCACACGATCAAAGCCAAGGTTTTGGAGTTCATCTACATGGGCGATGTGTTCCGCACGCGCCTGAAAGTAGCTGGAAATGAGAATTTCATCATGAAAACCCGTAACGCACCCGATCAGGTGCGCCACAAACCGGGTGACATGATCGAAATCGGCTGGATGCCGACAGATTGCCGCGCGCTCGACTTCGGTTGATCGCTCGCGGCCAAAAATTGCAGAGCCCGAGGGACGGGAATGCAAAAAGACGTATCGGCAACGACCGATGACGTTATCACTCTAGGAGGTTACGAATGACTAACAAGTTCAAGTTGATTGCGCTGAGTTCGGCGGCAAGCATCATGGCGTTGAGCGCTGCGGCACAGGAAGAGGTCTCTTTGACCGTTGTGTCCTGGGGCGGCGCTTACACCGCAAGCCAGCAGCGCGCGTATCACGAGCCCTACATGGCTATGAACCCGAATGTGACCATCATCAACGACGATGGTTCGGCCAACGCACTGGCAGGTCTGCGGGCCCAAAGCCAAGCTGGCAATGTAACATGGGATCTGGTCGACATGCTGCCGTCGGATGCCCAGCTGGCATGTGACGAAGGCATCATCATGGAAATCGACCATGACGAAATGCTGGCCCCTGCCCCCGATGGCACGCCCGCGAGCGAAGACTTCCTGCCGGGAAGCCTTGGCGACTGCTTTATCCCGCAGATCCTGTACTCGACCATTCTGGCCGCACGTCCCGGTGCGTTCGAAGGCGAGCAGCCCGATTCCATCGAAGACCTGTTCGATCTGGAGAACTTCCCCGGTAAGCGTGCGTTGCAGGATCGCCCCGGCACCAACCTCGAATGGGCGCTCTATGCTGACGGCGTCGCGCTCGAAGACATCTACGATGTTCTGTCGACCCCGGAAGGCGTTGACCGTGCATTTGCCAAGCTCGACACCATCAAGGACGAGATCATCTTCTGGACCGAAGGTGCACAGGCACCGCAGCTTCTGGCAGATGGCGAAGTTGCGTTCGCAACCGGCTATAACGGCCGTATGTTCGACGCGATCGAGGTCGAAGGCATGGACGCCGCGATCATTTGGGACGGCCAGATCGTGGAATGGGACGGCTGGGTTGTACCCGCACAGGGCGACAACGTGGACGCCGTGATGGACTATCTGTATTTCGCCACCGACACGCAGCGTCTTGCGGATCAGGCAAAATACATCAGCTATGGTCCGGCACGCGCATCTTCGGCGCCGCTGGTTGGTGAGCATGCCGATCTTGGCATCGAGATGGCACCGCATATGCCAAGCGCGCCCGACAACTACTTCGCACCGATCGTTCTGGATAACGACTTCTGGGCTGACTACGGTGACGAACTGCGCGAGCGTTTCGCAAACTGGATGCTTCAGTAATCTGACGTAAAACTAGGGGCGCGCGATTTCGCGCGCCCCTTTTTGGCCTTTCGGCCCTCCCCGGAATTCCCTGAAGGATGAAGCCATGGCAATGTCTGACGACGCGGGCGATGACGTCGCAATCGGAAACGAGACAGATAGCAAAGGCCGCTTGCTGACATCGGACGGTCGTCCCCTGCGCGCAGCGCTGGAGCGCGCGAACCGTCGCCGCAAACTGACCGCGTTCGGCCTTGTGACGCCGCTGCTGGCCTTCATCGTGATTTTCTTCGCCTACCCCATCGTTCAGATGATGTGGCGTTCGGTCGATAACCCCGCCGTGATCGAAGCGCTGCCACGCACGCTGGACGCGCTGCAAGACTGGGACGGCGAAGAGCTGCCCAGTGAAGACGTGTATCGCGCGCTCTACGAAGACATGATGGCCGACGAAGAGTTGCCGCGTATCGAACAAAAGATCGGCCCGCTTGCTGTGCGCCTGAACTACGAAGTTTCGGCTGCCCGCGGCGCCATTTCTCGAACATCGCGCAATGTAGACGAGTTCGAACCGCCGTATAAAGAGGCGTTCATGGACGCCCACCGCCTGTGGAACGACACTGAAATCTGGCGGATCATCGAGCGCGAGGGGCGACCTCTGACGGCGTCCTACTACGTCGCGGCGGTCGACGCCGAATACAATGCCGATAACGAGATTGTCCGCGCCGACGAGAACCGGCGTATTTATGTGTCGCTGTTTGGACGAACATTCGCCATGAGCATTGTCATCACCTTCATGACCTTCGCGCTTGGGTTCCCGATTGCGTATTACCTATCCAGCCTTCCGATGAGCAAGGCCAACCTGCTGATGATCGCCGTGCTGTTGCCCTTCTGGACATCGCTTCTGGTGCGCACTTCGGCCTGGATCGTGCTGTTGCAGGGCCAAGGCGTGATCAATGACTCGCTCGTTGGGCTCGGGTTAATCGGTGACGATGATCGCCTCAGTATGATCTATAACCAGACCGGCACGATCATCGCGATGACACATATCCTGCTGCCGTTCATGGTGCTGCCGCTCTACTCAGTGATGAAAACTATCCCGCCCAGCTATGCCCGTGCAGCCCGTAGTCTTGGGGCGACGCCGTTCACAGCATTCCGACGGGTCTATTTCCCCCAGACATTGCCGGGGATCGCGGCGGGCGGTGTGCTCGTGTTCATCATTTCGATCGGTTACTACATCACCCCCGCGCTTGTGGGCGGTCAGGATGGGCGCATGATCTCGAACGAGATTGCCCGCCATATCCAATCCTCGCTCAACTGGGGTCTTGCCGCTGCACTCGGGACAATGTTGCTGGTCAGCGTGCTGATCCTGTATTGGCTGTTCAACAAGCTTGTCGGCACCGACAGCCTGAAATTCGGATAAGGGGGGCCCGCATGTCACTTCCGGCCTATTACACCACCAAGGACAAGGTCTGGCATTACGCCTTTCGCGTGATCTGCTTTTCGATCTTCTTCTTCTTGCTGGCGCCGATCCTGATCATGATCCCGCTCAGCTTCAACGCGGGGCCCTATTTCACCTTTACCCGTGAAATGCTGACCCTGAACCCCGAAGGCTACAGCCTGCGCTGGTATCAGGATTTCCTGGGCGACGAAGGATGGATGCGCTCTATCAGCAACTCCTTCATCATCGGGATCGCAGCCACCGTCCTGTCGACCAGTCTTGGCACGCTGGCAGCGCTCGGCCTGTCGCGCGCAGAAATGCCCGCCAAAGGGTTGATCATGGGCATCCTGATCTCGCCCATGATCGTGCCGCTGATCATTTCTGCCGCAGGCATGTTCTTCTTCTTCTCGCAGATCAACATCGCGCAGACATTTGTGGGTGTGGTGCTGGCACACGCAGCCCTTGGAACGCCGTTCGTGGTTATCACGGTCACTGCCACTCTGGTCGGATTTGACCAGTCCCTTACCCGCGCCGCTGCGAACCTCGGGGCCTCCCCCACGACAAACTTTTTCAAGATCACCATGCCGCTGATCCTGCCGGGCGTGATTTCAGGCGCGTTGTTCGCGTTCATCACGTCCTTCGACGAAATTGTCGTTGTGCTCTTTGTGGCGGGTGTCGAACAGCGCACCATCCCGCGCGAGATGTGGTCGGGCATTCGCGAAGACATCAGCCCAACCATCCTTGCGGTGGCGACGATCCTGGTGCTGATCTCCATTGCCCTGCTTACGGTGGTGGAACTGCTACGCCGTCGGGGCGAGCGGATGCGCGGCCTGTCACCACAATAAACGCTGGAAAATCAACCAGAAAGGCGCGTCGCAAGACGCGCCTTTTTGCATTCGCGGGCCGCGAAACCAGACTGATCAACCAAGCCCTAGTTTGAGCAAGAGCAGCCGGCGTCCAAAGCTATCTGAATAATGGTGCGGTCGAGAAGACTCGAACTTCCACGGGAGTTACCCCACAGCGACCTCAACGCTGCGCGTCTACCAATTCCGCCACGACCGCACGTGGTTGGTAGGGGCCTGATACTCATTTCGCTGCGTCTTGAAAAGGGCAAAAAAACCATGTTGCGTCGCGCCGTCCCTAAAAAAGCGCGCCCCGGTTCGGGGGCGCGCTGCATCTTCATAACAAGGTCGCGATACACCTATTGCAGGCTGAAAACAGGCAGGGTTGCCGTGGCCTTGTCCGTGCCGCTATCAACGCCCTCATCAAACACTGCCGCGCGCAACAGGTCATCGCGTTCCGGCTGCATTGGCGCAAAGACGGCGGTTTTCGCCGGGTCCAGCCCGTGTTCATACCATGCAAGCGACAGGTCATCGCGCTTGGACGCGCCGAACCCTTCGGTCAGATGGTGGCCCATCAATTCGCCATAGGCGCGTTCCCCCATGGCAACGAGCAGCAAGCCCGACCCGATTGCCAGCACCATGTCATCTTGCTTGTAGCCCACGGCCAAGCAGATACGGGCCGTCGCGCCAAGCTGTTCGGGGTTCATACCGGTGGAGAGGATAAACCCACCGACATCGCTCATGACCTCTTCGCGAGGTTTGACCGACAGCGCGCTGACATGCGGCTGAAGGCTGGGCGCAAAACCGGCGCATTGCGCCGCGATCTGGTCGGGCGTAGCCCCCTGCACTTTGGCGATCAGCGCCTCACCATCGGCCATGGCGTAGGTGCGTGCCAGACAGAATTGCTCGGCGATCACGATCGCACGGTCATTCATGGTCTGAAGGGTCGTGAACCCGCCATTGGCGTTGGTCAGCAGATTGACCTTGTTGCAATGCGATGCAAGCGAACGCGCGCCCTGCCCGCCCCCGAAGAAATTGGGGATCGCGGGCGCTGCCTCTGCCGATTGCGGAGCGGGATTGCGGGCCGCAGGCTGGGCCGACGGGACAGACAAAGCGACCTCGGTCGTGGGCGATGCGGGCTGCGCGGGCACGGTCGGCGCGGCGACAGCCACCGGCGCATCCGATGTCCCCATCTCGCATGTGCCGCGGGTGCAGGTGAACATGGCAGGGGTTACGTTGAAGGCCTGAAAGTCGTTGCGCACATAGCCGTCGGGCGTAGAGAGAAACGCCTGGACCGTGCAGGCTTGCGCAGAGCACCAAAAGGCTGATCCGGTCACGGATGTGTCCAGAATGTAATCGGTGCGTCCGTCGCCATTCATGTCGGCCAGTTGGATGAAGCCCGCGCGCTGAACAAGCTGCTCGGCATTGGGATCGGACGACGCCGCGATTTCATCTACCGCCGTGGCAACAGGTGCGGGCAGACCGTAATTGCCCGCGCTGCGTGCCGGGCTACGGCCCGACAGCTCATCGCGGACAACAAGGATCAGCCCGCGCATACCCTGCGGATGGCTGGAAACTGTCTGCGCCACTTGCGGGCCACCCATGATGGCGCGCTGATGCGCGGTGACAAGAATGTTGCGCTCGAAATCCGTAAGTTGGCCCGTGGCGGCAAATCCGGCGAAGACCTGATACTGCGAGGCGCCTTCGCGGGACCGGCGCCCCAGGACACCATCGGCAGTGCCGACATTCCACCCGAAATGGTTGAGCGCGGTCTGCACCGACCGGTTCTGTTCGCGCTGTGCCGTACTTACGCCAGAGGATCGAACGACACGCTGCGTGCGCGGCTGCGACTTGCGCTGGCCATTCGCGATTGCGCCGCCGATGATCCCACCGATGATACCACCGACCAGCCCGTCCTGCGCGCGCGCCTGCTCTATGGGCAAGGCCGCAACGCTGAGAGACAGGGCCGTTACCAAACTGATTTTCCCAAACATATGCTTTCTCCCGACAAATGATCCTCCAAGGATACTCCAGCTTGGAGGGAGTCGGTAACGAAAAGTTCAAAAGCCGGAAGAGCCGTCAGCCGTGCAGGGCCGATGTCCTCCAAAGCTTGCGGAGTGTCGGGCGCAGCACCATAAGCAGCGCTATGGCCACCCCGAGCGCGATAAGCACAAAGCCGGTGTCGGGCGTATCGGGCAGCAACGCGCGGTTGATCGCGCGACCGGGCAGGAAATTGAACATACCCGCGATGATTACGCCGAACCAATACAGGTTCATGTATATCCGTCGGTGCACGGCGATACGGCCCGCCCGCGCGTGGCGCACCCCTTCCCAAAGCGACCAGAGCGTGACCAGCGCCAGACCGTGCAGCGGGCTGAATGGCCCGATCACGGCAAAGCTGTGAATGGCGAAAGAGGACAAGGCCAGCGCCGCCATGGCACTGACCCAAACATAGCCTGTAATCTTGTGGGTCTTGGTGCCCGGCCGCATATAGAGCGCGACAGGCCCCAGCAAGATGGCAAGCAGACCGGCGGCGACATGTGCTTGTATAACGGGTGCGGCGTCCAAAATCGGAGAGAGTGTCATGATAGCGTCCTTGCATTGGCGTTCGTGTTGCTGTGCGCTATTGGGGTGGCAGAGCATCGCGGATCACCCAACCCCGGATGCGGCAATGACAAGGATCGCTACGTGAGTGACAGCCCCACGCAACTGGCGCTTCGTGAATGGCGCAGCCATATTCGCCATCCTGCGACGCTGGTTGCACTGGGCGCGGTGGCGGTGATTCTGACGCTTGTGGCCCCATATGGCACGGGCGACGCGCTGCGCCCCTTTCCCCGTTTGGGCTACTGGGCGCTAATCATCCCTGCGACCTACGGCGCCGGCAGTCTGGTAGTCACATTGCTGCGCCATGTGCTGCCCCCTTGGCCCTATGCACTACGCATGGGCGTGGCAGGGCTGGCGGCGGGCGTTACCGTGGCCTTGGTCGTGTTGGGCATAAACGCGGTTGCCCTTGGGTTCGTACCCGACCGCGCGGCGCTGCCCGGTTTCATCTTGAACGTGGCGGGCGTGGCAATGGTGGTCACACTCGCGATTGCGGCGGTCACGCGCCATTTGGCCCAGCAGCCCCCCGAACCCGACCAAGCCGCCCCGCCGCCTGTCTTGCAGCGCGTTCCGTTGGAAAAACGCGGCGCGCTGATCGCGCTGTCCGTAGAGGATCATTACGTTCGGGTGCAGACCACGGCGGGCGCAGAGATGGTGCTGATGCGCCTGTCCGATGCCATCAAGGAAACTGGCACCGTCGCCGGCGCGCAGGTGCATCGTTCGCATTGGATCGCCTATAATGCCGTGCGCGCGGGCCGCCGCGACGGCGACCGCGCCATTCTGACACTTGTGTCCGGCGCCGAAATCCCTGTCAGCCGCAGCAACCTGCCCAAGGTGAAGGAGGCGGGGCTTTTGCCCCGGTAGCGCATGGTCGAATGGATCACCTCGGACGGGCTGACCGACTACGCCGAAGCCTGCGCTTTCATGGAGGCGCGCGCCGAAGCCATTGCGCGCGGTGAGGCCGAGGAGTGCATCTGGCTTGTCGAACACCCGCCGCTTTACACGGCCGGCACCAGCGCCAAACCCGACGACCTGACCCAGCCCGACCGCTTCCCCGTCTACCCATCCAAACGCGGCGGGCAGTATACCTATCACGGCCCTGGCCAACGGGTTGCATATGTCATGCTGGACGTTGGCAAACGCGGGCGCGATGTGCGCTGTTTCGTGCGCGACCTGGAGGCGTGGGTGATCGCCACGCTGGCCGAATTCGGGGTGACGGGGCATATCCGTCCCGGGCGGGTCGGCGTCTGGATAGATCGGCCGGAAAAGCTCCCCCTGCCCGACGGCACCGCACGCGAGGACAAAATCGCCGCCATCGGCATTCGCCTGCGCCGCTGGGTCAGCTTTCATGGCCTGTCCATAAATGTCGAACCCGATCTGTCGCATTTCGACGGGATCGTGCCCTGCGGCATTCGCGGACATGGTGTGACCAGCCTTGTGGACCTTGGCCTTCCCGTCACGATGCAAGATCTTGACCTTGCGTTGCGGCGCAGTTTTGACCAAACCTTTGCGCAACAGCCCAAGACCCGCGCGGATTGAACGCCGTAGGCATTCCAAGTTGAAGGGGCACCGGCGATGCAAAACGACCGCACTGTGTTGCGCGACGCCGAAATACGTTTGCGCAACATTCACCGGCACCAGTGGCACCTGTTGCGCAACCGGATGCTGCGCAAGGGGCGGCTGTTCCCGAAGCTCGCCCTGCCCCAGACCATGGATGAGAAATTCCTGTGGCGAAAGCTGTTGGATCACGATCCGCGTTTTGTCATCATGTCCGACAAGCTGGCGACCAAACGCTGGCTTGCCGCGCGGTGGCCGGAACTGCCCGTCGCTTCGGTGCTATGGACCAGCCGAACCGGCCGTGACCTGCCCTATGACCTGTGCGCGCCCGGTGTTGTGCTGAAATACAATTGCGGCTCGCACACCAATCTCGTGCTTGGGTCCGATGTCCCCGCACGCAAGCATCTTGTGGGGCGTCTGCGAAGCTGGCTGCGCACGGATTACGGATGGGAGACAGGCGAATGGGGCTACAGCCCGGTGCGCCGCCGCGTGTTCGCAGAGGCAAACGCCTTTCCGGGCCGTCCGGTGTCAGAGATTAAAGCCTATATGCAAGGCGGATTTCTGGACCGGCTGGTGATGATTTATCAAGATGGCCCCAAGAAGACGGCTGCGATCTGGCAGGATCATGGTCAAGGTCTGGAACTAACGCAAGCAACCGCGGCCGTGTCGCCCATACGGGACACGCGCCCGCTGCCCGAGGTCGCGGCGCGTGCCTGCCGGATCGCCCGCATGATCGGGGCGGAGTTTGACCATGTCCGGGTCGATTTCATGACGGACCTGCAAGACCTCGTGGTCGGTGAAATGACCATCTACAACCTTGGAGGCCGTGTTTCGGATCTTGGCCATCTGCGGGACGTGCGCATGAACCGACACTGGGATCTGCGCCGCAGTTGGTTCTTGAACAGCTACCACACGGGCTGGAAACAACGATACGCAGCCGCGCTGCGCGCGCAGCTGGACAGGCAGGCCGAAAACGACCCTGTTATGGCAGAGGTTGCCGCGTTGCCGTGTTCTGTCTTTGACATATGCTATGATGACTACGCGCCCGATTGATCGTTCCAAGCAACGGGTTTGCCGACTAGCAACCGGGCCAGCGCACACGACTGCGTGATGCTGTGGTCAGCGCCATGCAGCCAAAACCGGCACGTGCCAAATTACCCTGATGTAGATCAAAAAAATTGAATATGCGGCATATCGCGCGTTGCCTCAGAAAAAGAGACATTCTACAAGCATGGTATGCCGCGTCATGCCGTTTTGGCCTGCGCGGAACGGAATCGGGCGCACGGCACAGGCCGGGTGCACCTGCAAACAGCCGCCGGAAAGCGCGGCAGGAAACGGGAACTGGAGTAGCCAATGGCCGACGCAGCCACCCATGACCATGGGCACGAGGATCCTCGCGGGTTCTTCACCCGGTGGTTCATGTCTACCAACCACAAGGATATCGGTATCCTTTACCTGTTCACCGCAGGGATCATCGGGTTCATCGCGGTAGCCTTCACGGTCTACATGCGGATGGAGCTGATGGAACCCGGCGTGCAATACATGTGCATGGAAGGCGCCAGCTTTACCGCACAGGAAAACTGCACGCCGAACGGGCATATCTGGAACGTGTTGATCACGGCGCATGGCATCTTGATGATGTTCTTTGTGCTGATTCCGGCGCTTTTCGGTGGCTTTGGTAACTACTTCATGCCCCTGCAGATCGGTGCGCCGGATATGGCGTTCCCGCGCCTGAACAACCTGTCCTACTGGCTGTTCGTGGCGGGCTCTACGCTGGCCGTGGCGTCGGTTCTGTCGCCGGGTGGCAATGGCCAGCTTGGCTCTGGTGTGGGCTGGGTGCTGTATCCGCCGCTCTCGACCAACGAATCCGGCTATTCGATGGACCTTGCGATTTTCGCGGTCCATGTGTCGGGGGCGTCGT
This sequence comes from Roseinatronobacter ekhonensis, assembly GCF_900499075.1. Taxonomy (GTDB): domain Bacteria; phylum Pseudomonadota; class Alphaproteobacteria; order Rhodobacterales; family Rhodobacteraceae; genus Roseinatronobacter; species Roseinatronobacter ekhonensis. The sequence continues at coordinate 152,877 of NZ_UIHC01000002.1, read as the reverse complement.
CCATTCTTGGTGCGATCAACATTATCACCACCTTCCTGAACATGCGCGCGCCGGGCATGACCCTGTTCAAGGTGCCGCTGTTCGCGTGGTCGATCTTCATCACCGCGTGGATGATCCTGCTGGCCCTGCCGGTTCTGGCTGGCGCAATCACCATGCTGCTGACGGACCGCAATTTCGGCACCACGTTCTTTGACCCGTCGGGTGGTGGCGATCCGGTTCTCTATCAGCACATCCTGTGGTTCTTCGGCCACCCGGAAGTGTATATCATCATTCTGCCCGGCTTCGGCATCATCAGCCATGTCATCGCGACCTTCTCGCGCAAGCCGGTCTTCGGCTACATGCCGATGGTCTGGGCCATGATCGCCATTGGCGTTCTGGGCTTCATCGTCTGGGCGCACCACATGTACACGGTGGGGATGTCGCTGTCGCAGCAGACCTACTTCATGCTGGCCACAATGACGATTGCGGTGCCGACCGGCATCAAGATCTTCTCTTGGATCGCGACAATGTGGAAAGGCTCTGTCAGCTTCGAGACACCCATGCTCTGGGCGTTCGGCTTCCTGTTCCTGTTCACCGTGGGCGGTGTGACCGGCGTAGTGCTGTCTCAGGCCCCCATCGACCGGGTGTACCATGACACCTACTACGTTGTAGCGCACTTCCACTACGTGATGTCGCTGGGCGCGGTGTTCGCGCTGTTTGCCGGTATCTACTTCTGGATCGGCAAGATGTCGGGGCGGCAATACCCTGAATGGGCGGGCAAGCTGCACTTCTGGGCCATGTTCATCGGCGCCAACCTGACCTTCTTCCCGCAGCACTTCCTCGGGCGTCAGGGCATGCCGCGCCGCTATATCGACTACCCGGATGCCTTCGCGCTCTGGAACTATGTCAGCTCTATCGGGGCATTCATCAGCTTTGCGTCGTTCCTGTTCTTCATCGGGGTGATGTATTACACGCTGCGCCACGGTGCCCGTATCACCCAGAACAACTACTGGAACGAGCACGCAGACACGCTGGAATGGACCCTGCCTTCACCGCCGCCCGAGCACACGTTCGAGCAGCTTCCCAAGCCAGAGGACTGGGACCAGCAGCGCAAGGGCAAGCGTGATGGCCTGATCCCCGACGCGGCAGAAAACCTCTGATCGCGGACGGACCAAGATTGCCTGCAATCTGGACGATAACACCCAAGGCCTCGGGCATCGCGCCCGGGGCCTTTGCCGTGGCGCAATCGGACGGGGCTGAATACCGGCTGGACCTGTCGCCGCATCTGTCCATGGGGCCGCAAGGCTTTGTCACCATCATTGGCATTAGCGCCGGATTGCTGGCGCTGCCCCTGATCGGGGTGCTGGGCACGCCGGTCCTGTGGGGCCTGATCCCCTTTGCCGGCGTGGCACTCTGGGGCCTGTGGTATGCGCTGCAACGCAACGGGCGCGAACGCACCATGCTGCACGAACAACTGCGCCTGACACGCGACGTGATAGAGATCACCCGCATCAACCCGCGCAAACCCGAACAACATTGGCAGGCCAACCCATATTGGGTGCGGTTGTCGCTGTTGGAAAAGGGCGGGCCGGTGGAAAACTACCTAACGCTCAACGGCGGCGGGCGTGCGGTGGAACTTGGCGCATTCCTCAGCCCCGAAGAGCGCGCCGCGCTGCATGACGAATTGGCCCGCGCGCTACGTTACTTGCGCTGACCGGGCGCGCTGACGCTGGAACACGTCCGCGACCCGCGCCGCGCGCCGACGATCAATCACGCACTCGGCACCGTGCCCTTCCGGCCGGAACCGCGCGCGAAACGCCGCCAAACGACATTCGGGCGGCGCACTCGGATAGCCGATCCGGGTCAAGCTATCCTCGAAAACCGAGTCCTCTGCCAGCCCCTCTGGCCAGACTGATAGGCCCGTGCGCGCCAGCCCCCGCCAATCGAAACGCGGGCCGGGATCTTGCTTGCGGGCGGGCGACATATCGGCATGCCCGATCACATCCACCGGCGCGATCTGCCAACGCCCCATAACGCCTGTCAGCAATCGCTCCAACGCGCCCATTTGCGGCGCGGGAAAGGGTTCTGCACCGGTATTGACCAACTCGATCCCGATAGACCTAGAGTTGATATCCGTCAGCCCGTCCCATGTCCCGGCACCGGCATGCCATGCGCGCATCTCCTCTGCGACCATGTGAACACAGGGGCCATCGCGGTCGATAAGGTAATGCGCCGACACCTCGGCACTCGGGTCGCACAGCCGCGCCAAGACCTCATCGGCGTCGCGCATTGCAGTATAGTGTAGAACAACGAGTGTGGGGCGCAGCCCATCGCGGCGCGGCCCGCAATTCGGCGACGGATGCCAGATCACGCTATTCGCGCGCTTTTACCGTCGTCGCGGCCTGACGGAACGGCGCCGGGTCCCACCAGCAGGCAAAGCCGTCACCATCGGGATCCATGTGTTCGGGGTCGTTCTCTGGCCCGCCCGCGGCCAAGAACGCCTCTTGCGCCAGATCCTGATGGGGATATTGCGCGCATGCGGCTTCCCAACGACGCCAGCGAAGCAGATGACGACGCGTGTACCGCTCTTCGCCCACATTATGGCGGGTTGAAAGCGCATACATAAACAGGTTCGGCCCGCTTGCTGCCGGGGCTTCTGCCGCTGTGACGCGCACTTGCGGAACGTAATCGCGCCGCACCACGCGGTTTTGCGTCGGCGTCCCGAACGGCTGGGCCTCATAGCTCTGTGTGCTGACACCCTCTTCAGACGGGGCTGCGGGCGCAGCAGCAACCTGCTGTCCGGTGTTGAAACCTTGCGGTTGCTGCGGTTGCCGCACCTGTTGCGGCAGTGGTTGGCTCTGAAGCGAGTTTGTCGCAATCGGCTGCCCAATCGGCGCCTGCGGTGGCATCTGCGTTTGCGCAGCGCCAAACCCCTGAGGCTGGAAACCGATGGGCGCGGTTCCGGCGGCGGGTTGCGGAGCCGCCCGCGCCGCTGCAGCCTCTGCCTGACGAATACGCGACAACTCTTCTTGCGCGCGCATGTATTGGGCATAGTCGCTGAACCCAACACCCCCGCCCGCCGTGTCGACGACATTCGAATAGGGCGCACCCCCAGTGCAGGCAGACACCAGAACAAGGGCGCAAAAGGCTAGGGGAAAACGCATGGGGCTACTCTCGACGCTCGATTGTTTTTTGGAACCCTACCACCATTTGGACGGTTTGGCCACAAAGCCGGCGGCCTGCTCCAACACATGGGCGGTCTTGAGCAATTCACCCTCGTCCCATGGTTGACCGATCAGTTGCAAGCCCAGGGGCAAGCCCTTGGAATCCAGACCCGCGGGCACCGAAATTCCCGGCAATCCGGCAAGGTTAACCGTAACCGTGAACACATCGTTCAGATACATCTGAACAGGATCCGCATTGGCCATTTCGCCCAGACCAAAGGCGCTGGACGGGGTGGCGGGTGTCAGGATCGCATCGACACCCTCTGCGAAAACCGTCTCGAAATCGCGCTTGATCAGCGTGCGCACCTTGCGCGCACGGTTGTAATAGGCGTCGTAGAACCCCGCCGACAGAACATAGGTTCCGATCATCACGCGGCGCTGCACCTCTGGCCCGAACCCTTCGGCGCGGGTTTTCTCGTACATCTCTGTAATGCCATCGCCCGCCGCCAGCGTCGCGCGGTGTCCGTAACGCACCCCGTCATAGCGCGCGAGGTTGGACGACGCTTCTGCGGGCGCAATCACGTAATATGCCGGCAGCGCGTATTTGGTATGCGGCAGGCTGATCTCGACAACCTTGGCACCCGCATCGCGGAGCATATCCGCGCCCCTGTCCCACAGCGCCGCAATCTCTTCAGGCATGCCCTCTATCCGGTATTCGCGCGGGATCCCGATGGTCTTGCCGCGAATATCACCAGTCAGCATCGCCTCGAAATCCGGCACGGGCAGATCGGCGCTGGTCGAATCCTTTGCGTCATGCCCGGACATCGCTTCCAACATGATGGCCGCATCGCGCACGGTTTTGGTCATTGGACCAGCCTGGTCAAGCGACGAGGCAAAGGCCACGATCCCCCAACGCGAACAGCGACCATAGGTCGGCTTTATGCCCACGGTGCCGGTAAACGCGGCAGGCTGACGGATGGACCCGCCCGTATCGGTCCCGGTCGCGGCCAGACACAAATCCGCCGCCACGGCTGCCGCAGATCCGCCCGACGACCCGCCGGGCGTCAGCGCACGCCCGTCCACCTTCCACGGATTGACGGCATTGCCATAGGTGCTTGTCTCATTGCTCGACCCCATGGCGAATTCGTCCATGTTCAGCTTGCCCAGCATGACTGCACCCGCATCACGCAATTTCGCGCTGACGGTGGAGTCGTATTCGGGGCGGAACCCATCCAGAATGCGGCTGGCAGCCTGGCTGGCAACGCCCGTGGTGCAAAACAGATCCTTGATGCCGATGGGCAGGCCGCACATGGCCGGTGCATTGCCCGCTGCCAACCGCGCGTCAGCGGCACCCGCGCGCTCCAGCGCAAGGTCGGGGGTGTTATGCACAAATGCGTTCAGCGCACCCGCGCCCTCGATTGCGCCAAGGCACGCTTCGGTCAGCGCGACTGAACTCGTCTCACCGCTGCGCAACAGATCGCGCGCCTCGGCCAGTGTCAGCTTGTTCAGATCGCTCATTCCACCACCTTCGGCACCGCAAAGAAACCTTCGCGCGCATCCGGCGCGTTCGACAAGATTTTCGCCTGAATATCGCCATCCGTCACCCCGTCGATACGGCGCGGCAACCGCATGGGCGTGACCGATGTCATCGGCTCCACGCCCTCGACATCGACCTCGCCCAGCTCTTCCATGAAATTCAGTATGCGGCTCAGGTCTTGCGCAAGCGCGGGCAGTTCACCCTCTGCCACAGCAATGCGCGACAGTTTGGCGACCTTGCGCGCGGTCTCCAGATCAATTTCGGACATATCGCCTCCGCCGGGGTATCGGTTTAGCAAGCGGTTTATCCAGATGGCGGGCGGGGTGCAAGCGCGCCCGAGCGCATGTGGTTGCAATAGACCAGGATCATCCAGCCCAGCATGACGCCGTTCAGAATGTGCCACATGAAATGCGTGCCAACGGAAAATGCGGCGCAAACCGGCGCATCCGCCATCCGGAACCCGAGCGAGACAACGAGTATACCCGCCCCGACAAGCAGGCCCCGCCCAGTCGCGCTGCGCCGCAACCACAGCCCATAGCCCGCGATCAACACCGCCACGCTGGCATAGAGCGCATTTCCACCGGGCAAAACAGCGCCGAAGACCCACGCGAAACCCGCAGCATACGGAAAGAACGCGGCCGCCGAAAAGGCAGCGACACGGGCCGAAGCGCCCAGATAGTCGCGTGTCGCGGCGAACAGATACACGAGGATGAACAGCACAATGAACAACACGTCGGCCACGCTGGACCAGCCCGTCGCATGGGTGTGCCACAAATAGGACCCGACACCGATCAACGCCAGAACAACCGCCATCACGCGGGCCAGGATCAACCCTCTGGTTCTCGGCCAGACATATACCGCCGCTATCACAAATGCGATATTCGTCACTGCGTTGACAGGTTCGGACCAATAGGAAAAATCCGTTCGTTCACAATAGGCTATCACCTGTTCGAACATCTTTGACCTCTAGCGCAACTTTTCAAAAAACGATGTCAGCAATTTGCGTGCGGCATCAGCCTCCAGCCCGTCATACACCTGTGGCACATGATGGCATTGCGGATGCGAAAAGACCCGCGCGCCATGTGCGACCCCCCCGGACCTCGGGTCCGACGCGCCGTAATACAGCCGCCGCAACCGCGCATGCGCCACGGCTTGGGCACACATCGCGCATGGCTCCAGCGTCACATACAGATCGCAGTCCAAAAGCCGTTCCTGCCCCAAGGCCGCGCAGGCGGCACGAATGGCCAAAACCTCGGCATGGGCCGTCGGATCGTTGCGCTCCCGCGTCCGGTTGCCCGCGGCCGCCAGCACCGTGCCGCTGCGATCAACGATCACCGCCCCCACAGGCACTTCGCCGCGCGTGGCGGCGTTGCGGGCTTCCCGCAAGGCCAAAGGCATATAGCTGCGAAACCGGATCATACCCTGACATGCCGCCGCGCCCGCTCAAAAACAAGCCCATTCATCCTTGCACAAATATCCCGGGGGAGTCGCGCGCCAGCGCGACGGGGGCAGCGCCCCCTGACCCATAGCCTTGGCGCGTCAGCGCCTCCGCCAGATTTGGCAAATGTCGTCCCCCGCAGGCTGCACGCGGCATAGCGCGAATTTTGGTGCGTCGGCCAGCCGGTCCAGCCCCAAAGGTCCCAATCCGGCGCGACCGTCAGCGCCGATCAGCTTTCCGGCGCCGAAGATGACAAGTTCATCTACCAGACCGGCCCCGATCAACCCCGCGCCCAGCGCGCCACCGCCCTCGCAGAGCACCCGCGTCAGGCCTTCGCGCGCCAGCGTCGCCATCATCGCGCGCGGCTCCAGCGTGCCATCTTGTTCGGGGCATCCGATCAGGCGCGCGCCCGTCTGGGTCCATCCTTCGGGAACGTCTTGCGCGTCGCCGTACAACATCCAGACAGGGTTGGCACGGGCGGTTCGGCCCAATTGTCCGTTCGGGTCCAGATCCATCTTGCGACTGGCCACCACGCGCACCGGTTGCCGCGCGATCCCCAGATCGCGGACGCGTAAATCAGGATCGTCCGCACGTGCTGTTCCGGCACCGACCAGAACCGCGTCATGACGGGCACGCAGCGCATGCACGGCGCGGCGCGCCTCCGGCCCGGTGATCCAGCGGCTTTCGCCGCCGGCCGTTGCGATCCGACCATCCAATGTCAGTGCCAGTTTCAGGGTCAGCCACGGGCGACCTGCTTCCAGGCGCAACAGAAAGCCAGCATTCGCGTCGCGCGCAGCGCTGGCCTCGACCCCTTCATGCACTTCCAGCCCGGCGGCGCGCAGCCGCGCATGGCCGCGCCCTGAAACGCGCGGGTCCGGGTCGGTCAGTGCCGTGACCACTCGGATCACGCCTGCGCCTATCAGCGCATCACTGCAAGGCGGTGTGCGGCCATGATGTGCGCAGGGCTCCAGGCTGACATAAGCGGTCGCGCCGCGTGCATCGCAGGCGGCAAGCGCCATGGCCTCGGCATGGGGGCGACCGCCGGGCTGCGTCCACCCGCGCGCCAGAATGCGCCCGTCGCGCACGATCACACAGCCGACGGCCGGATTGGGCCAGACCTGCCCCAACCCACGTCTGCCCAAGGCTATCGCCAGCCGCATGAAGCGGCGGTCAGCAGCGTTTGGCACGGGTTACTCCGTGTCTTTCGGTTCCGGGCGCAGTTCAGAGACGAATTTGTCGAAATCGTCCGCTTCCTGAAAATTCTTGTAGACCGATGCAAAGCGCACATAGGCGACGGTATCAATGCGCGCCAGCGTTTCCATCACGATCTCTCCGATCAGCTTGGACGGGATATCGCTGTCGCCCAGGCTTTCCAGCCGCCGCACGATGCCGCTGATCATCTGGTCCACGCGTTCATGTTCGATATTGCGTTTTTGCAGCGCAATCCGGACCGAGCGTTCCAGTTTCTCGCGGTCGAACGCCTCGCGCCGGCCATTGGTTTTGACAACGACCAGATCGCGCAATTGCACGCGTTCATAGGTGGTAAAGCGCCCCCCGCAGGCCGGGCAAAACCGGCGACGGCGGATTGCGCCATGGTCCTCTGCGGGACGGGAATCTTTCACTTGCGTGTCGGTATTGCCGCAAAAGGGACAGCGCATCAGCAGCCTCGGGGTTTGAATTCGGATGTCCCCAAGAACTATACCCAACACCAAGGCTTTGGGTAGCGCATAATCGCACCCACCAGATCATGCGGGCGCGCCTGTGGCATGCAAGACTCAGCGCAGAACGATCACGCGGGTCTGGTCCATCCCTTCTTCGCGCACCATGTCGAACAACACGCTGGCATTGGCCGGATCGAGCCGCACGCACCCCGCAGAGGCCGGACGGCCAAGGCGGCTGACCTGGTCCGTGCCATGAATGGCGTAATGTCCCGAGTAGAAAATCGCGAACGGCATGGGCGCGTTGTTATACCGGCTGGAGCGATGATATTTCGAAAGCAGTTGCGGACGCCACTGCCCCGTGGGCGTGATCTTGCCCGGCCTCGCTGTGGACACCGGCCATTCATGCACAAGTGTGCCGTGGCGATAGACATACATTTTTTGCTCGGCAATACTGACGCGCGCAACGACGCGATCAGCCAAGGCACTGGTGGTAAACAGCAGCAACGCGGCCAAAGCCGCAAGAAATGGGCGCATGGTCAGATCCCCCCGGAAAAACAATGCAAGTTTTGGGCAGCAGTAATGCGACAATCTGGCCCGATGCGGACGGCCAGAGTCAAGCGATTTGCGCGCGTTTTGGCTTGAACCGGCGCTGTTTGGGTGGCATCTGCCACGCATGGAAAACACCAAGATAGCACTTGTCACAGGCGCATCCCGCGGGATCGGGGCGGCTCTGGCCGAAGAACTGGCGGCGCGCGGGTGGCATGTCGTGGCCGTGGCCCGCACCATGGGCGCGCTGGAAGAGCTGGACGACCGGATCAAGGCGCGCGGCGGTGCGGCCACTCTGGCGGCAATGGATGTGACGGTGGATGACGCCATGCGCCATCTGTGCCGCGGCATACATGACCGGTGGGGCAGCGTCGGGCTGTGGGTGCATAGCGCCATTCAGGCGCCGCCGCTGTCGCCCGCCAGCCATCTTGCCATCAAGGAATGGGACAAGGCCTTGGCGGTGAATGCCCGCGCGACCGGCGTGCTGATCCCGATGGTTGCGCCCTTGCTGGCGGCCAGCCCCGACAAGGGCACGGCGCTTTTCCTGGATGATGCCGCCGCAGAAGACCGCTTTCACAGCACATATGGCGCCACGAAACTGGCGCAGATGGCGCTTGCGCGGGCTTGGGCTGACGAGTCGCGCAAGACCGGCCCGCGCGTGCTGGTCGAGCGCTGCGCGCCGATGCCGACGGCCCTGCGCGCGCGCTTCCATCCCGGAGAGAACCGGGACGCGCTGACACCTTGCGCAGCAGAAGCGGCGCGGTTGGCGGACCTGATCGGTTAACCGGCCTCGGCCTGCACCGCTTGACGGGCGCGGGCCGAATCGCGGTCGGCCATGCCCAGCAGGTTGCTTGCCAGCCGCATGAACCCGTCTTCCTCGAAATCGCGGGTTTCATCGGCCAGCACCACGCGCCACAGGTCTTGCAGATATTCCATGCGGTCATCATGCGCGATCTCGTCCTTGATCGCCTTGGTCAGATGCACCGTATCGCCCGCGCTGTGCTCCAGATCTTCGCCATCGGACAGCATGTCGGCAGAGCCATAGCGGCGGGTCAGAACCTTTTGGATCACCGCCTTTTCCTCTGCCGCATACTCGCCATCCGTGCGCGCCACCCGGACAAGCAGCGCCGCCACGGCGGCGCGCCCGTCAGCAGGCTTCGGGGCCTCTGGTTTGCGAAACAGCCGCCCGATCATGCCGCTGGCACCGGCCCGCCTTCAACCTCGCCCGTGGTATCGGGCGTAAAGGTCATGGCCAATCCGTTGATGCAGTGGCGCTTCCCGGTGGGTTGGGGACCATCGTCAAAGATATGGCCCTGATGCCCGCCGCAATTAGAGCAATGCACTTCGGTGCGCACCGTGAAAAAGCTGCGATCCGGGCGTGTGCCAGTCGCGCCGTCCATCGCTTGCCAGAAACTGGGCCAACCGGTGCGGCTGTCGAACTTTGTTTCCGACCGGTACAACGCCTGCCCGCAGCCTGCGCAGTTATAAGTGCCCGCGCGGTCTTCTTTCAGCAGTGGCGAACGCTCGCCCATAAGCGAGTTGGTGAAGGCCCGTTCGGTCGCTTCTTCGCGGAGCACCGCGAATTGCGCGGGCGTCAGGCGCGCGCGCCATTCTTCTGTGCTGAGCGTCAGCGGGAAATTCCCCTCGCCCGCCACGGCGCGTGCACCATAAAATGCAAGGCCCGTGGTGGCCAGAAATGTGCGTCGGTTCATGAAACCCTCCTGTTCAGATCATATACCCTCTACGCGGGCGAATACCGATTGGTTTCAGATATAATGTAAGATTACGTCATAGCTTCAACAAGCTCGCGTGATCTGCCATTATCCCCACCATGAGTCTGCCCCCCGGTTTTCTGGATGAACTGCGCAACCGTGTTTCGATCTCGTCCGTTGTCGGGCGCAAGGTCACATGGGACATGCGCAAATCCAATCAGGCCAAGGGCGATTTCTGGGCGCCCTGCCCGTTTCATCAGGAAAAGACCGCGTCCTTCCATGTCGATGACCGCAAAGGGTTTTATTACTGCTTCGGGTGTCATGCCAAGGGCGACGCACTGACCTTTCTGCGCGAAACAGACAACATGTCGTTTATGGAAGCGGTCGAGGTGCTGGCCCGTGACGCGGGCCTGCCAATGCCCGAACGCGACCCCCGCGCCGCCGAAAAAGCCGACCACCTGTCCGAATTGGCAGAGGTGACAGAAGCCGCCGTGCGGTTCTTTCGCATGCAGCTCAGCACATCGGCGGCGTCTGGCGCACGCGACTACCTGAAAGGCCGCGGGCTGGCGCAATCCGCGCTGGACCGGTTCGAAATCGGCTATGCGCCGGATGCGCGCCAAGCGCTTTGGACCGCGCTGACGAACGCGGGCGTGGCAGGCGACAAGATCATAGAGGCCGGGCTTTGCGCCAAACCCGATGACGGGGGCGCGCCCTATGACCGGATGCGCGGGCGCATTATTTTCCCGATCCGCGATGCACGCGGGCGCTGCATCGGGTTTGGCGGGCGTGCCCTGAGCCCGAATGCGCGGGCGAAATATCTGAATTCGCCGGAAACTCCGCTCTTTGACAAGGGACGCGCGCTTTACAACCTTGGTCCCGCGCGCAGTGCGTGCGGCAAGGGCAAACCGCTGATCGTGGCCGAAGGCTACATGGACGTGATTGCACTGGCGGAAGCCGGTTTTGAGGGGGCGGTCGCCCCGCTTGGCACCGCGATCACCGAAGACCAGTTGCGCCTGATGTGGCGCGTCTCTCCCGAACCCGTCATCGCGCTGGACGGGGATGCGGCCGGCCTGCGCGCGGGGTTCCGGCTGATCGACCTTGCCTTGCCGCTGCTTGGGCCCGAGCAATCGCTGCGGTTCTGCCCGCTGCCAGAAAAGATGGACCCGGACGACATCTTGCGCCAGGGCGGCACACCGGCCATGTCCAAGCTGGTCGACGGCGCTGTGCCGCTTGTTCAGCTTTTGTGGCAACGCGAAACCGAAGGGCAGGTCTTTGACAGCCCCGAACGGCGCGCAGCACTGGACAAACGACTGCGCGCCGCTTTGGCGAAAATCGCCGATCCGGGGCTGCGCGGGCATTACACCGACGAAATCAAACGCTTGCGGTCCGAATTTTTGCGCCCGGCGCGGCGGGAATGGTCGGGGCGGCCCGCAACCGGCCGCTTTGCGCCCCCTGCCAAACCGCTCAGCGCCACACGCAGCACGCGGCTTGCCAGCGCGCCGGACAATGCGATAGCCGAAGCAATGCGCGAGGAGCTGATCATCGCGACGCTACTGTGCCACCCGGCACTGGTGTCGGAATTCGAGAGCGATCTGGACAGGCTGACCTGCCACGACCCGGCACTGGCGCAGCTTTGCGCGGCGCTGCTGGACGGCGATACCCCCGATGACGCGCAAACCGCCGAGCTATTGACCCTGCCCCATGTCGCGATTGCGCCGCCGGTTCGCAGCAGCGATGCGGGCTTTGTGCGGCTATGCCTGCGCGACGAATTCGCCAAATACTTCGCGCGCGACGGCCTGACGGCAGAGCTGCGCGACGCGGTAGAGGATATGGGCGATCTGGCGGATGAGGGCGTGACCTTCCGGCTTGCCCGCGCCGCAGAAGCGCGCAACAGTTCGGAGCGTGCAAGACTGACCGATTCGACCGATCTGGGTGAAGATCGCGCGGCACTTTCGAGCGAATTGCAGCGTCTGATCGAATCAGAAGTCTGGGTGAAACGGAAAAAGTGACCGATTCGTAACGATACCGCCGGCTTGGACAATCAAATCTGCATTGTATAACTGGAAAATCCGCTGCTCTGCCCCTACATCTTACCCAGCCGTGATACGCTCAGAGCCGATTCGCCCGATTCGGCCAACGCGCATCCTTGCATTTTAATCGGGAGCTTCCATGGCCGCTAAAGATACCGACGACACGCGCAGTGATGATCTGGAAGTTGACGACAAGTCCGTCAGCCAAGCCTCGGTCAAGAAGATGATCGCGCAAGCCAAGGACCGCGGCTACATCACCTACGAGCAGCTCAACAAAGCGCTGCCGCCGGATCAGGTGTCGTCTGAACAGATCGAAGACGTCATGTCGATGCTGTCCGAAATGGGCGTTAACGTTGTTGAGGACGACGACGAAGGCGACGGCGACGAAGCCAAGGGCGGCGAACTTGTCGAAGTCGCTGGAGCGCGGGATGTGACGGTCGCGACATCGTCAGGTTCTGAAACCCTGGACCGGACCGACGACCCGGTGCGCATGTATCTGCGCGAGATGGGGTCGGTCGAATTGCTGTCGCGCGAGGGCGAAATCGCCATCGCCAAACGGATCGAGGCCGGGCGCAACACGATGATCGCCGGGCTGTGCGAAAGCCCGCTGACCTTCCAGGCGATCACCATCTGGCGCGACGAATTGCTGAACGAAGACGTGCTGTTGCGCGATGTGATTGATCTGGAAACCACCTTCGGCAACAGCCTGGAGGGTGAAGACGGCGTGCCTGTCACCGAAGGGCTGAGCGAAGGGGCCGCGCAACCGAAAACCGAGCGTTCGTCAGAACCCGAGTTGGACGCTGACGGCAATCCAATCTCAAGCGCCGAGGATGATGACGAGGACGACGACCAGACGAACCTGTCGCTCTCGGCGATGGAAGCCGCGCTCAAACCGCGCGTACTGGAAACGCTCGACCGCATTGCCGCCGACTATGAGCGCTTGGCCGAAATGCAAGACGCCCGGATCGACGCAACGCTGCGCGAAGCGGGACGGTTCAGCGACACGCAAGAAGCGCAATACCAGTCGCTGCGCAGCGAGATTGTGGAACTCGTCACCTCGCTTCACCTGCACAACAACCGGATCGAAGCGCTGGTTGACCAGCTTTACGGGATTAACCGGCGGATCATGTCGATCGACAGCGCCATGGTGAAGCTGGCCGATCAGGCCCGCATCAACCGGCGTGAATTCATCGACGACTATCGCGGCTCGGAACTGGACCCGACATGGTGCGACCGCATGGCCGAAAAGCCGGGTCGCGGCTGGCAAGCGCTGATGGAACGGTCGCGCGACAAGGTAGAGGAATTGCGCGCCGACATGGCGCAGGTCGGCCAGTATGTTGGCGTCGATATCAACGAATACCGCCGCATCGTGTCTCAGGTTCAGAAGGGCGAGAAAGAGGCGCGTCAGGCCAAGAAAGAAATGGTCGAGGCCAACCTGCGTCTGGTGATCTCGATTGCCAAGAAATACACCAACCGTGGCCTGCAATTCCTTGATCTTATTCAGGAAGGCAATATTGGCCTAATGAAGGCCGTGGACAAGTTCGAATACCGCCGCGGCTACAAGTTCAGCACCTATGCGACGTGGTGGATTCGTCAGGCGATCACCCGCTCGATTGCGGATCAGGCGCGGACCATCCGCATTCCTGTGCACATGATCGAAACGATCAACAAGCTGGTGCGCACGGGCCGCCAGATGTTGCATGAAATCGGGCGCGAACCGACCTCGGAAGAGCTGGCCGAAAAGCTGCAAATGCCGCTGGATAAGGTCCGCAAGGTGATGAAAATCGCCAAGGAACCGATTTCGCTGGAAACGCCGATTGGCGACGAGGAAGACAGCCAGCTCGGCGACTTTATCGAGGACAAGAACGCCCTGCTGCCGCTGGATTCGGCGATTCAGGACAACCTGCGCGAAACCACGACGCGGGTTCTGTCATCGCTCACCCCGCGCGAGGAGCGGGTTCTGCGGATGCGCTTTGGCATTGGCATGAACACCGACCACACGCTGGAAGAAGTGGGCCAACAGTTCAGCGTGACGCGCGAACGCATCCGCCAGATCGAGGCAAAGGCCCTGCGCAAGCTGAAGCACCCGTCCCGGTCGCGTAAATTGCGGAGTTTCCTGGATCAGTAATTCAGTCGGGATCGTAAGACGGGACAGGGGCGAACAGCCCCTGTTTTGCTATTCTCACAGTGTGATCGATTCTAGGCGGTCGTGCACTCTGTCCAGCCAATCCCCCCGCGTGGTGGTCAGCGCAGCGCGGTAGGCTTGCCAATCCTGCGCCAGCGCCGCCAACATGTCGGCATCCGCCGCCACCTTTTCCACCACCCACCAGCGGTTCCATTCGTAGGCCAGTGACCAATCCGCCTCGTCCAGCCGCGATTCCGGCAAGCGGTAGTGAAAGGTCGGGCGGCCACCCTTCAGGTGGTCCGGCGGCACATCGGCCAGCGTGTCGGGGCAGGCATCTTGCAGCAGCGGCAGCAGGTCCAGTCCGTAGCTGCGCGACGGGGCGTGCTGCGCATAGGCGCGGCCCAGATCGGTCAGCGCCCACCCTTCGGCCCCGGCCAGCGCGTCCACCAAGGCACGCGGCCACGGGTCCACGAAGGGCATGACACGGCGCGCGGGGTCCAGCGGGTCGGCGGCGCGCAGCCAATCCTCCAGCAGCGCGTAGGCGCGGGCAATCGCGATCACCGCACGGTCGGATTGGGGACGTTCGGGGTTCAGATGCACGCCGAAACTGTAGGCCAGTTGCGCGCGCGAGCCTTTTGCGCCCGCCTCTGCCAGCTTTGCAAGCACCCCCTCGACCGCAGGTAGATCTGATTGGGCCATAGGGGCCGTGACCACCTCGACCGGCACAAGGTCGCCCAAGATGTCGGCGGCCATATCCTCGACCCAAGCGTTCTTGAGGGTAATGTCCAACTCTACCTTGACCTTGCCGAACCGCCCGCCGGTCAAGACCAGATCGCGCGGCCCGTCGCGGGTGATGGTGCCGCCCCATTCATGGCTTACGATGTCGGCGGCCTGTTCGGGGGTCAGCCCCGCGAATTCCACCTCAACACCCGTGCAGCGGTTGGCGCTGGATTGGCCGTCATGGTCGGGCAACGGCAAGAATCGGTCGCGCGGCAAGGAAGCGTGCAGATCATCCATGGCGTTCAATCCTCTACCGCGTCCAGCCCGCGCGCACCGATCAGCCGGTAAACCCAGGCGCTTTGCCCGTCTTCCAGCACCATCTGGTCGCGTCGATACTTTCGCCCGGTGCGCTCGTAGCGGTCAAGGCGGATCATCTCTGCCGGGGTCACGTCAAAGGCCACGCCGTCCAGCACCGTATCCGCGCCTTGCACAATGTCGCGCCCTGCCCCGCGCTGCCAACCGCGCAGCTGCGCGGGTTCGGCAGGCACCCAACGCCCCATGACGACCAAGCGCACCAAAGGGTTGGTCAGCGTGGCAAAGCCAAACACGCGCGCAGGGCCATCGGGCGGTGCGGGCGTGGCGGCATCTGTCGGCGGCAGGTAAAACGGGGCGCGAGTGATCGCATACCACACAGCAGCGATCACGATCAGGGCGATCAGGGTCATTTTGGTCATCCTCGGCAACTTGACAGAGCAGACGCCGCCGTCAAGCCTGCGCTGCGCGCCGCTTGCGCAGCACTTCCGAGATATAGAGCGCCATCGCCCCCCAGATCATGGGGAAGGCAATCAGTCGCGCCCCGTCAAAAGGTTCGCGGAACACGAGGGTCGAGATGAGGAAGATCATCGTCGGGATGGAATAGCCCGAAATCGCAATGGTCGAGAGCCGCAACCCTTTGGCTGCATTGGCATACAGGATCAGCGGCACCGCCGTGATAAAACCGCACCCCAGAAGCAGCAGCCAGTCGCGCGGCGTTGCCTGAAGGGTATAGAGCGTGCCCTGACCCGCCTGCCACGCCAGAAATCCGAGGGCAACGGGCAAGAGTATCAGCGCTTCCAGCGCAAACCCCTGATTGGGACCGATGGGCAGCGCCCGTTTGAAATAGGCGTAACTGCCCCAGCTAAACACGATGGCCAATGCCCCGACCGGCAACCGGCCTGCATCTACGGTCAACACGACGACCGCCGCAAAGGCCAGCGCGACCGCGCCCCATTGGCGCGCAGTCAGGCGTTCACCAAGCAGGGTTGCGCCCAGAAAGATGCTGAAGATCGGGTTGATATAGTAGCCCAAGGCCGCATCCATCGCCTTGCCGGATTGGATGAGCCAGACATAACTGCCCCAGTTGATAGAAATCAACGCGGCTGTAACCGTCGCCATGCCCAGCATCCGCGGGGTGCGGATTGCGGTGCGCAAATCCGCCGTGCGCCCCAACCACAAGAGCCAACACAAGGCCACGGGAAGCGCCCAGACGACGCGGTGGGCGACCACCTCTGGTGTGGGCACATGGCCCAGCGCCCGAAAGTAGAAGGGCAACATGCCCCAGATGGCAAAGGCGGCGATCGCAAAAGCAAAGCCGCGCGGGGTATCTTCATTCATGTGCGGCCAAGCCCGGCTTGCACGGCGGCAATAAACGCAGACCCGCGCGCTTCGAAATCAGGAAACTGGTCGAAACTGGCGGCGGCGGGTGCCAGAAGCACAGTGTCACCCGTTTGTGCCTCTGCCATGGCGCGGGCGGTGGCCTGCTCGATCGTGTCGCAAACCTCGTGCGGGTGCTCGCCCAGTTGCAGGGCGAAATCGCGGGCAGAATGGCCGATCAGATAAGCCTTTGTCACGCGGTCCAAATGCTGCGCAAGTGCTGTGATGCCGCCATCCTTGCCCAAGCCCCCTGCAATCCAGCGGATGCGCTCGAAGGCCTGCAAGGCCTTGGCGGCGCTGTCGGCATTCGTGGCCTTTGAATCGTTGATGTAGCGCACGCCACCCGCCTCTGCGACCAGCTGGCTGCGATGCGGCAGGCCGGTGAAGCTGGCCATCGCATCCTCTATCACGCGTGGGGCGGCACCAAGGCTGCGCGCCACCGCATAGGCCGCGCAGGCATTCTGGTGGTTATGTGCGCCCGGCAAACCCGGCATGGCACGCAGGTCGATGGACGCCACTTGCCGCCCTGCGCGGTATTCGGCCAGAAACCCCTTGCGTGCAAAGATGTTCCAACCCGGCCCGGCCAGCTTTTGCCCGGACGAGATGCGGATGACGCGAGCATCTTCCGCCGCCTCAGCCAGTTGACCGGCCATGAACAGCCCTTCCGGTTCATCGACGCCGATGACCGCTCGGTCCGGCCCGCCCTCGGCAAAAAGCCGACGCTTGGCCGCGAAATACCCGCCCATTCCGCCATGCCGGTCCAGATGATCGGGCGAAAGATTGGTAAATACCGCAATGTCGGGCGTGAGCGCGCGGGCGAGTTCGGTCTGGTAGCTGGACAGCTCCAACACCACGACCTCGCCCTCGACCGGCGGGGTAATGGACAAGACACCGGTCCCGATATTGCCCGCCATCTGGCAGGGACGGCCAAGCGCGGTCAGAATATGATGGATCAGGGCCGTGGTGGTGGATTTTCCGTTCGATCCGGTGACGGCCACGACCTTGGGCGGTTGGTCCATGGCCATTGTGTCTGCGGTGGCGAAACTGCGGAAAAACAGGCCGATATCGTTGTCCACCGGCACCCCCGCCGCCAGCGCCGCCGCGATATGGCGGTTGGGCTCGGGGTAGAGATGCGCAATGCCCGGACTGGAGACAAGCGCTGCGACTTGTGACCAGTCGGCGCGCGACAAATCATGCAGCGCGACGCCCTCGGCCTCTGCCCGAGCACGAGCATCCGGGCTGTCATCCCATGCCAGCGGCAGCGCCCCGCCCGCTGCAAGCGCATGGCAGGTTGCAAGCCCTGACCGGCCGAGCCCGAGCACAGCGACGCAGCGCCCAGCGTAACCTTGGACCGGGATCATGTAAGAGCCTTTCAACCGGAAGGGGCTGCGCCCCTACACCATTTCGTTCAGGGGGCTTTGCCCCCGCGCGGCCTCTTGTCGAGGCCACTTTCCCCCAGAGTATTTGCGGCAAGATGAAGGTGCAAGAGACGTGACTAACGCACCTTGAGTGTGGCAAGGCCGATCAGCGCCAGAACCAGCGCGATGATCCAGAAGCGGATCACGATTTGCGGCTCCGCCCAGCCCTTCTTCTCAAAATGGTGGTGGATCGGGGCCATGAGGAAAACCCGTTTCCCGGTTGTTTTGAAATACAGCACCTGGATGATGACCGAGAGGGTTTCGACCACGAAAATGCCGCCAACGATGCCAAGCACGATTTCATGCTTGATGGACACCGCAATCGCGCCCAGCGCACCGCCCAGCGCCAAGCTACCCGTGTCGCCCATGAACACGGCGGCTGGCGGCGCATTATACCACAAAAAGCCCAAGCCACCGCCGGCGAGGGCCGCGGTAAAGATCAGCAACTCGCCCACGCCGGGCACATAGTGCACATCCAGATAGGCGGTGAAATCGACCCGGCCCACCGCATAGGCAATGACCCCCAAAGTGGCACCCGCAATCATGACCGGCATGATCGCCAGCCCGTCCAGCCCGTCGGTCAGGTTTACGGAATTGGCAGCGCCAACAATGACGAATGCGCCAGCGGGGATGAAGAACCACCCCAAGGTGATCAACACCTCTGAGAAGACAGGAACCGCCAACTGGCCCTGCAACGGCTCTGGATGGGCATACATCGCGGCGGCGCTGGCCAGCACGCCGATCAGCGTGCCCAAGGCCAGCCGCACGCGACCGGGAACCCCTTTGACATTGCCTTTGGACACTTTGGCAAGATCATCGGCAAAGCCGATCAGACCAAAGCCGATCGTAACCAGCAACACGATCCAAACATACGGGTTGTCCAACCGCGCCCAGAGCAGGGTCGAGACGGTCAGCGCCGACAGGATCAGCAACCCGCCCATGGTGGGTGTGCCGGTCTTGGTCAGCAGATGGCTTTCGGGCCCGTCATCGCGGATCGGCTGGCCGTTGGACTGGCGCTTCTTCAAAGCGTTGATCAGGGGCCGCCCGAAGAAAAACCCGAAGACAAGCGCCGTGAAAAACGCAGCCCCCGCGCGAAAGGTGATATACCGGAACAGGTTGAACCCCGGCAGGGTATCGGCAAACTCGGTCAGCCAGAATAACATTGCAAACCCTTTTTCTGCGAGGACGTCGTGTCCAGTCCGCGTAGCGCATCGACAACGCGCGACACGCGGCTGCCCTTCGACCCTTTGACCAGCACCACATCGCCGGGCGCAACCAGCGTGTGGACATGGTCCAGAAGCGCTTCTGCCGCTTGGGTGCTGCGCCCGCGCTGTCGCAGCGGAAGCGCGGCATGCAGCTTGGCCATAAGCGGTCCGACGCAATGCACAAGGCGCACCTGCGCCATGGCAGGATCACCGGCCAATGCCGCGTGCATCGCGCCCGCGTCAGGGCCAAGTTCAAGCATGTCGCCAAGAATAGCGATACGCCGCCCGTTCGGACCGGGTTTTGTCTGGGCCAGAAGCGCGAGTGCGGCGCTCATGGATGCCGGATTGGCGTTGAACGCGTCGTCGATCAAAGTGAAGCTGGCCTCTTCAACCGGGTCGAGCATGATTTTCTGGCGCAACCCACGCCCGGCGGGCGGTTGCCATCGCCCGAGCGCAAGTGCCGCGCGCGCAAGATCGAGCCCCAGCGCATGGGCCACGCCAAGGCAGGCCAGCGCATTGCCAGCCGCATGTGCGCCGGAATTGACCAGCCGCACCGCAAGCGCCATACGCCCGACCTTGGCCCGCAGCACAAGGGCGGTTTCCGTCTGGCGGATGTCATGCAAATGCAGGGGAAGGTCACCTTCCCCGAAAGGCAAACAGGATGCTGCGTGGTCGGCCGCCGCAGCGTCAAGAATAGGGCTGGTGGGCAGGCCAGCCGGGTAGATGGCGGTGCCACCGGGTTCCAGGCCGGCAAAGATACTTGCCTTTTCCTGCGCTATCGCGTCCAGACTTCCCAAGGATTCGAGGTGGGCGGGCGCAACCGCTGTCACTATTGCAACATTTGGGCGGGCAAGCGCCGTAAGCGGCGCGATCTCTCCGGCATTGCTCATGCCCATCTCTATAACGGCGAAATCGGCGTCTTGCGGCAGGCGCGCAAGCGTGACGGGCACCCCCCAATGATTGTTGAAACTGGCTTCTGCGGCGTGAACCTTGCCGAACTCAGCCAGCATCTCGCGGGCCATGTCCTTGGTTGAGGTTTTCCCAACAGACCCGGTAATGCCGATGACCTGCGCCCGTGAGCGGGCCCGCCCTGCCGAACCCAAGGCGCGCAGGGCATCCATAACATCTGGCACGACAAGCAGGGGAGCGTCAGGCGCCACGCCCTCTGGCACGCGCGAGACCACGGCCGCCGCAGCACCTTTGGCAAGCGCATCTGCGACGAAATCATGCCCGTCGCGCGCAGCAGACAGCGCAATGAATAGATCGCCCGGTTGCAGGCTGCGGGTGTCTATGGAAATGCCGTCGGCCCGCCAATCGGACGTGACACGCCCGCCGGTTGCTTCGGCGGCATCTGCGGCGGCCCAGAGGGTCATGCGCGCTCCTCCAGCGCGGCGATGGCCAGCGACGCCTGTTCTAGATCATCGAACGGATACACGGTATCGCCCACGATCTGGCCGGTTTCATGGCCCTTGCCCGCAATCAGCAGCGCGTCGCCCGGACCAAGCGCATCCACCCCTCGCAGGATCGCTTCTGCACGGTCGGGCACTTCGGTTGCGCCGGGGCAGACTTTCAAAATCTCTGCACGGATAGTGGCTGGATCTTCCGATCTTGGGTTGTCGTCTGTCACAAATACAACATCAGCGTATTGCGCGGCGGCCTGTCCCATCAGGGGGCGCTTCGTTCGGTCGCGGTCGCCACCGGCCCCGAAAACCACAACAAGACGGCCCATCACATGCGGGCGCAAGGCTTGCAGCGCGACCGCCAACGCGTCTGGCGTGTGGGCGTAATCCACAAAGACCGTCGCGCCGTTTGCGCGCGTTCCCGCCTGCTGCATGCGTCCGCGCACGCCCTGCAAGCGCGGCAGATGGGCCGCAGCTTCGGCCGGGTCGCCACCGCAGGCCAGCACAAGACCGTAGGCCACCAGCACGTTTTCGGCCTGAAATCCGCCGATCAGGGACAGGTTTTGCTGATAGGTCACGCCATCATAGGAAAACCGCAGGATTTGTCCGGCAGCGTCAAAACGCTGACCAAGCAGCCGCAGGTCCGCATCGGCATCATGCCCGACAGTGAGCGTGCCAAGCCCGCGCGCTTCGGCAATGGCCAGCAGGTCCGGCCCGCGCGGGTCGTCCATGTTCAGCACCGCAACCCCGTCCTCGGGCAGAAGACGCTCGAACAACAGCGCCTTGGCCTGAAAATAGGCATCCATTGTGCCGTGATAATCCAGATGGTCCTGGGTGAAGTTGGTAAACCCCGCCGCACGCAGCGTAACGCCGTCAAGCCGCCGTTGGTCCAGCCCGTGCGAGGACGCTTCCATCGCGCAATGTGTCACCCCCTCGCGGGCCATATCCGCCAGCAGGCGGTGCAATGTCACACTATCGGGGGTGGTGTGGCCCAATGCAGCACTGTAGGCGCCCTCGACCCCGGTTGTGCCCAGATTGGCCGCGTCATGCCCCATCAGGGCCCAGAGTTGGCGCGTAAAACTGGCGACAGAGGTCTTGCCATTGGTGCCGGTCACAGCAGCCATGACGGCAGGCTGGGCGCCGAACCACAACGCCGCCGCTCCGGACAGGGCGGCGCGCGGGTCTTCGGCCAGCACCAGCGCAGCATCGGCCCCGGCCAGCGCCTGCGCTGCGATCTTTGCGCCCGCGCGGTCGGTCAGGATGGCGCGCGCGCCACGCGCCAGCGCCGTCGCGATGTAGTCTGCCCCGTGTACACGGCTGCCGGGCAAAGCGGCGAACAACATTCCCGCACGCAAGCTGCGACTGTCCAGCCCGATGCCGGTGATAACCACATTGCCGCCGCGACTTGGGTTCAGGCCAAGCTCTGACAGCGGGCGGGCGGGCAAATCGGACACGCGCGGGTTCCTTTTTGAAGGTCGGCGCAACACGCCGGATCGCAAACCTGTTACCCCGTTTTGCCGCACAGGTTCAATGGCCCGCGCGGCATGATCGGTCATTGCGCGCGGGCGTCCGCCTGCAAGCGCGACTCGGCTTCGGCCAGCGGCACCGGGCGCAGACCCAGAAGCGGCGCCACGCGCCGGGTGATCTCGGCAGCCATCGGGACCGCCGTCCAGCCTGCGGTGCGGCGCGGTTCGGGGCCGGTGGTGTCCACGGCCTCGTCCAGCGTGACGATCAGAACATATTTCGGGTCATGCGACGGGAACACGCTGGCAAAGGTGGCCAGAACCGCATCTTCCTTGTAGCCGCCATTCGGGCCGGGCTTGTCGGCAGAGCCGGTCTTGCCCCCCACCGGATACCCCGGAATACGCGCGAAAGAGGCAGTTCCCTCATGCACGACCCGATGCAATATCTGGCGCATCTGCGCCGATGTGCCGGGGTGGATGACCTGCGCGCCCTCTGGAACGCTGTCGCGGCGCAGCAATGTCGGTGTTACAAGACGCCCGCCATTGACCAGGCTTGCGTAGCCAGCGGCCAGCGCCACAGGGCTGGTCGTCATGCCATGCCCGTAAGAGATGGTCATGGCCGACAGTTCCGACCACGGGTCGGGCAACAAGGGACGGGCACGCGCGGCTTCTGACAGCTCAATCTGCGCTGACTCCAACAATCCGAATCGGCGCAGGAACGCCTGCTGCCGGTCTGGACCGATCTCCTGCATCATGCGCGCCGTACCGATATTCGACGATTTCACCATCACCTTCGTGACTGACATTTCCGATCCGTAGTCGCGGAAATCCTCAATCTCGAACCGGCCCCATTTCAGCGGGCCACGGGTATTGATGGTCGTATCAGGCGTCACTTCGCCCTCGTCCAGCGCCTGCGCCACGGCAAAGGCTTTCATGACCGAGCCAAGCTCGTAATAGCCTTGCACAGCGCGGTTGAAGAGCGGGCTATCAGCCGGTTCGCCCTCGGTGGGTGGTGCGGGGCGGTCATTGGGGTCAAAATCTGGTAACGACACAAGGCTCAACACCTCGCCGGTCTGCGCGTCCATCAGCACCGCACTTGCACCGCGGGCGTTCAGAACGGTCATGCCGCCCGACAACACCTCTGTAACCGTCGCCTGTATCGGCAGATCAAGCGACAGCCGCAAAGGTTGGTTGGCGCGGGCCGGATCGCGCAGGCGGTCTTCGAAGTACAGCTCCGCCCCGGCGACACCCAGAAGTTCCGCCGCGCGCACCCCCTGCTCGCCAAAGCGCGCACCGCCCAGAACATGCGCAGCCATGCGCCCGTTGGGATAGACGCGCATCTTGCGCGGGCCGAACATCAGCCCCGGCTCTCCGATGTCATGCACCGCCTGTTGCTGTTCCGGCGAAAGGCGTGTGCGGACCCAGACGAAGCGGCGGTCAGGATCGGTGAACCGGGCGGCAAGGCGGGCGACATCCATCTCTGGGAAAATGCGGCCAAGCTCGACCGCCGCGCGCTCGGGATCGACCATGCGACGGGTTTCCGCATAAAGCGCGTGGGTCGCCAGATTTGTCGCCAGCACGCGACCGTTGCGGTCAGTGATATCCGCCCGCGCGCCAGAGATATTCTCGACCATGCCGACGCGCAGTTCCAACGGCTCGGTTGCAGCCAGCAGACCCATGCGCGCGCCCAGCAGGACAAAGCCGGACAGAAAGATCAACGCCAGCACCAACAGCCGCACCTCGGCCCGCACGCGGCCCGTGTCGCGCAATTCCTGACGCCGCAGGCGCAGGTTTTCCTGCTCTATGCACGCAGGGTCCTGACCCTGCTCGCGCGCCTTCAGAATGCGCGCCAGCGGGCGCAATGGCGTGCGGATCATGGCTGCACCTCATCGTCTTGAGACTCCAATGTGCCCGATAGCTGCTCCAATGCGCCGAACACTTCGACCCCGGCCCCGACCTGCAACCGGGCGGGGGCGCTAGGGTAGGCAATCTCGTCGATCTCTCCGAAATGCTCCGCGGTGATGGGCACAAGCTTCAGCGCGGCAAAATTCACATCCACCAGTGCACGCAACCTGTCGGGCCGATTCAGATAGGCCCATTCCACCCGCTGAACGGCAATTTCCCCTTCCAGACGGTCGATTTCCCGCTCAAGGCTGGCGCGGGTGTTCATCGCCTGCTGCGTCAGGTGGTTTTCGCGGTAGGCCCATGTTGCAAGCCCGATTACCGCAAGGGCTGTGACCAGATAGACCAAGCTTCGCATCTGCTAAACCTCTGATATACGGGGCAACCCCAAGGCACTGCGGTCTGAAGGGCCGGGCGCGGCATCGGTGCGAATAGCCATCCGCAACCGCGCCGAACGGGCACGCGGGTTCGCGGCCAGCTCTGCGCTGTCTGCCGAAACCCCCTTCTTCTCGATCAATGTGAAACGCGCGGTGGTCTGCGGGGCTTCTGGCAGGAAACGATTTCCACCGCCCCCCTGCCCCGCGCGTTGCGCCAGAAAGCGTTTCACAACCCGGTCTTCCAGCGAATGAAAGCTGACCACGGCCAGCTTGCCACCGGGTTTCAGCGCACGTTCCGCCGCTTCGAGCCCGTCGATCAGCGCATCAAACTCGGCATTCACGGCAATGCGCAAACCTTGAAAACTGCGTGTGGCGGGGTTGCTTTGTCCCGGTTTCGGTCGCGGCAGGCAGCCCGCCACGATCTGCGCCAACTGGCCAGTGCGCTCTATCGGCGCGTCGGTGCGCGCGCGCAGGATAGCGCGGGCAATCCGGCGGCTGGCACGTTCCTCACCGTAATGGAACAGGATATCCGCAAGCGTCTCTTCACTGGCACCATTCACGATATCGCGGGCCAAAGGGCCGGATTGCGACATGCGCATGTCCAGCGGGCCATCCTTACCAAAAGAGAACCCGCGCTCAGGCAGGTCCAACTGCATGCTCGACACACCCAGGTCCAGAACGACCCCGTCCAATGGCTGGCCCGCATGTTCGTCCAGTTGCGCGAAATTTCCCTGAACCAGCCGCAGCCGGTCGCCAAATTCAGCCCCCCAATCGCGCGCCATGTCCAGCGCAAGGGGATCGCGGTCCACACCGATCAACTGGTCGACGCCCGCGCGCAACAATTCGCGCGCATAGCCGCCCGCGCCCAATGTGCCATCCAGCCAAACCCCCGAAATCGGGGCCAGATGCGTCAGGATGGGCTGTAGCAGAACAGGGATATGCGGGTTTTGATCGGACATCACACTCAGCGGCGGCGCGCAAGCAGGTCGCGCATCAGGTCGGCCTCTGTGCCCACGGCGCTGGCGGGGCGGGGCGGCAGATGGATGCGCGGGTCGAAATCGGGGGCCTGATCGGACAGGAACACCTCTGTGCGCTCTGACTTGACCGCATTGAACGTGTCATCCTTCCATATCTGGAAATGATCGCCGCGCGCCATGAACAGCGCGGCCTCGTTCGGCTCCAGCCCCAGCTTGTCGCGCAGACGCTGGGGCAACACGATCCGGCCATCCTCGTCGATCTGCACATCTGACGCGTGGCCGTGAAAGGTCAGTTCCAGCGTTTCGCGTTCGGGGCTGCCGGGTTGCATCAGGTCGATGCGCTCCTCGATATCCTCGATCCCGTTCAACGTGTAGCAATCCAGCCGCTTCTGGCTGTCTAACCCGTAAACGATGACAAGATTGGGGCGCAAACCTTCGGTCCAGTCGGGGTCACCCGCTTCGACCACGCGCCGGAAGCTGGCCGGGATAGACACCCGACCCTTGCTGTCCACCTTCTGGTGGAAAGAGCCTCTGAACCTGCGTGCCACGTTGGGCGGTCCTTCGTCTGCGCAGGGCGCGTATCAGGCGCCCCAAATGAAAACGGCGGATCGAGCTGCTGCCACTGCCCGATCCGCCGACTGTCCCATCGCTGGGTGCCCGGTTGGCGCTCGCTTCCTTGGGGGGAGGGGATGCTACTCGCGAGCGCGCCGGATCTGTGTTTTTTGCAGATAAAGCGGGTGCCTGTATGAACTCTGCCTCGGTGGGGTCTTGGTGCCCCTGTGCTGCCCGTTTATCTTGGAACAATGATTGCCACGGGATTTCATGGTAATCAATCACCAATTGGCTGGATCTACCAGAATTTCGGCCGCCCCGGTGGAACTAGATACAGTATTTGGCGATGTGTATTCGCCAGTTTGTCTATATATAGTGAGAACAAAAACAGATCACATCAATATAGAAGGCAAAATGCTGAAAGATCGAACTTGGAAAATTCATTCCCGTGAAATCCCGATGAGTTTTCGGTGACCGTGAGTATGTTGCCCCTTCGCCACAGAAAACACGGGTTCAGGGCTGAATTCCACAAAAAACACGCACGAATCACGGTGGAGTGATTCGTGCGTAGCCGCCTTCAAGACCGGCGAAAGCAGATTCCATGCAGTCCCAGCAGACAGTCTTGACCCCACCCAAGCCGGGTTCTAGACCGTCAGAGCGCCGCGATCATCTGGGTGGCGATGCGCGTGTAGGCCTCGGCGACAGGGCTATCCGTGGCCGCGACCGGCACGCCGCCGTCACCCGCCAACCGCACTTCCAGACTGAGCGGCAACTCTCCCAGAAACGGCAGCCCTTGTTTTTCGGCCTCACGCCGTACGCCGCCATCCCCGAAAATATGCTCTTCATGGCCGCATTTCGGGCAGATGAAGGTCGACATATTCTCGATCAGGCCCAGCACGGGCGTTTTCAGGGTCTGGAATGCACGGAGCGCCTTGCGGGCATCCAGCAGCGCAACATCTTGCGGTGTCGACACAACAAGCGCGCCGCGCACCTCGAACTTGGTGCACAAGGTAAGCTGGATATCCCCAGTTCCCGGCGGCATGTCCACCAGCAGCACATCCAGTTGGCCCCATTCGACTTGCGTCAATAGTTGTTGCAAGGCTCCCATCAGCATCGGGCCACGCCAGATGACCGCATCGTCGCCCTTCAGCATCAACCCGATAGAGATCATGCGCACGCCATGCGCTTCGGGCGGGATCATGCGCTTGCCATCGGGAGAGGACGGGCGTTTGTCGACGCCCATCATTTTGGGCTGGCTTGGTCCGTAAATGTCAGCGTCCAGCAGTCCGACCCGCAACCCCTGACGCGCGAGCGCCACGGCCAGATTGGCCGCGACGGTGGATTTGCCCACACCCCCTTTTCCCGACCCGATCGCGATCAGGTTGGTCACGCCGGGCACGGGCTGGCGCCCTTCTTGCGGGGTCGGGTGGCGCCCGACCTTCAGGCTTGGCGCGGGTTTGGGGGGCGTATGCGCCGTCAGCGCGACCGCCACAGACTGCACGCCGGGCAGCGCCGCGACTGCACGCTCTGCCGCAGCGCGCACGTCTGTATAGGTCTTTGCAATCTCAGCTGTGGGGGTTTCGATGACAAATCGCACCGAATTGCCATCCACCACCAAGGCGCGGACAAGATCGCGCGCTACAAGCGTGCCGCCATCGGGCAAAGCGACCGAGTCGAGGGCTTCGAGAATCGTTTCGCGCATCGGGGTCATAAGGTGCTCCATACTTACTTGGTGAATAAATGGGCATCGCAGGGCGTGCGACAAGGGGCCATCTCCGTGGTCGGCACAAAGCGGCGCCGGCACACCAAAGGCCCGAATTCCGGGCCATGACACCGAAATCAGACATTGAATGCACAGGTTTTTGTCAAATGACGGCGCGCCCCGCACAATGATGGTGCAGATTGCAAATTTACCTAGCGTAAGCATGACTCTAGCGCATAGCGGCATTGCAGCATTCTGCATTGTGCAAGCGCAGCAATTCCCTATCTTCAACTTCAACAGGGCCGCGACGGCCACAGCGAAACAAAAGGTGCATCATAATGGCACATATTGCAGAAAATATCGGCATCGGCAGCTTTCGTGCGCCATTTGGCGGGTTGTTCGGTCGCATTGCCGACGCGTTTGCGCGTCGTCGCGTTTATAACAGAACCTACGCGGAACTGAATGCCCTCACCACGCGCGAGCTGGATGATCTGGGCATCAGCCGTTCCATGATTTCGCGCCTCGCCTACGAGGCCGCGTTCGAGAATTGAGTTTCAGGCCCTACCCTCCTCCCGGGGCTTGATTACGGCGGCGACTGTTTCCTCCTCCCTCGGTCGCCGCCACAAATACCGCGCCGGACGGTCAACCCGGATCGCGGCACAAGACGACCGCCCTTATCCTCCTCCCGAGGGCGATCGCGGGGCATACCGGCCTCCTCCTCCCTGCCGGTGCCCCAAGACCGGGCCTTTGGCCTATGACATTGTGACGGCCCCCTCCTCCTCCCTAGGGTCGTGCAAAAATCGGCGGTAGTCCCTTCCTCCTCCCTGGGACTACCGCCTTTTTCATTTTCAGATGTCATTTGGTCAGAAGTAGCTGCGCACCAGCGCTTCGGAAATCAGCCGCCAGCCATCCGCAATCACGAAAAACGACAGCTTGAACGGCAGCGAGACAATGGCAGGTGGCACCATCATCATCCCCATTGACATCAACACCGCCGCAACGACCAGATCTATGATCAGGAATGGTAGGAAGATCAGGAAACCGATCTGGAACGCCCGCGCGATTTCGCTGAGCATGAAGGACGGCACCAACACCGATAACGGCGCATCCGGCCCGAGCGCGCTCTGCGGTGTCGGGCGTAGGCTGGCAAGGCTGTCGAACGTGGCCGCATCGACCCGCGCCGCCATGAACTGCCGGAACGGGTCTGCCGCGCGCACGAACGCCTCTTCCAGCGCGATTTCTCCGTCGTTCAATGGCACGATCCCGTTTTGCCATGCGGCGACAAAGACCGGCTCCATCACGAAATAAGTCAGGAACAACGCGAGCGACACCATCAACATATTGGGCGGCGACTGCATAAGCCCCAAGGCTTGGCGCAGGATGGCCAGAACGGTCACGATAAACGGAAAACACGTCACCATGACCAGAATTCCGGGCACCAGACTGAGCAGGGTCAACAGCACCACAAGCTGCGCGCCCCGCAGCGCGAGCGAGCCATCCTCGCCGAATTGCAGGCTGATATCCTGCGCAGCCGCGGGCGCGAGTACCGCCAGCCAGATCGCCAGCCCAAGCCAGATGACGCGCCATGTCATCGCTCAGAGCATCTCGTCTAGATTGGCGAGTTCGGTGAGTTTCACGCCAAGATAGCCTGCCTGCTCCCCTTCCAGTTCCTGCAATTCCCCGCGCGCAATCAGCTTGTCGCCAACATACAGTTCCACAGGGTCATCGATACGACGGTCCAGCGGCAATACGGAGTCGCGGCGCAGCCGCATCAGCTCTTTCACCATCGGTCGCGCGAAACCGACAGAAACAATGATCTCCAGCGGGACTTGCCCCAGAATGGCATGTCCCGTCCCGTCGGTTTCTGTTGCGGGCAATGTGGTGTCATCCATGCGCGGCCTCCTTCTTGGGTGACGAATGATCTGGCAGGGCACTCAGACCGGCGCGGAGTGCGGACATCGCGCCGTCAAGGTCGATATGGCGCGCGTTCTGATCTATTCGGATCGCCACTTGCGATTCCGTGAAACTGGGTTCTTCAACCAACAAAATTTCCATCCCGTTGACCGTCTTGACCAGTTCGGACATGCCATCCACCGCTCCCGGCGCGCAAAGCAACTCCAGCCGCCCTGAGAATTGGCGCGTGCCGAGGGCCCGCAATTCACGCGCCAGCAAACGGGGTAACGCTTCGGGCAACAGGTCCGGCAACAGCACCGTGATCATCTCTCCGGCAAGTGCCATGAAACTGCTTTCCAACTGGTCGCGGGCCTCGTGAAAGCTGAAACTGATCGCCTGCAACGCCTCCTCGGCTGCGGCGCGGCGCAACGCATCTTCGTCGCGCATCTGTTCCAGCGCATCTGACCATCCTGCACCGTAGCCTTCTTCAAATGCCCGCGTACGCAGCATCTCGGCATCTTGCGGGGTGAGCGGCGCACCATCCTCCAGCGCGCGATCACCGTCAAAGCACTCCAACTTCAACAGGGCGTGGCTCATGACGGCTCCTTTCGGTCGTCCATCCAATGGCGCAGCAGCTGGGCGGATTCGTCCTGACGTTCCTCGATCAATCGGCGCAGGCGCGCGACCGGATCCTCGCGTCCGTCATCCTCGGCAGCCTGACCTGCCAGTCCGCCGTCAAACCGTTCCAGGTCGCCACCCTCGGGCAGCAGCGGAGCGTCGAGCGCGAACCTGTCGTCGCGCCGTCCTTCGGACCGCGCCGCGCGCAGGATCGGCTTCAACACGAAGAGGATGAAGATCGCCAGCACGGCCAACAAGAACCCCCAGCGCAGCAGGGTCATCATATCCAGAGCGGTGTTGGCAAAGAGACCCGAGCGCGCCTCTGTGCCGAGTGCCGTTGTCGGTTCGAACCGCAGCGATTGCAACGTGATGACATCGCCGCGTGCCTCGTCGTAGCCCACGGCCGAGGCGACCAGCGTGCGCAACGCCGCAAGCTCTTCGGCATCGCGGGGGCGCCATGCCAGTGTGCCGTCTGGCTGCTCTTCTTCGATGCCGTCAATCAGCACCGCAACCGTCATGCGGCGGATCGAGCCAGGCGCGCGCTCGATCTCGCGCAGCGTTTCGGACATATCGTAATTCGTGCTTTGCCGCGTTTGGGTTTCGGTATTTTCCGCAGCGCCCGCATCGTCTGCCGCGTCGCCATCCGGCAGATTGGACGCCACGGTTACCCCTTGCGCACGCGAATCCGAACTGGTCATTCGGGTTTCTTCGGTGTCGGCGCGTATGGCGACCCGTGTTTCGGGGTCTATCCGGCGCTCTGTAATGGTTTCACGATCCGTCACCATGTCGAGGCTCAGCTCCACAACCGACCGCCCCGGACCGACATGCGCCTCCAACAAGCGTTCGACATTACGCCGCAATCCGCGCGCGCGATCAGCCGATTGTGCCGCCGGTTGCGTGGCGTCATCGGGACCCAGCACAAGGCCGTTCGCGCCATCAATGACAGAGACATCCTGCGGCGTCATTGCAGGCACCGCCGACGCAACAAGAAAGCGCAACGCGCGCGCCTGCTCGGCACTCAATGCGCCGCCCGAAGTTGTCACCGAAACCGAAGCTGTGGGGGCAATATCGCGCCGGAACACCCCGTTTACCCCTTGGGAAATATGCACACGCGCACTACGCAAGTGCGGGCTGGCCACGATCGTGCGCGCTAATTCGCCCTCTTTCGCGCGCCAGTAGGCGGCGTCGAACATTTGCGACGTGGTGCCAAAACCGGTCAGCGAGTCGAGCAATTCGTAGCCGGTATGCGAATTTGCAGGCAAGCCCGAAGAGGCCAGCATCAGCCGCAATTCATCGCGCTGCGGGGCAGGCACATAAATCGCGTCGCCGCGCACCTCATAGGCGACATTGCGCGCTTCCAAGGCCTGGATCACGTCGCCTGCCGCGGCCTCTTCCAGTCCCGCATACAGCAATGCCTTGGCCGGTTGCATCCCAAGCTGGGCGATAAACATGATGACCGCGAACGCGCCAACGCCCACACCCGCCAGCATCAGCCTGCGCTTGGTATCGAGTGTCGTCCAGAACGCCTGAACCTGCTGCACTGCACTGCTCCCTTCCTGCGGGCCTTCTGCCCGTTCGACACTGCCAACATCGCCGCCATGACTTAAGATTCGGTTAGTGACCTTTTGGTAGAAACAAGAAAATCAAAGTGCCAAGCGAGGACCCATGTCGCAAACCGCGGACGAACCACCCGTCGACCCTGAAACTCTTCCTAAAAAGAGTAGCTTGAAGCCTATTCTTATGGGCGCTGTCGGGGCGTTGGTCCTTGGTGGCGGCGGCTTTTATGCCGTCTATTCGGGGCTGATTCTGTCAAACGAACCCAAGCCTGCCGCACATGCCGACAGTGCAGACAGCCGCCCTGCGCCCGTCTATATGCCCATCGAACAACTCACTTTGTCGCTGGCCACGCCCGGTGCGTCGCAGCATCTGCGGCTGTCGGCCCATATAGAGGTCGCCGACAATCGCCTCGCAGAGGCCGAACAATTCCGTCCGCGGTTTCTGTCCGTGATCAACACCTACCTGCGCGCGATAGAGCCGCGTGACCTGGAGGACCCGACCATTCTGATCCGGCTTCGGGCACAGCTTTTGCGCCGCTTGCAGATGGTCGCGGGCGAAGACCTCATCAACGATTTCCTGATTACCGAATTCATCTTGAACTAAGGAGCCGCGACTATGGACATCTTGGCAGATATCGCCATCGGAACGTGCGCCCTGCTGGCAGCGGCCTATTGTATGCTGTTGTCGCGCAGGTTGCGCGCCTTCACCCGGCTCGACGGGGATGTGGGGCGCGCCATCGCGCTCCTGTCGTCGCAGGTCGATCAACTGACAAAAGCGTTGGCGAAGGCCGAAGCAAGCTCGACGGGCCGCGAACGCATGCTGCAAGAGCAGATCACCGCCGCAGAACAAGCCGCGCGCCGGTTGGAACTGCTGATGGCCGCTGAGCGGCCAAACATGGCAGAGCGCAGTCCAGACCCGGCGCCGTCCGTCGCCAACAGCGCGGTCTGGGATGATCGTGGCACGGATTTCGAACCCTTGGCGCGTGCGCCTGAAAAGCGCTTGCGCACAACGCGGGCACGGGTTGGGGGGCGGGTATGACACAACGCGCCAGATCGCGCGGCACCGGCATGGGGTTTGTACTGCTTTTGCTGGCAGCACTGTTTTTCGCCGCTGGCTTGTCACAGCTCAGCTTGGGCGTCGCAAACGCGATTGCCGCCGAGGATACGGCACCGGCGCCCGCGCAGACCCCTGCCGCCATTGATGGCGGCGCGCTGTTCGAGGCATTGCGCGCCCGCGAGGCGCAGGTCGCCGAAACCGAAAAAGCACTGGAGGCCCGCGCCGAAGCCTTGCGGGACGCGGAAAAAAGCCTGCGCGCCCAACTTGAACAACTGCAGGCCGCCGAGGATCGGCTCGCGGCCACTTTGTCGCAAACAGAAACGGCAGCGGAAACCGACCTGACGCGGCTGACGACCGTGTTCGAACATATGAAACCACCACAGGCGGCGGCCCTGTTTTCGACCATGGAAACAGAGTTCGCCGCCGGTTTCATTGCCCGGCTCGACCCGCAATTCGCGGGCGAGGTGATGGCAGAGCTGGACCCGACGCTGGCCTATGGAATCAGTGCAGTGCTGGCGGGTCGTCACGCGCGAACCCCGCGCAACTAAGAACCATTGCCCACCAAGACCTCTGGCGATCGCAACCGAAATTTAAGCTCCGGCTGCGACACTTGCGGCCACCGCGCATGAATAGAAAAACGAGGGATCAACGTGTTACCGGTTATTGGAATTGTTCTTGTCGTTGGCCTTGTCTTTGGTGGCTATCTTGGTGCTGGTGGTTCCATGACCATCATCCTCAAGGCCCTCCCCTTCGAAATGGTCATGATCGGCGGCGCGGCTCTCGGCGCGTTTGTGCTGGGCAACGATCTGGCCACGATCAAAGGATGCGGCCGCGACATCGTCAAAGTGTTCAAA
Source organism: Roseinatronobacter ekhonensis (assembly GCF_900499075.1). Classification (GTDB taxonomy): domain Bacteria; phylum Pseudomonadota; class Alphaproteobacteria; order Rhodobacterales; family Rhodobacteraceae; genus Roseinatronobacter; species Roseinatronobacter ekhonensis. The sequence continues at coordinate 119,299 of NZ_UIHC01000002.1, read as the reverse complement.
GGGCCGAAATGGCAGGCAGCCGACTACCGCGACCTGCTGTGCCTGTTGTTCCAACTCATCTGGCTCGCGCGGCAGAACCCTGTCGCCGTAGAAGAGCATATCGAGTCTCCTGAAACGTCCTCCATTTTCGGCGCTTATCCCAAAATCCAGAAAGACCATGACGCCATAGAGTTGATTTGCGACACGATGCGCGCGGCGTCGATGAACTATGATGACCCGCATCAGGTGGAAGAGGTCATTGACAAACGGCTTGACGCACGGCGGGACCATGCATTGCACACGAGCCATGCTGTTCAGGTCGTGGCGGATGCCCTGCCAGCCTTGGGTATCGTGGCCGCCGTGCTTGGTATCATCAAGACCATGGGCGCGATTGACGAACCCCCAGAAGTACTTGGAAAAATGATCGGTGGCGCGTTGACCGGCACCTTTCTTGGCGTGTTTCTCGCCTATGGCTTTGTCGGTCCAATCGCTGGTCGGATGGGTGCAATCGTTGCCGAAGACGACCATTTTTTTCAACTTATTCGAGAGGTTCTGATCGCCAATATGCACGCCCATCCGGCGAATATTTGCATCGAAGTCGGGCGCCAGAATGCGCCGCATCAATTCCGGCCCGATTTCTCCGATCTTGAATCTGCCATGCGCGAATTGAAGAAAGCGGCGGCTTGATTCATGCGTTATCCGGGCCTGATCTTTGCGATTGCCTTGTGCGTCTGTGTGCCGATGCGCGTCGGCGCTCAGGGCATAGACACCATACTGCGCGCGGGCGAGCATCGTGATTTCACCAGGCTTGTCATGGCGCTGCCCGACGGCACGGAGTGGCGGTTGCAGGATGGAACGGGCCATGTCGACCTGATATTCAATGCCCCTAATCTGCGGGTGGATCTGTCTCAGACATTCGAGCGGATCCCGCGCACCAGACTGCGCGCAGTAGAGCCGCTTGAAAACGGGATCAGGATGTTTTTGAACTGCCCCTGTCGGGTTGAGCCGGTCAACGGCATTATCGGACAGGCCGTGCTTGACATTCGATCGCCAGAGGACGCCTCCCCTGCGCCCAACCCCGGCATCCGCCCTCCGGCCCGTCCGGGCAGCCCGCCCATCAACTCTGTGGCGCAACAGGCGGGAGAGCGTCTTGCGAAAATTCTGCGCGGGCAGCCGGACACGCGGCCCACAGACAGGTTCGCTTTGGAAAACAGGTTTGCGCCGATCCCAACGCCGCGCCCGCCGGACACTCCCCGAGAGGCGACATCCCCAATGGTGGCGACCGAAGTCACCGACAATCTATTGAGTGCGATATCAGGTGCTGTGTCGAACGATCTTCTCACAGCAGATACGCAATTCACACCGCCAACGGATGGTCCACAAATTTCCCTTTCGGACGATGCGGCGCGTCATGTCCTGACACAACGTTCCCGTGGTGCAGAACCCGAGGACCTGCCAGAACAGACTTGCACAAATGCGATTTCAGACTTCATAAGCGCATGGCCTGCCGAGTTGGATATGCAATCTGGGTCTGGCAACTGGTCAAGCCTGTATGACCCTTTGGATAGGGTGGATCGGGCTGCCGCGACGCGTTTGTTGCAACGCTTTCTGGGCAATGGTCTTGGTACAGAAGCCAGAAGTGTTTTGTCTCTTATGCCAGAAACACGACATACTGCACCCATCCGAAGTCTTACCTACCTGCTTGATCTGGAACCGCCGCCCGACCCGGATGAACTCTTGCAATATGCCGCGTGTTCCGACCTCGACGCGCTCTGGGCCTTTCTGAGCAGCCCGAGCCAAAGCCTGTCACTGCCGAATATGGAAAACCGTATCGTCAGAGCGGCACAAGCGTTGTCACCCCATTTGCGAGCACATCTGGGACCTGCGATTATCCACCGGCTTTTGCGTCATGGTGCGCCGAATGGGGCATCCTTGGTGCAATCGGTGCTCGACCGGTCGCATCCGGAAACGGATGCCAACAGGACGACACCCGAGCTTTTGTTGGCCCAGCCGGGGGCAATTGCCGCGCTGGAACGCCCAGACATTCTGGCCCTCGCGGACGAAGACCTGCTGCTGATACTGGAAAATGCGCAGACCCACGCGCGCACGCTTCCGGCGGATGTTCTGAGCGTCGCGATCGACCGGCAATTTGCCCTGCGCCGCAGTGCTCTGGGGCGCAGCTTCGCGCAACTGACTGCGCGGGCGCTGGCAACCGCCGGTGAGTTCGATGCGGCATTCCGAATGGCAAATGATGGCGAAACCGGCCTTGACGACCGGGAACGCACCGTCCTTCTCTCGGCACTGTTCAACGCGCTATCGCAAACTGCGCCTGACACCACCTTTGTGACAACGGTATTCTCGCAAGAACCATGGCAGAATGCTGCACTCTCGCAAGAAACGCGGACAGAGCTTGGACTGCGGCTGACAGAACTGGGATTTGCGGAAGCGGCTTCACGGCTTCAACCGCCAAGACCAGAGAGCCGCGACACCGCGCAAGCCACGTCCCCACCAATGCCCGGCGCTAACGGTTCCACCACATTTTCGCCCGCGCCGCCCTTGTCCGATGCCGCGGAGTCGACAGGTCGCGGGACCGCCAACATAGCAGTACTGCAAGACCCGTCGGCCAGTGCGTCAGCAAATCCTGCGGACTTGGCGCAACCCCCCGATCCATCTGACATTGGCCCAAGGGTTGCGGCGCAGCCGAATTCTCGGCAAGCATCGCAAGACGACGCGCAGGGATTGTTGGCGCAAGGGCGTCGCAGCCTCGAAAGTTCCGAAGCGTTGCGCGCGCGGTTGGACGCGCTTCTCGGCGATAGCCCTGACGCGCAGGACCTGACACAATGATGGACTTGGCACCGGACACGACAGCGCGCGCAAAGTCAGACGAATTGTTCGCGGATCAAGCGTTCTTCCAACCCATGGCCCGGATCGAACAGCAATTTGTGAACGATGTCGGCCCGCGACACGATATCGACCGCGACGATACCGCGCACCGAGCGGCTGTCGGCATCGGCCATGACAGGGCGTTTATCGGGTTCCACCACCTCGAACCGGACCTTCGAGGATGTCGGCAGCAAAGCGCCCCGCCAGCGCCGTGGGCGGAATGCCGCGACCGGGGTCAAGGCCAAAACATCCGACCCGACCGGCAGAATCGGCCCATGAGCGGAGTAGTTATACGCTGTCGAGCCCGCAGGCGTGCTGAGCATCGCGCCATCACAGATCAACTCGGCCAACCGTTCGCGCCCATCCACCAAGATGCGCAGCTTGGCGGCTTGCGCGCCTTGGCGCAACAGCGACACCTCGTTGATCGCAAGCGCGTGCGACACAGAGCCATCGACCCGTTCCGCGCGCATGTCCAGCGGGTTGAGCGGCGCCATTTCCGCTGCCGCAAGCCGCTCGTAAAGGCCATCTGGCGAATAGGCGTTCATCAGAAAACCGACCGTGCCCCGGTTCATTCCGTAGACTGGCAGGTCGATATGCTGCGTGGCGTGAAGGGTCTGCAACATGAATCCATCGCCGCCAAGCGCCACGATCACATCCGCCTCGTCTATGGTGACGGCCTCGTATCTGGCGGTCAATTCGGCCAATGCGGCTTGCGGCGCAGCGACCGAACTGGCGACGAATGCGATCTTGCGGGTCATGGATGGCGCTCCTGCACATGCGCGATGGCGGTGTTGTGGCCTGTAACATGCGCGTTTGGCAAGCACTTGCTGACAGCGCAGGTCATGTCGCGCGGATGCTCCGGCGTCGCGGTTTTGGCGAAATGTGGCGCAAACAAGCCTTCCACAACGCGGTTTCATGCTCTAGATGAGCAGTAATTTCACCCATTGCCGGAGGCCGCCATGGACATCACACCCCGCGATACAGGTTTTTTCACCGAAACGCTGGAGAGCCGAGACGCCGAATTGTTTGCGGCCATGCAGCAGGAATTGGGACGCCAGCGCGACGAAATCGAATTGATCGCGTCGGAGAACATTGTGTCCGCAGCTGTCATGCAGGCGCAAGGGTCTGTGTTGACCAACAAATACGCCGAGGGCTATCCAGGGCGCCGCTACTACGGCGGTTGCCAGTATGTGGACGTTGCCGAGAACATGGCCATTGAACGGGCGTGCAAGCTGTTTGAGTGCGACTTCGCCAATGTACAGCCCAATTCCGGCAGCCAGGCCAACCAAGGCGTGTTCACGGCGCTGCTGAAACCGGGCGACACCATTCTGGGCATGAGCCTGGACGCAGGCGGCCACCTGACCCATGGCGCCAAGCCCAATCAGTCGGGCAAATGGTTCAACGCGGTGCAATACGGTGTGCGCGAAGGCGATTACGCCATCGACTATGATCAGATTCAGGCGTTGGCGACCGAACACCAGCCCAAAATGCTGATCGCGGGCGGGTCGGCCATTCCGCGCATCATCGATTTTGCACGTATGCGCGAGATCGCAGACAGCGTGGGGGCCTACCTGTTGGTGGATATGGCGCATTTCGCGGGTCTGGTGGCGGCGGGCCTGTACCCCAGCCCCTTCCCGCATGCGCATGTCGCCACCACCACCACGCATAAAACCCTGCGCGGCCCGCGCGGCGGCATGATCCTGACCAATGACGCGGCGCTGGCTAAGAAATTCAACAGCGCGATCTTCCCCGGCATTCAGGGCGGCCCGCTGATGCATGTGATCGCGGCCAAGGCCGTCGCCTTTGGCGAGGCGCTGCGCCCCGGTTTTCGCGATTACCAAAAACAGGTTATCGCCAATGCGCAGGCTATGGCCGCGCAACTGGAACAGGGCGGTTTGGCCACCGTAACTGGCGGGACCGATACGCATTTGCTGCTGGTGGACCTGCGACCCAAGGGCGTGAAGGGCAATGCGACCGAAAAGGCATTGGGCCGTGCGCATATCACCTGCAACAAAAACGGTATTCCGTTCGACACCGAAAGCCCGATGGTGACAAGCGGCATCCGGCTTGGCACGCCCGCAGGCACCACCCGCGGATTTGGCGAGGCGGAATTCCGCCAGATCGCCGACTGGATTGTCGCGGTGGTAGATGGGTTGGCCGCCAATGGTGAGGATGGCAATGCAGAGGTCGAGACGCGGGTGAAGGCCGAAGTGGCCGACCTTTGCGCCCGGTTCCCGATCTATCCGCAGCTTTAATGCGGCTTGCGCAAGTCTCTTACGGCACAGCAGGGGCGACACCGCCCCTGTTGGTGGTGCACGGCCTGTTCGGGTCGGCGCGCAATTGGGGTGCGATTGCCAAGCGGCTGGCAGATGATCGCCACATTATTGCTGTCGATCTGCGCAACCACGGGGAAAGCCCTTGGGACGACGCCCAAGATTACCCCGCGATGGCGGCCGATCTGGCAGAGTTGATTGCCGAACAGGGCGCGCCGATGGATGTGCTGGGGCATTCCATGGGTGGCAAGGCGGCAATGGTGCTGGCGCTGACGCGGCCAGAATTGGTGAACCGCTTGCTGGTCGCCGATATTGCGCCAGTGGCTTACGAACATACGCAACGCCACTTTGTCGCCGCCATGCAGGGCATGGATCTGTCGCGCGTGTCCACCCGTGCAGAGGCGGATGCCGCGCTGGGTGAGACCGTTTCTGATAACGGTGTGCGCGCCTTCCTGCTGCAATCGCTGGACCTGCGCGCTGAGCCACCACGCTGGCGGCTGAACCTGCCCGTTCTGGACCGCGACATGGATAAGATCACCGGCTGGCCCGACGACGTACAGGGCAGGTTCGACGCCTCTGCGTTGTTCCTGAGCGGCGCAAATTCCGACTATGTCCAGCCGGAACACCGCCCCGCCATCAAGGCTCTGTTTCCCAATGCGCGCTTTGCCAAGATCCCGGATGCGGGTCATTGGCTGCACGCAGAGGCCCCGCGCGCGTTCGAACACACGGCGCGGGCGTGGTTTGACTAAGGCATCACGCCGCTTCGTTGGCCAAGATCATCTTGGCGACGACCCAGCTTGCGATAAGCCCGACCACGCTACCGGCTGCGGCCCAAGCGAGGATCGGCTGCAACGTGTCTTGGCCGATCACCAGCGCGATGACCACGCCGATCCCGGCACAGGTCGCACCGGCAATGCTGAAGATAAGCGAGAACAGACGGAACATATGCAAACTCCTGAAGGTTGTGGAACTTGCGATAATCTTAGGCGGTTGCGCGACGAGTCGCCTTGATCTGGCGCAAACGGGACTCTGACCTGGTGTGACGTGCCGGCGATGGTCGGTGCCTTAGTCCGGGCAGGACAAGCGGGCGCTAAGCACCCCGATATCGCCTTCGACACTGTTTTCGCGCAGATCGCAGCCGGTCGCGTCACGCATGGCGCGCATCAGTGTCGCGCGCAGATGCGGTTTGTCTGCGCGGCGCGCAAAGCCGTGCCGAATAGCCTCAACCCGGTCATCCGCCCGCCAGACGGTAATTTCGTAGCCACCACGCGTCAGCTTCGTCGGCTCTGCCCGCCCAAGCTGGGGGGAGGGGCTGTCACAAGCGGCCAGCATCAGAAAAAGGACAAGGGCAACACGCATGGATGCATGAAGCCACGGAATGGTTAACGTACGTTTAACGCCATCGAAAAAGCCAACCGCAGTCTTTTGCCGCTCATAAAGCTGTTTGCCTGAGGAGCGTTATTCCGGGCAATCATCACTTTGGGTCAGACAGGCCGCCGCTGCCGTGCGCGCGGCTTGTTCGGCCTGTGCGGTCATGACATCCAGCAAGGCCCCCGACAGCGTGGCCGCCTGCACAAAGCCCTGTTCCTGAGCGACCAGCGCCCAAGTCAATGCGGCTTGAAAACTCTCGCGCCCGCCCTGCCCGCGCGCATGCATCAGCGCAAGGTTATGGCTGGCCGCGCCGAACCCCGCCAAGCCCGCGCGGCGATACCACATCCGCGCCGCTTCGGGGTCAGTCTCGAACAGCGCGCGGCCAAGGTTGAACTGTGCTTCGGTATGACCAGCCTCGGCGGCGCGGGCGAACCACTCGGTCGCGGCAGGATCATCCGCCTCTGCCAGCACCGCGCCCAAGGCGAATTGTGCGTCGATGTGCCCTGCATCCGCGGCTTGCCGGAACCATCGCGCAGCCTGCCCGCGCGCCGCGTCGCCCAACAGCCCGCGATCGTGCAACAGGCCAAGGCTGTGCGCGGACCCCGCATCACCCTGCCCGGCGGCTGCGGCATACCAGCGCGCGGCCCCGTCCCAATCCCCGGCATCGGCCAACAGGCCCGCAAGCGCCGTTTGCGCCGGCAGGTGCCCCGCTTCGGCCGCAAGCGTGAACCAGCGCAGCGCATCCGTCCCGTCACGCAGCGCCAGCACACCAAGGTTGTATTGCGCCAGCACATCGCCGCGTTCGGCCAAGTGCTGCCAGATGGCACGCGCGGTCACGGCATCACCCTCGCGCAGCGCCGCCAGCCCGTCCGCGGCGCGCAACTGCGCCTGCGCCGGAGCGCCCACCAGACCAACCAGTGCAATGATCCATGCCCAGCGCATTTCCGCCCTTCCCGAGTCGGTTCACGCTATAGGGCGCGGGCACGCCAGTGTCACGCCTTTGTGACGGGTTGCGCGCGGGGGTTGTGGCGCTTATGCCAAGCGCCGAAAGGAATGCCCATGGATGCAGCAGAAATCACCGGTTTGTTCACCCGTGCCGACGGCCAGTTCCTGTGCGCGCGTTGGGGGCGGCCCATCGTGCCGGTGGTGTTCGGCGTGGAAGACGCCACGCTGCAAACGGTCAAAGGCGCGATAGAGGCGGTCGTCACACTCGCCAACCACAAGATGGCAGAAACCGACCCCGAACTGGGCGCGAACCTGATGGTGTTCTTCTTTCGCGACTGGGCGGAGTTGCTGGAGGTGCCCAACCTTGACCGTCTGGTCGAGGGGCTGGGACCATTGGTCGCGCGCTTGCAAGCGGCGAGGGCCAATCAATACCGCGTGTTCCGGTTTGACGAGGCGAACGCCATTCGCGCAGCCTTTGTGTTCGTGCGGATGGATGATGCGCTGGCAGAGGTTGATGCAGAGACCTTGGCGCTGTCGCAGGCGGTGCAGGTGATCCTGCTGTGGTCTGAAACGGCCTTTACCGACCGCTCGGCCTTGGCGGTGGCGGGCGAACAGACCATCCTGCGGCCAGAGATCGGCGCGCTGATCCGCGCGGCGTATGACCCGGTGCTTCCTGCGGTCGCCACCGACCCCACCCACGCGCTGCGGCTGGCGGCGCGGATGGGGGATGTGCAGTAGCCCTCAGTTGCGCGGCATGACGGCCAGTTCCAGCACGCTTGCGCGCTCTGGCTGGGTTAGCGCGAACAGGACGGCCTCTGCAATGTCCTCGGGTTTCAGCTTGTCGGGCTTGGGCTCTTCGAAAAACGGTGTGTCGATCATGCCGGGTGCGATCAGCGTGCAGCGCCCGCCCCAGTCGCGCATTTCTTGCGCCATGTTGCCCGCATAGCCCTGCACGAACCATTTGCTTGCCCCGTAGATAGAGCCGGGCAAATGCACTTTACCCGCCATGGACCCCGTCAACACAAGATGCCCCTTGGTCTTGCGTAATTCTGGCAGGGCCGCGCGCGTGGTGTAGAGCAGGCCCATGATGTTCAGGTCGATCATCGCGCGCCATTCTTCCGGATCGCCCGCTTCGGTGCCGGGGGTGTCGAGCCCGGTACCAGCATTGGCAAAAGCCGCATCCAGCCTACCGAAATGCTCTATCGTGCGGGAAATGGCGTCTTCCTGCGCCAGCAGATGCGTTGCGTCGCCGCTGATCGTCAGCGCCGCGTCGCCCAGCTCTGATTGCAAGGCTTTGAGCTTGTCGGCGCTGCGTGCGAACAGGCTGACATTCCATCCGGCAGCGACGGCCGCGCGCGCCGTGGCCGCCCCGATCCCGCTGGATGCGCCGGTGATGAACAGGGTCTTGCGATCTGACATGATATGCCTCCGTGTGGTTGTGTCAGAGCTTCACCTATGCAGCACCTGTGGACCCACAACCCCTTGTCGTGTGACGGTCTTGGCGATAGGCCACAGTCGAACCAAGGCCACAGGCAAGCCATGACCCATTCCCACCCCGTTCGCGTTTATTACGAAGATACCGACATGGCCGGGATCGTCTATTACGCGAATTACCTGAAGTTCATCGAACGTGGCCGGTCGGAATGGGTGCGGGGGCTGGGCGTTGATCAAGCGCAGATGAAAGCGACTGGCGGCGGTGTTTTCGCCGTGCGCCGCGTGGTTGCAGACTACCGCGCGCCTGCCGTTTATGACGACCTGCTAGAGGTGCGCACCCGGTATCTGAGCCATTCCGGCGCGCGTCTGATCCTGCATCAGGCGGTGCTGAGGGGCGCAAAGCTGCTATTCGAGGCCGAGGTAACGCTGGTATGCATCAGTGATGCGGGACGTCCCATTCCCCTACCGGAACGGCTGGTTGCGGAAATCGGTAAAAATCCGCCGCAAGAGGCGGAATAAACCAAGGGTATAACGCCATCGTGTTGGTGTCGCGCTTGTCTTGCTGTATGGTCTGGATCAAAGCCGCCGTCAGATGCGGCCCCCAAACCCGAGCAGACTCATGGACCCGACCACACTGACCGCTGCGCAAGAGATCGACTTCTCGTTGATTGCGCTGTTCGCCCGCGCCACGCTGACCGTGAAGCTGGTGATGATCTCGTTGATTGTCGCCTCTTTCTGGTCATGGGCGATCATCATTCAAAAACACATCCGCTACCGCCGTGCGCGGGCCGAGGCAGAGTCGTTCGACGCGGCCTTCTGGTCGGGCGAGCCGTTGGACCAGTTGTTCGACCAGATCGGTCCCAATCCCGCCAGCCCGCCCGAACGCGTGTTTTCGGCCGGAATGGCCGAATGGCGGCGGTCGCACCGCGCGGATGGCGGGCTGATCCCCGGTGCCGTCGCGCGGATTGACAGGTCCATGGATGTGGCCATCGCGCGCGAAGGGCGAGACCTCACACGCGGGTTGACCTTTCTGGCCTCTGTCGGGTCGGCCAGCCCGTTCATCGGGTTGTTCGGCACGGTCTGGGGTATCAAATACGCGTTCGAGGAAATTGCCCTTGCGCAATCCACGAACCTTGCGGTCGTCGCACCGGGTATTGCAGAGGCGCTTCTGGCGACGGGTCTGGGCCTGCTGGCCGCCATTCCCGCCACGATCTTTTACAACAAGCTGAGCGATGACAGCGACGAGATCCTGTCGGGCTACGAAGCCTTCGCGGACGAGTTCAACACCATCCTGTCGCGCCAACTGGACGCAGCCTGACCATGGGCGCGCAACTGATGGGCAAATCCAAGGGCGGAGGACGGCGCGGGCGGCGTGCGCGCACGGGCCGCATGTCGGAAATCAACGTCACGCCGTTTGTCGATGTGATGCTGGTGCTGCTGATCATCTTCATGGTCGCAGCCCCCATGCTGACGGTGGGTGTGCCGGTGGAACTACCGCGCACCTCGGCGGGCGCGCTGCCAGCCGAGCAAGAGGAGCCGCTATCCGTCACCTTGACCGCAGACGGACAAGTCATGTTGATGAATAGCGAAATCGGCGCGGATGAGTTGATACCCCGCCTGCGCGCGGTCGCGTCCGAGCGGTCCAACCGCAAGGTGTTCCTGCGCGCCGACGGGTCCATCCCGTATGAGCGGGTGGTGCAGGTCATGGGCGCCCTGAACGCGGGCGGGTTCAACGATATCGGGCTGGTCACAGAACAGGGCGGCCCGCGATTTGACGGGCAAGGCAACTAGGGGCCATTCGCCAATATGAGCGTTGCAAGCGACATTGTCGGACGGATGGACACGGGCCAAAAGGCCTCTGCCGTGCTGCACCTTGGCCTTGTGGCCTGGGTGTTGGTGTTCGACCTGTTCGCCGCGCCCTCGAATGAGCGCGACATGCCGGTGGCCGAGGTGTCGCTGGTCAGTGCAGAAGAGTTCGCGGCAATGAGCGGGGCGCAAGCGCCCGTCCCTGCCCCCGAGCCGACACCCGAACCGGAACCGGAACCGGAACCAGCGCCCGAACCAGAGCAGATTCAGCCGCCTGCCCCCATGCCGGAACCTGAACCAGACCCGACACCCGCCCCCGCGCCGGACTCGACCGGGGCGATCTTTTCGCCCGCGCCGACCCCCGGCGCGACGGAGCGTCCTGCCCCACGCCCCGTGGACCGCGTGGCCCCGACGCCATCGGACGCGCCACCAGAGGACGCCACGATCGACCTGACCGCGCAACCGCAGACCAGCGCGGACGCGCAGGGCGATGTGGTCTTGCCCGAACAGGACCAAGCCGCCCCACCAGAGGCGACGACCGAAATCGTGACCGAAGCCACCGAAACGGAAACCGACAGTCTGGACCGCGCCGCAGCCGCGCCCACGGTCAGCCCAAGGCCGCGCACGCGGCCAGAGCGCCCCGCGCCGACGCCGGTCGAGGTTGCTGAAACGCCGGACCCCGAGCCGACGCCAGAGCCAGCGCCAGAACCGGAGCCGGAGCCCGCGCCGGAACCAGATGTCGCGGACGAGGTCGCCGACGCCGTGGCCGCCGCGCTGGCCGACAGCCTTGCGGGCCTTGGCACACCGGGCCCTCAGTCGGGGTTCAGCGCATCAGAGGCCGACCGCCTGCGCCTTGCGATCCAGCAGTGCTGGAACATTGGCACCCTCTCCACCGAAGCGCAGCAGGTCACCGTCACCGTGGGCTTTTCTATGACACCGGGCGCGATGCCCGAACAGGGCAGCATCTACATTGTCGAAAGTTCTCAAGGGTCGGACGGTGCCATTGCGCAAGCTTTCGATGCCGCACGCCGCGCCATCATCCGTTGCGCAAGCTCAAGCAATGGCTACGGCCTGCCGCCAGAGCAATATGACGCTTGGCGCGATGTCGAGATTACATTCAACCCCGAAGGGATGAGACTGCGATGACACGGCTTTTGATTGCTTTTCTGGCGCTCTGGATGGGTTTTGGCATGGCGGCGCAGGCACAGCCCTTGCGCTTGCAGATCACCGAAGGGGTCATCGAGCCGATGCCCTTCGCCGTTCCCGCCTTCGTGCCGGAAGATCAGGGCGGTGGCCAATATGCAGAGGCGCTCTCGCGGGTGGTCGCCGCGAACCTGTCGGGCACGGGCTTGTTTCGCGAAGTGTCGCCCGCCGCGCATATCGCGCGGATCACCAGCTTTGACGCAGGCGTGTCCTATCCCGATTGGCGGGCGGTCAACGCCCAAGCCCTGATCGTGGGGTCGGTGGCGGCCAGTGGCAATAACCTGACCGTCAAGTTCCGCCTGTTCGACGTGGTGTCGGGGCAGCAAATGGGCCAAGGGCTGCAATTTGCGGGCACGGTGCAGGACTGGCGGCGCATGGCGCATAAAGTGTCGGACGCGGTCTATAGCCAGATCACCGGCGAGGGCGGCTATTTCGACAGCCGTGTTGTCTTCGTGGCCGAATCTGGCCCGCGCGAAAACCGCGTCAAACGGCTGGCAATCATGGATCAGGACGGCCAGAACATCCGCACCCTGACCGACGGGCGCGCTTTGGTCATAGCGCCGCGCGTGTCGCCCACTGGCGACAAGGCAGTCTACACCACCTACCAGACCGGCAGCCCGCGCATTGCGCTGATGGATTTGCGGTCGGGGCAAGCACAGCTTGTGGGCGAGATACCGGGCGCGATGACCTTCTCGCCCCGATTTTCGCCCGACGGGCGCGCGCTGGTGTTTTCCGCCGCGATGGGCGGCACGACAGACCTGTTTCGGCTGGACCTTGGCACCGGCCAGATGGTGCGCCTGACCAATTCGCCAGCGATTGCCACGGCTCCCAGCTTTTCGCCCGACGGGCGGTTCCTGACCTTCGAATCCGACCGGTCAGGGGCCAGCCAGATCTATGTCATGCCCGCAAACGGGGGCGAGGCGCAGCGCATCAGCTTTGGTCAGGGCCGCTATTCGACGCCGGTCTGGTCGCCGCGCGGCGATCTGATCGCCTTTACCAAGTCGCATGCCGGGCGCTTCCATATCGGCGTCATGCGCTCTGACGGGTCCGAAGAACGCCTGCTCACGGCTTCTTTCCTTGACGAAGGGCCGACTTGGGCGCCAAACGGGCGTGTCATAATGTTCACCCGAGAGGCGCAAGGGGGTGATCCCGCGCTTTACGCAGTGGATATCTCGGGGCGCAACCTGCGCCGCGTGCCGCTTTCTTCCTCGGCCAGCGATCCGGCCTGGGGCCCGCTCTTGCCATAACAATGGGACACACGACATGAATTTGACCACAAAATCGCTTCTCTTGCTGGCGGGGCTTGCGCTGGCCGCGTGTAACAACCCGCGCCCCGGCATGTTCGGCGGCGGCGGGGCCAATGGGTTTGGCGGCGAGGGAGGCATCACCACCGGCACACTGGGCGACCCCAATGACCCGCGCTCTGTCGCGCATTTCCAGCAACGCATCGGCGACAGGGTGTTTTTTGACGACAACAGTTCTGACCTGACGCCCGAAGGCCGCAGCACCTTGTCCGGTCAAGCCGCATGGCTGCGCGCTAACCCGCAATTTGCGGTTGTTGTCGAAGGGCACGCGGATGAACGCGGCACCCGCGAATACAACGTCGCCTTGGGTGCGCGCCGCGCCGACACGGTGCAACGCTTCCTGATTTCCGAAGGGGTGGCCGCCAACCGGCTGCGCACAGTCAGCTACGGCAAGGAACGCCCGGTCGAAGCCTGCGCCGAGCCGCGCTGCTGGAACCGGAACCGCCGCGCGGTGACGGTCGTGTCGGGCGGGGCTGCGGGGTAAGCCATGCACGCGTTGCGCGCCATCATCCTGACCCTTGTGCTTGCCGCCCCGGCAAGTGCCGACACCGTGGCCGAATTGCGCGCGGAGCTGACCGCGCTGACGGGTGCCGTAGCGGATCTGGCGCGCGAGCTGTCCTCTGGCGAGGGGGCATCGCAGCCGGGTTATGACGGCAGCCTGCTGGACCGCGTCGACCGGATGGAGGCGGCTTTGGCAGACCTGACGGGGCGCACAGAGGAATTGGAATTCCGCATCCGCCGCGCGATTGATGCCGCATCGAACCGTTTGGGCGATCTGGAATTTCGTCTGACAGAACTGGAGGGCGGCAGCACTGACGGGCTGTCGCCACCCGCCCTTGGCCAATCCATGCCCGATCTGTCGCAGCCCCAGCTTGCGGCTGGCGAACAGCGGGCCTTCGATGCCGCCATGGCGCTGGCCGCAGAGGGCGCACCACAAGAGGCCGCTACGGCGCTGGCGCAATTCATCGAAACCTATCCGGGCTCTCCGCTTGGCCCCGAGGCGAGCTTCAAACTGGCCGAGGTCAATCGCGATCTGGGCCGCGAACCCGACGCCGCGCGCGCCTATCTGAACCTGTATATGGCCGCGCCCGACGGGCCAGACGCACCACGCGCGCTGTTGGCTTTGGGCGAAAGCCTTGGACGGCTGGATCAGGTGGCAGAAGCCTGCGCCATGTTCGACGAGCTGCGCGCCCGTTTCGCCGGAAGCCCGCAAGCGGCGCAGGCAGACGACGCGCGCGCGCGGCTTGCCTGCCCTTGACCACCCTGCCCGACCGCTTCAACGGCGCGATGGATACCCTGTTGCCGGACCCGCCCCAAGCCCTTGGGTTGGCAGTGTCGGGCGGTGGCGATTCCATGGCGCTGTTGCATCTGGCCAGCGGTTGGGCCGCGCGCCACGGCTGCCGGTTGTATGTTGCATCGGTCGATCACGGGTTACGGCCCGAAGCAAAGGGCGAATGCGCGCTGGTCGCCGCACGGGCCGCAGGGTTGGCCGCACCGCATGACATCTTGCCATGGTCGTGGGACGGGCGCGGCAATCTGCAAGACCGCGCGCGGCAGGCCCGCCAAGACCTGTTGGCAGCATGGGCCAATGCGCGCGGGATCACGCATGTCGCGCTGGGGCACACCCGCGACGATCAGGCGGAAACCCTGCTGATGCGGCTGAAGCGCGGCTCTGGCGTGGACGGGTTGGCGGCCATGGCACCTGCCCGCACTGCCAAAGGACTGACATGGCTGCGCCCGCTGTTGGATACGCGCCGCGACACGTTGCGCGCCCATCTGCGCAGCCTTGGCTGGGACTGGGCCGACGACCCCAGCAATGATGACACGGGCTATGAACGGGTGCGCACCCGGCAGGCAATCGCGACCTTGGGGCTGGATGTTGACCGGCTGGCAGAGACCGCGGACCGCATGGCCGCAGCGCGCAGCGTGCTGGACAATGCCGCGCAACAGGCCGCAGGTGCGTTGGTGCGTCAAGAGCACGGCGACCTGCTGCTGGACCGTGCCGGACTGAGCGCCTTGCCAGCCGACACGCGGGACCGTCTGGTCGCCGCGGCGCTGTGCTTTGTCGGCAATTCCGCGTATCGCCCCCGCCTGAGCGCCTTGCGCAGCACGCTCGACACCGCGCGCGCCACGCTGCATGGCTGCGTGTTGGTGCAAGGCCCCGACCAGCTGCGTATCTGCCGTGAATGGAAGGCGGTGGACACCGTCACAGCCCCTGCCCCCGGACCGTGGGACGGGCGCTGGCAGATCACCGGCCCGGCACATGACGGGCTGGAAACCCGCGCACTTGGTCCTGTGGGACTGTCGCAAACCGACCGCGCAAGCTGGTTGGTGCCCCGCGACTCCGTGCTCTCAAGCCCGTCGGTCTGGGCGGGTGAGCGGTTGATTGCTGCGCCTCTGGCCGGATTTAACCCGGAATTTCGGGCAAATTGCCGCGCATTGCCGCCCGATTGGCCCGCAACCGGCGACGCTCATTGATTGCGGCGCGGTAATCGCTATGTAACACTGGAACAACGGCGCGACCCGCGCCGACCTGACTAAAGGAGAGGCCCGTGGGCAACGCACGGAATTTCGCTTTCTGGATCGTGCTCTTTCTGCTGATGATCATGTTGTTCAACATGTTCAGCAATGGCAGCAGCACATCCTCGGCACGCAGCGTCAACTATTCGGATTTCATCACGCGCGTGGACAATAACGAGGTCAGCCGCGTGACCATTGATGGCGAACGCATCGTGTTCGTTGGCAGCGACGGCCAGCAATACAGCACCGTGCGCCCCGATGACACCACGCTGACCCAACGCCTGCTGGACCAGAACATTCCGGTCGAAGCGCAGCCGCAGCAGCAGTCAGGCTTCATGTCCACGCTTATGCTGTGGCTGCCGTTCCTGTTGCTGATCGGTGTGTGGATCTATTTCATGAACCGCATGCAGGGCGGTGGCAAAGGCGGCGCGATGGGCTTTGGCAAGTCAAAGGCCAAGCTGCTGACCGAAAAGCAGGGCCGTGTGACGTTTGACGACGTGGCGGGCATTGACGAAGCCAAGGATGACCTTGAAGAAATCGTGGAATTCCTGCGCAACCCGCAGAAATTCTCGCGCCTCGGCGGCAAGATCCCCAAGGGCGCGCTGTTGGTCGGCCCTCCGGGCACGGGTAAAACCCTGCTGGCGCGCGCCGTTGCGGGCGAAGCGGGCGTGCCGTTCTTCACCATCTCCGGCTCTGACTTTGTCGAGATGTTTGTGGGCGTGGGCGCAAGCCGCGTGCGCGACATGTTCGAGCAAGCCAAGAAAAACGCGCCCTGCATCGTGTTCATCGACGAGATCGACGCCGTTGGCCGGTCGCGTGGTGTGGGCTATGGCGGCGGCAATGACGAGCGCGAACAGACGCTGAACCAGTTGCTGGTCGAGATGGACGGTTTTGAGGCCAATGAAGGCATCATCATCGTCGCCGCGACCAACCGTCCTGACGTGCTGGACCCGGCGCTCTTGCGCCCCGGACGCTTCGACCGTCAGGTTCAGGTTCCGAACCCGGACATCAAAGGTCGCGAGCGCATTCTGGGCGTTCACGCCCGCAAGGTGCCGCTGGGCCCGAATGTCGACCTGCGCATCATCGCGCGCGGCACCCCTGGGTTCTCTGGTGCGGACTTGGCAAACCTTGTGAACGAAGCGGCGCTGATGGCCGCGCGCTCGAACCGCCGCTTTGTGGTGATGGATGACTTCGAAAACGCCAAGGACAAGGTCATGATGGGCGCGGAGCGTCGTTCCATGGTCATGACCGAGGATGAGAAGAAGCTGACCGCCTATCATGAGGCAGGCCACGCGGTGGTCGGTCTGCATGTTCCCGAGCATGACCCGATCCACAAGGCCACCATCATCCCGCGCGGTCGTGCGCTGGGTCTGGTGCTGTCCCTGCCGGAGCGCGACCAACTGTCGGTCAGCTACCGCAAATACAAGTCCAAGATCGCCATGGCGATGGGCGGGCGCGTCGCCGAAGAGATCATCTTTGGCGAGGATGCGGTCACGTCAGGCGCGGCCAGCGACATCCAGCAGGTGACGAAAATCGCCCGCGCCATGGTCACGCAATTCGGCTTCGATGAAGAGCTGGGCTATGTCGATTACGCCAATGAGCAGCAAAGCTACCTTGGCAGCTATGGCGGCGGGTCGAACCATTCGGGCATCACCCAGAAGATGATCGATGACAAGGTGCGCGAACTGGTCAACGAAGGCTACGAGACCGCGAAACGTGTTCTGACCGAGCATAAAGAGCATCTCGAAAATCTGGCGCAAGGCCTGCTGGAATACGAAACGCTGACCGGTCCCGAGATTGGGCGCGTCATGCGCGGCGAACCCATCGGACGCGACGATGACGACGCCGATACGCCCAGTAGCGGGACTCCGTCTGTGGCAAGTATCCCGAAAACCCGTGGCCGCAAACGCGGCGGGGACGAAGGCAGCGATGGGATGGAACCCGAACCCAGCGCGTGATCGACCAGATACACTTCAGCGAAAAGCCCGGCCAGATTGGTCGGGCTTTTTTATTCGACGACACCGCAAAAGTGCGAATACGCACGCATCAATAATACCGACCCTCATATCTGGCTCGTAACAGACAAAATGCGCGCAGCGGCTGGGGCGTTGACCCGACTTTCAAATGTGAGGTGCACGATTACCACAGCCGGATATGTTGTGAAATCGCGAGCTTGTGACTATGGTAGCGAAATCAAGGTTTTGAATGGAGAAAAGTTATGCCCCCAGCAAGAATCGTTCTCACTGGGGCTGTCCCAACACTGCCCGGCGATAGCCCAATACCGTTTTTTGACTTCGTGTTTTGGGACTGGCCAGACTTGTTGTCCCAGACATCGACAGAAGTAGAGATCAGAACCCCTGCGACCGGGGCGCTCACCACGATCAATGGTACCGGCTTGTTCGTTGGCGATGATTTCGTTAGCGGCACGATATCCGGGTGGGAAACGCGCGACGCTCAGAATAATCTGGTTGCGACGATCACAGGAATAAGCTGGACTTTCGACGAATTCGACCAAGCCTTGCAAGGGCTGCTGGACGACGACGACCCTACTGCGATGCTGGCCATACTGTCCCAACAAGACCTGATCGTTGATGCGAGGAATGCCACAGGCGCTCAGGTCTTTGGTTTTGGCGACGATGAAAATGAGCTCGTCACGTCAAACATTACCTATTTGGGCAGCAACAACACTGATGATGTGTCTGGCAGCGCGGGAAATGACGACATTTCTGGAAATGGCGGCTACGATTCCATCGTTGGCGGCGGTGGCGGCGATACGCTAAATGGCGGTGACGGGAATGACACCATTCGCGGCCAAGACGGTTTCGATAGCATTCGCGGCAATGACAACGACGATCGCCTTTGGGGCGGCGCGGGCGATGACTCACTGTATGGCGACAATGGTAATGACATTATTGGTGGCGGCGCAGACCAAGACCTGCTCCATGGCGGCGCTGGCAATGACACGCTTTACGGCGGAGGCGGCGAGGACACTCTGAACGCCGATGGCACGCTCACCACAGGGTTCAATGCGTTGTGGGGCATGGGCGGTGCAGATGAAATCAACGCCTCTGACGGCGGCGACCGGATCGGCGGTGGTGGTGGCGCGGACACCATCAATGGCGGCGCAGGCGATGACACCGTCTACGGCGGCATTTACCTTGGGGAAACCACGATCTACGGCAATGGCGGTGACGACGAAATTTACGGCAGTATAGACAATGACACCATTTTCGGCGGCGCGGATGACGACAATATCGGCGGCAACCTCGGCGATGACCGGATCATCGGCGGCACCGGCGACGACACAGTGCGCGGGTTCGATGATGCCGATACCTTCGTGTTCGAGGACGGCCATGACACTTTGCTTGTCGAGGATTTCGACTTCTCCGAGAACGATATGCTGGAACTGGATGCGGACCTGTGGGGCGGTGGCCTGACGACCGCAGCGGTCATCTCGACCTATGGCAATGTGGTTGGTGGCAACCTCGTATTCGACTTTGGCGATGGGGATATTGTCACCCTGCAAGGCATCACCGATACCGCCCAGATGGCGAACTATATCAACATAGTCAACGATCTTGTCGGAGCCTGAGCAACACCGCACGACGGGCATGGGCGCTGAATTAGCGCCCATGTTCTTCGGCCTGACCGGTCGCCCGGCTTGAAGCCGTGGCAGGCGATGCTATGGTGCATCGACATTCGCTTAAGGTCGGACCATGCACGAAAAGCCCTGGATTATCCTGACGCTGCGCCGCACCGGCGGGACAGAATTGACCACGGCGCTTGCAAAGCTGTCGGCCTTTCGCACGATAGAGCATGAGCCGTTCAACGCCGAACGCAAACTGGGTGCAATCACCCAAGCCTTTGATGCACATGGTGATACGGCCCGTTTACGCGCCGACATCGACGCAGCCCTGACCGACACCCCCAACATCAAGCATTGCATCGAAGTGCTGCCCATGGCCGTTACCCGCGAGCTGATCGATGCGGGCCAAGCGCGCGGCTACCACATGATCGTGCTGACCCGCCGGAATGAGGCCAAGCGCATCGGCTCGCTTTTGCTGGCGCAGGCGACCGGCGCTTGGGGCGCGTCAGAGGCCGCAGATGTCTACCCCAAGATCATCGCAGGGTCGCATCAGCCTCATCCGATTGACCTTGCCCGCTTGCCCCACCGTGTGCATGTCGATTTCGCAGCCCTTGGGCAAACCCTGACATTGCTGCGCAATCGTGCCATGCAATGGGACTGGCAAGTGTTCGAGGATATTTACCGCCCTGACGGGTCTGCCGCGACGCAGGTCATCGCGATTGCCGCACGCGCGGGGATCGCGGCCCAGCCCGATGACCCGCGATTGCAGGTCTTCGCCAAAAGCAAGGGGCAGAATTCTGCCGACATCGCGGATTATGTGCCAAATTACGCGGAGGCGCTGGTGCGGCTTCAAACCCTTTGCGCCGCCTGACAAGGACGACCATGCCCGTTTCCACCGCGACAGATCACGGCCACCCTGCTGGCGGGTATGTGTTTATCGTGACCTATGGGCGGTCCGGCTCCACCTTGTTGCAAAACCTGCTCAACACCATCGACGGTGTGGTGCTGCGTGGAGAGAATAACAACACCCTGTGGCACCTGTTTCAGGCATGGCACGCGCTGGACAGCGCCGCCCCGATCCGCGATCTGCGCGCACGCGGCGCGCAAACGGACGCGACCCGCCCATGGTTCGGGGCCGAATTGATCGACCCGGAGGCGCTTGGGCACCAGTTGGCCGCGCTGTTCCGCCGCGAGGTGCTGAACCTGCCCGAACACACGCATATCGGCGGGTTCAAGGAGATCCGCGTGCATGGCGATCCGGAACTGTTTCCGCAATATCTGGATTTCATCGCACGGTTCTTTCCAGGCAGCCGCTTTGTGTTCAACACCCGCGCGCATGACGATGTTGCGCGCTCGGCATGGTGGGCGATTTGCGACCCCGATTTTGTCCGCGCCACGCTGGCAGAGGCGGAAGGGCTGTTTCGGGCCTATGCCGAGGCCCATCCCGACACCAGCCTGATGCTCCATTACGATGACTATATTCGCGACCCTTCTGCGCTGGAACCATTGTTCCGGCGGATGGGCGCGCGCCCGAGTGCCGAACAACTGGAACAGGTGTTTGCCCAGCAATTGAACCATGGCCGTAACCCGGCCTTTCGGACCTGACAAAGCGTAGCTTGATGACCCCTGTCGCACCTCAGCACAGTATCGCATTTCGCGCACCACACCGGGGCGGGCTGTGGCTGGACGTGGATCTGCGTCTGACCGACGGCGCAATGGTCGAGTTTTGGGATGACGCACTGAGCGTTCTGCCGCTGAGTATAGAGTTCCGCCATGATGACGGGCTGGTCGTGATAAACCGGCACTGGCCGCGTGGATGGAGCCGCGAAGAAATCCGGCCTGCGCCCCTTGGACGCCGCGTGCACCGGCTGGCGCTGATCTTTGGAACCGGGCCGACAGGACGGGGCACGGCCTGCGCAATCTGGCTGGACGGGATATGCCTTGCCAAGCTGGACGCCTTACCGCGCCCGGCGCGCGGGGGGCGTTTCGGGCTGCGTCGTGGGTTTCCGGGATTGTCCCGCATCGGGCGGATTGCCTTGCCCGACCCAGCGCGGGTGGTGGCATTTAGCGGCGCGGCCAAGGGGCTGCACCTGACCGACCGGATGGAAGTGACATGGGCGGGCGCAACCCCGCCCGCGACGGTATCTTTGCCCTGCGGCGAAACACTGTCGTTGGAACAGGTGGCACACAGCACGCCTGCGGGCGGGGTTGCCTGCGCTGTTCTGCCCGGTCGGATATGGCGGACCGAGCGCCCTGTGCTGACGCTTGCGGATGCAGATGGCACGCCGCGCGCATCGCTTGCGCTGGACCGCGCCGATTTGGTCGCGCGGTTGGACCGGCTGGCGCAAGGCGGATGGATTGACCATGACGGTCTATCCGCGCTTCAGGCCCTGGAGCACGCACATGCCGCCGGGCTGCATGACGAAATCTCGGACCGTTGCCGGTTGGCGCTGACTCGGGCGTCAGAGATCTACCGGCTGGACCAATTACGCCCCAAGGCCGCGACACGACCGCTGCCCGCGCCGCCTGCCGACCCGGTGGGCGCGCTGCGCGCGCGCTTCGATGACAGCGCAGAGGGCGCGCAAACACTGGCGCGGCTGGACCGGATGCTGCATGACGCATCGCTGTCGCCTGCGCAGGCGGGCCACCTGCTGCTGGGGCTGGTCGAATGGGCGTGCATTCATGACGATCCAGTCGCATTGCTCGCGCTCGCGGACCGGCACGGGGCCGCACTACCGGAAGCCGGGTCGCCCTACAACGCCTCTGCGCTGCTGCCCCGCATCTGGGCGGCGCAGGACTGGGCAGGCCTGCGTGTGGCATTGGACCATATGGTGCCCGCTCAAGGTCGGTGGATTGTCACACCCGCATTGGGCTGGACTTTGCGCGCGCTGGTTACGGACCGCCCCGGACCTTTGGGTCATGCCCCGCTTCGGGACCGGGCAGAGGTGTTGATCGACATCTTGCACGCGATCCGCGCGCTTTCGGCAGAATCCGGCAGCCAGATGCGCTGCCCGCATTTGCTGAATTCTGTGATGGAGGTGATTGCGCAACGCGACCGTCTGCCGCCCGACGCGCTAGAGAGTGTTCGAAAGATCTGTCTGGAGACTTACGGGCTTGTACCCGAATTCTGGGACGCGGTGCAAAACCTGCCTGACGATGGCATGCCACCCGGCATGAGCGAATGGGGCCGTATGGCACGAGACCTGCAAAACGGCACGCATGGTGACGACGTGTTGCGCCTACTTTCGCGGTTCGAGCGCGCAGGGGTCATCGGGGCAGAGGCCCATCGGCGCTGCCTGATCGCAGAAGGCGGCCTGCCGCCGCCCGAAAACGCGACGGCACCACCCGGCGACATGCTGGCAAAACACCTGCCCGAGGCGGCCTTGCGCTGGCTGGCCTTTCCGCGCGCTGGACGCGATACGCCACCAGCGGCGCAGGTGCACAAATTGGCCTGCCAAGGGCTGCACGAGGCCAGCTCCCACACGCCGCGCCCGCCGATGGGCGGGCTGATGTTACAGCTCGGAACGCGCGCCATGGCAGCGCTGGCGGGGCTGCAACGCGGCACGCTTCCCGCCGATCTGGAGGCTGTGCGCCGCGATGCCCTGGCGCTATTGACGCCGGAAGCCGGATTCTGCGGGGGCGCCGTCTTGCTGGCCATGGCCGAAGCGCTTGCCCGCGCCGGCGCCAAGCCGGACGCGGCAAAGATGCTGGACACGCTGGACGAAGGATTACGCAGCCGTGCCGCGACCGACTACAGCGTTGCCCCCGCGCTGCGCCATGCCAGCGCACGCTTTGCCGCCTGCTGCCCAGATGCGGGGCTACGCGCCGAAGCAGCCGCCATCATGGCACCCGACCCTGCGCTTGCCGGGCCGGATATTGGCTTGCGCGCCAAGGCAAACCCGTTGGCAGACACGCTCGTCGTGCTGATCTCGTGCCGTCCCTATCTGGACAGCCGCGTGCCTGCCATACGCGAGGCTTGGGGCGATCTGCTGGCACAACACGGACTGCCCATGATCGTGGCGGTCGGCGGCGGAACCGGTCCCGCCCATGTGAGTGACGGGGTGTTGGAGCTGCCAGCCCCGGATGACTACGAAGGTCTGCCGCAAAAGACACTGGCAATCGCTGATTGGGCACAACGCTGCACCGGCTTTTCGCGCATCCTGAAAATCGACGATGACTGCTTCATGGACCCGCAGGCATTCTTTGCGGACCTTTCGGCGCTTTGCGCACCCTATTACGGTCGCCCGTTGCGCCGCGCCCGTGGCGAGATCGACCGCGCATGGCACATGGCCAAGGCCAGCAGCTTGCGGGGCCGGTCCGATCTGGACAAATCCCCCGAACCCGCAATCTATGCCGATGGTGGCGGCGCCTATCTGCTGACCCGCGACGCGCTTCTGGCACTGGATGCGGCGCGTGCGACGCCCGAAGGCCGCGCATTGGAAGCCGTGTCCTTCATGGAGGACAAGCTGGTCGGCGACCTGCTGGCCCTGCGCGGCATCACGGTTTCGGGTGACAATTACGACATGGCGATTTTCCGGCGCAGCGCACCGGGCGTGACGCCGTTGCCACAATATGAAAATAGCTTTCTGCCCTTTGCAGGTGCGGGGCTGAAAGTTGTGCATCTGGATGGCGGCGGCGACCAGCTTGCCGCCCGCGCGGCGCTGTCCAACCCCTGGCCCAGCCCGATGAAGATTTGGCCGCCGCACGGTCCCGCCCGCCTTGGCTGGGCACGCAACGCGCTTGATCTGGTCAGCCCACCAGAGCGGCTGGCACAGGCGCGCGCCGCAGAGGTGGCGGTGGTGGCGGTCATGCGCAACGAACGGTTCCTGCTGGACAGGTTTCTGAACCACTACCGCCGCTTGGGCGTGGGCGCGTTTCTGGTGGCCGATAACGGCTCTGACGACGGCACGCTGGAACACCTTGTCGCCCAGCCCGATGTGACAGTGTTTGCAACCGACACGCCCTATAATGAATCGCGCTACGGCGTATTGTGGCAGGAAGCGCTGCTGGCAAGCTTTCGGGTTGGCCGATGGAGCCTTGTGGCAGATGCCGATGAATTCCTGTTCTGGTCGCTGCCAGATGCGCAGGGGCAGGTTTCGGGCGACCTGCCTGCCCTGTTGCGCGGGCCGGATTTTGCAGGCGCGGATCTGGTGCGGCTGTCCATGCTGGACCTATACCCGCCCGGCCTGTTGTCCGACGCACGTTTTGCCGGTAGCCCGTTCCTTGATGCCAGCCATATCGACCGCGCACCGCTGCGCTTTGACTATACCGGGCGCGGGCCATGGGGCAATTGCGACAGCGTCACCTCTAACCTGCGCCACAGGTTGATGGAGGCAATGGGCCAGTCCGCCGCGCGCAACCTGTTCGTGGCGCAAAAATTCGCGCTGATGCGGTATCAACCGTGGATGCAGTTTTCCGCCGGCCTTCATTATGCCGTGGGCGGACATGTGGCCGCGCGGGCGCTGGCTTTTGCGCATTTCAAATACAGTGCCGAATTTCACGCCAAGGCGCGGGCAGAGGTCGCGCGCGGCCAGCATTTCAACAACGCCGAGGAATACCGCAAATATCTGGCGCTGCTGTCCGAGGGGCGCGATACGCTGTATGATCCGGCGGTATCCGTGCCTTTGCATGACTGCCCCTTCGTGCAAGATCTGGTGGCCTTCAGGTAAGCCCGATCACCAAGCCCACGCCGATCATCAACCCGCCCGCGATCCGGTTGACGCGGGCCATCGCCTCGCCGGACCGCAGCAAGGCCCGCGCCCGGTCTATGGCCAGTGCCATCAACAAATTGCCCAGCATCGGGATGCTGGCCGACACCGCCAGAATGGCCGCAATGTCCCACCCCGTGACACGGCTAAGGTCAAAGAACCCCGGCAGCACCCCCATGTAGAACAAGATCGCTTTCGGATTCGCGAGGATCACGCTGATCCCGGCCAGAAACCCCGCCATGCGGCCCGGTCGCGTCAACCGGCTGTCGGTGGAAATTCGCGCGCGGGCGTGGCGGATCAGTTGCACCCCCATGACAATGAACATTGCCATGGCGACCCATTTCATCAGCCCCAACAGGTCGCCGTATAGCGACAATATCCATGTCAGCCCGAAGATTGCCGCCAAGGGCCAGAGCATATCCCCCAGCGCCACCCCCACCGCCAGTGGCGCGGCAGAGGCAAACCCGCCCGACATGGCGCGCGCGGTCAGCGCCACCCAGACCGGGCCGGGGGTCAGAAACAGGATCAGGATCGCACCTGCGTAAAACAAAAGGTCGAGTGCGCCGATGGTCATGCGGGGTCAGAACTCTCGACCGGCAGGGTCAGGCTGCCATCGTCGGCCAAGGGCCAGAACGGGTTATGCGCCACTTCCCAGACATGGCCGTCCGGGTCGGCATAGTAGCCCGAATATCCGCCCCAAAATACCGCTTCGGGGGCTTTGAGGGTCGTGGCGCCTGCCGCCAACGCCTCGGCAAAAACGGCGTCCACATCCTCGCGCGTGCTGAAATTCTGCGCCAGCGTGAGCGCGCCGGTGCCCAAGTCTGCGCCCGCGCGGCCTTGATCTTCGGCCAGCGCGTCGCGGCCAAACAGCATCAGCGCCTGACCGTGCAACTGGAAACAGGCCATGCCATCTGTCACCTCTGCCTCGCGCCAGCCAAGGGCTGCGTAGAACGCGCGGGCGCGGGCTAGATCGTCCACCCCCAGCGTGACAAGCGAAATGCGTTGGCGGGGCAAAGTCATGGGACATCCTTTTCAATATGCGACACGCCGTCCCTGTCGGACAACGCGAAAACTTGTGCGCGGGGGCCAAGCCCTGCAAACAGCTCCGCGCCCGTGCCGGTCATAAAACATTGCGCGGCGGTCGCACAAACCGCGTCATAAAGCGCCGCGCGGCGGGCGGCGTCAAGATGCGCCGCGACCTCATCCAACAGCAAGATCGGCGGGGTGCCGCGCTTGGCGCTCAAGGCGCGGGCATTGGCAAGGATCGCGGAAATCAGGAACGCCTTTTGCTCTCCGGTAGAGCATTGCGCGGCCTCCATCCCCTTGGCGGTCCAGACCGCCCGCAAATCGGCGCGGTGCGGCCCGATCAGGCTGCGTCCGGCGGTCATGTCCCGCGCACGGTTCTCTGCCAGCGCGGCGCCCAGATCGTCGGGCGCACTACAATCGAGCGTCATTTCGGCCATGGGGAAGGGGCTGTCGGGGTCGGCATGCGCCGCCAGTTCGGTCAGCGCGGCGCGTCGGTTGGCGGTGATCTGCACACCCGCCTCTGCCATTTGCGTTTCCAGCGCGGCATACCAGCGGGTATCGCGCACCCCGTCGCGCAACAGACGGTTCCGCTCTCGCATCGCCTTGTCATAGGACAGCACATGGCCCGCATGGTCGGGCGCAAAGCTGAGCGTGGTGCGATCCAGAAACCGCCTGCGACCTTCGGCAGCTTCCAGCCACAGCCGGTCCATCGCGGGTGTCAGCCACAGCATCGCGGCCAACTGCCCCAGCGCCAGTTGCGGGACGGCTTTCTCGTCCAGCCGCACCTGCCGCGACTGTCCGGGTTCGGCCCATGTTTCGGCCATGCGTGTGCCGTCGGGTGTTTCGATCTCTGCGCGCAGCTTCCATCCCAAGGCTTGCGGACGCCGCGCCATCTCATCGGGCGTGGCGCGGCGCAAACCGCGACCCGGCGAAAACAGCGACACCGCTTCCAGAATGTTGGTTTTGCCAGAGCCGTTCGGGCCGAAAAGCGCCACGGGCCGGCCGTCAAACACCAGCCGTGTGCGCTGGTGCGAGCGGAAATGCGACAGGGTCAGGTGCGACAGGTAGACGGGCATGGACAGGCCAAGCGGCCCTTTATACCCGCATCGGCATCACGACATAGACGGCGGATGTGTCATTGCCCTCGCGCATCAGCGTCGGGTCGCCGGACGAGTTGAACAGGAACACCGCGTTTTCGCGGTCCACCTGATTTGCAATCTCCAGCAGGTATTTCGCGTTGAACCCGATTTCCAAGCGTTCATCGGCATAGGCGACAATCAGTTCCTCTTCCGCCGCGCCACTATCGGGCGCGTTGACGGACAGGACCAGCTTGTCCTCTTCCAGCACCAGCTTGACCGCGCGCGACCGCTCGGACGAGACGGTTGCCACACGGTCCACCGCCTTGGCGAAATCGCCCGCATCCACTTCCAGCCGCTTGGTGTTGCCGCTGGGGATAACGCGGGTGTAATCGGGGAAGGTGCCGTCAATGACTTTCGAGGTCAGGGTGATATCGGGCGTGGCAAAGCGAATCTTGGTTTCAGAGACTGAGACAGCGATCTGCATGTCGTCATCTTCCAGCAGCTTGCGCAACTCGCCCACCGTTTTGCGTGGCACGATCACGCCCGGCATCGCTTCGGCCCCTGACGGCAGTTCGGAATCGACCCGCGCCAAGCGGTGCCCATCTGTCGCCACGCAGCGCAGCACGCGCCCATCTTCCGCATCGGAGACATGCAAATACACACCGTTCAGGTAGTAGCGTGTTTCCTCTGTCGAGATGGCGAATTTCGACTTGTCGAACAGCCGGCGCAGCGCCTTGGCTGGGGCAGAGAAATTGGCGGCATATTCGCTTGTCGCCATGACCGGAAAATCTTCTTTCGGCAAGGTCGCCAGTGCAAAGCTGGACCGCCCCGCCGTGACCTGCAACCGGCCAGAGCGGCTGTCATCGACCAGTTCCACCATGGACCCGTCGGGCAGCTTGCGCACGATTTCATGCAGCAATACCGCAGATACGGTCGTGGCGCCCGCACGCTCGACCATGGCCGGGGCGCGGTCCACCACTTCGACATCCAGATCGGTGGCGCGAAAGCTGACCTGCGCCTCTTCGGCTTCGATCAACACATTTGCCAAAATCGGGATCGTGTTGCGCCGCTCTACCACGGATTGCGCCTGCGCCACGGCCTTCAAAAGTGCCGCCCGTTCAATGCTGATCTTCATAGCCCAGATCCTTCTGCACGCGGCCTGTTCTTTGGGGCGCAGGTCAGAACATACCCGCGAAAATGGCCGCCCTTCGGACGCCCGACCCTAGACAAATCCGCGCGGGCGGCAAGAGGGAAACCGCTGTGACAGCCTAGCTTTGCAGCAGACGGCGCAGCAAATCGACATCTTCGCCCAGTTGGCTGTCGGTGCCGCGCATTTCTTCAACCTTGCGAACCCCATACAGAATGGTGGTGTGATCCCGCCCGCCAAACCGGCGGCCGATTTCGGGCAATGACCGCGAGGTCAGTTCCTTGGCCAGATACATCGCAATCTGGCGCGGCCGCGCGATGTTGCGCGCGCGCTTCGGCCCAAGCATATCGGACAGACGAATGTTGAAATGCTCCGACACTTTGCGCTGGATTTCCTCTACCGTCACGCGGCGGTCGGAACTGCGCAGAATATCCGACAGGCAATCCTGCACCATATCCAGCGTGATCTCTTGCCCGATCAGGTTGGAAAACGCGAACAGGCGCTGCAAGGCACCTTCCAGCACGCGCACGTTGTTGGTGATACGGTGCGCAAGAAATTCGAACACCCCGTCGCCCACGTTCACCGGGCCAAGGGTTTCCGCAAAAATCGCGGCTTTGCGGTGCAGAATGCCAAGCCGCAATTCGTAGTCGGTCGGGTGCAGGTCCACCACAAGCCCGCATTGCATGCGCGAGGTGATGCGATCCTCCAGATCCTTGATCTCTCCGGGGGCGCAATCGGCAGAGATGACAATCTGCTTGTTCTGGTCCACCAACGCATTGAAGGTGTGGAAGAACTCTTCCTGCGTGCTGTCCTTACCGGCGATGAATTGCACGTCATCGACCATCAGCACATCGACCGAGCGGAACAGGTTCTTGAAATCCATGATCTGACGGTCGCGCAGGGCTTGCACGAAACGATACATGAATTGCTCCGCCGACAGATACAGCACCTGCAAATCCGGGCGGGTCTGGCTAAGTTCCCAGACGATCGCGTGCATCAGATGGGTTTTGCCCAAACCGACGCCGCCATACAGAAACAGCGGGTTGAAGGTGACGGGGCCGCCTTCGGCGACACGCTTGGCCGCGGCATGCGCGAGTTCGTTGGGCTTGCCGACGACAAAATTGTCGAACGTGTAGCGCCCTTCAAGCGGCGCGCCCTCGAACACAGCGGCCGGCTCGGCAGTTCGCGAACCGGCACTTCCAGTAGAGGGCGCCTTGCGCACTATAGGCGCTGTGCTGACAGAAAATTCCAATTGTGACAGGTCCGCGTGATCGGCGCGTAGCCGTGCCACGATCTTGTCATGGTAGTTGCGTTTCACCCAGTCGCCGACAAAGCGTGACGGTGCGCGCAGGCGCGCAATACCATTTTCAACGCCGACCAATTCCAACGGTTCAATCCAGCTTTTAAAGCTGCTTTCGCCCAGTTCCTGCCGAAGTTCCTTGGAAACTTTTGACCATTGCTGTGCGATCATTGACCCCGACCCGTTGTTATATCTACCACCTATTGCACGACAAAACAGCTTGCGGCCTTCACCCCTGAAGACACACAAAAGCAATCTGGCCGGATACCGGCATTACGTGATCACCGAAGGGGCGCGGGCAAGCTGCACGAGAAACCCGTGCACATTTGCCCGTCACATCTGCAAGATTGCGCCTTCTGACGCTCTTGCCAAACTCGTCCCCCCCAGGACTGCGTGACTCGCTGACAGACATTAGCAATCCGGGTAGAAGTCGCGCAACACAACAACGCGCTTGACCTTGGCAAGCGGCGCAAAGAATCATTTTGCGGCGCGGGATCAGGCAGGCCAGAAACGAAAAAAGCGCGCCAGTGGCGCGCTTTTATATCTTATATTCAATACTTTAGGCCTTTTCGCCCAGAGCCTTCACACGGCTAGAGAGGCGTGACATCTTCCGCGCGACGGTGTTTTTGTGCAACACACCTTTGGTCACGCCGCGCGACAATTCGGGCTGTGCGGCGCGTAGGGCTTCGGCGGCTTTTGTCTGGTCGCCAGAGGCAATTGCTTCTTCGACTTTGCGCAGGAAACCACGGATGCGGGACCGGCGCGCCTTGTTGATATCGGTGCGACGCTCCGCCTGACGGGCGCGTTTTTTGGATTGGGGAGTGTTTGCCATTTGCGTGTCTTCTCTTCGGGTTCGTTACATATCTGTTGCGCAACGGACCCGACTGGCCAAAAGACCAGGGTCAAATCTTGCCTTAAGCGGGCCCACGCGCATGTGCTGGGCCGTATAGGGCAAGCGGCTCCGAAAGAAAAGGGGCAATCACTGGTCGCGAAATTGCGGCGTGCGCTTTTCCAAGAACGCCTGCATCCCCTCGGTACGGTCCTCGGACGCGAACATCATGTGGAACATGCGCCGCTCGAACAAAAGCCCCTCGCGCAGGCTGCCTTCATAGGCACGGCCAACCGATTCCTTCACCGCCTTTACCGTGATCTGCGATTTCTCGGCGATCTTGTCGGCCGCAGACATCGCTTCATCCATCAGCTTTTTCACGGGCACCACGCGGCTGACCAGCCCTGCGCGTTCGGCTTCCTCGGCATCCATGAAGCGGCCCGTCAGGTGCATGTCCATGGCTTTCGACATGCCCACAAGCCGTGTCAGACGCTGCGTGCCGCCCATACCGGCAACAATGCCAAGGTTGATTTCGGGCTGGCCGAATTTGGCGGTATCGGCGGCGATGATGAAATCGCACATCATAGCCAATTCGCACCCGCCGCCCAAGGCATAGCCCGACACCGCCGCGATAACCGGTTTGCGCAAACCCGCGATCGCATCGCAAGCCGGGCCGAACAGGTCTTCCTGATAGGCGGCGACAAAGCTCTTGTCGGCCATTTCCTTGACATCGGCCCCTGCGGCAAAGGCCTTGTCGGACCCGGTCAGCACCATGCAGCGCACCTTGTCAGTGGCGTCGGCGGCCTTCATCGCGTCGGCCAGTTCGGAAAGCAGCTTGGTATTGAGCGCGTTCATCGCATCGGGACGGTTCAGGCGAATCAACGCCACATGGTCCTTGATGTCGACGATCAGCGTTTCATAGGCCATGATGTGGCACCTTGTCTGTGGCTGTCAGCCCCTTGGCTTAGCAGCTTGGTTCATGGGTTCAAGTCATCTCTGGCAGGTCGCGCAATAGAAGCTGGAGCGCCCAGATTGTACGATCCGGCGCACGGTGCCCGCGCAACCGGGCTGCTGGCAGGGCTGCGCTTCGCGCCCGTAAACCTTGAATCCATGCTGAAAATACCCCAAAGCGCCATCCGCCTGACGGTAGTCACGCAAGGATGACCCGCCCGCCGCGATTGCCTCTGTCAGCGTGGCCCGGATTTCGCGCACCAACCGTTCAAGTCGCGCAGCGCCTATTCGGTGGGCAGCGCGTGCGGGATGGATACTGGCGCGGTGCAGTGCTTCGCACACATATATATTGCCCAGGCCTGCCACGATTCGCTGATCCAGCAGCGCCGCCTTGATCGGCGTGCGCTTGCCGGCAAGCTGCGCCGCCAGATAGGCGGCGTTGAAGCTGTTGCCCAAGGGTTCCGGCCCGATCAGCGCCAGCAGTTTGTGACTGCCTTGGGCATCGGTTGCGCACAGGTCCATCGCTCCAAACCGGCGCGGGTCGTTGAAGGTAACACGCGCGCCGCCTTCCATGTGGAAAATCACATGGTCATGCTTTTCCAGCGCTGGGTGGTCAAAATGGAACTTGCCCGGCACATGCGGCGCGGGAACACCCGACACGGTCATCCGCCCCGACATGCCCAAATGGACGATCAGCGTCTCGCTGCGGTCCAGGTCGGCCAGCAAGTATTTTGAGCGCCTGCGCAGCGCCAGCACCCGCGCACCGGTCAGGCGTGCGGCCATATCCGACGGAAAGGGCCAGCGCAGATCGGCGCGGCGCAATTCGGCGCGTTCGATCACCGCCCCCTCCATCGCGGGCAACAGCCCGCGACGCACGGTTTCCACCTCTGGCAATTCCGGCATTCGGCCCTCGGCATGGCGTGAGGTCGCATTGTCACGCCCCGCTCAAACCCTATAAGGAGTAGCAACAAGCCCCTGCAAGGGCCAACCGAGCGAGAGCACATCATGACCGACGACAAGAGCACTACACATTTCGGCTTTCAAACGGTCGATGAGGACCAGAAAGCAGGCATGGTGCATGGCGTGTTTTCGTCTGTCGCGTCGAAATACGATGTGATGAATGACCTGATGAGTGTGGGCATCCACCGGGTCTGGAAAGATGCGATGATGGATTGGCTGGCCCCACGCCCCGGCCAGCGTCTGCTGGATGTGGCGGGCGGCACGGGCGACGTGGCGTTCCGCTTTCTGGAACGCGCGGGCGACGGCGCCCAAGCCACCGTGCTGGATATGACGGAATCGATGCTGCTGGCGGGCCAGACGCGGGCAGAGGCCGAGAGCATGGCCACGTCGCTGGATTGGGTGGTGGGCGACGCGATGGCGCTGCCCTTCGAGGATAACAGCTTCGATGTCTATACAGTCAGCTTCGGCATTCGCAACGTCACCCGCGTGCAGGATGCTCTGACAGAGGCATTTCGTGTATTGCGCCCCGGCGGGCGGCTGATGGTGCTGGAATTTTCGCAGATCCCGAATGACTTGATGCAAAAGGTCTACGACCTTTATTCGTTCAATATCATCCCACCCATGGGCAAGTTGGTCACGGGCGACCGCGACAGCTACCAGTATCTGGTCGAATCCATCCGCAAATTTCCCGATCAGGACACATTCGCAGGCATGATCAGTGCGGCCGGGTTCGAGATGGTGAAATACCGCAACCTGTCGATGGGCATCGCGGCGCTGCATTCGGGCTGGAAGCTGTAAATGCGCGGACCCCACAACATATGGCGGCTTGTCCGCACCGGCGCCACGTTCGAGCGCACCGGCGCCATGGCAGAGGTGCTGGAGGCAATGAACGCCCCCGCCCGCCTGCGCTTGGCAGCAAGGGTGCTTGGCTGGCCGTTCAAGCTGCTGGGGCTGAAAGGCGATGAAAACCTGCCCCCCTTGGTGCGCGCGCTGACGGCCCTTGGCCCCGCGTATATCAAGTTCGGCCAGACGCTCGCCACACGCCCCGACGTGGTGGGGCAAGAACTGGCCGACCAGTTGCGCTACCTGCAAGACAAGCTAGCCCCCTTCCCGCGCGCGGAAGCGATCGCGATGATCGAACAGGAATTGGGCCTGCCATTGGCAGAGGCATATTCCGATCTGTCTGAACCCGTCGCCGCCGCGTCGATCGCGCAGGTGCATCAGGCACGGCTGGCGGAAACCGGCGCCAAGGTAGCCGTGAAAGTGCTGCGCCCCGGTGTGGAGCGCGCCTTTCGCCGCGATGTCGATGCCTTCCATCTGGCCGCGTCCATCATTGAACTTCTTTTGCCCAAATCGCGCCGGCTGCGCCCGCTCGACGTGATCGTGCACTTCGAGTCGCTTGTCGAAGGCGAATTGGACCTGCGCATTGAAGCCGCCTCTGCCGCTGAATTCGCCGCGAATACCGAAGGTGACGAGGGGTTCACCCTGCCCCGCCCGGTCTGGCACCTGTCACAGCGCCGGGTGATGACGCTGGGCTGGGCCGAAGGCGTGCCCATGGGCGATAATGCCGCACTGGATGCGCTTGGCATTGACCGGCGCGAGCTTGGCACCCGCGTGTTGACCCTGTTTTTACGCCATGCGCTGCGCGACGGCTTCTTTCATGGCGACATGCACCAAGGCAATATGAAGGTCACGGCGGATGGTGGGATCATCGCGTTCGATTTCGGCATCATGGGCCGGATTGACGCTTATACGCGCCGCGCCTATGCCGAGATTCTGTTCGGCTTTATCCGCAAGGATTACCGCCGCGTGGCAGAGGTCCATTTCGAGGCGGGCTATGTCCCGCCCGACCGCGATATTGATGATTTCGCCCGCGCCCTGCGCTCCGTGGGGGAACCCATCTTCGGGATGGATGCGCGCTATATCTCCATGGCGAAACTGCTATCCTACCTGTTCGAGGTGACGGAACGTTTCGGCATGGAAACCCGTACAGAGTTGATCTTGTTGCAGCGCACCATGGTCGTGGTCGAAGGGGTCGCACGCTCGTTGAATCCAGAGATCAACATGTGGCAGGTCGCCAAGCCCGTGGTTGAGGAATATGTCCGCACCCATGTTGGCCCGCAGGCCTTTGCGCGCGATCTGGCGCTGACCGCCAAGATCCTGTCGCGCTTCGGCCCGCGCTTGCCGCGACTGGTCGAAGAAGCGCTGATCGCGCAAGCTCACCCAAAGCCCGCACCGACGCCTACGCGGCGGATCGGACCACTGGGTTGGGGGCTGACGGGCGGCGGGCTTGTGGCCTTGGGCGTGGCAATCGGGGCGGCGCTCTAGCTAAGCCGCGCAAGGCGACCTTATCGAAACCCAACCGGCAAATTGAACCGATGCGTCCCGCTCACACCGCCCGGCGCGCGTGGCAGGCGCGCGCCCTGCACGGCGCGCAGGGCGGCTTGGTCGAGCGCGGCATTACCTGAACTGCCCGCCACACTAACCCCCGCCAACTGACCGCCCGCCGTAACCGCCAGACGCAACTGCACCACACCGGACGCATTCGTGCGCGGGCGCGACTGCGCGCGTTGCACGGCAGCACGGATACGCCCGCCCCATTCGGCAAGCGCGCTTGCAGAGTTGCCGCCGCCGCTTTGCACCTGCGCAGCCCCTTGCCCGCGTTGGGCTGACGCCCCCTGCCCGCTGGCGCGCTGCGCAGGCGGGCTGGCTTGCGCCGCACGCGGCGCCGGCTTGGCGTTCGGGTCGGGCCGCGCGCGGGGGCGTGTTTCGGGCGGGGTCTGCGGCCTGTTGAACAATTCGGGTAAATCGGGCGCGGAAACACGCGGGGCATCCGCTGCCACGGGTGCGGTCATACCGGGCAGATCGGGCAGATCGGGCAATGTTCCGGGTCTTTGCGGCGCTGGCATGGACGGCGCATCGGGCATCTGCGGCGCGGCCACAGCGTCTGGCAAAACGACCGTTTGCACAGGCCGCTCCCATGCGCGCACCATGGCGGTCAGCGTCGGGTCCGCCGCGCCCACGGGGGCGGCGACCGTCACCGCACCCGCACCCCCATCGCCGCCCGCTGCCATCCCATCCGGCGCAATCGCGGCGAAAGCGGCCAGATGCACCGCAACCGCCGCCACGCCAAACCCTGCGAATTCCACCGCAGCGCGCATCAGCCGCCCCCCTGCCGCGCGACAAGCGTGACCGCCCGCACACCGCCTTGCCCCAGGTCGCGCAATGCGCGCGCCAGAGCGGCAGCCGGGGCATCGGCGTCGGCCCGCAGGGTCACATCAGCGCCCAGCACGGTCAGATCGGGGCGTGTTCCGTCACGCCCGATCAACCGACCCGCATTGTCGAGCCAAAGCACATCAGCGTCGTCAGGGATTGGCCCATCCGCCATTGTGACACTCGGCGGTGTCATCTCGACAGGGTCGGGCGCGGTGATCTGCGCACTCATCAGGAAGAAGATCAGCAGCAGGAACACCACGTTTATCATGGGAACAACGCTTTCGCGGGGCGCGCGGGGGCGAGTGAGTGGCGCGAAATCCATCACGGCTCCATCAGCACAAGCGAAGAGAGACCCGCCGCGCGCAAAGCTTCAGTCAGGCGGGCGGCGTCCTGCACGGTCGCCCCGTCGCGCGGGCGCAGGACAATCAGCGCATCGGGCGCAGGCATGAGGGGGGCAAGCGCTTCGGGCAAGGCCGAAAGGTCGCGCGCCGCCCCGTTCAGCCAGACAGCGCTGCCTGCGAATTCGACCAGTCGGGGTGGACCGGAATAGCTGCCCGCCGCCTGCCCGGCGGGTGCCAGCGCCAGCCCCACATCCTGCCCGAAGCGCGCCGCCAGCATGAAAAACACCAACAGCAGAAACACCACGTCGATCATGGGTGTCAGCGCAGGGCGGCGCGTAGGGCGCGCGGCGGGGCCGAAGCGGAACATCAGCGCCCCCCGGACGTGAAGACGCGGGTGGCAAGGTCTTCCATATCGGCCTGCACCTGTTCACAGATGCTTTCATACCAGCTTAGCGCCATCGACGCCGGGATCGCGACCGCCATCCCTGCCGCCGTGGTCAGAAGGGCCTGCCAGATGCCGCCTGCCAGTGCGGCGGGGTCGGCGCGGTTGCCTGCGGCTTGCAGGGCTTGGAACGCATCGATCATGCCCAGAACCGTGCCAAGTAGCCCGATCAAGGGCGCGATGGTTGCGATCAGCTCCAGCGCGCGCAACCCGCGCCGCGCTTGCATCAAAGCCCCTTTCGCAATGCGCGCGGTGTCCTCGCGCGCCTGCGCGTCGGTCAGGGCCGGGTCCATCCGAGAGTCGATCGCCCGACGCAACATGCGCGACCGCAAGCCGGTGCGCCCGTCCAACGGCGCAACTGCGCCTTGCGCCGCGCCCGATTGCCACGCAGCCACCGCCGCTTCCGCCGGCCCGCGCGACCACGCGCCAAGGCGCGCCATGTCCCACAGCTTCCACAAGATCAGCGCGAGGGTGACGACCGACAGCGCGGCAATGGCCCAGAGTGCCGGGCCGCCCGTGACCAGAAATTCCACAAATCCTGTCATCATCCCTCGCTTTGCGGGCCGATTGTGGCCTGCCATTCTGCGGCACCGCACGCGACCGCGTCAAACACCGCGCGCCCGATGGCTTCGCCCTGCGCCATGTGCATCCCAGCAAAATGTTGATCACCAGATGGCGCTGCAACCGCGATGCAATCGGTGCCGGTGCCGGTCGCCTTGGCACCGCCCGGCACGGTATGATCTGCGGCAAGAATAGCGGCGGTGCGCGCTTGTGTGGCAATGCTCTGCGCTTCCAACAGGCCGGTATCGGACAGGGGCAGTGACAGCTTCACCGCGATGTTGATGGTGCCATATGGTGCCAGCACCTTGTCCCAGTCGCGGCCAGAGCGGTCGGCGCGCGCGCCCACGGCTTCGGCATTCGACAGCCCGACGGTGGCGAGCACCTGAGCCGTCACGCCTTCGACCGTTGCGCGGGCAATGTGGTGACACCCGATATCGCGAGAGGTCAGCAGGCACACCGCGTCAAGCCCCGCCATTTCCTGCGCCAACCATGCGCCCACATCCAGATCGGCGGGCAGGTCTGCATTGCGCACCTGCCGCCACAGGATGTGCTGCGTCGTCTGGTAGCCGGGGCGATGCGGCGCCCAGCTTAAAACCCGATGCGGCGCGCCCAGATCGCAGTCCAGCCACGGCGTGTTGAGTGTGACCTGCATCAGACCACCCCCAACGGCTGACAGATCGGGCCGTCATCGGTTTGGCGCACATAAGCGCGGATCTGGAACACACGGGCCAGCAGGTCGGGCGTCAGCACCTCTTGCGGCGGACCATCGGCGGCAATGCCGCCCTGCCACAGCACGACAAGGCGGGTGCAATAGCGCGCGGCCAGCCCCAGATCGTGCAAGGATGCGATCACGCTGCGCCCGCGCGCGGCCTCTGCGGCCAATGTGTCCATCAACCCAAGCTGGTGCGCGGGGTCCAGCCCCGCCGCAGGTTCATCGGCCATCAAAAGGGGCGTGTCCTGCGCCAAGGCGCGCGCGATCAGAACACGGGCCTGCTCGCCACCCGAAAGTTGGGTGGCAATGCGGGTGCGGAACCCCTCCAGCCCCATGCGGGCCAGCGCTTTGTCAATCGCGGCGCGGTCGGCACCGCCCGGTTTTTGTCCGCGCGCCAGATGCGGCAAACGACCCAGCGTGACCACATCCTCTACGCTGATCGGCCAACCGATTTCGCGCGCTTGCGGCAGCCACGCGGCGCGACGCGCGCGCTCGGCCACAGGCAAAGCCGACAGGGTAGAGCGACCGCGATGCGGCATCATCCCCAACGCCGCGCGCATCAATGTGGTTTTGCCCGCGCCATTGGGGCCAAGAAGACCGACGAATTCGCCCGCACCTACGGTCAAATCAATGTCGCGCAGCACGTCACAGGGTCCGCGCGCCACGCTGAAATCAGAGAGGGTAAATTCGCTCATAGCCCCTGCGCCCGTGTTTTATAAACCAAGTGCAGGAACAACGGCGCGCCCACGATGGCGGTCAGCACCCCCAGCTTCAGGTCGCGGTCGGGCAGCACAAGCCGCACGGCGATATCTGCCGCCAGCACCAGCACCGCGCCCCCCAGGGCCGAGGCCCAAAGCAGGCTGGACGGCC
Source organism: Roseinatronobacter ekhonensis (assembly GCF_900499075.1). GTDB lineage: Bacteria > Pseudomonadota > Alphaproteobacteria > Rhodobacterales > Rhodobacteraceae > Roseinatronobacter > Roseinatronobacter ekhonensis. The sequence continues at coordinate 80,853 of NZ_UIHC01000002.1, read as the reverse complement.
GCGCGCCCACGAAGGGGCGCAGGATGTGCGGCACCACAAGGCCGACAAAGCCCACCGCGCCCGCGACCGCCGTCGCCGCACCCACCATGCTGGCCACGGCCAGAACAAGCACCAGCCGCAGGCGGGACAGGTTCACGCCAAGCGACGCGGCGCTGTCCTCGCCCAAGGTCAGCGCGTCGAACGCGCGGCCTTGGACCAGCAGCAACACCGCGCCGATGGCGATGAAAGGGGCGGCCAGCCAGACATGCGTCATGGACCGGTCTGCCAGTGACCCCATCATCCAGAACATGATTTCGGACGCCGCAAACGGGTTGGGCGACAGGTTCAACACCAGCGCCGTCAAAGCCCCCGCCAGCGCCGAGACCGCAATGCCTGCCAAGATCAATGTCAACGAGCCGCCGCGCGGTCCGGCCAACGCCAGTATCAGCCCCACCGCCAGCACCGCACCCACAAGTGCCGCCGAGGGCAGGCCCAGCGCGAATTGCGCGGCAAAGCCGGTTTGCAGCGCGATCACCGCGCCCAGCGCGGCAGAGCCGGACACACCCAGCAACCCCGGTTCAGCCAAGGGGTTGCGTAGATAGCCCTGCATCGCCGCCCCTGCCAGCCCCAAAGCCGCGCCGATCATCGCCGCCAGAATGGCGCGCGGCAGGCGGATTTCGCGCATGACAAGCGTCTCTGCCAGCCCTTCGCCCCGGATCAGCGCGGCCAGCGACGTGGCAGGCGACAGCCCCGCAGGCCCGACCAGCAGCGACAGCGCGAACAGCGCCGCCACCAGTAACGTCAACACAAGGGCGAGCGCGCGGGTCATTCGCCGGCCTCTTGCAGTCTTGTGATGGCACGCAGCACAGCAGGCGTGCCGCAAACCCACTCGGCATCGGACAGCGCACTGCCGGCGTGCCGGTCGCGCAGCGCGTTCATGGCGGGATGGGTCAACACCGCTTCGGACCGCGACGCGCCGGGGTATTGCTGGCCCGAAATGATCAGGTCGGGCATCAGCATGACCAACCGCTCCATCGGCAAGGTGCCGCCGCCGGACAGCCCCGCTTCCAGCGCGATGTTGGCGAAGCCTGCTGCCGTCAGGATGTCATTGGCCAGCGATTTGTCGCCAGAGGTGTAGTTGTTGGCATAATGCAGCGCCGCGCGCGGGCGGCTGTCGGGACTAGCGCGCAGCGCCGCCAGATCGGCGCTGAATTGCGCCGCCAGGGTTTCGGCCTGCGCGCCGCGCCCCAGCAGGCGGCCCACCTCGCGGATGGCATCGGGGATCTGGTCTAGGCTGTTGACGATCGGCAGTTGCGCGACCTCTACCCCCAGCCGCCGCAGCAGCCCGACCGTGTAGGACGAGGTGAACTGCCCCGCCAGCACCAGATCGGGGTTCAGGCGGAACACCTCTTCGGCCTGGCCGTGGTTGATTGGGTATTTGAGCGCTTCTTTCAGCATGACCGAAACGTTCGGATCATGCGAGATGCGCGAGATCGACACCAACTGCTCCGGTTCGGCCAGCATCATCGCAAGCTGATCGGTGCACAGGTTGATAGAGGCCACCCTCTCGGGTGGCTCAGCCACCGCAGCCCCCGCCCAAAAGGCAAGGGCTGCGGCCAGTGCCCTAGAAGCGCGACGACAAGCCAAGGTAGAACGCCCGGTCAGAGGTGCCATAGCCTGAAATCTTCTGATATTGTTCATTGAGCAGGTTCTCAATTCGGAACAGCAGGTCAGCGTTGTCAGTCAGGCGGTAGCGCATGGACGCATTGACAACCGTGTAGTCGCCCAAGCCGCCAGTGCGCCCGCCGACATGCTGCAACCCGATCTGAGAGCTGAATGTCTCGGTCCAGTCGGATTTCAGCGTGACGTTCAAATCGTGGTAGGGAATGCGTGCCAGACGCCCGCCCGCAGGGTTGCGGGCATCGGTGTAGGTGTAGGCCAGTGACAGGTCATGCTGGTCGGTCACGGGAACACCCGCCGCCAATTCCAACCCGCGCCGCCGCGTTTCGCCCGCCACGTTCTGATACTGGTTGGTAAAGCCCACAGGCCCAGCCACGGGGCAAGGCGCGCCAAACGCACCAACAGTCAGCGCGCAATAACTGATCGCGTTGTCCGTGGATAACTGAAACAGCGTCGCGCTTAGCTCGGCCCCGTTGGCAAAACGGTAATCCGCCCCGATTTCGGCGCTGATGCTGGTTTCGGGCGCAAGTCCGGTGTTGGGCGCAATGCTGAAAACCGGATTGCCAAGCTGTTCATTGATCGATGGCGCGCGGAACCCACGGCCCGCCGCGCCGCGCAACGTCAGCGCCTCGGTCGCCTGCCATGCAGCGGCAATGCGGCCCGTGTAGAACGTGCCAAAGCCCGAATTGTGGTCGGCCCGCAGCGTGGCGGAAATGTCCAGATCGTCACGCGGGGTCCACAAGACCTGTCCAAAAACACCCGAAACACGGTTGCTGTCCGGTCCCTGCCCGCGCACGGTGATGCTTTCTTCTTGCGTATCGGCGCCGTAGATGAAGGTCAGCGCGGGCGAGTATTCGGTCACGCCCTTATAGGCGAAAGAGATGCGCTGCGCTTCGAATACCCCGGCTGAAGTGCCCCGCGGCTGAAAGGCTTCACGCTCCAGATCATACAGCGTGGCGCTGATTTCATGCACTGAATTGCCGAGGCTATACTCGCCGAACACCCGCGCGCCATACTCGCGGCGTTTTAGTAAATTGTCCGCATCGGCACCGAAATCGTCATATTCCGATGTGCTGTCCTGAACGAAACCGGACACACCCAACGCAAAGGTGTCGGTCAGTTGGTAGCGACCCGAAAGGCTGAGGCGCGTGGCTTCATGCCCGTCATCGGTCAGGCCGGGCGCGCCGGGGAAGGGTTCATGCGATGAAAACCCATCGGTGCGCGTGTGGCTGAAGTTCAGCGCCGCCTCGAACCGGTCATCGCGAAAGGCCAGACCATAGCGCAGTAGCTGGCTGTTGTAGCTGCCAACTTCCGCTTGCAAGCTTTGGCTGAAGCCGTCTTCGGTCGCGCCCAATGTCGTGATATTCACCACGCCACCCACGGCAGACCCACCGTATAGCGCCGATTGCGACCCACGCAGCACTTCGACCCGGCCAATATCGGCGGTCGAGAGTGTGCCGAAATTGAACGCGGTTTGCGGCGAGGACGGATCGTCGACCCGGATGCCATCGACATAAACCGCGACATATTCCGGCCCGGCCCCGCGAATGCGCAAACTGGCCGACCCGCCCGGACCGCCGTTTTGCGTAACGGTCACGCCCGGCAATTTGGCAAGGTAATCGACAAGCTGTGTGGTGCCGTCGGCTTCCAGATCTTCTCGCGTCACCACGCTGACAGAGGATGCGGCGCGCGCCAGCTCTGTCGGGGTCAGGTTGGCCGAAAAGGTCACTTCTTCAAGGTTGATGATATCTTGTGCCGCAGCACCCCCGGCCATCAGGCCAAGGGCTGCGACCGTGCCAAGGAAATGGCGTTTGGTCATGGGTCTGCACCTATGCAAGGGCCGCATCAGCGACCCGAAAGTAGAGAATGTCGTGCAGGTGCAACGCACCGCAGACGGCGAAAGATGCCACCGCTACGGTAAAACCGTTACCCGCAGCGCCGCCCGCGCCGGGATAGGGTGAACACTTTGGCAGGTCTCCTGACTTGCGGGTCGCTGCTTTGCCGGGCCTTCCCGTGGTTTGCACCACAGTGGCATATTCCGACATTGCTCGCCGCTTACAGTTGCGGGGGCAGTCGCGGAGTTGCCGCCCGAAGGCCGCGCACCGCGTTCCCATTTTAACCGGGGGCTTTCGCACCCGGACCAAAGTGAATCTGTCGTAGAACCTTCACCGAGTCGGCGCAAGAAATTTTCACGCCTGCCAGTCAGGTGTTTTCAAAATCGCGTCCAGTAGCGCGGGCATGGTGCCACGATCCAGCATAAGCACCATACGGGGCGCGCTGACGCGTAGGCGCAAGACGTCTGACGCCATGCGGTTCGACGTGCCGATCCGGTCGTGTGGCGCAAAACCGATCCCGTCAATCGGCCATTCCAACCCTTCGGACCGCCCTGTCACCGCGCCCATGGGAAACAACGACACACGCGCCCCGCGCGGCAGCGACAAATGCAGGTCCGGCGGGGCCAGCGCACAGATATCCTCGTCTCCCAAAAGCAGCACGCGGGCACGTCCGTGTCGCGCAAGCGAGTTCAACGCCGCGACGGTATGATCCAGTCGCGCACCCAGAAACCCCACGCACAGAACGAATGGCGCGCTGATCGAGCGCAGGCATTTGTCCAGGTCGGTGCTGTCTTGTTCGGGAATATGATGCACGCGCGGGCCAAGGCTTTCGCGCAGGTCGGGGCGGATCGAATCAAGATCGCCGATCACCGCGCGCGGGCTGTAGCCCAGCGCGTCCAGATGATTCGCGCCACCGTCTGCGGCCACAAGATCGGGGGCCAGCGCCAGCGCGCTTGTCAGCGCCGGACGCGCAAACCCTGCGCCGCCGACCAGCGTCACACCACTCTCTGATTGGAAAATCACGGCCAATAGGCTACCTTCTGATTGCGGCACCGAACTTGGGACACGGTCATAAACTGATCATCAAAAAACCCAAGTTCAAACATGTAATCGCTTTTGTAGTCCGCGATGTTCGGGAATGTGCAATTAATTAAAGAGCGATGTGATGGTTGGTCCAAGCAAAATACTTACAGTGTCCTACGGCACGTTTTCGTGCACGCTGGAAGGGTTTGATGAACCTTTCGGCACGATGCAGGCTATAGCGGAATATTTCCGCGATCTTGCGGCGCAGGACCGCTATTTCGGGGCGGAGCCGCCCACACCGGATGCCGAAATGTTGCACCGCATCGCCGAGCGCGAAGTGCAGCGCCGCGTCGAAAGTCGCGTGCAGGAAAACGGAATCGTTCTGCGCCAGCAACCCGACAGCAGTGTCGCACCGGGTGCCGTGGCACCCTATGCCATGGCAAATGTGCTGAAGGCCGCCGTTCAAGGTGGCGCGGCCCCAACGGCGATGATGGCTGCCGCCGCTGCATCCGATACGCGTGCAGAGCCCGAAGCAGTGCCCGAAACGGAACCAGATACAGCGCGCGCCGAACCCGAAACGATGCCGACGGAAGTGTCTGACAAGCTGGCACGCATCCGGGCGGCAGTCGCCAAATCGGAAAGTGCCGCCTCAAGCGAAGCGGCTATCGAAGATGCTGACGAAGTTGTGGCGACGGACGATCTTGATGATCTGCCGGAATTTGAGTCGGCCGCCGCATCGGAACTGGAAGACAGTATCGCGGGCCTGATGGCCGATGAGCAGGCTCAGGACGACGACGGCGATTTCGCCGCAGAACGCGCAGATGACACCGCAGAAGAGGGCGCAGACGACAGCGTCGAAGACGGCAGCGATGTCTCTCCGGAGCGTGCAGAAGACACCTCTGATGAGGACACTGGCAATACCGTTACAACGGCATCGGGTGCGTTTGGCATTGCGCAGGCCAAGGCGCTTGCCCATCCCACGCTCTCGAAGGATGCGGAGTTCGACGATTTCGGGCTGTTCGACGAAGATGACGACCCACGCCCTGCCGCTGTCATGCCGACGGATTTAGCAGAGCCGGTTGCCGAAGACATGGTTTCTGAACCAGAACTTGAACAGGATGAGTTCGAAGAGGACGTGTTCGAGGAAGATTCGTTTGAGGACGATGCGGCGACGCTGGACGATAGCGCGACACATTCGAGCTCGGAGCGCGACGACACGGTTCGCCAAGACACAGATTACGATGACCAACCGCATGACACGGCTGAAGCGCCGACGGCGCAGCCCATTGTCGATGATTTCGAAGAGGATGAGTTCGAGGCCGAGCTGGAACGCGAATTGCAAGACGCCGCGCGGCTTGAAAAAGAGCGCCACTCGATCGACTCGTTGCGCAGCGAAATCCGCGAAGTATTGGGCAAGACCGGTCTGAGCGGCGGGTCGGAAAGCGCCCTTGTCGAGGAACTGGCGGAAATCGAACAGGAAGCGGTAATCAAGCACCCGCATTTCAACCGCAAGGCCAAGAAGCGCATCCCCGGCGATACCGAAAGCACCGCCGCGCGCCTGTTGGAAACCGCGCAATCGGCCCTGGGTGAGCGCGACTCGAAGCGCCGCCGCGAGACATTCGAGCATATCAAGGTCGCCGTTGCGGCCACCCGCGCCGACGAAGATGCCGAGGGCCCGCGCCGCCGGGACATTGAGCAGGATCGCAAGATCGACAAGTTCCGTGACGGCATGGACACGCCTGCCCCGCTTGACGCCGCCTTGGCCCGCGCAGAACAGCGCGCCAAAGCATCCGAGAGCACAGTCGCGGAGAGTGCCTGGGACGAGGACGAGGATGAGGCCGCCGAAGTGGCGCAAGCCCCGAAGCGCGCGCCCGCAACGATGCGTCCGGTGGCCGAACCTGCCCCGGAACCCGAAGCTGAACGGACAGAAACCCAGCCCGAGGAACCGGTTGACAATCCGCGGCCACGCCGCCCTGCTATGGCTGGCGCGCGCCGCAGCGAGCGCCCCAAAGCCGCGCGCGCACCGCTTGTTCTAGTGTCAGAGCAGCGGGTCGATGCTGATACAGCCCCGACAGGCCCGGTGCGCCCGCGCCGCGTACGCAGCAACCAGACCGCCGAAGCCATCGCGTTGAAGGTTGAAGATGCGCCGGTCGGCCAAGATACGCTCGACGCGTTCAAGGCCTTTGCCGATGACGTAGATGCATGGCTGCTGGATGACCAGATCGAGGCGGCGGCGGCCTATTCGACCCATATCCTTGGGCAAGAGGAATTCTCACGCCCCGAGCTGATGAGCTTTGTTCTGGCCTATAACGAAGGCAAGGAAGTCAGCCGCGAAGACATGCTGCGCGGCTTTGGCACGCTTCTGCGCGAAGGGCGGCTGGAACGCGGCGAAGCCGGTCGGTTCCGTCTGGCGCCCGCGTCGGAATATGACGAACCGGCACGGCAATACGCCAACCGCTAATTCCGCACCCAAACAAGAAAAAAGCCCCGGCCATGTGCCGGGGCTTTTCGCATGGAATGCATCTATGTCTCTGGCGGCGCATCGGGGTCAGGTTTGCCAACGCCCAGAAACAGCTTTTTCAGCGGAAAGGTCCAGACAACGCCCAAGACGACATAGATCAGCAACTCTACCAAAAACGGCGGGCGGTTGAACAGTTCGACCACATTGACCGTGACGACGATGTAGAGCGGCAATGCCACCACAAGGGCGACAATCGACCAGCGTTTGCGGGCTTTGAATGAAAGGGCCATCAATCCTCGAAGGGGTCGGTTACTAGAATAGTGTCTTCGCGTTCCGGTGACGTGCTAAGTAGCGCCACGGGACAGCCAATCAACTCTTCGACGCGGCGCACATATTTTATGGCATTGGCGGGCAAGTCGGCCCAAGAGCGCGCACCCTCTGTGGAATCCGACCAGCCCGGCATTTCCTCATAGACCGGGGTGCAGCGCGCCTGCGCCTCGGCGGCGGTGGGCAGGTAATCCATCACCGTGCCGTCCAGATCGTAGCCGACACAGATTTTCAGCGTCTCGAACCCGTCCAGCACATCCAGCTTGGTCAGCGCGATGCCGTTCACACCGCTGGTCGCACAGGTCTGGCGCACCAAGCAGGCATCGAACCAGCCGCAGCGGCGTTTGCGCCCCGTGGTGGTGCCAAATTCATGCCCGCGCTCGCCCAAGCGTTGGCCATCGTCATCGTCCAGTTCGGTCGGAAACGGCCCTTCGCCCACGCGGGTGGTGTAGGCTTTGACAATGCCCAGCACGAAATCAATGGCACCTGGGCCAACGCCCACGCCGGTCGCAGCCTGCCCCGCGATCACGTTGGAAGAGGTGACGAACGGGTAAGTGCCGAAATCCACGTCGAGCAGCGCGCCCTGCGCGCCTTCGAACAGAATGCGCTTGCCGGCTTTGCGCTTGTCGCTCAGCACCTTCCAGACGGGTGCCGCGAAGGGCAGGATTTGCGGTGCAATCTCGCGCAGGCTGGCCAGAAGTGCGGCGCGGTCGATTTCGGGCAGCCCCAAACCTCGGCGCAGCGCGTCGTGGTGCACCAATGCGCGGTCGACCCGCATTTTCAGCGTGGCATCATCGGCCAGATCGGCCACGCGGATGACGCGACGACCGACCTTGTCCTCATAGGCCGGGCCGATGCCGCGCCCCGTGGTGCCAATTTTGGCAACAGAGTTCTGATTTTCGCGCGCGCGGTCCAATTCGCCATGAAACGGCAGAATGAGCGGCGTGTTCTCGGCGATCATCAACGTCTCTGGCGTGATCTCGACCCCTTGGGCGCGGATCGTGGCGATTTCCTCGACCAGATGCCACGGGTCCAGCACCACACCATTGCCGATGACCGACAGCTTGCCACCGCGCACTACGCCCGAGGGCAGCGCGTGCAGCTTGTAGACCTTGCCGTCAATGACCAGCGTGTGTCCGGCATTATGGCCACCCTGAAAGCGCGCCACCACATCGGCGCGCTCTGATAGCCAGTCGACGATCTTGCCTTTGCCTTCGTCGCCCCATTGAGCGCCGACCACGACAACATTGGCCATTCCCGGACCCTTCCTTGCTGAAACCGATCTGGTCTTACCCTGTCGCGGCGGTGCCGAAAACCCGAAAACGCGGGCAAATGGCCAACGATGCGGGGTTGCAGGCGGCTTTCGCAGCCCCTAAGTAGGCCGGATAGACGAAGAGCGGGTTTCCTGATGCAAAATGTCGTGCTGATTGTTCATCTTCTTCTGGCGCTGTCGCTGATCGGCGTCGTGCTGGTGCAGCGCTCCGAAGGGGGCGGGCTTGGCATTGGCGGGGGTGACAGCAATCCGCAAGCAGGCCGCCCGCCATTGACCGCGATGGCAAAACTGACATGGGGTCTGGCCATTGCGTTCATCTCGACATCGCTTTTCCTGACCGTATTGGCCGCACAGCAGTCCGCGAGCACGTCGGTTCTGGACCGTCTAGGTGTTCCTGCACCCATCGATGCGCCTGCTTCACCGGACCTGCCGGCAACGGACAGCCTGCTGCCGCCAAGTCTGGACAGCGATTCGCTGGCGCCACCCCCGGCGGAATGATTTGCCGCCCGCTTGCGGGCGGGCGAAAACTCGGGTAAAGCCATACTCCCGTGGAGGTGCGCCGTTCAGCGCCCCGTTTTCCGATTTTGACACTTCACGGGGAGGTCCGAGCAGACCCATGGCGCGTTATATTTTCATTACCGGTGGTGTCGTCTCCAGCCTTGGAAAGGGTCTTGCGTCTGCGGCCTTGGGCGCGCTGTTGCAAGCACGCGGCTTTACCGTGCGGTTGCGCAAGCTTGACCCCTATCTGAACGTAGACCCCGGCACCATGTCGCCGTTCGAGCATGGCGAGGTGTTCGTCACCGATGACGGGGCCGAAACCGATCTGGACCTTGGCCACTATGAGCGCTTCACCGGCGTTGCGGCGCGGCGCACCGATTCCGTGTCGTCCGGGCGCATCTATTCCAACGTGCTGGAACGCGAGCGGCGGGGCGATTATCTGGGCCGCACCATTCAGGTTATTCCGCATGTCACCAATGAAATCAAAGACTTTCTTGCCGTGGGCGAGGATGAGGTCGATTTCATGCTCTGCGAAATCGGCGGCACTGTGGGCGATATCGAGGGTCTGCCCTTCTTCGAAGCGATCCGTCAGTTCAGCCACGAGCGCCCGCGCGGGCAGTGCATTTTCATGCATCTGACGCTGCTGCCCTATCTGGCGGCGAGCGGAGAGTTGAAAACCAAGCCGACCCAGCATTCGGTGAAAGAAATGCAAAGCATCGGCATCGCGCCCGATGTGCTGGTCTGCCGGTCCGAACATCCGATCCCTGAAAAGGAACGCCAGAAGATCGCGCTGTTTTGTAACGTGAGACCGGATTCCGTGATCCCGGCCTATGATCTGAAATCCATCTATGAAGCGCCCTTGGCCTATCACGAAGCTGGGTTGGATCAGGCTGTGCTGGATGCGTTCGACATCAATCCAGCGCCTCGCCCCCAGCTTGACCGCTGGAACGACGTGATGGACCGGTTGCAAAACCCCGAGGGCGAAGTGCGCATCGCCATTGTCGGCAAATATGTGCAGTTGGAAGACGCGTATAAATCCATCAAGGAAGCCTTGGTGCATGGCGGTATTGCCAACCGCGTCAAGGTGCATGTGGAATGGATTGATGCCGAGGTGTTCGATGGCGCGGACCCGTCCGCCGCGTTGGAACCCTATCACGCCATTCTGGTCCCCGGCGGCTTTGGCGAGCGTGGGACCGAGGGCAAGATCCGCGCCGCGACCTACGCGCGGGAAAAGAAAATTCCGTATTTCGGCATTTGTCTTGGGATGCAGATGGCTTGTATCGAAGCCGCGCGCAATCTGGCTGGCATTGCCGATGCCGGGTCCGAGGAATTCGACCACGAGTCCGGCAAGAAACGGTTTACGCCCGTGGTTTACCACCTGAAGGAATGGGTGCAGGGCAACCACAAGATTGAACGCAAGCTGGGCGACGACAAAGGCGGCACAATGCGGCTTGGGTCGTATAATGCAACGCTGCTCGAAGGTTCGCGCGTGGCCGAGATTTACGGCAGCACCCGGATCGAGGAACGCCACCGCCACCGCTACGAGGTGGACACCCAGTTCCGCGCTGCGCTGGAAGAAAAGGGCCTGAGCTTTTCGGGCCTGTCGCCTGACGGGTCATTGCCCGAAATCGTGGAATACGGCGACCACCCTTGGTTCATCGGGGTGCAGTTCCACCCCGAATTGAAATCCAAACCTTTCGCGCCGCATCCGCTCTTCGCCGATTTCATCCGCGCGGCGGTAGAGGTGTCGCGGTTGGTCTAGGTGGCGGCGGGATTCCCTCTTTCACATTCGCGCCAATCGGGCATAGTTCCGACACCTAACAATCCAAAGGTTCCCCAATGTCCAATGCAATCGAATCCCGCATCGCCGAGCTTGGCCTGACCCTGCCCGACGCACCCGCGCCCGCGGCCAACTATGTGCCGTTCGTGCAAAGCGGGTCGTTGGTGTTCATCTCTGGCCAAATCTCGAACGGGCCGGACGGGCTGATCTGCGGCACGCTGGGCGATGACACTTCGGTCAAGGACGGGGTCGCGGCTGCGCGGGCCTGCGGCCTTGCGCTGATCTCGCAACTGCGCGCGGCTTGCGGGGGCGATCTGACCCGCGTGAAACGCGTGGTCAAGCTGACCGGCTTTCTGAATTGCACCGCCGATTTCACCGACCAGCCCAAGGTCGTAAACGGTTGTTCCGACCTGATGGTTGCGGTCTTTGGCGAAGCCGGGCGGCACGCCCGCGCCGCCGTGGGCGCACCCAGCCTGCCCTTGGGCGTGGCTGTCGAAATAGAGGGCATTTTTGAGATTGCCTGACCTGCCACCGGAATTTCTGACCCGCCCCCTCGCGCATCGCGCCTTGCACGGGGGCGCGGGGCCAGAAAACTCGCGCGCGGCGATCGCGGCGGCAATGGCGGCGGGCTACGGCATAGAGATCGACCTGCAAGCCAGCGCCGATGGCGTGGCGATGGTGTTCCATGACGCGCAACTGAACCGGCTGACGCGAGCCAAGGGTGCAGTGTCGGCCCGCCGCGCGCGCGAGCTGACACGGCTGCGACTGCGCGGCACATCCGAACGCATCCCCACCCTGCGCGAGGTGCTGGCATTGATTGGCGGCCGGGTTCCCCTTCTGATCGAAATCAAGGATCAAAGCGGCGCGCTTGGCCCGGTCGACGGGCGGCTGGAAGCCGATACCGCCGCTGCGCTGCAAGACTATTCCGGCCCGGTCGCGGTCATGTCCTTTAACCCGCACAGCATGGCGGAAATGGCACGGCTTGCGCCCGATGTGCCGCGCGGGCTGGTGACATGTGCCTTCACGCCAGAGGATTGGCCGGGCATACCCGGCGAACGGTTGCAAGAGCTTGCAGCGCTCGACGCCTTCGGCCCGACCGGCGCAAGCTTCATCTCGCATGATCGACGTGATCTGGCCACGGCATCGGTCGCCGCGTTGAAAGCGCAGGGCGCGCCCATCCTGTGCTGGACCGTCAAAAGCGCCGAACAGGAAGTTCAAGCGCGGCGGATCGCCGACAATATCACGTTCGAGGGCTACACCCCGTAGCGCGCCAGGAACGTCGCGACCGCGCCATCGAGCACGCGCTCAATCTCTGCATTGGTGAATTTGCACTGCACACCGCAGATCATCCGGTCGCAGATCGTGGTCTGGCAAAGCTGGAAAAACTGGTCGGCGGCAAGGTTCATATCATCCACCTGCAACACCCCGCGCGCGTCTGCGTCACGCAGGTACGCACCAAAGCACTCGCGGCCCATTTCCGGCCCACCTTCGTAGAAAGCGCGCCCGATTTCGGGAAAGCGCGGGGTTTCGGCCACGCAGATCCGGTACATCGCCAGCGCGAAATCCGAGGTCAGATACTCCAGCATCCGCCGCCCGGCTTCGCGCAGGGCATGTTCGGGGGGTAGATGCGTGTCGGTCAGTTCCACCGCCGAATCAGCCAGCCGCAACATTTCGGCGCGATACATTGCGCTGAACAACTCGCGTTTATCCGCGAAATAGCTGTAAACGGTTGCCTTCGATACGCCTGCCGCACGCGCGATTTCATCCATACTCGCACGCTCGTAGCCGTGCAGCACGAACACCGCGCGCGCACCGTCCAGAACCTGCGCAACCTTGCGCCCCTGCGGGATTGTGAAATCTGTATCGGTCATGCCTGCTCCTGCCCAATGCCACAGATAGGCACTTGCGCCCGTCAAGGAAAGCGGTTCCGCTAGCGGGTGTGGGAGCATCATGTTAACAGGTTCAGAATATGTTGACGATCTTTCTGGAAACCTTGCCGTTCTTTGCCTTGATCGGCTTGGGCCTTGGGGCCGCACGGTTTGGTGTGTTTCCGCCAGAGGCGACGGCCTATCTGACCAAATTCGTGTTCTACTTTGCCCTTTCGGCCCTGTTGTTCGGGTTTTCCGCCAATCTTGGGCTGGACGAAATCTGGCAGCCGCGCGTGATCGCGGCCTATTTGCTGGCCTGTTTGACCGTCTATCTTGCGGTTATGGTCATCGCCTTCTTGCGCCGCGCGACTTTGTCAGCGGCCACGATCGAGGCGCAATGCGCGATCATCGGCAACACCGGTTTCATGGGGTTGCCCATGCTGGCGCTGCTGTTGGGGCCGCAATCCGTGCCCTACATGCTGATCATCCTGTCGGTGGACCTTGTGGTGTTCTCGTCGCTGTTCACCATGATGATAACCCTTGCGCGGCAGGGCCAGATTGACCGCGCTTTGCCGCTCAAGCTGCTCGGCGCGGTGGCGCGCAACCCGATGGTGGCCGCGATGGTGCTGGGGCTGACTTGGGCATCAACCGGCATCGCATTGCCCGCGCCGGTCAATGACACGCTGACGCTGCTGGGCGCGGCGGCCACGCCGGGCGCGCTGTTTGCGATCGGGGCATCACTGGCCGACAAGCGGGTGGAACGGCTTGGCATCGTGTCATGGCTGACCTTCGTGAAGCTGGGCTTGCACCCGGCGGTGGTGGCCCTTTTCGCGCTGGTCGTGTTCCGTCTGGACCCGCAGGCAAGCGCGGTCCTGATTGCGGGTGCCGCCCTTCCCGTGGCGGGCAACGTGTTCATTCTGGCGCAGCATTTCAACGCGGGGCCGGTGCGGGTTTCGGCCACGATCCTTGTGTCCACGCTTGTCAGCATGGCGACCATTCCGCTGGTCGTTGCATGGGTCAGCGGCTTCTGACAGGTTGTTGCCCAAACCAATGGGAAAACGACATGGAAACGATTTCGGAAAACCGCTGCTTCGGTGGTGTGCAGGGCGTGTATCGCCACCCGTCCAAGGCCACCGGCTGCGATATGACCTTTGGCTTGTTCCTGCCGGCAGAGGCCGCTTTGCACCCCGTGCCGCTGCTATGGTATCTGTCGGGGCTGACCTGCACGCATGAAAACGCGATGACGAAGGCAGGGCTTCAGGCCCATGCCGCCGCGCATGGTCTGGCCGTCGTTTTCCCCGATACCAGCCCGCGCGGTGACGGTGTCGCGGATGATCCCGCCTATGATCTGGGGCAAGGGGCCGGGTTCTATGTGAACGCCACCCAAGCCCCCTGGGCGCCGCATTTCCGCATGTGGGACTATATCGCGGATGACCTGCCGCGCGTGCTTTTCGCCAATTTCGCATTGGAAGAGGACCGTCAGGCCATTACCGGACATTCCATGGGCGGGCATGGCGCGCTGACCATGGCTATGGGGTTGCAGGACCGCTTTGCGTCGGTCTCTGCGTTTTCGCCCATCACGAACCCGACCGCCAGCGACTGGGGACGCAAGCAGTTCACCGCGTATCTGGGGCCGGATGAAAGCACATGGCGCGCGCATGACGCCACGCTTTTGCTACAAACCGGCGGCTTTGACGGCGAGATGCTCATCGACCAGGGCAGTGCCGACCAGTTTCTGGACCTGCTGCGGCCAGAGGCCTTGGCGCATGCGATGGCCGCCACCCGCCAGCCGGGCCTGTTGCGCATGCAAAAAGGCTATGATCACAGCTATTTCTTTATCTCGACCTTCGCAGGCGACCATGTCGCCTTTCACGCACAGGCGCTGTCACGATGAGCGGTATTCAGGCGGTCGTCTTCGACATCGGCAATGTGCTCGTGGGCTGGCAGCCAGAGGCGTATTTCGACAGCCAGATCGGCGCGGAGCGGCGCAAGCGCCTGTTCGCAGAGGTTGATCTGGAAGGGATGAACCTGCGCGTCGACCGCGGGGCACCATTTGCACAAAGCGTGCAGGAACTGGCGCGCATGCATCCTGAATGGTCGACGGAAATCATGCTCTGGCAGGACGGCTGGTCGCAGATGTTCGCGCCTGTTATCACTGAAAATGTCACGTTACTGCGGGCCTTGCGCCGCCAAGGAATGCCTGTGTTCGCGCTGTCGAATTTCGGGCGCGAAACGTTTGATATCGCCTGCAACACCCATTCCTTTTTGACTGAATTCGACCAGAAATATATTTCCGGCCATTTGGGCGTTTTGAAACCGGAAGCTGAAATATATGCCATACTTGAACGTAAAAGTGGTGTGGCGCCGGAGCATTTGTTCTTCATTGATGATAAGCCCGAGAATATCGCCGCCGCCAGAGAGCGCGGCTGGGCCGGGCATGTGTTTGAACACCCCGACGCCTTGTTGGCTGACCTGAAACGCCACGGAATTCAACCGCAGGTTCCAACATGACACCAACAATAATTAGCGCGGATATTGAACCGCAGCTTGACTGGTTGGAATTGATCGCCGCGTTTGAATCGGGCCACCGGCGTCCCAAGGCAGAAATAGCAGACAGTTTCCTGTATCGCGGGACCGACACGCTGTTGTCGCGCGCCGCATGGGTGGACGGATTGGGGTCGCTGGTCAAAACCGCAACAATCTATCCCGACAATTCGGCGCAAGGCCTGCCCAATGTAAATGGAGCCGTGGCACTGTTTTCCGACACAACCGGCGAATTGGCCGCGATGGTGGATTTCCACCTTGTTACCAAATGGAAAACCGCAGGCGACAGTCTGTTCGCCGCCAGCAAACTCGCGCGGCCCGACAGTCAAAAGATAACACTTGTAGGCGCGGGGGCTGTTTCAAAATCCATGCACGCGGCCTATTCGGCGCTGTTTCCCGATGCGGAATTCACCGTCTGGAACCGCAGCCCAGAGGCCGCACAGGCCATGGCGCGCGCCCTGCCCCGCTGCACGGCCAGCGATGACCTGCAAGCCGCCGTCACGCAGGCCGACATCATCTGCACCGCCACGATGAGCAAGCAGCCCATATTGCGTGGCGAATGGCTGCGCGCGGGCCAGCATATCGACCTGATCGGTGCATTTCGCTCGGACATGCGCGAAGCTGATGACACCGCGTTGCGCCGCGCGGCGTTGTTCGTGGACAATGTCGATACCACGCTCGACCATATCGGAGAGATGAAAATACCCTTGGCACAGGGCGTTATCACCCGCGCGGATATTCAATCCGATTTTTATGGCATCGCGCGCGGAGAGTTTGCACGCAAATCAGATGATACAATCACAGTTTGTAAAAATGGTGGTGGCGCACATCTGGATTTGATGACCGCAGCCTATATTTTGGAAAAGCTGTATAAGATCGGTTGATTGTGATTTTCCTTGCAAATGTGTAGAATTCGGCGCAAAGGCATAAAGCACATTAGGATGGACCAAACGATGATCGACCTTGATACTCTCTCGCTAGCCGAACTCAAGAAACTTCAAAAGGATGTCGCGAAAGCGATAGATAGTTTTGAAGAGCGTGAAATGAAAGCCGCCGCCGCAGAGGCAGAAGCCGTCTTGCGCGAACGCGGGTTTACATTGGCACAAATCATGCAAATGGGCGTGACCAAACCGCGCGCCAAGGTTGCCCCGAAATATGCCAACCCTGAAGATCCCACCCAGACGTGGACCGGTCGCGGGCGCAAACCCCATTGGGTTATCAACGCGCTGGACGCGGGAAAAACCCTCGACGATCTGGTCATTTGACCTTCGCAGGCAACACCACCCGGTTTTTATGGCACCTGTATAAAGTCATCGATCAGCGCAATATCGGGCTGATCGCTGCGGGCGTTGCCTTTTTCGCACTTCTGGCCATTTTCCCCGGCCTCGCGGCGCTGATTGCCATCTTCGGCTTTTTTGCCGATCCGCTGGTTATTCAGGACCAGATGGCGCTGTTGTCCGATCTCATGCCCCCCGCTGCTCACACGCTGTTGACCAATCAGGTCACGCGGCTGGTCTGGTCGGGCGATGGCACGCTTGGACTGGCCAGTATTGCCTCTACATTCGTCGCGCTGTTTCTGGCCCGTCGCGGGGTGGATGCCCTGCTCAAGGGGCTGAACACCGTGTATGGCGGGCAAAAACGCGCAGGGCTGGCCCAAGCCATAGCCGTTTTGGTCATCACACTGGGCATGATCGTAGTCGGCGTAATCGCGCTTCTGGCAGTGTTGGTGGTGCCGGTGGTTCTGACCTTCTTTCCGCTGGGCGGGGTGACCGGCTGGCTGGCACTGCTGGCGCGATGGGCGATTGCCTTGGGCATTATCGCGCTGTGGCTGTGGGTATTCTACCGCATCGGCCCTAACCGACCGGCCAAGGCACTTTGGCCGGGTTTGCTGACAGCACTTGTGTTGTGGATCGCGGCCTCTGCGGGGTTTTCCTTCTATATCGGGAATTTCGGCAACTATAATGAGGTGTATGGCTCTATCGGGGCAGTCGTTGCATTGCTGACATGGTTTTACCTGTCAGCCTATGTCGTTTTGCTTGGGGGCGTGGTGAACGCGCTGCTGGACGCGGACCGCGTCAGCCGAATGTTGGATGAAACCGGCCCGCAGGGGATTGCGTGAACAACTCATACCCCGTTTCCGTCACCCCGATGGAATGCTCGAACTGTGCCGACAGTGACTTGTCGCGCGTGACCGCCGTCCAGTCATCCGACAGAACGCGCGTGTCGGGCTTGCCAAGGTTGACCATCGGTTCGATGGTAAAGAACATGCCCGGTTCCAGCGTAGGGCCGCGCCCCGCGCGCCCGTAATGCAGCACATTGGGCGGCGCGTGAAATACCTGCCCCAGCCCGTGGCCGCAAAAGTCGCGCACAACCGACATGCGCTGGCTTTCGACATAGCTTTGAATGGCATAGCCGATATCGCCAAACGTGTTGCCGGGGCGGACCGCTTCTATGCCCATCATCAGCGCGTCATATGTGACCTGAATAAGCTTTTCAGCGCGGGGCTTGGGCTTGCCCGCGACATACATGCGCGAGGTGTCGCCAAACCAGCCATCGACCACGACCGTCATATCAATATTCAGGATATCGCCATCGCGCAGCACATCATCGGCGCGACGCTTTTCCAGATCGCGCGAGATGGTTTCGTCCTTGCCCAGCGGGATACCCGCGCCGGGAATGCCATGGCACACGACATGGTTGACGGAAATGCAGCTTGCATGCTCGTACCCGCGATAGCCGATGGTCGCAGAGGTCGCGCCCGCAGCCGCCACCCATTCGGTTATCAGCCGGTCCAGCGCAGCAGTGGTCTGACCCGGGAATACATGCTCGGCAACCTCGTCAAGTATTTCCGCCGCGAGTTTTCCGGCCTTGTGCATTCCCGCGAATCCCTCGCGCGTGTGCAGACGGATTCCCTCTCGGGTGGTTGCGCCGTGAAAAATGTCGCCCAAGGCTGCCTCCGCTGTTGCGATATCGCGGCGAACCTAGTGCGTGTTTGCCATAAACGCCAGTCATGGGTCTTTGAAATTGGCCCAATTGTAAGCAGATTGCGTGACAGATGGCCGCAGAGTCACTAATCTGGCCAGAACCTTAGCTTGTTTTCTTGCAGGGCACCCGCGCGTCATGACCTCTACAGAGCTGCCGTATGGAACACACGCCGCCCCGGTCCGCACGGACAAGGGGACGGCGGCGCTGACGCGGGTGTTTGCTCAGGCGGCGCGCGATCTGCAACGCTGCGCGCCTTTGGAAAGCGACAGCACGCTCGATGCGGTTCTGGGCGCGGTCGGAAGCGCCATGGGCACGTGCCGCGCCTATGTGTTCGAGATTGTCGATACCGTCTTTATTCGCAATACGCATGAGTGGTGTGCCCCCGGCATTGTCGCAATGAAGCCAGAACTTCAGCATGTGCCCTATCACATCGGGGCCGTGTTCTGGGACAGGTTCCGCGAATATGGGTCAATCCAGATCAACGATGTGACCACGATCCTGCCCAATTCCGAACTGCGCCAGATTCTGGACGAGCAGGATATATCCGCGCTGATGGCCGCGCCTTTCTGGCGCAATGGCGAGATGATCGGTTTTGTCGGGCTGGACTATACTTCGGGCCCGCAAAGTTTTCTGCCCGAAGAAGACAACCTGATACGCGCGCTGGCCGCGCAGGTCGGCATGTTGCGCGCGCTCAAACTCTCCTCCCGAGATGCGTTGCGGGTAGAAACTGAACTGGACCGTGCCCGCGCCCGTCTGAGTGCGACTGTCGCCGCATTGCCCGAACTGCTGGTCGAAACCAACCATGACGGTGTCATCATCGGCTTTCACCAAAGCAGCCCACTGACATTCGCCGCGCGCCCGCAAGAGGTCATCGGACAGCCGCCCGAAACGGTACTGCCCGCCCATCTGGCCGCGATCTGCCGCAAAGCCATGCGAGAGGTCGACCTGCTGGGTTGGTCCCAGGCGCATAGCTATGCCGTCAAAACACCGGTGGGGCAAAAGTGGTATACGCTTTATGCAACGTCGCGCAGCCTGACCGGGGCCGCAGACGCAGCGAAAGGCTATCTTTTTGTCGTCCGCGACGTGACCCACGCGCAGCGACAGGACCGACGGGTGCGCCAGTTGGTCCGTGTGGCAGAGCTGTCCAACAATCTCATCATGTTGACCGACGAAGAGCGTCGCATACGCTGGATGAATCCCGCCGCGATTGCACGCACCGGCTACACCTTTCAGCAGGCCGAGGGATTGCGCCCCAGCGAGATCCTGAACCTGAGCCAATCCGCGCCGGATATCGTCGAAGAGCTGTGCCGAACCCTGAATGAAGGCCACGCCATTCATCGCGAATTGCCCGCGAAAAGCCAAGATGGGTCCGATTACTGGCTGGATCTGAACGTGCAGCCGCTGCACGATTCCACTGGTGCGATAGAGGGCTACATGGTCTTGGGCATGGACACGACCAGCCACAAAATGGCAGAGGCCCGGCTATTGAATGACCGCAGCCGTGCCATGAGCGCCAGCCACGAGGGGATCGCGATCATCCGGCCCAACGGGCGGCTATCTTATGCCAATCCGGCGCTGCGCCAGATTCTGGATCTGCCCAAAGGTGTCCGGCTGGACGCCTTGATGTGGACAGATATCACGCCCGCAGACCTGACCGAGCGCATGACCGGAATATTGCCGGTGTTGATGTCTGAAGGGGTGTGGCACGGCGAATTCACCCGCAAGTCGGATGACGGCGCCCTGCGGCATTTCAGCATTTCGCTGTCTGTCGAGGCGGACACATCCACCCTTGCGCAGATACGCGACATCACGCGGCGCAAACAGGCCGAACAGGACCGGGCGCATCTGCGCGAACAGTTGCAAAAGGCGCAAGCCCGCGAATTGGGCGCGCAGCTTGCCGCGGGGCTTGCCCATGATTTCGCGAATGTGCTGGCCACCATCTCTGGCTCTGTCGATGTGCTGTCAACGCAGCTTGGCCCAGAGGCCACACAAACCATCGACCGCATTCGGACCGCAACAGGCGAGGCGCGCGAACTGGCGCGGGGGCTGACCCGTCTAGACACTGCGCGCCCCAAGGCGACGACGCTCGCACTTGCCCCCGTTTTGCAACAGGCTGCCGATTTGCTGACACCGGGTCTGGAAGCCCCGATCCGGCTGGAACTGGACCTGCCCGATGACAGCCTGCATGTGCATGGCGACCGTATGGAGCTGATGCAACTGGTGCTGAACCTGGCGCTGAACGCGCGCGATGCCTGCCGCGAGAGTCTGGACCAAGACCCTGACGGGCCAAATGTGCTGCATCTTCGCGCGCGACCCTGTCCGCCAGACATGCTGCCCGACAGTTTTGAGCTTGGCCTGCGCCTGCCAGATATGGACTACGCCCTGATAGAGCTGTGCGACAGCGGCGATGGCATCCCGCAGGCGCTTGGCGGCTCTATTTTCGCGCCTTATGTCACCTCCAAAGGGGATGCGGGGGCGGGGCTTGGTCTGGCCGTTGTGGCCAATATCGTGACCACACGCGGGGCCGCGCTGCGGCTTTTGCCAAACACCCCCAAGGGCACCCGCGTTCAGGTGTTCTGGCCTTGCAGACCGCTGGGCGGGTTGGACATGGCCACGACATCCACACCGCTGGCCGACACCAATATTCTGCTCGTCGACAATGACGATCTGGTGTTGCAGCAACTGGCCGACACGCTTGTGCGGGCCGGCGCAGAGGTGGCAAGCTGCATCGACCCCGCTGACGCGCTGGAAGCCATCACGCAGGCGCCGCATGACTGGGATCTTGTGTTGACCGATTTCGACATGGGCACGCTGACCGGCAGCGAGCTTGCCAAAGCCATGCATGCCCAGCGCGAAGATCTGCCGATTATCCTGATGACAGGGAACAGCGAGTTGCATTTTGCAACAAAATCTGTGCACACTGATTTCGCTGCGACCTTGCGCAAGCCTATTTGTTCCACTGTTCTAATTTCTGTTCTACTCGCCGCGAAATTGAGGTCTCAGCGTCACATCTGACTGACGTGAAAGCACTGAATGCGCCTCTTGATTGCCGATGACCACGAATTGCTTCGGGATACGTTGCGCAGCTTCTTGCAGCAGCAGGATGGCCTAGAAATATGCACCGTCGGCGATCTGGACGGCGCCCTGGAACTGCTGGACGCGGGCGAAAGCTATGACCTGATCCTGCTGGACTATACCATGCCCGGAATGAACGGGCTGGACGGGCTGCGCCACCTGCTGGACCGTCCCGACACCGGGCCGGTTGCCTTGATCTCCGGGATTGCCGAAACAGAGGTCGCTTTGCAAGCGGTGCAGATGGGGGCACAGGGATTTTTGCAAAAAACCATGCCCGCACAATCGTTGTTGAACGCGATCCGCTTCATGACCCTTGGCGAGCGGTTTGTGCCGGTGGAACTGATCCTGAGCCACATATCCGACCCCGTCCAACCGCAAAAGCCCGTGACCGACCGTCCCGATGTCACGCTGACACCGCGCGAGACAGAGGTCTTGGCCGCGCTCTGCCGGGGCCAGACCAACAAGGAAATCGCGCGCGCGCTCAGCCTGAGCGAACCGACGATCAAGCTGCATGTCAAAACGCTCTATCGCAGACTGGGCGCGACCAATCGGACACAGGCCGCCATGATTGCCCGCAATATGGGGCTAAGCTAAGCGAAACACTGGTTTTTCGCGTGGCATGCTGCTACGATTTTCAAAAGTCGCGGCAACAGCGGCAGAGCAGAGGCAGACATGGCAGGACAAGCAAGCTTGCACGGCGTATTTGCCGTGGCATGGCAGGATGTAGAAATTGACGGCACGTTTGGACTGGCCCCGCATTGGGTGCGGACTGGGGCGGAAGTGCGTTGGCATGGGCGCGCAACGCGGCTCGACGCCCAAACCAGCCTGATGACGTTGCAAAGCCCGACGGGCGGGCAAACGCCCCGACCACGCGCCATGGCCGAACGCCTGACCGGCATTGCCTATCCCGACCCGCCAGAGAATGACGCCGCGCGCGCGCCGCTTGGCGGGATAATGCTGACCGATGGGCACCGGTGTTTCACGCTGCGGCTGGCCGCGCATGGAACGGATTGGCTTGCGGTGTTTTCCGACGGGTTGCCCCCGCCAGAGCAGGCGCTTTGGGTGGTCGAAGCCCGCATCGACACACCAGCACACGCCCCCGCGCAATCTGTCATCTGTTTTGCCGCCGATACCGTCATCGCAACGCCGGATGGCCCCCGCCCGATCGACCGGATCACCGAAGGCGACATGGTTCTGACCCGCGACAACGGCCCGCGTCCCGTGGTCTGGGCCGGTCGCAGCAATTTGTCGGGATTGGCTTTGCGGCGGCACCCGCACCTGCGCCCAATCCGGCTGCGGCGCGGTGCCTTGGGTTCTGTTCCAGAGGACGACCTGCGAATCTCGCCAGAGCACCGTGTTCTGGTCGCAGGACACCGCGCGCAAACGCTATATGGCTGCGACGAAGTATTGGTCCGGGCCGCCGATCTGGTGAACTACCAAAGCATCGCGCCAGATCTGGCCTTGCATGGCGTGGTCTATGTGCATCTGTTGCTGGAAGACCATCAAGTGCTGTTCGCCAATGGCTTGCCATGCGAGAGCTTTCACCCCGGATTGGCCGCGCCCGACATGCTGCGCCAGCATCGCGGTGCCCTGCGCGCGGTTATGCCGGATGTGGTGGACGCGCCGCACCGTTATGGCCCGACAGCCCGTCGCTGCCTATCGGCGGGAGAGGCCGCGCTGCTGGCGGCGTGACAGCTGTGCCATGCACAGCATCATGGGCGGCAAGCCATAACGCATCAATCTCGGCCAAAGCCGCCGCATCCAGCGGTGGGCCGTCCCAGTAGCGGCCGGAGGGGCAGATCGCGCCCAGCTTGCGTTCGGCGGCAAGCGCGGGGGCGATATGGTCGGCAATACCGGTGCGTGGTGCGACCGATGGCAACAGGTCCAACCCGGCACGCGGGAAGGACAGCACGCTTGCATCTTTGGACAAGTTGACCAGCGCGCAGCCATCGCGCGCCGCCAAAAGTTCCAGCCGTGCAGCTTTCGCGCGAAGGTTTTGCAAGGTCGGGTCCGGGCGCAACGGGTCCGCCGTGCCCATACCGTAGAAATGCGTGGCCCCTGTGCCATAGACCATATCGCAGCCCAGATACCCGATGACGCGCGGGCGCAGCGCGCCCAAGGCCCAGTAGCTGGCGCTGAACGCCATGGTCGCACCGGCATAAACCACGCCACCATACCGGTTGTTTTCAGGCACATACACGTCCGACGGAATAAGTGTTTGCTCTGGCCGCAGGTCCAGCGGGCGCCGCTCTGGCGGAAAGTCATCAGGAAACACAAGGTAATCCCAATCAGGGCGCACGGCCCAAGCATTGTTGATCGTCACGATCCGGTCAAACGCGGCGCGTGGCCAGTCGCGACTTGCCATCACATTCGGCCCGCTGCCAAGCATTAACACAATCATCGCGGCAATCCCGTCTTGTCCGCGTTTCGCGCGGTGTGAAGGCTGTTCAGCGCAGGGATGTAGTGCTCAAAACATATTGGCAACGGGCAACAGTTGCGTGACGGGGCCGCCTTGTTGTCAGAACCGGTCGAGCAACCGGCGCAGGTAGTCCAGTTCCGCCTCTGGCCGGTCCAGTTCGGCAGAGCGACGGCGCAGCTCTTCCAGCAGGTCGCGGGCGCGTTCATAGGCATCGTTTTCGGTGAGCATGTCCTGCTCTGTCCCGACCTCTCCGCCTTGGTTGCGGGCGCGGCCCAACGGGTCACGGCCATCGCCATTACCGGTTTCCGACGCGGCATCGCCCTCGGCCTGTTCGCGTTGGTCCTGGCTTTGCGCCTCGTTCATCGCGCGCAAGCCTTCGCGCATCGCTTCCATCGCATCGGCCTGACGGCTCAGGGCCTCGCCGCTATCGCCCTCTTCCAGCGCTTCGGCGGCACCTTCCATGGCGCGTTGCGCGCGCTCCAGAGCGTCAAGGGCGGCATCCCCTTCGGGCATCCCTTCGCCGGGCAGCGGTTGCAACTGCTGTTGGCGCAGCGCCTCAGCCAAGTCGCGCTGGCGCTCGGCCAGATCATTGGCCGATGCGCCGCCGCGTTCCTGCGGGTCGCCTTCACCTTGCTGACCTTGGCCCTGCTGCTCTTGCCCGTCCTGCCCGTCGCCTTGCTGCGGCGGTCCGGGCGGTTGGTTGCCTTGCCCCTGCCCGCCCTCGCGGAATTCTTCCTGCAATTCGCCAAAGGTGTCATCTGCCAGTTCCTGCTGGCCGCGCAGAGTCTCGCCCAACCCTTCCATCGCCTCGCCACCCGGTGTGGGCGGACCATCCCCGCCCTGCCCTTCGGCCACTTGCAGGTTTTCCAGAAGCGCGTTGAGTTGGGCCATCAGTTCCGCCGCTTCCTCCATGCGGCCTTCTTCCATCAGTTCCTGAATGCGGTCCATCAGCTGCTGGATCTGGTCTTGTGTGACCTCTCTCCGCTCGCCTTCGCCTTGCTGCGGTTCACCACGCTCACGGGGTTGTTCGGCCAGTTGCTGCATGTAATCGCGCATGGCCTCGCGCATCTCGTCCATCAATTCCTGAATCTCAGACGGGTCGGCGCCGTTGCGGATCGCCTCGTCCAGCCGTTCTTGCGCGCGTTCCAACCGGGCGCGCGCATCGGCCAGTTCGCCCTCTTCCAGCAGGATCGCCAGATCCCACAATGTCTGGGCCAGATCGTCGCGCGTGGCCGCATCCAGCCCCCCATCGCTCAAGCTGGCTTGCAACAGGTCGCGAGTGTCCATGAAGCGGCTGCGCGCCTGCTGCGACCGGAAAGCCGAATCCGGGCGGTGCGATATCGCGCGCATCAGTTGCAAGCTGCGCGCGCCATTCGCGCGCGCCCATAAAAGGTCGCGGCGCAATTCGATGACCGCCGCCGCCATCGGGTCAAAGAACCGTCGTCCCGGCAAAACAACATGCGCGTCCGCGCTTTGGCCCGTCTGGCCGCGCGCATCTTCCACGCCCATGCGCAGCACGACGGGAAGATTGGCCCAAGGGTGCTGCGAGAAATCCTCGATGAACGCATCCTCGATCGAGTCCCGCGCACCGGAAGCGGGCAAGGGCAGCACAATCTGGAGCGGGTCGCGCGGGTCAGGGTTAGTGGCCAACCCGAAGCGGCGATCCACTGCATCCAAGTCCAGCGCGACGGTGATCTGGCCACCGGTCACGGCGTAATCGTCTTCAGCCGTATAATCCTGCCGCATCAGCCCGCCGCGCTCGCGCACAGGCGCGCCGGCAAGCGTGACGCGGGGTGCGGCGTCGGTCAGCGCGGTAATCTCCCAATCGCGCCCGGCAGGGCCGCGCACCGACAAGCGGCCCGACGATTCTACGGTGAAATCCTGCGCCATTGCGGCAGGGTCAGCCTCGGTGCGGTCCGACAGGCTTTCATCGACGGACATGATGCCGGGCTGGCCGTAAAACCGGATGGTGACAAGGCTGCCCTGCGGCAGTTGCAGCGTGGGGCGGTCCACCTCGTTCAGATACAGGCTGGGCCGGCCGGTATAGTCGGGCGGTTGCACCCATGCTTCCCAGGACGGGCCCAGAGCAATAGCCTCTGCCCGGCCCGGAAGCTGCGCCATCCCGCCCAGTTCTGTCACCCGCGACGGCGCTGCGAACAGCACCGCAACAGCCGCCGCCGTCGCAGCCATGTAGCGCAGCCCGAATCGGTCGAAACGCGACAGCCGCAGGTCGCCCGGCACCGCGCGCGCCTGCGCCAGAATGCGCGACACACGCGCCAGATGCGCGGACCACAGAGCCTGCGTGCCCGGATCGTCGACACCGACAGCCACCTGATCCGCCATAGCAGTTAGCGGACGCCCCGGAAGCGTCTGGTCCAGACGCCGGGCGGCATCGGCGCGGTGCGGAACGTCCAGACGCCATGCGCCCCAGATCATGCTGACCAGAATAGCAGCCAGACCGCCAAGCCCGAGAGCAGAGGACCATGCGGCAGGCATGACATCCTGCACACCAAAGGCAAGTGCGGCCCCAAACAGCAAGCCAAGGGTCACGCAGGGCCAAAACGCGCGCGCCATCCGCTCGGCCCAGAGCCCGATCAGGGTGCCGCGCAAGGCGCGGTCAAATTCCGTGGGATTGCCTTGCGTGTCGGCCATGCACCCTCGCTGCTGGGCTGGTCAACTCGCCAGCCATGTCGGCAATGTATCGCGTGCAAGGATTTCGTCAAAGGTCGGGCGCGCGCGGATGACCGCAAATTGATCGCCATCGACCAGAACCTCGGGGATCAGGGGGCGGGTGTTGTATTCCGAAGACATCACGGCCCCATAAGCGCCTGCAGACCGAAAGGCTACAAGCGCACCGGCATCCAGCGGCGGCATGGGGCGGGCCTTGGCGAAGGTATCACCCGATTCGCAAACCGGCCCGACAATATCGACAGGGCGCTGTTCGGTCGCGGCCTGCGCTTCCAAAACGGGGACAATATCGTGATGCGCGCCATACATGGCGGGGCGGATCAGGTCGTTCATGGCGGCGTCAAGGATCAGGAAATCCCGCCCCTCGCCCGGCTTGGTATAGATCACCGACGCCACCAGCAGACCCGCATTCCCGGCAATCAAGCGCCCCGGTTCGATTTCGATTTCAACATCCAGATCGCCCAGCACACGGCGGATCATTGCACCGTAATCCAGCGGCAGGGGCGGAGTTTCGTTCGAACGGGTATAGGGAATACCAAGCCCGCCGCCCAGATCCAGCCGGGTGATCGTGTGGCCATCCGCGCGCAATTCGCGTGTCAGGTCGGCGATCTTGGTAAACGCCATCTCGAACGGGGCAAGGTCGGTCAACTGGCTGCCGATATGCACATCGACGCCGACAACCCGAATGCCCGGCAAGTGCGCTGCCTGTGCGTAAATCTCTCGGGCGCGCGCAATCGGCACGCCGAACTTGTCTTCTTTGCGGCCCGTGGCGATCTTTTCATGCGTCTTGGCGTCAACATCGGGATTCACGCGCAGGGCGATGGGCGCAGTCGCCCCCAGCCCATGCGCGACCTCTGACAGCACGTGCAACTCTTCCAGCGACTCGACATTGATCTGGCGAATGCCCTCGGACAGGACCAGCGCCATTTCATCGCGGGTTTTGCCGACGCCGGAAAACACGATGCGGTCGCCCGGAACACCCGCCGCCCGCGCGCGGCGGTATTCGCCGCCCGACACAACGTCCATACCCGCGCCCAAGCCTGCCAGCACGCGCAAGACGGCCACATTGGACAGCGCCTTGACCGCGAAACAAACAAGGTGATTAGTGCCCGCCAACGCCTCTTGGAACAGGCGGAAATGACGGGTCAGCGTCGCCGTGGAATAGACGTAGAAGGGCGTGCCGACCTGCGCTGCGATCTCAGCAAGCGGCACATCCTCGGCATGCAGAACGCCAGTCTTGTATAGGAAATGATCCATCAGGGGCTTTCAATCGGGCCGCGGGGCAAATGGCTTGGGACGGACGCCTCCGGCGGGAGTATTTGGGGCAAGATGAACAGGCGTGCCTAGTCCGGTTTGGACCGCAAGAACAGGTAGAGCGGCAAGCCGCAGGACACGCCGATGCAGAAGGTCGCCGGGATCGCGACCAGCCCGATATACCGTTTGCGGCTGATACATTCGGCAATGACGAACACCGTCAGCGCGATGGCCGCGATGGTCAGATCCCACACAAGCCCGGAAGTCGCGGCATTGACATGCCACGCATCGACCATGGCCATGATGGACCAGCCGTTTTCCTGAAACCAGGTCACGAACCAATACATGGGATGGATCGCACCCCAGATCGCAAGGGCAAGGAAGATCAGGCGCAACGGGGTCATAGCTCTGTCCGCACCCCCATACGAACCTCGCCCGAGACATTCAGCCCCGGCTTGGCACGCTCGGCGGCGACGGGCGGGCCGTCAGCGCCGCAAGCGGCGAGGACCAGCACAACAGCTATAGCGGCGAATTTCATACCAAAACCTCTTTCCAGCGGGCTATCTGTGCACGCACATTGTCTGGCGCGGTGCCGCCATAGCTTGTCCGGCTCGCGACTGAATTGTACACGCCCAAGACAGAATAGACCGCATCGGTAATTTCGCCATGCACTTTCTGCATTTCGGTCAAGGACAGATCCGGCAGGTCGCAGCCCTTGTCCTCGGCCAGCTTGACCAAGCTGCCGGTCACATGGTGGGCTTCGCGAAAGGGCAGGTTCAATTCGCGCACCAGCCAGTCGGCCAGATCAGTCGCCGTGGAAAAGCCCGACGCGGCGGCGGCTTCGAGTGCTGCGCGGTTGGCGGTCAGGTCACTGACCATGCCTTCCATCGCGGCCAGACCAAGCGCCAGATTGTCAGCGGCATCAAAGACCTGTTCTTTGTCTTCCTGCATGTCCTTTGAATAGGTCAGCGGAAGCCCCTTCATGATGGTGAACAACGCCACGGTTGCCCCCAGAATACGCCCCAGCTTGGCGCGCAGCAATTCGGCGGCGTCGGGGTTGCGCTTTTGCGGCATGATACTGGATCCGGTCGAAAACCGGTCCGACATGCGCACGAAACGGAACTGCGCCGACGACCAGATCACCAGCTCCTCGGCAAAGCGCGACAGGTGCATGGCGCAGATGCTGGCCGCCGACAGGTATTCCAGCGCGAAATCGCGATCTGACACGCTATCCAGCGAGTTGGCCGTGGGCCGGTCAAAGCCCAACGCTTGCGCGGTCATGTGCCGGTCGATCGGGAAGGACGTGCCCGCAAGCGCCGCAGCGCCCAGAGGGCATTCGTTCATCCGCGCGCGGGCGTCGATGAAGCGCGACCTGTCGCGGGCGAACATTTCGACATAGGCGAGCATGTGGTGGCCCCATGTCACGGGCTGCGCAGTTTGCAGATGGGTAAAGCCGGGCATGACCCAATCGGCACCGGCTTCGGCCTGTGTCAGAAAGGCGCGCATCAACGCTTCCAACCCCGCGATGGCGGTGTCGCATTGGTCGCGCACCCACATGCGGAAATCCACCGCGACCTGGTCATTGCGCGAACGCGCGGTGTGCAACCGGCCCGCCGCCGGACCAATCAGGTCGCGCAGCCGCGCTTCGACATTCATGTGAATGTCTTCGAGTGCGGTAGAAAAGGCGAACTCCCCCGCCTCTATCTCTGCCAGAACCTGCGCAAGCCCGCTGTCAATGGCCGCAGCGTCGTCCTTGGTCAGAATACCAACAGCAGCCAGCATGGCGGCATGGGCGCGCGAGCCGGTAATATCCTGCGGTGCCAGACGTTTGTCATAGCCGATAGAGGCGTTGATCGCCTCCATGATCGCGTCGGGGCCCGCCGAAAACCGACCGCCCCACATGGCATTGGCAGATTTTTCAGACATGCGCGCAGCCCTTTCCCAATTGCACTCCAACGCCACGGCTATAGCCAAGCAGGGCGCGGTTGGCAATGAATGGGGTCAGGCTGTCATGGGGCGCAAAAATAGGAAAACTTTTAGGGAACATCGTAGGTTTAACCGCCGGTTAAGCCCTGTCGGAAATAACAGGGGAAACCGCCGGAGACGCTGATGCAGTTCGATGACACCCCCCGCAAAGGTTCGCCGTTAAGCGTAGCGGCCGATGACACAACACGCGATGCCATCCGGCTGGTGCGCGATGCCCTGCGCGACAAGCGTGCGATGCTTGCCTTTCAACCCGTGGTTCAAGCCCGAATGCCCAAACGCGCCGCGTTTTACGAAGGGTTGATCCGGATCATGGACCCGACCGGGCGGATCATACCGGCGGCGGATTTCATAGACGCCGTGGAAGCGCGCGAACTTGGCCGCCGAATCGACTGCCTCGCGCTGGAGATGGGTCTGGATGCATTGGCCGCGGAACCGGGCATACGCCTGTCCATCAATATGTCGGCGCGGTCGATCGGTTATCCGGAATGGTTGGCAGTTCTGGAACGGGGGCTGCGCCATGACCCGACAATCGGGGAACGGTTGATTCTGGAAATTACCGAATCCTCTGCGATGGACTTGCCGGAACTGGTGGTCGATTTCATGGCAGAGATGCAGGAACGCGGAATCTGTTTTGCGCTGGACGATTTCGGCGCCGGTTATACCGCCTTTCGTTACCTCAAGGATTTCTATTTCGACATCATCAAAATCGACGGCAGTTTCATTCGCGGCATCAGCGCCAGCCCGGACAACCGGGTGCTGACCCAAGCGCTTGTGTCCATCGCGCGGCAGTTCGACATGTTCACCGTGGCGGAGTCTGTCGAAACATCAGAAGATGCACGCCTTTTGGTCGAAATGGGGGTAGATTGCCTGCAAGGCTATTACTTTGGCGCGCCCTCGGTGTCAGAGCCTTGGAAGACCTCGCAACTCAAGACCCGGGGCGCATCAGGCTAAGGCGCCATGTGCCATGGCGAACAATGCCCTGCCCCAAAGGAATACCAGCCCCGGTAGACACGCGCATTGCGCGCGCTGAGTGAAGCAACCGTGACAAGGGTATTGAAATTCGCGGGGCGAACGTGTCCACTCGCGGAACGCAAACCAAATGCAGAGGATATCGCATGGCCATCACAATCCTGCTGCCCATTGACCTGTCATCCCCCGCGTCTTGGGTCAAACCCATGGCAGAGGCGCAAAAGATGCTTCAGGGCGGTGGCGCATTGCATGTCGTGAGCGTGTTGCCCGATTTCGGGATGTCCATGGTCGGCACTTTTTTCAAAGCCGGGTTCGAGCAGACTGCGCTACACCAATTCGGGGAAACCCTGCGCCAATGGGTGTCGCAGAACGTGCCCGGTAGTATCGACGTGAAACCGCACGTTCTGCATGGCAATATCTACGACGAAATCCTGCGCGCGGCGGATGAGTTGTCTGTGGACGTGATTATCATGGCCGCCCACCGGCCCGAAGCGCGCGACTACCTTCTGGGCCCCAACGTGGCCCGCGTGGTGCGCCATGCCAAGCAATCGGTCTATGTCGTGCGGGATTGACGCCAATCGCAACCCTACCCGCGCGGGCTGCAGCCATGCGGCACGGCGCGTCACTTGTATTCGATAAGCCGCCGACGTTGTCCGCGCGTCCGCGCCAGCCAGTAGCTGGCCATGCCTGCTGCTTCGGCAAATTTGCTGAGCATCAGAAGCGACGCCGCCTGCAATGCGCGTTTTGCGCCTAAATCCTGCGACCGGAACCGCCGCCATTGCCGCGCGATCGAGGCGCTATAGAGCGCCACAACCCCAAGCGCGACTGGCCACCATAGCACCAGCCCCGCCAGCGCCAGAACCGGCAGCCCAATGCCCCAAATCAGTGCCCGACGGCGCTGGCCCGCAGCCGCGCCGTGCAGCACTCCAAGTTCGGCATAGCTGTGGCCCGCGCGCAGGCTGCGTCGCCACCACGGCGCGAGCGACAAAAGCCGCGCGTCATGCTCGGTCATGCGCGCTTCGATGCACCATGTTTGCCAGCCCGCCGCCTGCATCCGCAGGCACATATCATCGTCTTCGCCCGCGATCAGCCCTTCGTTATAGCCGCCGATCCCGCGCAACACATCGGTGCGCACCATCAGACAGCCCGCACAAAACGTGTCCGGTCCCAAGGGCTTGTTCCATTCCCAATCGGTCATCCAGTTATAGATCGAGGCGTCGGGCGCTGCTTCAAACTGACGGCCAAAAACCAGCCCTGCGCGCGGCGTTTCGTGCAGATGCGCCAATGCGCGGGCGGCCCAATCCGGGTCCAGCACGCAATCACCGTCAATGAACTGCACAAATTCGGCGTCCGGCAGCGCGGCCAGCCCCGCGTTGCGCCCCCGCGCAGCGGTGAAAGGACGCGAAGGGTCCAGTTCCAACACCGTCACACCCAAGCCGCGCGCGGCATCGGGCGAGCCATCTTTCGACCCGCTATCGACATAGATCACGCGGCGTGCCACCGCCTGCGCGGCAGAGAGCGCGCGCAGCAGCCGCGCCCCTTCATTGCGGCCAATCACGACCGCGTCGAATTCCCGTTCCATTGCAGGGCCTGCCGAGTTGTGAGCCGATCACACAGCCCTAGCAGAAAAACCAAGCCCTGCCAGCCGTGCTTAGGCCGCGCCGCGCGCTATGCGCAGATACGCAGACACCCGCGCCACACTTTGCGTTCGGGGGCGCGCATTGATCACGCGGACGGCCTGCCCGTGGCTTGCAGCCCGCGACATACGCAAGAACCGCGCCAAACGCTGCCCGGCCTCTTGGCGGGGCTGGTCTATGATGTGTTTTGTCATCTCGGTCCCCTTTCGTTCGGTGACGTATCGTAGCACGACTCTGCGATATCCCGAAACCATGTGCGCTTGACGCCCCCGCGCCTTGGGGCTAGCGACATTGCGCATAACATGAGAGGAGACGCCCATGACCACCCCTTCCCTGCTTATCCTGCCCGGCGATGGCATTGGCCCAGAGGTCATGGCGGAAGTCCGCAAGATCATCGACTGGATGGGCGCAAAGCGCGATCTGGCGTTTGACGTGTCAGAGGATCTGGTCGGCGGGGCGGCATATGATGCGCATGGCACCCCCTTGCACGATGACACGATGGCCAAGGCGCAAGCGGTGGACGCGGTGCTGCTGGGTGCGGTGGGCGGCCCGAAATACGATGTGCTCGATTTCAGCGTAAAGCCGGAGCGCGGCTTGCTGCGCCTGCGCAAGGAGATGGACCTTTTTGCCAACTTGCGCCCGGCGCAGTGCTTCGACGCGCTCTCTGATTTCAGCAGCCTGAAGCAAGAGGTCGTGGCGGGTCTGGACATCATGATCATCCGCGAATTGACCAGCGGGGTATATTTCGGTGAGCCGCGCGGCATTCATAAGGAGGGCAACGAGCGTGTCGGAATAAACACGCAGCGCTATACGGAATCGGAAATTGCACGCGTCGCGCGGTCAGCGTTCGAGATGGCGCGCAAGCGCGGCAACAAGGTCTGTTCCATGGAAAAGGCCAATGTCATGGAATCGGGCATCCTGTGGCGTGACGTGGTGCAGGAAATCCACGATGCGGAATACCCTGATGTCGAGTTGAGCCATATGTATGCCGATGCGGGTGCAATGCAGTTGACGCGCTGGCCCAAGCAATTCGATGTAATCGTGACCGACAACCTGTTCGGCGACCTGCTGTCGGACCTTGCGGCCATGCTGACCGGCAGCCTTGGCATGTTGCCTTCGGCCAGCCTTGGCGCGCCAATGGCGAACGGCCGACCCAAGGCGCTGTATGAACCCGTCCACGGGTCAGCCCCTGATATTGCAGGACAGGGCAAAGCGAACCCGATTGCGTGTATCCTCAGCTTTGCAATGGCGCTGCGCTACAGTTTCGATTTGGGGGACGAAGCGACTCGCGTCGAGAATGCGGTCGAGAAAGTGCTGGCAGATGGCCTGCGCACCGCGGACCTGATGGGACCGGATGGCGGCGCGTCTGTGTCCACCTCTGGCATGGGCGACGCGATTGTCGCAGCACTTGACGCAAGCCTTTAAGGCTCACCGACCGTGAGGCCCCGGATCATGTCCGGGGCGCGGTCACGCCTTGGCAGACGGCTGGGCCCCGGACATGATCCGGGGCCGCTTTGCTGGGGGGGCACAAAAAAGCCCGGTCAGGTGAGAATTTCGCTCGGTATACCATTGTGCACTGTTTACCTCTGGTGCGAAACGCCCTATGGTACGGCCAGATTTGCAATAGGGGCCGCACATGACCGACCAGACCATTCCCGACATTATCTATACCAAAGTGGACGAGGCGCCGGAGCTGGCCTCTGCCTCGCTTTTGCCGATTATCGCGCGGTTTGCCGCCGCTGCCGGCGTCAGCGTGGGCACCAAGGATATTTCGCTCGCCGGGCGCATACTGGCGACCTTCCCCGATTTCCTGAGAGAAGATCAACGTATTCCCGACGATCTGGCCGAACTGGGCGAGTTGGTGAAAAAGCCAGAGGCCAATGTCATCAAGCTGCCGAATATTTCGGCCTCTGTCCCGCAATTGGTCGCAGCAGTGCGCGAGTTGCAGGCGCAGGGGTTCGCGTTGCCCGATTATCCGGAAGTGCCCGCGACCGATGCGGAAAAGGAAATCCGCGCGCGCTATGACACCATCAAGGGCTCTGCCGTGAACCCCGTGTTGCGCGAGGGAAATTCCGACCGCCGCGCCGCAGCGCCCGTGAAGAAATTCGCCCAAGCCAACCCACACCGCATGGGCAAATGGGACGCGGGCAGCAAGACCCGCGTCGCTACGATGAGCGCTGGCGATTTCTTCAGTAATGAGCGCTCTGTCACGCTGGCACAGCCCGGTATAGCCACCATCGACCATGTGGCGCTGGACGGCACGCAAACCGTTCTGAAAGACGCCGTCAGCTACCCCGCAGGCACGGTGGTCGATGCGACCTTCATGTCGGCCAAGGCGCTGGGTGCGTTTCTGGCCGATGAGATTGAAAGCACCAAAGCCGACGGCACGCTGTTTTCGCTGCATATGAAAGCCACGATGATGAAGGTCAGTGACCCCATCATCTTTGGCCATGCGGTCAAGGCGTGGCTTGCGCCGGTGTTCGAGCAGTTCGGCGATGACATGGCGGCGCTTGGTGTGAACCCCAATTCGGGGATGGGCGACCTGCTGGAGCGGGTGAAGGACCGCGCCGACATCATGGCCGCGATCGACGCCTGCCGCGCGGCGCGCCCGCCCATGTATATGGTCGATAGCGACCGTGGGATCACCAACCTGCATGTGCCGTCGGATGTGATTATCGACGCATCGATGCCCGCGCTGATCCGCGCAGGCGGCAAGGGCTGGGGGCCCGACGGGGCAGAGCATGACGCCAATTGCGTCATCCCCGACAGCTCCTACGCGACCGTCTATGACGAGGCCATCCGCTTCTTCAAGGAAAACGGCGCGCTGAACCCCGCGACCGCTGGCACGGTGCAGAACATTGGTCTGATGGCCCAAAAGGCAGAAGAATACGGCAGCCACCCGACCACATTCGAGATTCCCGCCACGGGCGTGGTGCGCATGGTGCTGGATGACGGCACGGTGCTGCACGAGCACGAGGTGGAAAAGGGCGATATCTGGCGGTCGGCCAGCGCGCGCAAAGCGCCCATTGAGGATTGGGTAAATCTGGCCATCGCCCGTCAGGCAGAGACGGGCTATCGCGCGATCTTCTGGCTTGACGCAACCCGCGCGCATGACGCGGAGCTGATCAAGCTGATACAGCCGATCCTTGACGCCAAGGGCGTGGCCGACAAGTTCGAGATCATGGCCCCGCGAGAAGCGACCCGCGCCTCGCTGGAGACAATCACCAAGGGCGAAAACACCATCGCGATTACGGGCAACGTGCTGCGCGACTACCTGACCGACTTGTTCCCGATCCTGGAGCTGGCGACCAGCGCCAAGATGCTGTCCATCGTCAAGCTGATGCAGGGCGGCGGGTTGTTCGAGACCGGCGCGGGCGGGTCGGCTCCCAAGCACGTCCAGCAGTTGCAGGCCGAAAACCACCTGCGCTGGGACAGCCTTGGGGAATTCTGCGCCTTGGGCGAATCGTTAAAGTTTCTGGCCGATGCCAAGGATAACGCGAAGGCGCGGGCCTTGGGCAACGCGGTCGAAGCGGCCACGCAAGGGGTGCTGGACCATGGCCGCTCGCCCGGTCGCAAAGCAGGCCAACCCGACAACCGCGACAGCCACTACTGGTTCGCCCGCTACTGGGCCGACGCCTTGGCTGCGCAAGACGAAGATGCCCATCTGGCCGCGCATTTCACGCCCATCGCAGCAAAGCTTGCTGCGCAGGAAGCCGAGATCTTGGCCGAATTGCATGCCGGACGCGGGCAGGCCGTGGATACCGGTGGGTATTTCCACAATGATCCGTCCAAGACAGAAGCGGTCATGCGCCCTTCTGCCACGCTGAACGCGATCATCGGCTGATTGCCAGTTGATACCAAACGGAAAAAAGGCGGCCCAAGGGCCGCCTTTTTGCGAGATACTGGGGGTTTGAGGGGCGCTGCCCCTCTGTCCCGCCAAGGCGGGCCATTCACCCCGGGATATTTTGGGCAAGGATGAAAGACCAGCCTTCGAGGATGGCTTGAGTTATCCCGGCGCGCGCTCTGCCCAGCCGGCGAATATCTTCTCAAGCGCGACGACGATATAGTAGAGCACGATCCCGAGGAACGCCAAGGCGATCAGCACCGCGAACATCAACGGGAAATCGGAATTGGTGCGCCCGCTATCGAACAGCGCGCCCAAGCCGCGCCCATGCGGGCTCACGATTTCCATGAGGTTGGTACCGATGAAAGCCAACGTCACCGCCACTTTCAACGCGCCGAAGAATTCCGGCAGCGTCTTGGGCAGCGCGATTTTCCAGAAAATCGTTGCCTGCGAGGCGCCAAGCGAGCGCAGGATATCGCGGTATTCAGGTTCCAGCGTGGACAGTCCGATGCTGACCGACACGGCAATGGGAAAGAACGAGATCATGAAAGCCAACAGCACCGTGTTGAAATCATGCTGGCCAACAAACATCAGCGCCACAATGGGCACAACGGTCGCTTTGGGAATGGCGTTGAACCCGACCAGAAGCGGATAAAGCGCATCGCGCATGATCCGCGAGAACCCCATGATCATCCCCAGAATGGTGCCAAAGATGACCGCCAGCAACAGTCCCAGGATCGTGCGCCACAGGGTTTGCCAGCCCATGGTCAGAAACAGCGACCAATGACGTTCGAACGCGGCGGGCAAGTCAGAAGGTGCGGCCATTTTATAGGTTGGCCAGCCATTGACCCAGACCAAGGCTTCCCAGAACAGCAGAAACACGACAATCGCCGCCATTGGAACGGCAAAGGCCTGCACATGTTTGTTCATGTCGCCCCCTCCGTCGTGCGGCCTTGGGCGACCTGAATCTGGTGGCGCAGGATGTTGAGCTGTTCCGCGGCCTCTGTGGTATACAGATCATCCAGTGTGGGCGCAGCATTGCGCGGAATATCCAGCACATATTGCGTTTTCGCAGGCCGACCGGATAGCACAACGACCTGATCGGCCAGAAAGATCGACTCGCGCAGGTCATGGGTGATCAGCACGCCGGTGAACGGCTCGCGCTCCTTTACCTTGTGCATGGTCTGCCACAGGTCTTCGCGGGTGAAAGCGTCCAGAGCGCCGAACGGCTCGTCTAGGATCAGCACTTCGGGCTGATGGATCAGCGCACGGCACAGGCTGGCGCGCTGGCGCATGCCGCCCGACAGTTCCGACGGGCGTTTATCTTCAAACCCTTCCAGCCCGACCAGCGAAAGCAACATGCGCGCGCGGTCCTCGGCTTCTTTTTTAGACAGCTTGCTAGGCACGATTTCCAAGGGCAAAAGCACGTTTTTCAGGATGCTGCGCCATTCCAGCAGAACCGGATTCTGGAACGCCATGCCGACGGTGGACCGTGGTCCCTTGACGCGCTCGCCGTGCAGCCAGACCTCGCCATGGTCGGGCTTCATCAGCCCTGCAACCAACCGTGTCAGGGTTGATTTACCACAGCCCGAGGGGCCGACAACGGCTACAAAGCCGCCTTCGGGAACCGCAATTTCCAGCCCGTCGAGCACGGGTAGTGGCCCAGAGTCGGTCCGGTAGGCGTGGCGCACGCCTTTGATTTCTATCAGGTTTTCCATTCAGCCCTCGCATGGAAAGGACCGGCGCAACCCGCGCCGGCCCCAAAGCCCACTCAATCCAGCTTGAATCCGCCCTCGGGCAGATACGCATCGGTGAAATACAGGCTTGCATCCGGCGTGGTCTGGTAGTCATAGGTCAGCGCGATCTGTTCCAGCGCACTTGCGAAACGATCCGCATCAATCAAGCCCATACCATTCGCCTGAACCGCATCGGTCACGATATTGGCGTCCAAGGCAAGTTCAAGGCGCCGCAACTCCAGATCGGAATCCATGGCCGGGTTACGGCTGGCCAGGCTTTCAATCGCGGCGGAAGGGTCTGCAATCGTGTCGACCATGCCTTTTGCGACGGCCTCCAGAAAGCTGCTGACGGCATCGGGGTTGGCGGCGGCAAAATCGGTGTTCACGATAATCGCGTTGCCATACAGGTCCACGCCGTGGTCCGCCATCAGGATGACGGACACGTCGTCCTCTGGCACGCCCAAACGCACGGTGTTCAGGAACGAGGTAAAGCTGAAGCCGGTCACGGCCGCCACGGTGCCTTCGGCCAGTGATGGTTCGCGCGTGGGAAAGCCCACGGGTTCCACGGTCACGCTATCGGCATCAATGCCGGTTTCGGCCACGAAAATCGGCCATTGCGCCCAAGCGCCATCGGGCGGCGGTGCGCCCAGAACCTTGCCTTCCAGATCGGACGGGGTTTCAACGCCCAGCGACTTGCGGCCCACGATGGCGAAAGGCGGCTTGTCATAGACCATCATGGCCCCGATGACCGGCGCACCGGGGTTCTGGTCCAGAAACTTGATCAGGCTGTTCATATCGGCAAAGCCGACGGGGAATGCGCCGGTGGCCACTTTGGGAATGGCATCAAGGCTGCCCTGACCAGCGGCCACCTCAACCTCCAGCCCGGCATCGGCAAAGTAACCCTTGTCAATCGCCACGAAATAGGGTGCGGCGGGCCCCTCGAACTTCCAGTCCAGCGCGAATGGCATAGAGGTCTGCGCCTGCGCGGCCGCGGCAAGCAGGCTCAAGCCAACGGCGGCAGGCAAGGATTTGTAGAACATGACAACTCTCCTGTCGGATTATCTGATAGCGCAACAGCGCATGACCGGCGGGGCTGCGCAAGTCTTGCGCCCGCGTCCAGCCCAGCTTGCGCCCAATCCTTGGGCAGTTACCTGCGCTTTGCAAGAAAATTCAGCGCTGCGCCTGCTGCCAATCCGGGTGTACCCACGGTTCAAGGTTCAGCGCGGGCAGGCTGCGGCCCAGAATATGATCGGCGATCTTTTCTCCCACCATGATCGACGGCGCGTTCAGGTTGCCATTGGTGATACGCGGAAAGATCGAGCTATCTGCCACGCGCAGCCCGTCCACTCCGATCACGCGGCCTTGCGGGTCCACCACCGCGCGCGGATCGTCCCGACGCCCCATCCGGGCGGTGCCACAGGGATGATAGGCGCTCTCGACATGGGCGCGGATGAACGCATCCAGTGCCGCATCTTCTTGCACATGCGCTCCGGGCTGTATTTCACGGTCCAGATAGGGCGCAAACGCCGCCTGCCCCATGATCTCGCGCGTCAGGCGAATGCAATCGCGGAAATCCTGCCAATCCTGCGGGTCGCTCATATAATTGAAGCAGATGCGCGGGGCGTCCTCGGGGCGGGGGCTGGCCAGTTTGACCCAACCACGACTGGCAGAGCGCATCGGGCCGACATGCGTCTGGAACCCGTGCCCTTCGGCCACGGCCTGCCCGTCATAGCGCACGGCGATGGGCAGGAAATGATACTGGATGTCGGGATACTCCACACCCGCCCGCGACCGGATGAAAGCACAGGCTTCGAACTGGTTCGAGGCGCCGGGGCCTTTACGCGCCAGCAGCCATTGCGCCCCGACCCAAGCCTTGCCCGGCAAGTTCCAGTATTTGAACAGGGTGATCGGCTGGCTGGCCGCGTATTGCAGATAAAGCTCCAGGTGATCTTGCAGATTCTGCCCCACACCCGCGCGGTCGGCACGCGGCACGATGCCGTGCTCGGCCAGATGCGCGGCGGGGCCAATGCCCGACAGCATCAACAGCTTGGGCGTGTTGATGCTGCTGGCCGCCAGCACCACCTCTGCGCGGGCATGACAGGTTTGTCCGTCGGCCAAGACCACGCCGGTCGCCCGATTATCTGCATCAAAGACCACCCGCGCGGCGTGACCGCGCACGACGCGCACATGGCCCGTTGCGATAGCAGGGCGCAGGTAGGCACGGGC
The DNA here is from genome assembly GCF_900499075.1 of Roseinatronobacter ekhonensis. GTDB lineage: Bacteria > Pseudomonadota > Alphaproteobacteria > Rhodobacterales > Rhodobacteraceae > Roseinatronobacter > Roseinatronobacter ekhonensis. Next base: position 40,766 of record NZ_UIHC01000002.1, on the reverse strand, counting down.
GGCGGACCAGCGTTGCCCCGCGTGGATCGTCGCCTCCATCGCGCCAAAGCCCTCTTGCTGCGCGCCGTTGTAATCCTCTGTTACGGGGTAGCCCGCCTGCTGCCCCGCCGCGATGAACGCGTCGAATAACGGGTTCTCGCGCTTGCCGCGGCTGACATGCAGCGGACCGCCCTGCCCGCGCCATGCGCTTGCGTCCGACTGCCAATTCTCCATTCGGCGAAAATAGGGCAGCACATCGGCAAAGCGCCATCCATCCGCGCCCTGGTCGGCCCAGTGGTCATAGTCCCGCGCATGCCCGCGCACATAGACCATCCCGTTGATGCTGCTTGACCCGCCCAGCACACGCCCGCGCGGGCAGGCCAAACGCCGCCCGCCCAAATGCGGCTCTGGCTCGGTCTGGTAGCCCCAGTCATAGCGTGCCATGTTCATCGGGTAGGACAGCGCACCGGGCATCTGGATGAACGGGCCGGCATCCGACCCGCCCGCTTCCACCACGATCACGGAATGTCCCGCCTCTGCCAGCCGATACGCCACCGCGCACCCTCCAGAGCCTGCGCCCACAATCACATAATCTGCCTGCATCACGATAGCTCCAAAGCGGGTCAGGCCGGGTCAAGGATCGCGCCAGCGACCGCGCGCCCCGCGCGGCGTGTCCTTGATGCGGCCTGTCCCGCGATACACTCGACATGGCGCGTTCAGGGCAGACCTGGCCCTGAACCGCCTCTCAGCAAAGTCATCCCAAGCCGCCCGACACGACGGCGGGACAACCGCCCGCCGACAGGCGGGCCAGCGTCACATCTCTTCGCGCCGCAAGGCGCGGCAATTTGGTTGACGCCGCTTAATAGGGGGCATCGACATCCCCCATCCCCAGATAAACGGATTTCACCCGTGTATAATGCTCCAGCGCTGCGTGCCCGTTCTCACGCCCAACGCCGCTGGCCTTGACCCCGCCAAAGGGCATTTCCACCGGCGTCAGATTATACGCGTTGATCCAGCATGTGCCCGCCTGCAAGCGCGCCACGACCCGGTGCGCGCGAGTCAGGTCGCGGGTGAACAGACCTGCGGCCAAGCCATAGTCCGTAGCATTCGCGCGGGCGATGACCTCGTCCTCACTGTCGAAGGCCAGCACAGACATCACCGGGCCGAAAATCTCCTCGCGGGCGATGGTCATGTCGTCGGTCACATCGGCGAAAACGGTCGGTTCCACGAACCATCCGCCCGCCGCTTTGCCGCCGCAGACCAGCCGCGCGCCTTCGGCCACCCCGCGCGCGATATAGCCCATGACTTTCTCGGCCTGCGCCGCGCTGACCAACGGCCCCATCTGCGTGGCTTCATCCAGCGGATCGCCCATGACAATGCGCCCCGTGCGCGCGATCAGCCTTTCCAGAAACGGCTCCAGCACTGAGCGCGCCACGAAGACCCGCGTGCCATTGGTGCAGATTTGCCCCGCGGAATAGAAATTCCCCAGCATCGCCGCGCCGACAGCGTTGTCCAGATCGGCATCGTCAAACACGATCAGGGGCGATTTGCCGCCCAGTTCCATGGTAACGGCGCGAATGCCCTCCGCCGCTTGCGCATAGACCTTGCGGCCTGTCGGCACTGATCCGGTCAAGGACACTTTCGCCACGCGCGGATCGCCCACCAGCGACGCGCCGACATCGCCCGCGCCTTGCACCACGTTGAACAACCCCGCGGGCAATCCGGCTTCGGTCAGGATATCGGCCAAGGCCAGCGCGGAAAGCGGCGTCACTTCGGACGGCTTGAACACCAGCGCATTGCCGAAGGCCAATGCGGGCGCGGCTTTCCATGCCGCGATCTGGATCGGGTAGTTCCACGCCCCAATCCCTGCGCAAACGCCCAAAGGCTCGCGCAAGGTATAGGCCATGTCGCGCCCGAGCGGGATGGTCTGGCCGGTCACAGTCGGCGCGAAGCCTGCGAAATACTCAAGCGCATCCGCGCCCGATGCAGGGTCTGCCACAAGCGTTTCCTGCAAGGGTTTGCCGGTGTCGAGGGTTTCCAACTCTGACAAGGCGCGGTTGCGGTCGCGCATGATCTGCGCCGCGCGGTGCAGGATGCGGCCGCGTTCCACCGGCGGGCGGGCAGCCCAATCGGCTTGCGCCGCCGCCGCCGCTTGCAGGGCGCTGTCAATGATTGCGGGTGTTGCCGAATGCAGCTTGGCAATCACCTCGCCCGTGGCGGGGTAATGGCTGTGAAGCGCGGCGCCTGCAGCGTCCTCGACATAGGCACCGTTTATGAAATGGCTGGCTTTGGGCTGTGCTCTCATATCGTGCTCCCTTTGATGGCGGCGTCCAGCCAGTCTTGCACTCGCGCGCAAACGCGGGCGCTGTCGGGCTCTCCGGTGCCGAGCGCTTCGTGCAGGTACGCGCCGTCGATCATGGCGGCAGCCGCTTCGGCCAAATCGCCCGCCCGCGCGCCCACGACGGGGCGCAGCGCGTGGCGCAGGTTCGACCGCAAGCGCGACTGGTAGATGCGCAGCAGCCGCGCGGCATCGTCCTGACGTTGCGCCAGAACGTAGAAATTCAGCCATGCCGCCACGACCTCGCGCCGGAAATTGCTGCCTGTGAAGGACACACGCACCAGCGCGCGCAGCCTGTCGCAGGGCGCGTCGCAAGCGACCAGCGCGCCGCGGACTTCCGCACCGTAAACCGACAGCACATGCCGCATGGCCGCCAGAAACATCGCCTCTTTCGACCCGAAATAGTGATGCGCCAGCGCCGCAGACATGCCCGCGCGCTTGGCGATCCGGCTGACGGTCACGTCCAGCGACCCCGCCTGCCCGATCTCGACAATAGCGGCTTTGATTAGCGCGTCGCGCCTGATAGGTTCCATTCCAACCTTCGGCATGGCGGTCCTCGCACGCTTTTTGCAACAAATTGGTTGCAGGATTGCTATCCGATTGTTTATTGATTGGTCAATCAAGAAAAACGCAACATGGGAGAAATACAATGACCCTTCGTCTGACAACCCTTGCCGCCGCCGCGACCCTTGCCGCCGGACCGGCATTTTCCGCGTGCGATTCCGTGACATTCTCGGATGTGGGCTGGACCGACATCACCGCCACCACCGCAGTCGCGACCACGCTGCTGGACGCGTTGGGCTACGACACCGACACGCTGGTTCTGTCGGTGCCCGTGACCTACACATCCATGGCCAATGGCGATGTCGATGTGTTCCTGGGCAACTGGATGCCCACGATGGAGGCCGACATCGCCCCCTACCGCGAAGCTGGCACCGTCGACACCGTGCGCCGCAATCTGGCGGGCGCGAAATACACGCTGGCGACCAATGCTGCCGGTGCGGCGCTTGGCATTACCGATTTCGGCAGCATCGCCGCGCAATCCGACGCGCTGGACGGCAAGATCTACGGGATCGAACCGGGCAATGACGGCAACCGACTGATCCTGGACATGATCGACGCCGATGCTTTCGGCCTGTCGGGGTTCGAGGTGGTCGAGAGTTCCGAACAGGGGATGCTGTCCCAGGTTGCCCGCGCCGACCGCCGCGATGAGCCGGTTGTTTTTCTGGGCTGGGAACCCCACCCGATGAACGCCGCCTATGACATGACCTATCTGGCGGGCGGCGATGACTGGTTCGGCCCGAACTTCGGCGGCGCGGAAGTGTATACCAACACCCGCGCGGACTTTGTGACCGAGTGCCCGAATGTCGGTGCGTTCCTGAACAATCTGGAATTCACGCTGGCCATGGAAAACGAGATCATGGGCGCGATCCTGAATGACGGCACCATGCCCGAAGAAGCCGCGACCGCGTGGCTGTCGGCCAACTCGGACGCTATTGGCCCGTGGCTGGACGGCGTGACCACCGCCGATGGCGGCGATGCCATGGCCGCCGTCATGGCCGCCCTGAACTGACCCTTTCGCGCCCCGGTCCAATGGTCCGGGGCGTTTTTTCAAACAAGGGGCACCGCATGGCCGACGCATTTACCCAACCGATTATTGATGCGAAGATTCCCGTGGGCCGTGTGGTCGCCACCGGGTTCGAGTGGTTACAAGACACGTTCATCACCGCCTTCGACGCGCTGGAATTGACCCTGCGCAGTATGATCGGGGGCTTGGAGACCGCGCTGATCGCACCGCACCCGTTCATCATTGTCGCGGTCTTCGGGGCGCTGACATGGCTGTTGCAGCGCAAATGGGTGTCGGTGCTGGTCGTGGTCGCCTGTGCCTTGTTCGCCCTGAACCAAGGCTATTGGGAACTGACCATGCAGACGCTGACGCTGGTGCTTGCATCCTGCGTGGTGTGTATGGGCGTGGGCGTGCCGCTTGGCATTTACGCCGCGCATCACCCGCGCTTTTACCGCGCGCTGACGCCGGTGCTGGACCTGATGCAGACACTGCCGGTCTTTGTCTATCTTATACCGGTGCTGGTGCTGTTCGGACTGGGCATGGTGCCGGGGCTGGTGGCGACGGTGATTTTCGCTATGCCCGCCGCGATCCGGCTGACGGAGCTTGGCATCCGGTCCACCCCGCAAGCCTTGTCAGAGGCCGCGACCGCGTTCGGCGCGACCACATCGCAGCGCATCAGGAAGGTGGAACTGCCCTTTGCCTTTCCGCAGATCATGGCTGGGCTGAACCAGACGATCATGCTGTCGCTGTCGATGGTGGTGATCGCAGGGCTTGTCGGCGCGCCGGGTCTGGGCGTGTCCATCGTGCGGGCGCTGAACACGGTGAACGCAGCACTTGGGTTCGAGGCGGGCGCGGTCATCGTCGCCGTGGCCATCATGCTCGACCGCATGTTGCGGGTGGAGGCGAAACAATGAGCGATCCGGCAGTCCGCTTTCAGAACGTCTCTATCGTGTTCGGCAACAACCCCTACAAAGCCATTCCGCTTATGGAAACCGGCCAGAGCCGTGACGCCATCAAGGAAAAGACGGGCCAGGTTCTGGGCGTGCATGACTGCTCGCTGGATGTGGGGGCGGGCGAGATTGTGGTGCTCATGGGCCTGTCAGGGTCCGGCAAATCCACGCTGCTGCGCGCGGTGAACGGGCTGAACCCCATTTTGCAGGGCGATGTGCTTGTCAATGACGGCAGCGAACTGGTCAGCGTGCCCAATGCCAGCCGCGCCACGTTGCGACGCTTGCGCACGCAGACGGTTGCGATGGTGTTTCAGCAATTCGGCCTGCTGCCGTGGCGGTCGGTGCGCGAAAACGTCGGCCTTGGGCTGGAACTGTCGGGCATGGGAAAACGCGCGCGGCGCGACAAGATCGACGCGCAGTTGGAGCTTGTCGGCCTGACGCAATGGGCCGACCAGCCGGTCAGCGCTTTGTCAGGCGGGATGCAGCAGCGCGTCGGGCTGGCACGGGCCTTCGCCACCGATGCGCCGATCCTGCTGATGGACGAGCCGTTCTCGGCCCTCGACCCGCTGATCCGCGCGCGGCTGCAAGACGAATTGCTGGAACTGCAAGAGCGGTTGAAACGCACGATCGTTTTCGTCAGCCACGATCTGGACGAGGCATTCAAACTGGGCAACCGCATTGCCATTCTGGAAGGCGGCCGGATGATCCAATGCGGCACACCCGCAGAGATTTTCCAGACCCCCGCGAACCAATATGTGGCCGATTTCGTCGCCAACATGAACCCACTGGGCGTGTTACGCGCTTGCGATGCGCTGGTGCCCGCCAGCGTGACCGGCGCGCCCACGCGCAGTGTTGCGCCGGACATGCCCATCCGTGACGTGATGGACCTGTTCGACAGCCAGCATGACACATTGACCGTGGCGCAGGGCGACCGCGTGCTGGGCCGCGTCACCCGCGGCTCGGTCCTGAATGCGCTCACCGCCAAACGTGGGGTGGTCGCTGACCACGGTTGATGCGGCAATAGCGCGTTTGTTCGCGTCATCTTGGCCCTGCTACCTGTAGATGCAAACTGGGCCACGCTGCAAAATCCGTGCCTCGGTCTGACAACGAAGACCGCCGCGACACGATGCACCGCGCGACCCGATGTGTTTCGGGCAACATGGTTGCACACTGTCCCATAACTAGTTGCAGCGCGCCCCACGCAAGGACGTTGGTGCGACACTGCCGCAGCCCCCACCGCACGCTGGTCTGACCGGCGTTTAACGGCTTTGGAGTATCCCTTGGTCCATCCGGCCGAGCGACCTGCCACTGGCAGGCCCCTCGTGCCCTATGCGTGGAACATACCAAAAAGGATCGTCCGCATGAACATGGCCGTTACCCAAGGGCTGGACCTGATGCCCCCTCCATTCTCTGCCGGGCTGGGCGCTTGGTCGCAAACCACCGGCAGACCGGGCACACCGACGTATGACACTGCGGCCTTCGCCGCGTTTGTGCCCTCCGACCCGGATTTTGACGGCTGTCTGGAAGTGCAGAAAATCTCAGCCACCACGCGCCTGCGCTGGATGGTGGAACTGCCGGTCACACCGGGCTGCTATCTGCGGGTTCGTGCGCGTGTCAAAGGCATGGCGGGCGTACTGCCCGATGTCGCTGTGGGTGCTTGGGTCGGCAATCAGGCGGCGGCAGAACTGACGGCGCTGCCAAACTCCGGCCCCGCCACCAGCCTGACAAGCTATGGCGAGATTGTCGAGATTTCGGCCATCATAGGAACCGGCGCGCGGGCGGGTGTCGATCTGGTCTGGAGCACCGATGCGCGCCGTGCGCATTTCGGGCTGGACCTGACAGGGCCGACAGGCGGCGTGATCCGCATTGACGACATCATCATAGAGGATGTGACGAACGCCTACGCATCCGACCTGCTGGGCGTGGTCGATGTGGTGGATTACGGCGCCAAGGGCGATGGTACGACCGACGACCACGCGGCCTTTCTGGCGGCGATTTCAGCGGCAGGCGCGCGCCGCCTGCTCATCCCGGAAGGCGTGTTTCGGATCACATCCGACCTGACCATCCCCGGCCCCGTCACGTTTCGCGGCACGCTGGACATGCCCGACAGCGCGCTGCTGATCCTGCACAATGATTTCACTCTGCCCGCCTATGAATCCGCGCTCGGCAACGATGAAGCGGGCTTTCGCAAGGGGCTGCAAGCGCTGTTCCACACCAACCAGCATATTGCATTCGACCTCAAAGGGGGGCGCGTGAACCTGACAGCGCCGATTGACCTGCGCGCGCTGGTCGGCTTTGACAATGCAAATGTGCACCTGGTGCTGGAAAACGGACAGTTGCGGGCTGCCGATATCGGTGACTGGGATACGGTATCGCTGACACGGACGGCGACCTACACCCCCGCCAATCCCTATTTGCTGAGCGGTGTCAGCAACGTTGCAGGCGTGCCCGTGGGCGCGCGCGTGTCAGGCGTCGGTGTCGGGCGCGAGGTCTATGTGCGCGCGCGCAACACCGCAGCGGGCACCCTGACCCTGTCGCAACCGCTACATGGCGGCGCAGGCACCCAGAATTTCACATTCGAGCGGTATCAATACCTGCTGGATTGCTCAGGCTTCTCGAAGCTGTCGAATTTCGAATGCCGCCATATCGAGTTTCTGTGCCGGGGCCGGGCTTCTGCTGTCATGCTGTCCGAAGGCGGCAGCATAGCCCGCTTCACCGATTGCGATTTTGACCGGCCCAAGGATCGCGGCATCACGTCCATCGGGCGCGGCTGTCAGGGGCTGACGGTGGATCGCTGCCAGTTCGCCTCTTCGCAAATGACATTGCGCGCGCAGGATCGCACGGTGATCGCGTTCAACACCAACAACAATGACGCCAAGATCCGCAACAACCGCGCGGTGCTTTGGGCGCATTTCGGGGTGATGGGCGGCACCGGCCATATCATCACCGGCAACCATTTTTTCGCGGGCGATGACGAAGCGCAGGGCGTGCGTCAGGCCGGGATTGTGCTGACAGATGTGAACCTGAAAACGACGATCACCGGCAACTACATCGACAACTGCTATATCGAGATGTCGAATGAATACGCGCCAGAGCCGAATTTCAGCGGCGGGTTTTCCTTTGGCGGGCTGACCGTGACCGGCAATATCTTTATCGCCAGCGGGGTTCCGCCCTGGTTCAACTGGATCGTGCTGCGCCCGTTCGGGTCGGGCCAGTTCGTGCAAGGGCTGCATGTCTCTGGCAACGTATTTCGCACCGTGGGCAACCGTATTGACCGGGTGGATGCTGTCGACACCACCTTCGGCGCACTGGATTACGCCCGCTTTCGCAATGTGATATTCGACAACAACGCCTATAACGGGGTCGATTACCCAACCGAAAGCCCCTGCGTGGTTCTGCATGACCAGAACACGGATGCCACAACATGGGTGGTTGATACCGGCGACAAACTGCCCTTCGGGGGCTGGGCGCGCACCGTGTCGTCGGTGGTCATGGAAGGGGCGGCGCAAGACGCCAGCAACGCCACACGCTACGAGATGCCCTTTGTCGAGATCACCCAAGGGCCGAACAATGACCGGGTCAACCTGCGTTGGCCAGCCGCCACGCGCGGGCGGGCGGTGGTCACGGTGCGGGTGGACCGACCGCTCTAAAGGGTCTTGAACGGCGACGTTAATTCGCGCCTATTGGGCGGGCATCTTGAACAGGAGCCCGCCCATGCCGCTTGTCGCCCCCTTGACCGAGGACCAGATGGACCCTGCCCTGCGCGATGAGGTGCAGTTCTTCAAAGGGCCTTTGGGCGTGATCCCGAATTCCGTGCGCACCATGGCGCACCGGCCCGAGATTGCCCGCGCCTTTACCGCGTTGAACATCGCGGTCATGACGTCAGAGGCTGGCGTCACGCCAGAATTCAAGCGGTTGCTGGGCTATGTCAGTTCGTTCGCGTCGGGCTGCATGTACTGTCAGGCACATATGATCTTGGCGTCAGAGCGTTTCGGCGCGTCAGAGGCGCGGCTGAACGATGTCTGGAATTTCACGGACAGCCCGCATTTCTCTGATGCAGAGAAAGCCGCACTGGCCTTCGCCCATGCCGCCACCCAAGTGCCGAACGCCGTCACCGAAGACCACCATGCCGCCCTGCGAGCGCATTGGCCAGCGGACGAGATTGTCGAGATCATGGGCGTCGTTGCCCTGTTCGGTTTCCTGAACCGCTGGAATGATTCGATGGGGTCCGCGCTAGAGGATTTGCCACGCTCGAAAGGCGAGGAACGGTTGGGCACGACTGGCTGGACCGTGGGAAAACACATCTGATTCGGAATACCCGAATCGCTTTAATGCGCGAAGCCTGCGCGCAGCTTTGCGAAAATGTCGCGCCCCTGTTGGGAAATGCGCCACAGAGGATGGTCGAAACTGATAGCGCCAACACTCCAACGACCTGTTTTCGGCCGCCCTGAAAAAGCCTTGTTTTTCGGCACTCTCTGCACCGCAGCGCAAATTAGTTTTCATTTTTGACCACTTATCTGTGAAACCTTTTACAAAAAAATCGTTATTTCAAAAAAAGTTACACATTTCTTGACGAATGCGTTATGGTCTCGACGGGGATAGGTGTTGAGGCGTCCAACCGCCAACACACCGAGACAAAGGGGGGCACCTGCGCAATTTTGCGCAATCACGCTCCCCACGACTGGAGGAGCATTCATGTCAAAGACCTACCCGGCATCCGATGAATTCATCGCAAACGCCCATGTGAACGCGGCGCAATACGAAGAGATGTACGCCGCATCTGTCGCAGACCCGGACGCATTCTGGGCCGAGCATGGCAAGCGTATCGACTGGATCAAGCCGTTCACCAAGGTGAAGAACACCAATTTCGAGTTCGGCAAGGTCGACATTAAATGGTTCGAGGACGGCACGCTGAACGTGGCCGCCAACTGTGTCGACCGTCATGTCGCCACGCGCGGCGACCAGACCGCGATCATCTGGGAGCCCGATGACCCCAAGACGCCCGCCCGCCACATCACCTATGCAGAGCTGAAAGACGAAGTCAGCCGCATGGCCAACGTCTTCAAGGCGCAGGGCATTGGCAAAGGCGACCGGGTCATCATCTACCTGCCGATGATCCCCGAAGCCGCCTATGCCATGCTCGCCTGCGCGCGCATCGGCGCGGTCCATTCCATCGTTTTCGCAGGCTTCTCGCCCGATGCTCTGGCCAACCGCATCAACGATTGCGGCGCCGTGGCCGTCATCACCGCCGACACCGCCCCGCGTGGTGGCCGCCGCACCGCGCTGAAATCGAACGCCGACAAGGCGCTGTTCGACTGTTCGGACAAGGTGAAGTGCTTTGTCGTCAAACACACCGGCGACCAGACCACATGGGTCGAAGGCCGCGATCTGGACGTGAAGGCCATGATGGCCGACGCCAGCACCGATTGCCCACCCGAAGAGGTTGGCGCGGAAGATCCGCTGTTCATCCTCTACACCTCCGGGTCCACAGGGCGCCCGAAGGGCGTTGTGCATACCTCTGGCGGTTATCTGGTCTATGCCGCGATGACGCAGGAACTGACCTTCGACTATCACGACGGCGACATCTTCTGGTGCACTGCCGATGTGGGCTGGGTCACGGGACACAGCTACATCGTCTACGGCCCGCTGGCCAATGGTGCGACCACCATCATGTTCGAAGGCGTGCCAACCTACCCCGATGCGGGCCGGTTCTGGGAAGTCTGCGCCAAGCACAAGGTCAACCAGTTCTACACCGCCCCCACTGCCATCCGCGCCCTGATGGGCCAAGGGCCGGAATGGGTTGAAAAGCATGACCTGTCATCGCTCAAGCTGCTGGGCTCGGTCGGTGAGCCGATCAACCCCGAAGCCTGGAACTGGTACAACACCCATGTGGGCAAGGGCAAATGCCCCATTGTCGATACGTTCTGGCAGACCGAAACCGGCGGCCACATGGTCACGGCGCTTCCGGGCGCGACCCCTGCAAAGCCCGGCGCGGCGACCAAGCCATTCTTTGGCGTACAACTGGAAGTGCTGGACCCGGCGACCGCCGAGGTGCAGACAGAGACCGCCGCCGAAGGTGTGCTGTGCGTAAAAGATAGCTGGCCTGGGCAGATGCGCACCGTCTGGGGCGACCATGAGCGTTTCATGGAAACCTATTTCAGCCAATATAAAGGCTACTATTTCACCGGCGACGGGTGCCGCCGCGACGCCGATGGCGACTACTGGATCACGGGCCGCGTCGATGACGTGATCAACGTGTCCGGCCACCGCATGGGCACCGCCGAAGTGGAATCCGCCCTTGTCGCGCATGAAACTGTCGCAGAGGCTGCCGTGGTCGGCTACCCGCATGACATCAAGGGGCAAGGCATCTACGCCTATGTCACCCTGATGAACGGGATTGAGCCCACGGATGAGCTGCGCAAGGAGCTGGTCAAATGGGTCCGCACCGAAATCGGCCCCATCGCCAGCCCCGACCTGATCCAATGGGCGCCGGGCCTGCCCAAGACGCGTTCGGGCAAGATCATGCGCCGTATCCTGCGCAAGATCGCTGAAAACGACTATGGCGCGCTGGGTGACACGTCCACGCTGGCCGATCCGTCGGTGGTTGATGACCTGATCGACAACCGCATGAACCGGGCCTGAGGGGATGGACACCATGACAAAGACCACCGTTCTGATCCTGCTTGGCCCGCCGGGCGCGGGCAAAGGCACGCAAGCGCGTATGCTGGAGCAAACATTCGGGCTTGTGCAACTGTCCACCGGCGACCTGCTGCGCGCAGCGGTCGCGGCTGGCACGGATGCGGGCAAACAGGCAAAGGCGGTGATGGATGCGGGCGGGTTGGTCAGCGACGAGATCGTTCTGGCCATCCTGCGCGACCGTATGGGCGACCCGGACTGCGCGAAGGGCGTCATTCTGGACGGCTTTCCACGCACTGCGGGGCAAGCCGAAGCGCTGGATGCGCTTCTGGCAGAGCAGGGCATGACACTTGGGGCCGCCATCTCGCTAGAGGTAGATGACGCCGCCATGGTTGAACGCGTCTCGGGTCGCTACACCTGCGCAGCCTGCGGCGAAGGGTATCATGACAGCTTCAAAACCCCGGCAATTGAAGGGGTGTGCGACGCCTGCGGCGCAACCGACTTCAAGCGCCGTGCCGATGACAACGCCGAAACCGTCGGCGCGCGGCTGAGCGCCTATCATGACCAGACAGCCCCGCTGATTGCCTATTATGACGGCAAGGGCGCGCTGAAACGCGTGGATGCGATGGGAGAGATCGACCGCATCGCAAGCGATCTGGGTGCCATCGTGACCAAGGTCACGGCCTAAAAGTTCCGGGCAACCGGGCTTGGTGCAGCGATGCGCCAACACCTGCGGGACCGGCCCAAGTGTCTGGCCCGCACCCGCCCCGCCACCATAGCGTGCGGGGTCCGGGAGACGAGAGGATGCCTGCCTCATACCGGGGCAGGCGCAGGAGGAAACTGGGAGACGTCACAATGTCAGACAAATCACGGGGCGCCTATTGGTCGGCCAACCTCAGAATTATCAGCATCAGTCTGGTAATCTGGGCGTTGGTGTCCTTTGGGTTCGCCATCATACTACGCCCGCTTCTGTCGGGTATTCCGGTCGGGGGTACTGATCTTGGGTTCTGGTTCGCGCAGCAAGGCTCGATCCTCACCTTCATCGTGCTCATTTTCAATTACACCCGCTACATGAACAAGCTCGACCACGAGTTTGGCGTGGAAGAATAAGGGATATCCGAGCAATGGATCAATTTGTAATCAACCTTATCTTCGTGGGCGCGTCTTTCGCGCTTTACGTCGGTATCGCGATCTGGGCACGTGCCGGATCAACGTCTGACTTCTACGCCGCGGGCCGTGGCGTTAACCCCATCGTCAACGGCGCGGCGACGGCAGCCGACTGGATGTCGGCGGCATCGTTCATCTCGATGGCGGGCCTGATCGCCTTCGTGGGCTATGGCAACTCGACCTTCCTGATGGGCTGGACGGGCGGCTATGTGCTGCTGGCCATGCTGCTGGCGCCTTACCTGCGCAAGTTTGGCCGTTTCACCGTGCCCGACTTCATCGGTGACCGCTACTACAGCCAGACCGCGCGTACGCTTGCCATCATCTCGCTTCTGGTCGCCTCTATCACCTATGTGATCGGTCAGATGACCGGTGCGGGCGTGGCCTTCTCGCGCTTTCTGGAAGTGGACAACACGACCGGCCTGCTGATCGCAGCCGCAGTTGTGTTCGCCTATTCGGTTCTGGGCGGAATGAAGGGCATCACCTACACGCAGCTTGCACAATATTGCGTGCTGATCGTGGCCTACACCATTCCGGCGATCTTCATCTCGCTGCAACTGACCGGCAACCCGCTGCCGCAGCTTGGCCTGTTTGCCACGCATACCGGGTCGGGGCAGCCGCTGCTGCAAACCCTGAACGAAGTTCTGGTCGAGCTGGGCTTCAACGACTACACCGGCAACCACGGATCAACCTTCAACATGGTGCTGTTCACCCTGTCGCTGATGATCGGTACCGCGGGTCTGCCCCACGTCATCATCCGCTTCTTTACCGTTCCGAAAGTGTCGGATGCGCGTAAATCGGCAGGTTGGGCGCTGGTCTTCATCGCGCTGCTTTACACCGTTGCTCCGGCAGTTGGTGCCATGGCACGCCTGAACATCATCACAACCATTTTCCCGAATGGTGTGCAGGAAACGCCGTTGGCCTTTGCTGACAAGCCTGACTGGATGGCAAACTGGGAACAGACCGGTCTGCTGGCGTTCGAAGACAAGAACGGCGACGGGTTCATCCAGTACTATAACGACAGCAACGCGCCTGCATTCGCCGACGAACTGGGCTGGGCCGGCAACGAGATGGTCACTTTCAACCGTGACATTCTTGTGCTTGCAAACCCTGAAATCGCACAGCTTCCGGGCTGGGTGATCGGCCTGATCGCGGCTGGCGGTCTGGCAGCGGCACTGTCCACGGCGGCAGGTCTGTTGCTGGCAATCTCGTCTGCCATCAGCCACGACCTGATCAAGTCCATGCTCAACCCGTCCATCTCGGAAAAGGGTGAGCTGATGGCCGCCCGTATCTCCATGGGCTTTGCCATTGCGCTGGCGACCTATCTGGGCCTGAACCCTCCGGGTTTTGCAGCGCAAACCGTGGCACTTGCTTTCGGTCTGGCAGCAAGCTCGCTGTTCCCGGCGATCATGATGGGCATCTTCTCGAAGAAGATGAACTCGACTGGCGCTGTGGCAGGTATGATCGTGGGTCTCGGCTCGACCGTGCTCTATATCTTCACCTACCTGGGTTGGTTCTTCATCCCCGGCACCAACATGCTGGCCAACACGCCGGACAACTGGATCTTCGGCATCTCGCCGCTGAGCTTCGGTGCAGTTGGCGCGGCCCTGAACTTTACCGCTGCATTCGTCGTCAACAAGATGACGGGCGATGCACCGGCAGAGATCCAGGAGATGGTCGAAGGTATCCGCGTTCCGAAAGGTGCCGGCGGCGCTGTCGCCCACTGATCTGGCGCAAAGACAAACGGCCTGTCCCCGTGCTACGGGGGCAGGCCACCCCAAACCCCGGAAACATGTCATGCCCGATGTCAGCCCCAAGGTTCTGGATTTCCTGCAGTCGGTGCACCCGTATGACAGCTTGCCGCTTGACGAATTGACGCGTGTCGCCAATTCCTTCAGCCGCATCGAATACCCCGCAGGCACCACGATATATACCGAAGGTGAACCCATCGGCGGTGTCTGGCTGGTCAAATCCGGCACGGTCGAAGTGACGGATACGCATGGCGCGCTGGTGTCCATCCTGAACCCTCGCAATTCCTTTGGCGAGCGTGGCTTGCTGCGCGACGGGCGCGCGGCGACGACCGCCACCACCACATCCGACACGGTTCTGCTGCAACTGCCCGGCGGTGAATTGCGCCACCTGATCGCCAATTTCCCGGCGTTCGAGCGGTTCTTCAGCCGTGGTCAGGGCCAGAACAAGCTGGGTCGCCAGAATGATCTGGCCACGCTGAAAGTGGCCGATCTGATGGTGCGCAACCCGCGCAGCGCAACCCCCGAGACCACAGCGCAAGAAGCAGCGCGCCTGCTGCGCGAATACCGCATTTCGTGTGTGCCTGTGGTCGAGGGCGATGCGCTTGTCGGTATTGTCACCACGCGCGACCTGTCGGGCAAGGTGCTCGCCGAAGGACGCAGCCCCGACACGCTACTGTCAGACTTCATGACCCGCGAGCCCATGTCGCTCGACCCGAGCGCCTTGGGGTCCGACATTTTACATATGATGCTGGAGCACCGCATCGGGCATGTTCCCGTCACGCGCGGCGGCAAGCTGGTGGGCATGATCACCCAGACCGACCTGACCCGTTTTCAGGCGATCAGTTCGGCCCAACTGGTGCGCGACGCGGCCAATGCCAAGGATTACGCAGGGCTTGCCGATGTAACCGCCCGCATCCCGCAACTGTTGATGCAGCTGGTCGGCGCGCATAACGCGCATGACGTGGTGACACGGCTGATTACCGATATTGCAGACACCGTCACCCGACGACTGCTGCGCTTGGCCGAGGACGAATTCGGCCCCGCCCCCGTGCCCTATCTGTGGGCCGCCTGCGGCAGCCAGGGACGGCAGGAACAGACCGGCGTCAGCGATCAGGACAACTGCCTGATTATCGACGACAGCGCCACGCCCGATGACATGGCCTATTTCACCAAGCTGGCGCGCTACGTCAGCGACGGGCTGGATGCGGCGGGCTATTTCTATTGCCCCGGCGACATGATGGCCACGAACCCGCGCTGGTGTCAGCCTGTGTCAGTCTGGCGGCGCTATTTCCAAGGCTGGATCAACACCCCCTCGACCGAAGCGCAGATGCTGGCGTCGGTCATGTTCGACTTGCGCCCTATTGGCGGACAGGTCAGCCTGTTCCGCGAGTTGCAGGCCGAAACACTCGAGGCGGCATCGAAAAACTCGATCTTTGTCGCGCATATGGTGTCGAATTCCATCAAGCACGCGCCGCCCTTGGGGTTGTTGCGCGGCTTTGCCACCATCCGTTCGGGCGAGCATAAGAACCATGTCGACATGAAACATGGCGGCGTGGTCCCGATCACCGATCTGGCCCGTGTCTATGCCTTGCGCGGACGCATCCCAGCGGCAAACACGCGCGCGCGCTTGCTGGCGGCGGAAGAGCTTGGGATCATCTCTGTCTCTGGCGCGCGCGACCTGATCGAAGCCTATGACCTGATCGCCGATCTGCGGCTGGAAAATCAGGCCACGCTGGTGCGCATGAACCGCAAACCCGACAATTTTCTTGCGCCCTCGGACCTGTCCGATTTCGAGCGCAGCCACCTGCGCGACGCCTTTGTCGTCGTGCGCACCATGCAATCTGCCGTGGGGCAGCTTGCAGGCACATTGGGCTGAAAGGGCGCAATCCATGTTTCTCGAATTCTTCGCGGTGGTCGTGGCAGGGGTGGCAGGCTTTGGCCTTGCCCTGATCGCGCACCGCCTGACGCTGCGCCGCCTGCCCGACTGGACCGCCCCATTTGGGGCCGCCGCAGCGATGGTGCTGATGGTGATCTATCTGGAATATAGCTGGGCAGGCCGATTTGAAGCCGGTCTGCCAGAGGATGTGACCGTCGTCAGCCGCAACGAACACCGGGTCTGGTACCGGCCATGGACTTTTGCGGTGCCGTTGACCACGCGCATCATCGCGATCGACAACCGCATCCGCCAGACCAATGCGAACATCCCCGACTATGTCATTACAGGGGTAATCCTGAAAGAACGCTGGGCGCTGACCTTCGGCTTCCAGTCTGTGTTTGACTGTGCGGGCGCGCGCCGCGCCGACCTGTCGGATGGCACAACGCTGGACGCGGAGGGCATTCCGCAGGATGTGGATTGGTTCAAGATGGCGCCGGACGACCCGTTTCTAACGACTGCTTGTGGAGGAGGAGGAGAGGAAAATGGAGGATCAAGCGCGCAGGGCTGAGATATTGGTGATCGAGGATGAGGACAATATCGCTATTGCCCTCGATTACCTGCTGACCCGCGAAGGGTATGCCCAGACCCGCCTTGCCACCGGCGCGGGCGCGGTGGACATGATCTGCACCCGCAAGCCCGATCTGGTGTTGCTGGATGTCATGCTGCCCGAAGTGTCGGGCTATGAGATATGCCAAAGCGTGCGCGCGCGGGCGGAATGCGACGGGGTGCGCATTCTGATGATGACGGCGCGCGGTTCTGCGATGGAACGCCGCAAGGGGCTGGCGATGGGCGCGGACGGGTTCATATCGAAGCCGTTCGAGCTGAAAACACTGCGCGAGGAGGTGCGGCGCATGCTGTCTGTCGACCGCGCATCCTTGGCAGAGCGCGCGCCCGAGGGCGCACACAATGCTTGACCGTCTGTCGCTTCGTATCCGTGTTCTGCTGTTTTTCCTGCTGATCGCATTGGGCGGCATTGCGGCTATCGTCGCTGGCGGTTGGCTGACGCTATCGCGCAGCCCGCAGCCCGGACTGGACGGGCCGCTATTGCAGGCCGGTCTGATCGCAGGCTTTCTGATCGTGTTCATAACAACGGGCATCTGGTATCTGTTCGATGCGAATGTTGCCCGTGCGATCGACGGTCTGTCGACCGCCATACGCAGCCGCGCCCATGCCGATGTGACAGGGGGGCTGACCCGCGAAGCGGCGCAGGCGCGGTATCTGGGCGATCTCGCGCCGGCGGCAGAAGCGATTTCGGCATCCTTGGCGCAGACGCGCTCGGCCTTGGCCGAATCCGTCGCGCGCGAGACCGCCCGCCTTTCGGCTGAAAAGTCCCGTCTGGAAAAGCTGCTTTCGGATGTTCCGGTCGCGGTGCTGCTGTGCAATGCCGATTTCCAACTGGCGTTCTACAACGGGCAGGCCGTGACCATTCTGGAAGCGGGCGCCGCCCCCGGTCTGGACCGCAACCTGCTGGACTATCTGCGCGAAGGGCCGGTGCGCCATGCCTATGATCGGCTGGCAAACATGAACGACCCCGATGCGGTGTCGGACCTGATGTGCGCCACCACCGCCAGCGGGCGGCTTTTATCAGGGCGCATGCGGGTGCTGCGCCGGACCGACAACACCCGCCGCCCCGGCTTTGTGCTGACCCTGCGCGATGTGACCGCCGATCTGTCTGCCCATGCTGCGCGCGAGGCGCTTTTGACAGAGGTCTTCGACCGTGTGCGCCGCCCTGCGGCCAATCTGCAAACCGTCATCGGCGTGCTGTCGGACAGCCCCGAGCTTGCACAGCAAGGCGACCTGACACAGGCCATGCAGACAGAAGTGCGCGTGCTGACCAGTGCCATCACCCAACTCAGCGCCCGCCATGACGCCACGCGGGGCGAGTGGATGCCGCAAACGCGGACCCGCTCGCGCGACCTGCTCGACGGGATACAGGCGCAATTCGCGGCTCAGGATCTGGCTCTGACCACCGAAGGGCCGGAACTGATTTTGACCTGCGACGGGTTCGAGTTGGCACTGTTCTTCCGCTGGCTGGGCACCAAACTGGCCGAAACCGGTCGCGCCAACAGCTTCCGACTGGTTCTGAGCGAAGAGGATGGCCCCGGTGCGATCCTTGATCTGGACTGGCTGGGCGCACCGCTGCCGGTGGGCGAATTCGACGGCTGGCTGACCGAGAGCATAGACCCAGAATTGCCCGATGTGACCGCGCGCTCTGTGCTGATGGCGCATCTGACCGAAGCCTGGACCGAAACCCGCCCCGACGGGCGCGCCACGGTGCGCCTGCCGATCCCGCAAGCCCGCCGCGCGACGCGTCGCCCCCCGCCGATAGAGCGCGAAGTGGTCTATGATTTCGAATTGCTGTCGAAAGAGCGCAACGCAGGCGTGCTGGAAAGCCGGTTGCAAGACCTGACCTATGTGG
Organism: Roseinatronobacter ekhonensis; assembly: GCF_900499075.1. GTDB lineage: Bacteria > Pseudomonadota > Alphaproteobacteria > Rhodobacterales > Rhodobacteraceae > Roseinatronobacter > Roseinatronobacter ekhonensis. The sequence goes on along the minus strand of NZ_UIHC01000002.1, from coordinate 22,026 downwards.
TCTTCGACACGGAAACCACGGGGCTGACCCCGTCAGCCGATGAAATCGTTCAAATCGCCGCCGTGCGGGTGGTCAATGGCCGCCGTGTGCGGCGCGAGGTGTTCGACACGCTGGTCGATCCGGGCAGGCCGATTCCGAAAAGCTCTACCGATGTGCACGGCATTACCGAAGACATGGTCAAGGGCGCGCCGTCGATGGTCGAGGCCGGAAAAAGCTTTCACGAATTCGCCCGTGGCGCGGTGCTGATCGCGCATAATGCGCCGTTCGACATGGAATTTCTGCGCCGCTACGAAAAGGCGATCGGCGTGCAGTTCGACAACCCGGTGCTGGACACGGTGCTGTTGTCGGCCGTGGTCTATGGCCAGTTGGAACAACATTCGCTGGATGCACTGACCGCACGGCTGGGCATTACCATCCCCGAAGAGGCGCGCCACACCGCCATTGGCGATACGGTGGCAACGGCAGACGCGTTCCTGAAGCTGTTGCCGATGTTGCAGGCACAAGGGCTGGAAACCTTCGGCGCGGTGTTGGCAGAGGTGCGCAGGCATGGGCGACTTTTGAAGGATCTGAACACGCAGATGTAAGGGCACAAGAGGTTATGAAAAAGGGCACCCAGATGGGCGCCCTTTCGCATGTAGTATCCGAAGTTCTCAGAGCTTCTCGGTCAGTTCCGGCACCAGCGTGAACAGGTCGCCCACCAGCCCGTAATCGGCAACTTGGAAGATCGGCGCTTCCTCGTCCTTGTTGATGGCGACGATGACTTTGCTGTCCTTCATCCCGGCCAAGTGCTGGATTGCGCCGGAAATACCCACCGCGATATACAGGTCGGGTGCCACGACCTTGCCGGTCTGGCCCACCTGCCAGTCGTTCGGCGCATAGCCCGAATCGACTGCTGCGCGCGACGCACCGACGGCAGCACCCAGTTTGTCGGCCAGCCCTTCGATGATCTTGAAATCATCCTCGGACCCGACACCGCGCCCGCCCGACACAACGACCTTTGCGCTGGTCAGTTCGGGGCGGTCGGATTCGGCGACCTTGTCCTCGACCCATTCCGACAGGCCAGGGTTCTCGGCAGCGGAAATGGTTTCCACCGGGGCGGAACCGCCCTGCCCTGCCGCCTCGAATGTCGAGGTGCGGATGGTCATGACCTTGGTCGCATCCGCCGATTTCACGGTCTGGATGGCGTTACCCGCGTAGATCGGGCGCTCAAACGTGTCGGCATCGACCACTGCGGTCACATCCGACAGCACCATTACATCCAGCAGTGCCGCGACGCGGGGCAGGATGTTCTTGGCGTCTGTGGTCGAGGGGGCCACGATATGGCTGTATTCGCCAGCCAGCGACACGATCAGCGCCGCGGTCGGTTCGGCCAGACGGTGGCCAAGGCTGGCATCCTCTGCAACCAGCACTTTTGACACACCGTCAATCGTTGCCGCCTGTGCAGCGCCATCGGCTGCCTGCGCACCGGCGCATAGCACCGTCACATCGCCCAGTTGCTTTGCCGCGGTTGCTGCCTTGGACGTCGCATCCATATTCAGCGCGCCATCGGTGATTTCGGCCAGAAGAAGAACCGCCATCAGATTACCCCCGCTTCATCCTTGAGTTTCGCCATCAGCTCATCGACAGAGCCGACCTTCACACCAGCAGCCCGCGCTGCGGGTTCCGATGTCTTGACCACGCTCAGGCGCGGGCTGACATCGACGCCGTAATCGGCGGGCGTCTTTTCATCCAAAGGCTTTTTCTTGGCCTTCATGATGTTGGGCAGCGACGCGTAGCGCGGCTCATTCAGGCGCAGATCGACGCTGATGATCGCGGGCAGCTTGACCTTGATGGTCTGCAAGCCGCCATCCACTTCGCGTGTGACGGTGGCATGATCGCCATCCACGGCCACATCGGATGCGAATGTCGCCTGCGCCCAGCCGGTGAGCGCACCCAGCATCTGGCCGGTGGCGTTCATGTCATTGTCGATCGCCTGCTTGCCGCACAGAACCATGCCCGGCTCTTCGGCGTCGATCACGCCCTTGAGCAGTTTGGCCACGGCCAGCGGTTCGATATCGGTGTGCACATCATCAGCGGCCACGATCAGGATGGCGCGGTCTGCCCCCATGGCCAGAGCCGTGCGCAGGGTTTCCTGCGCCTGTTTTACGCCGATGGACACGGCTACGACTTCGGTGACAACGCCTTTCTCCTTCAGACGAATCGCCTCTTCGACGGCAATTTCGTCGAACGGGTTCATCGACATCTTCACATTGGCCAGATCGACACCGCTGCCATCCGCTTTCACACGGACCTTCACGTTATAGTCGATCACGCGCTTGACAGGCACAAGAACCTTCATAAGCGTATCTCTCCCTCATGTAATACTGCGACAGGTTTAGCGGCATGATGCGGCAAGACATAGTGTAAAATCGACGCATCCCCAGCCGCCGACGCCACGTCGCGCATTCACGCCCAATCGGGATAGCGTTTTTCAAGGAACGCGGTTATGCCGTCATCCGTGTCGCGCAGCAGCTTATTGGCGTCCATGACCTGCCCTATATGGGCATATGCGGTCGCCAGATTTATCTGTGCTTGCTCATAAAACGCCCGTTTGCCACTACGCTCGGCAGCACTCAGTTTTGCGGCGGCACTCTGGGCAAGGAAGCGGGTGTTGGCCTGCAAACTTTCGGCGGGCACCGCGCGGTTGGCTAAGCTTAGCTCGACCGCGCGCGCTGCGTCAATGAACTGCCCCGTGCTCAATAACTCAAACGCCGCTTTGCGCGTGATATTGGCGCCGTTTACGCCAAAGCGCGTGCCATCGGCGGCAACAGCTATGTCGCAACTGGCACCCTGCGGCGGTGGCGATGGCGTGGACCTCGGCAATCACCGGCTGCGGCGAGGACGGGATAAGCTGCATCAGCGCGCCGCAGCGGGCGAACAGGTCGTTGAAATAGGCCGCGCCCCCGTCTGGCGCGGCGTGTCCGGTCTGCATTTCTTTCAAATCGTGACCCGCGCGGAACGCCTTGCCTGCACCGGTAAGGATAGTGACGCGCACATCTTGGTCATCGCGCAAGGCCGTCAGCGGAGCGGTCAGCATCGCATCCGACAGCGCGTTCAGCTTGGCGGGGCGGTTCATCACCAGCCGGGCGATCCCGTCCGTCACGTCACATATCAGGATTTCATCTTCCATTCCGCCCCCCTTTGGTTTGTAACTTCGGTTTGCACAGCGCGGTTCACCCGCAAAGGAGATGCGATGGAAATGGACCGCGACGCGCTGAACGCGTTTCTGGACCGCGATTTTGCCGAAGTCGCGCATATGTTCCGGGTCGAGACGGCGCAGGACAATGCGCTGACCCTGCGCCTGCTGCCCAGCCCCGCCCATTTGCGCCCCGGTGGCACGGTGTCGGGGCCGACCCTGTTCGCGCTGGCGGATGTGGCGATCTACCTGACGATCCTGAGCATGATCGGCCCCAAGGCGCTGACCGTGACCACCAATGCGGGCATGGATTTCATGCGCAAACCGGCGGCGGGCGTGGACCTGCTATGCGAAACGCGGCTGTTGAAACTGGGGCGGGTTCTGGCTGTGGGCGATGCGCTGATCTTTGCCGAGGGGGATGCGCGCCCGGTGGCACGCGCGTCGATGACCTATTCCATTCCGCCGGAGGGGTGATGGACTTAGCCCCACAGATGATGCATCGTTTTAGGATTAAGCTTTCAGACATGAGCCAAAACCGTTCAAAGCTGCTTGGTTTAGAACTTGGTTTGTTGCCGTATCAAGGAGGGCGTTTGCGTTGTCAGAGCTGAAAAATCCCAAGTTCAGCTCAACAGCAGAATATTCGATGGTCCAGTAAGGCCTACAGTTTCTAGAGAGCCTTTCACCAAGCCGTCTGCCTTCGCTTTTTAGTTGGAACGTGTTGAGATCGCCTACCCCGATGAGCAGCCATTTACTAGCACGATCTGGACCGACTTTTTTAACCATAGCCAAACCGTTGTCGCCAGCTTCGTGTGTATAGATTGTGGATTCGTAGGGTTCTGATATAAAGGGGTCCATCATGAAAATTGCTGACGCTAGAAAGGGTCAAATTGGACGCTTCAGAGAAGCCACCCGCTATTGGGAAACAAACGACGGCGAAGCTAAGCTCGAAAAAACTTCGCAATCTAGTGGAGACTAAATTGAACGACAAGAGCAAGACATGCGACGACTGATGGTCTGCGTATTGTGTGCTGTTGTTTATGCTCCTGTATCGGCGCAAGTTGCAGAACAGAGCAAGTGCTGGATAGGCAGTCTTAGCTTCTCTCCGGGTGCCATAGCTCATACGGGAGGGCGGACTGCGGTCTGCTCCACGGATTTCACATGGGAACCCACAGAAGGCAGAGCGTCTGGGTGCATCGCTGCTGATGAATTTTACAGTGTCGGGGCGATCGAAAATGGGCCACGCTCGGATAGCATTAAGATGGAGTGCAAAGACAGTGGAACGTGGGAGCGCCTATCTGAGTAACGAGTTTGTCAAATAGGGAGCCCCTTTTTCGTCAGCTTTTTCAATGATATAAGCAAGATTCCAAAAACTCCTTTTTTTAGCATTTTTTCCGAACTATAAATCTGCGTGCATAAGTGTGCTACCCGCCCAAGGCCCCATCGACATTGCGCACCGTGATCAAGCTTATCCGTGTGTTCGATTCGACAGTGACACCCGCGATATGGGGGGTGGCGATCAGGTTGGGCGCGCCTGCAAGCGGGCTGCCCGCGCCCAAGGGCTCAGACGCGAACACATCCATTGCCGCCCCGCCCAGATGGCCCGCGCGAAGGGCGTCCGCCAAAGCGCTTTCATCCACGATCTGCCCGCGCGCGGTGTTGATCAGGACAGCCCCCGGTTTCATTGCTGCCAGCCGGTCCGCCCCGAACAGCCCGCGCGTGGTGTCGGTCAGCGGCACATGCAGGCTGAGCGCATCGGCATGGCCAACCAGTGCATCCAGATCGTCGAACCGGGCGGCACCGTCCCAAGCCGAGGCATCGGCGGGCAAAAACGGGTCATAGGCCGCGACCGACATGCCAAGGGCGCGCGCGCGCTCTGCCGTGGCCTGCGCAATCGCGCCAAAGCCCACAAGGCCCAAGGTCGCGCCCGCCACCTCCAGCCCCATCATGCGCTGGCGCGGCCATGCGCCCGACAGCACGTCGGCGCTGCCCAGCCACGCGCCCCGGCGCAACACCATGACGGCCGTGATGACATATTCCGCGACAGAGGTGACATTGCCGCCGGTGGCCGGAAACACGGCAACCCCGCGTGCCTTGGCGGTTTCAGTGTCGATATTGTCCAGCCCCACGCCCAAGCGCCCGATGGCGCGCAGGCCGGGGGCGGCATCCATCAGCGCCGCATCGACCTGCGTCCGGTTGCGCACGATCAGCGCGCTGGCCTCGGCACAGGCCGCGCGCAAGGCGGCGGGATCGTCGATCAGCGTCGGGTCATAGGTCACGTCATGACGCGCACGCAGCCAGTCGATTGCGGGTTCGTCCATGAATTCGGAGATGACGACACGAGCCATTCAGGGTCTTTCCTTGGTTATCACAGCAATGGTGCGCGGAAGGGGCGAATGCCCAGAACTTCGGTAAACACCCAGAAAAAGCCGCCAACGACAACAAGCGCAACGGCCAGCGCGATCAGGTAGTCGCGCGGCGCAAGCGGACCGGCGCGCCGTTTCATGACCAGCGCCAGCGCCGCGAAGAGCGGCACAGAGGTCGTGACAAAGCCGACATATTTGATCCCGATCCACCAGAGCGCCATGACGGCGATCCCGAACAGCACCGATCCTGTGCCCTCAAGCGACAGCGTGGTGGGCTCGCCCGCGATCAGCCCGCGCAGAATCAGAACGGCCGATAGCACGCCAAGAATTGCCAGCACCGTGTTGGGGAAAACCGCGCTGAGGAACCCGACATTGCCCCGGTTGAAGTAGAAGATCGCGGCCAAGGCCATGCCGAACAATCCGCCCAGCAATTCGGTATTCAGTCGTACGCGCATGGGTCAGTCCTTTCGCCTGCGGCTTTTGGGCCACGCCGTCCAGCCGATGACCGCAACAGTCAGCACGATCAGGATCTGGCTGAGGGTGTTTTCCAGCAACCGCAGTTGTGGGATGTCCATTGCCATGCCGCCCAATATGGTCTGCACATAGCCCTGTTCGGCGATTGTGCCGAGGATCAGGCCCAGCACGATGGGCGCGGCATCCAGCCCCAGCCCACGAATGCCGAAGCCCACGACGCCAAGCCCGAGCATCAGCGCGACATCGACAAGGTTGTTGCGCAGCGCGTAGGTGCCCAGCATGGTGATGACAAGAATGGTCGGCACAAGGAAATAGTGCGGCGTGCGCATGATGACCTGATAGATCAACCGTCCGCCCAGAAGCCCCACGGGGATCAACATAAGCGCGGCAAGGCCCATCGACATGATAAACCCGTTGGCCAGAACGCCGGTTTCGGCAAACAGGTCCAGACCGGGGCGCAGCCCGTGCAGCAGCATGACGCCAAGGATAACGGCATCGGGCGGCGCGCCGGGAATGCCCAGCGTCAACAGCGGCACCATAGAGCCGGCAACCATCACATTGTTGCTGGATTCTGACGCGACCAGCCCCTCGGGGTTGCCTTTGCCGAAGCTGTCGGGGTCGTCCGATCCGCGCTTGGCCTCATTATAGGCGACAAGCGATGTGATCGACCCGCCCGCCCCCGGAATGATCGCAATGATCTGCCCGACCACGCAAGAGCGGATCAGGTTCACGGGTTTTGCAAACACCGTTCGCAGCGCGGTGCCGAACCGGAATCCACCATCGCCAAGGCCGGTGGTCGTGTCGATGGCGGCGCGGCCCTGCCGCATCATGCTTAGTAGTTCGGGGATCACGAACAGGCCGATCAGTGCCACAATCAGCGAAATACCAGCCTGCAAAGGGACCCAACCGAAGGTAAAGCGCGTTTCGCCACCGATAGGCGAAATCCCGATGGTGCCGATGATCAGCCCGATCGCGCCGCCCAGCAGCCCTTTCAGCACCGATCCGGTGGCCAGCGATCCGATCAGCGTCAGGCCCAGAATGGCAACCCAGAACATTTCTGATGGGCCGAATTTCAGCGCCAGCTGCGCCAACGGCGGCGCGGCGAGAAGAAGGAATGTCACACCAACCACGCCCCCTACCACAGAGGCAATCGTGGCAATGCTGATCGCTTCCAGCGCGCGGCCCTGTTTGGCCATTGGGTGCCCGTCAAACGTGGTTGCAATAGACGACGGCGTGCCGGGGGTGTTGATCAGGATCGCCGTGAAAGCGCCGCCATAGATCGTGCCCATATAGACCGCACCCAGCGCAACCAGCCCTTCCAGCGCGTCCATCGCGAAGGTGAAGGGCAGCATCAGTGCCAGCGCCATGGTGGCCGTCAGCCCCGGCAGCGCCCCGACGAACAAGCCCGCCGTAACACCCAGCAGCACGATCAGCAGCATATGCGGTTGCATGACGGCCAAGGCCGCCGCGATCAGGACATCCATGATCGGTCCTTATGGGTTGAAGACATAAAGACCCCCGGCGAAAGATCCCGCCGGGGGAATTGACGATTACTGCGTCAGGAAATCGCCATACTGGTCGCGCAGGCGCGCCAGCAGATCGACCGCAGCCTGACCGCGAATATCGGTCATCTGGAAGCCCATTGGCACCTGACGCTCGGCCATTGTCTCGTTCATGTCGGTGAACAGGTCAGCCAGCATGTCGATACGCTCTTGCGGAGTTCCCTTTGGCGCGGCCACCCCACGGAATGTGCCACCGACAATGTCGTAGCCAAGTTCTGTAAAGGTCGGCGCATCGGGCAGAACGTCTAGCCGCTCTTCTGCGGCCACGGCCAGCACGCGCACATCATCGCCCATCTGCACACCCAGCGTGGAGTTCGAGATCACCGCGCCTACGTGCCCACCCAAAATGGCAGCGGGCAACGGGCCTGTGCCGGTGAACGGAATGTAGGTCACGTCGGCTTCGGTCAGTTGTTCCATCCGCAGGGTTTCCAGATGGTTGCCAGAGAAGGTGCCGGACCCGCCAACGGTCAGCGATTGCGGGTTCTCCTTGGCGAAGGCCACAAGGTCTTCCAGCGACTGGAACGGGCTGTCTGCGCGCACAACCAGCACATGCGGCGTGAAGTGGAACCATGTGATGATGTCGAAGCCTTCGGTTTCATACCCGGCGTTGTCACGCTGGATCGGCTGACCCACGATGTGCGGCAGGTTGATGCCGATAATCTCGTGTCCATCGGGCTCGGCATTGCCTTGGAACTCGGCCCAGGCGACCGCGCCGCCACCGCCGGGCTGGTGGCGCACATTGACGCCGACGCCCAGCGCCTCTTCCATCATCGGTTCCTGCATCCGCGCGGTGATGTCGGATTCGCCGCCCGGATTGAACGGAATGATATATTCGATCGCACGTTCGGGGAAATCCTGCGCATAGGCAGGCGCGGCGAGGGCCACCCCGGCCGCAGCCCCAAGCATACAGGCAAAACTTGTGTTCATCGTCTTTTTCATAGTCCATCCTCCCTAGTGATGTGGGCAGAGCCTAACAGGGCAAATTACACATGTATACTATAAAGTTTATATGTAATTCCGGCCACTTCCCGTGCCGTCACAGCGCGCTAACTTGCACCGCAACATGACACAGATCGCCCCGCCCCCAACGATTCCCGCAGCACTTGAACAGTGGTTCGCCGACCAAGGCTGGCAGCCCCACCGGCACCAGCTAGAGATGCTGCATGCGGCCGGCCATGCTCTGCTGATTGCCCCCACCGGCGGCGGGAAAACGCTGGCGGGGTTTCTGCCCACGCTGGCCGATGCCTGCACGGGCGACATGGGGGCGGGAATGCACACGCTCTATGTCTCACCGCTGAAGGCCCTGACGCATGACATTGCGCGCAACCTGTCACGGCCTGTGGCCGATCTGGGGCTGGATTTGCGGATAGAGGATCGCACCGGCGACACCTCTGCCACGCGCCGCGCCCGCCAGCGCGTGGACCCGCCCCATATACTGCTGACCACACCCGAAAGCCTTGCGCTGATGCTGTCCTACCCCGAAGCACCGCGCATCTTCCAAGGCTTGAAGCGTGTCGTGATCGATGAAATCCACGCGCTGGCCGACTCCAAACGCGGCGACCAATTGGCGCTTGGCCTGTCGCGGCTGATAACCCTTGCGCCCGGCCTGAGCATAGCGGGGCTCTCGGCCACGGTCGAAAGCCCTGCGGCCTTGGCACAGTTCATCGGCGGCGCCGAAATCGTGCAGGCAGACCCCGGCCCGCCCCCCGACATTGCCATGCTGCCCACAACCGGCATTCCGCCATGGTCAGGCGCAGGCGGTGCCTATGCCGCGCGCGATGTGCTGGCCGCGATCCGCGATGCCCGCCTGACGCTTGTCTTCATCAACACCCGCGCGCAGGCAGAGCTGTTCTTTCAGGCGCTCTGGGCCGTGAACGACGAAAACCTGCCCATCGGCTTGCACCATGGCAGCCTGTCGCGCGACGCCCGCCACAAGGTCGAAACGGCGATGGCACAGGGCGCATTGCGTGCCGTGGTGGCGACCGGCAGTCTGGATCTGGGCCTCGATTGGGGTGATGTGGATCTTGTAGTGCAAATCGGCGCGCCCAAGAATATCAAGCGGCTGGTCCAGCGCATTGGCCGCGCCAACCACCGTTTTGATACCCCCTCGCGCGCTCGCATCGTGCCCGCAAACCGATTCGAGGTGCTGGAATGCCTCGCCGCCCTGCAAGCCGTGCAAGCGGGCGAACTGGATGGCGACGGGCAGCCGCCCGTTGGCGGGCTGGATGTGCTCTGCCAGCATATCCTGACGCTGTCCTGCGCGGGGCCATTCGATGGCGATTCCCTGTTCCATGAAATCCGCCGCGCTGGCCCCTACGCATCACTTTCCCGCGCCCAATTCGACGATTGTCTGGATTTCGTCGCAACCGGCGGCTACGCCCTGCGCGCTTATGACCGCTGGCAACGGCTGATGCAAAAGAGCGGCCAATGGCAGCTTCGCGACCCACGCGCCGCGCGCGACATCCGCATGAATATTGGCACCATCGTCGCCCCCGAACTGCTGTCGGTGCGCCGAGGCCCACGCGGCGGCGCGCCCCTAGGCGAAATCGAGGAAAGCTTCGCCGCCGCCCTCTCGCCCGGTGATACCTTCCTGATCGGCGGGCAAACCGTACGCTATGACCGCCTGCGCGACATGGTGGTTGAGGTCACGCCCCAACCCACGCGCGAGCCGAAAATCGCCGTGTTCAACGGGTTGAAAATGGCCACCTCGACCGAACTCTCCGCCCGCGTTCTGGCCCTCATTGGGGACCGCAGCGCATGGGCCGCCCTGCCCGGTCATACCGCTGACTGGCTAGCCCTTCAGACAGAGGTCGCAACCCTGCCGACCCCCGGCACCATGACCTGCGAAAGCTTCTCGCGCGGCGGGCGGTGGTATTTCGCGCTGTATTCCTTCGCGGGGCGCAACGCGAACCAGACCTTGGGCCTGCTGATGACTCACCGCATGGAACAAGCAAAGCTCGCCCCCTTGGGCCTTGTCGCCACCGATTACGCGTTGCTCGTCTGGTCGCTCGACCCGGTGCGCGACCCGGCACCGCTGTTGGACCCCGACGGCCTACGCGACGGGATGGAAACGTGGCTTGCCGAAAACGCCGTGATGAAACGCACCTTCCGCGCGGTCGCCACCATTTCGGGCCTGTTGCAGCGCAACCTGCCGGGGCAGCGCAAATCCGGCAAACAGGCCACATTTTCCAGCGATATCCTCTATGACACGCTGCGCAAATTCGACCCTGATCATCTGCTCTTGCGCATTACGCGCAGCGAATCCATGCGCGGGCTGGCAGATTTCGGCCGGATAGAACAGATGCTGCGCGCCCGGCCGCATATCGTGCATTCCCTACCGCCGCATGTCACGCCCTTCGCCGCACCGCTGATGTTGGAAGCAGGCCGCATCCCCATTCGCGGCGCGGGCACGGAACGCCTGCTCGACGAAGAGGCGGCGCGCATGATGGCAGAAGCGGGCTTGCAGCTTGACGAAACCCCCTCCAAAACCAGTGCATGACGCGTTTCACCTTTCACGGTCAGAGCTTCACCGCACTTCCCACGGGTGCACTGCACTGGCCCGCCCAAGACGCGCTTCTGGTGGCCGATCTGCACTTGGGCAAATCCGAGCGCATGGCGCGGCGCGGCGGTGCGCTCCTGCCGCCTTATGAGACGCAGGCGACGCTGGACCGCCTGATAGCCGATCTGCACAGCACCGCCGCCTGCCGCCTTGTCGCCCTTGGCGACAGCTTCGACGATGACGCGGCCGCAAGCGCGCTTTCCCCAGACGCGCGCGCCACGCTCGACCAGATCACGGCGCGGCACAACTGCCTCTGGATCACCGGCAATCACGACCCGCGCGCACCGGGGCTCGCCGAGATCACGCGCGCTGGCCTGACACTGCGCCATATCGCCGCCCAAGGCCCCGACATCTCGGGCCATTACCACCCCAAGATCACGCTGGCAGGCCGCCGCCTGCCCGCGTTCCTGATCGGAGCAGACCACGTCATCCTGCCGGCTTATGGCGCATATACCGGCGGCCTCGACGCGACCGACCCCGCGCTGACAGCCCTCATCCAAAATGGCCATGCCATCACGACCGGAACCCGCACCCGCATGGTGCCCCTGATTTCATCTTGCCCCAAATACTCCGGGGGGCACGCGCGCCACGCGCGTGGGGGGCAGCGCCCCCCTAAACCATAGCCTTGGGGCGCAGCCCCTCAATCTGGTAACAGCTTGCGCAACGTCTCCAGCGTATCGGCCTCGGCTGCGGTTTTGTCATTCCGGATACGGGCAATCCGCGGGAACCGCATGGCGACCCCCGATTTGTGCCGGGGCGAGCGGTTCAAACCCTCGAATGCGACTTCCACCACCATCTTGGGGGCGACCGCGCGCACCGGGCCGAACCGCTCGACCGTGTTGCTTCGTACAAAACGGTCCAGTTCTTTCAACTCGGCATCGGTAAAGCCGAAATAGGCTTTGCCCACCGGCACCAGCGCGTCCCGGTCCCAGACACCGAAGGTGAAATCGGAATAGTAGCCCGAGCGTTTGCCATGCCCACGCTGAGCATAAAGCAGGACCGCATCCACCCGCATCGGGTCGCGCTTCCACTTGAACCAATGGCCTTTGATCCGCCCGCCCAGATAAGGGCTGGCGCGGTGCTTGAGCATCACCCCTTCGATCACGGCCTCGGGTGGGTCGGCGCGCAGGGCGGCCAAGTCGTCCCATGTGGCGAAACGCAATAACGGCGACAGGTCAACGCGCATTGGGTCCAGCCCGGCCACCGCCCGCTCCAGCGCCGCGCGGCGGGCGGCAAAGCCTTCCCCACGCAGATCATGCCCACCCCACAGCAGCAGATCATAGGCCCGCAGCGTCGCCGGATGGCTGGCCTGCATCTTGGCGCTGGGGGATTTGCGGCCAAGGCGCGTTTGCAATTCGTTGAAGGGTGCCACCGCATCCCCCCGCCGCACCAGCAATTCGCCGTCGATGACACCGTCAAACTCCAGCGCGGCCAGCAGGTCCGGGAACGCGCCAGAGATGTCATCGCCCGTGCGCGAATACAGCCGTCTTGTGCCTTGGTCCGACACCGCTTGCACGCGAATGCCGTCCCATTTCCATTCGGCGGCGAAATCGGCAGGGTCGAGCGTCTGCACCCCCTCCAGATCAATCGCCGTCGACAGCATCACAGGACGGAACGGCGCGCGCGCCGCCGAGACGGGTTTCGCGCCGCCCTCGGCCCATGCGAACAGCGCGGTATAGGGCTGCTCCAACCCGTGCCAGAGTTCCTCGACCTCAGCCAGGTCCAGACCGCCGAAATCCGCCACCGCCTGCCGCGCCAGTCGGGCCGAGACGCCGACGCGCAAGCCGCCTGTGGCCAGTTTCAGATAGGCATACCGCTGCGACGGGCCAAGCGCGTCCAGTCGCGAAGCGATCAACTCGGGCAGCCGCACCTTGGGCGTGTCGCGCAATTCGGCGACCAGGTCGGACAAGGCAACCTCCTGCGCCGGCACCGCATCGGGCCAGGCCAGCGCGATGGTTTCGGCCAGATCGCCGACGAAATCATAGCTGATGGCGAAGAGCTCTGGGTCCAACCGGTCGCTCGCCAGCCCGCGCAGCAAGGACGGCGTGACCGCCCGCAGCCCCAGATCGCCGGTCAGCGCGGCCAGCGCCAGCCCGCGTTCGGGGTCGGGCTGAGTGGCGAAATGGCGCTTCAAATGGTCCAGCTTGCGCAAGCGTTGCGGGGTGAAGGCCAGCCGCTCCAGAAGGTCCGCAAACGCGCCGATCATTCCGGTTCATCCTCAAAGCCGATCAGCCGCAAGGGCTTTGCCGCCAGACCTTGCAGCGCGCACCAGCGCAGGATCGCATCCTCGCGGCCATGGGTGACCCATGTCTCATCCGGGTTCAACTCGGTGATGGTGGTGGTCAGTTCCGGCCAGTCCACATGGTCAGAGATGACCAGCGGCAATTCCACGCCGCGCTGCCGGGCGCGGGCACGCACCATCATCCAGCCAGATGCGAAACAGATGACCGGATCGGGGAACCGCTGCGCCCATGTTGCGGCAAAGGCCGAGGGCGGCGCGATAACGATCGCGCCCGCGAAATCGCCCTTCTTGCCACGCGCGACGGTGGCGGGGCGCAGATCGCCCAAGGCCACCCCTTGGGACAGGTGGTAGTCGCACAGTTTTTGCAACGCGCCGTGAATGTAGATCGGCGCATCGTAGCCTGCCTGCCGCAGCAGCATGATGACCCGCTGCGCCTTGCCCAGCGCATAGGCCCCGACCAGATGCGCACGCTCGGGGAAGGCCGCGACCGACGCCAGCAGCTTGCCGATTTCCTGCGCCGGGTCGGGGTGGCGAAAGACCGGCAGGGCAAATGTGGCCTCGGTCACGAAGATGTCGCAGGCGACCGGCTCCCACGGGGCACAGGCCGGGTTCGTGGTGCGGGCGTAATCGCCCGTGACAACCACACTTGGTCCAGCACCCGCGACCTTGATCTGGGCGGACCCCAGAACATGCCCGGCCGGATGGAAGCCTACCGTCACGTCACCGATTCGCAGCGGACCTTCGGCCACCTGCCGCGCCCCCGCAAAACCCTCGCCATAGCGCAGCGCCATGATGTCGAGCGTTTGCGCCGTGGCCAGCACCGCGCCGTGACCTGCGCGGGCGTGATCAGCGTGGCCATGAGTGATCAGCGCCCGCGCGACAGGGCGCATCGGGTCGATGTAGAAATCTCCTGCGGGGCAATACAGCCCTTCTGGGCGGGTGATCAGCGGTGTCGCGGTCATGGGCCGGTGCATTTTTGGTCTATCTCTGCTACAGAGTGTAGCACGGCGGCATGCCATGCCCAGATATTGCGCAGCCACGTTGACCTAACCGCGCCGGCTGGTGATGGTGGCCAAGCTGCCACAGCCCGCCGCAACGATTTTCCGAGTCTTTCCAAAGCCCTGTATAGGCTTGTGGCAGTCAAGCGAAAATACACTCACAGAAACGTAATTTTTCCGTTGACGCATAGGGTAAAAATACGTCAGTTTGTGCCAGTCAGCACAATGCCCACTACATCTAGTAAGCGACACGAAGCGCATGTGGGCAGTGGGACAGGAGAAGCATCATCTTGGAAAACGTCCGGTGTGAAAACATCGGTCGCCTGCGTTCAGCAGCCGATGATGCGTGTCTTGTCCGGCCGACACACGACCGCGCCGAAGTGGCGCAAGTTTTAATGCAGTCAGGGGCGACAGGCACATGAAAATCGAACGGCATTTCACCACGGCAACGGCAGACGCATACGCGGCGCTGGAGTTCACGACCACGGTTTCCGAAATCCGCAACCCGGATGGCACAGTTGTGTTCCGCAATGACGCGGTCGAAGTGCCCAAAAGCTGGAGCCAGGTCGCAAGCGACGTGATCGCCCAGAAATATTTCCGCAAGGCCGGGGTGCCCGCCCGTCTGAAACCCGTGGCCGAAGATGGTGTGCCAGAATTCCTGTGGCGCTCGACCGCCGATCTGGACGCACTGAAAGAGCTGCCGGAAGATGAGCGCTACATTGGCGAATCGAGTGCCAAGCAGGTGTTCGACCGTCTGGCCGGCGCATGGTGCTATTGGGGCTGGAAGGGCCAGTATTTCGCCACCGAGGAAGATGCCCGCGCCTATTTCGACGAGATGCGCTTCATGCTGGCCGCACAGATGGCCGCCCCGAACAGCCCCCAGTGGTTTAACACCGGCCTGCATTGGGCCTATGGCATCGACGGCCCAAGCCAAGGTCACTTCTATGTCGACCCGTTCACCCACAAGCTGGTGAAATCGAAATCCAGCTACGAGCACCCGCAGCCGCATGCGTGCTTCATCCAGTCCGTGTCGGATGATCTGGTCAATGACGGCGGCATCATGGATCTTTGGGTGCGCGAAGCGCGCCTGTTCAAATATGGTTCCGGCACCGGGACCAATTTCAGCTCACTGCGTGGTGAAGGTGAGAAACTGTCGGGCGGCGGTAAATCCTCTGGGTTGATGGGTTTCTTGAAGATTGGTGATCGGGCCGCTGGCGCGATCAAGTCGGGCGGGACCACGCGCCGCGCGGCCAAGATGGTCATTTGTGACATGGACCATCCCGATGTAGAGGAATTCATCAACTGGAAGGTGATTGAAGAACAAAAGGTCGCCTCGCTTGTTGCCGGCTCCAAACTGCACGAAGCGCGCCTGAACGATATTTTCGGCGCGATCCGGGCTTGGGATGGCAGCACGGAGGATGCCGTCGACCCGGCAAAAAACCCCAGCCTGAAAGCCGCGATCAAAGCCGCGAAGAAGGCCATGATCCCGGAAACCTATACCGCACGCGTGTTGCAATACGCGCGGCAAGGCTATGACAGCATCGAATTCCCGACCTATGACACCGACTGGGATTCGGAAGCCTACACCAGCGTATCGGGCCAGAATTCGAACAACTCTGTCCGCGTGACCGATGCCTTCTTGCAAGCGGTCAAGGACGATGCGGATTGGGAGCTTCTGCGCCGCACCGATGGCAAGGTTGCCAAAACCGTGCGCGCCCGCGAATTGTGGGATCAGGTTGGCCATGCGGCTTGGGCCTGTGCGGACCCCGGCATCCAGTTTCATGATACCGTCAACGCGTGGCACACCTGCCCCGCCGATGGTGCGATCCGGGGGTCGAACCCATGCAGCGAATATATGTTCCTCGATGACACGGCCTGCAACCTTGCGTCGATGAACCTGCTGAAGTTCTACGACGGCACCCGGTTCGATGCCGAAGCCTATATGCACGCCTCGCGGCTATGGACAATCACGCTCGAAATCAGCGTGATGATGGCGCAGTTCCCGTCGAAGGAAATCGCGCAGCGGTCCTATGAGTTCCGCACCTTGGGCTTGGGCTATGCCAATATCGGCGGTCTGCTGATGAATATGGGCTATGGCTATGACAGCGTTGAGGGCCGTGCGCTGGCCGGTGCCCTGACTGCGATCATGACCGGCGTCAGCTACGCGACAAGCGCCGAAATGGCGTCCGAACTGGGCGCCTTCCCCGGCTACAAGAAAAACGCCGACCACATGCTGCGGGTGATGCGCAATCACCGCCGCGCGGCCTATGGCGATAGCGACTACGAAGGCGTGAACGTCGCCCCCGTCGCGCTGGATGCCGCCGGTTGCCCCGACACGCGCTTGGTCGATCTGGCCCGCGCGGCTTGGGACGAGGCGCTGAGCCTTGGCGAAGCGCACGGCTACCGCAACGCCCAAGCCACCGTGATTGCCCCCACAGGCACGATCGGTCTGGTCATGGATTGCGACACCACCGGGATCGAGCCTGACTTCGCACTGGTGAAGTTCAAGAAACTGGCCGGTGGCGGCTATTTCAAGATCATCAACCAGTCCGTGCCAGCAGCATTGCGCAAGCTCGGTTACGGTGAAGCGCAGATTGGCGAGATCATAGCGCATGCGGTCGGCCACGGCAGCCTGGGTCAGGCGCCCGGCATCAACCACACCAGCCTGATCGGGCACGGGTTCGGCCCCGAAGAGATCAAGAAAGTGGAAGCGGCGCTGCCCTCTGCCTTTGACATCCGCTTCGTGTTCAACCAGTGGACGCTGGGCGAGGAATTCTGCCGCGAAACCCTTGGCATTCCGGCGGCGGAACTGAACAACCCCGGCTTTGACCTGCTGCGCCATCTGGGCTTCACCAAGGCGCAGGTCGAGGCCGCCAACGATCATGTCTGCGGCACGATGACGCTGGAAAATGCCCCGCATCTGAAGACCGAGCATTACGGCGTGTTCGATTGCGCCAACCCCTGCGGCAAGACCGGCAAACGCTATCTGTCGGTGGACAGCCACATTCACATGATGGCGGCGGCGCAAAGCTTCATCTCTGGCGCGATTTCCAAGACGATCAACATGCCGAACTCGGCCACGATCGAGGAAACGCTGGCGGCATACGAGTTGTCATGGTCGCTGGGCATCAAGGCCAATGCGCTTTACCGCGACGGGTCCAAGCTGTCGCAGCCTCTGGCTGCCGCGCTGATCGAGGATGATGAAGACGCCGAAGAGATCATGGAGTCGGGCACCCAGCACGAGAAAGCCCGCGTGCTGGCCGAGAAGATCGTCGAGAAGGTCATCATCAAGGAAGTCGTGCGCTCCAACCGCGAAAAGCTGCCGGAGCGCCGCAAGGGTTATACCCAGAAAGCGGTTGTCGGCGGGCACAAGGTTTACCTGCGCACCGGCGAATACGGCGACGGCAAGCTGGGCGAGATCTTCATCGACATGCACAAGGAAGGCGCTGGCTTCCGCGCGATGATGAACAATTTCGCCATCGCCGTGTCAGTCGGCCTGCAATACGGCGTGCCGCTGGAAGAGTTCGTCGATGCCTTCACCTTCACCCGGTTTGAACCGGCGGGCATGGTGCAGGGCAATGACAGCATCAAGAACGCGACGTCCATTCTGGACTACATCTTCCGCGAACTGGCCGTCAGCTATCTGGACCGCACCGATCTGGCGCATGTCAAACCCGCTGGAACCGCGTTCGACGATCTGGGCGCGGGCGAGGCCGAAGGCCAGCGCAACGTGGCCGAACCGGCCGATGACGCGGCCTCTCGCTCGTTGGAAGTGCTGCGGCAGATCTCATCCACAGGCTACCTGCGCAAGCGCCTGCCGCAGGAACTGACAGTGCTGCAAGGCGGTCAGGCGACGGGGTTTGCTTCGGACGGCTCTGCCGCCGTGGCCTACCAGACGCGTTCGGTGGAAAGCGTATCCGTCGCGCCGATGAACGCCCGGACCAAGGCCAAGATGCAGGGCTACGAGGGCGACCCTTGCGGCGAGTGCGGCAACTACACGCTTGTTCGGAATGGGACGTGCATGAAGTGCAATACCTGCGGCGGGACGAGCGGGTGTAGCTAAGCGACCTCTGAGGGAAACTTGAAAACCCGGCCATGATGGCCGGGTTTTTTCTTTGCGTTTGGACCGTGGAAAGCGGCAATCCGCGACCGACCGAGGGGGGTGAGGGGAACCCGCGCCCGCCTGGGGGGCGGGCGGTCGCGGGTTGTCGCGCGGGGCGCGCGACTGGCGCTTGGCTAACCTGGTATCTGAAGTGTTGTGCAGTCAGACACTACTGCAACCGCAATCGCATATCCCGTGCATGGCGGCCGCCGACCTCGAACTCCCCCACGACATGCCGCCATTCCCCCGCCGACATCCGCTTGCGGTGCGAAAACCGCACCGAATGCAGCGGCCCGTCGATCTGGTCGTGCCAGAACTCGATAAACTCGAACAGGCGCGGATAGTCCGGCGCCAGATCGTAATCCTGCCACAGAAACGTGTTCAGCACATGCGTGTGGTCGGGCATGCGGTAGATCATTTCCGCCGTGGTCAGCCCGTAGCCTTTCAGCATAAGTTCGGTGGGGGATGCGGTCATCTGTAACCCTTTCACAAGTCCTGATCCGAAAATCATGCCCCGAAAAATATAATTTTCAATGAAAACATGTTGTTAGCCACCATGCCCGGTGGCTGCCAAAATGCCGGGTCACTGCCCATTGCACCCCATATCCTGCTTCTGATACTGTGCCATCAACCAGATGTAGATCATCCCAACAGCCCAAGAGGGTCCAGTGAGCGACACGCCCGAAACCCCTGAAAACACTGACGAAATGCCGCCATCGGGTCCGAGCGGTCCGAGCATTTCCATCGCGCAGGAAATGCGCGCCAGTTATCTTGACTACGCGATGAGCGTGATCGTCAGCCGCGCGATCCCCGATTTGCGCGACGGCTTAAAACCTGTGCACCGGCGTATTTTGTACGCGCTGCACAAGGCGGGCAACACGCATGACAAGCCCTACCGCAAATCCGCGCGCGGGGTGGGTGATGTGATGGGCACGTTCCACCCGCACGGCGACAGCGCGATCTATGACGCGCTGGTGCGCATGGCGCAGCCCTTTTCGATGTCGCTGAAGCTGCTGGACGGGCAGGGCAATTTCGGGTCCATGGACGGCGATAACCCCGCCGCCATGCGCTACACAGAAGTGCGGATGGACAAATCCGCAGGCGCGCTTCTGGCCGATATTGACAAGAACACAGTCGATTTTCAGGACAATTACGACGGGCGCGATCAGGAACCCACCGTGCTGCCCGCGCGCTTTCCCAACATGCTGGTCAATGGCGCGGGCGGGATCGCGGTCGGCATGGCCACGAACATTCCGCCGCATAATCTGGGCGAGGTCGTCGATGCAACGCTGGCGCTGATCGAGAATCCCGACCTGACAAGCACCGATCTGATCGAATATATCCCCGCCCCTGATTTCCCGACGGGCGGGCTGATTCTCGGTCGCTCCGGCGCGCGCAAGGCTTACTTGGAAGGGCGCGGGTCGGTCATCATCCGCGCCAAGACCCACATAGAGGAAATCCGCAAGGACCGTTTCGCGATCATCATTGATGAGATCCCCTATCAGGTGAACAAATCCACGATGGTCGAACGCATTGCCGAAGCCGTGCGCGACAAGCGGATCGAAGGGATTTCCGGGGTTGCCGACGAATCCGACCGGGTGGGCGTGCGCGTTGTGGTGGAGTTGAAACGCGACGCGACGCCCGATGTCGTGCTCAACCAGTTGTTCCGCTTCACGCCCATGCAGACCAGCTTTGGCTGCAACATGCTGGCGCTGAACGGGGGCCGCCCCGAGCAGCTCACCCTGCGCGATTTTCTGACGGCCTTTGTCAGCTTCCGCGAGGAAGTTGTCACCCGCCGCACCGCTTACGAGCTGAACAAGGCGCGCGAGCGGTCCCATTTGCTGTGTGGTCTGGCTGTTGCGGTGTCGAACGTGGATGAGGTGGTCGCCACCATCCGCGGCTCTGCCGACCCGGCGGAGGCCCGCGAAAAGCTGATGACGCGGCGCTGGCCCGCCGGTGACATCGCGCAATATATACGGCTGATCGACGACCCAAGCCATACGATGAATGACGACGGCACCTATAACCTGTCGGAAGCGCAGGCCCGCGCCATTCTTGAACTGCGTCTGCAACGCCTGACTGCGATGGGCGTGAAGGAAGTGACGGACGAGCTGGAATCGCTGGCCGCCAAGATCAAGGACTACCTTGATATCCTGCGGTCGCGCGCCCGCGTGATGGAGATCATCTCGACCGAACTCAGCGAAGTGCGCGAGCAATTCGCCGTGCCGCGCCGCACCGAAATCGTCGACTGGGCCGGCGATATGGACGACGAAGACCTGATCGAGCGCGAAGATATGGTCGTGACCATCACCTCTGGCGGCTATATCAAGCGCACGCCTCTGGCCGATTTCCGCGCCCAGCGTCGGGGCGGCAAGGGGCTGTCGGGCATGTCCACCAAGGATGATGACGTTGTCACAACGCTGTTCGTGGCCAACACCCATACGCAGCTTTTGTTCTTCACCACCGACGGCATGGTCTACAAGCTGAAAACATGGCGCCTGCCCTTGGCCGGTCGCAACGCGCGCGGCAAGGCGATGGTCAATATCCTGCCCATTGCGAGCGGCGTCAGCATTGCCGCCATTCTGCCCGTGGAACGGCCAGAGGAAGAGTGGGAAAACCTGCAAATCGTCTTTGCGACCTCAGCGGGCGATGTGCGGCGCAATGCGCTGTCCGATTTCACCAATGTCATGCGCAACGGCAAGATCGCCATGAAACTGCCCGAGGGCGTGACCATGGTGAACGCGCGCATTTGTGACGAGAATGACGATGTGATGCTGGTCACATCGTCTGGGCGTGCGATCCGCTTCCGCAGCACGGATGTGCGGGTCTTCAAGGGCCGCGATTCGACGGGTGTGCGCGGCGTGCGGCTGGGGACCGATGACAGTGTCGTCTCTATGGCTGTGATCCGCCATTTCGAGACGACGCCGGAAGAGCGCGAAGCCTTCATCCGCCAGCGCCGCCTGATTGCCGGCGTAACCGAGGATGACGCGGAGGACACTGACGAGTCCGTCGAGGCCGGTCAGCTTTCGCCCGAACGCTATGCCGAAATGTCAGCAGCCGAGGACTTGCTGCTGACGATCACGGAAAACGGCTTGGGCAAGCTGACCTCGAGCCACGATTACCGCATCACCACCCGCGGTGGGCAAGGTGTGGGCGCAACCGACAAGGCCATGCGCGGTGGTGCTCTGGTTGCGCTCTTCCCGGTCGATGCAACCGATCAGGTCATGCTGGCCACGTCCAAGGGCCAGTCTATCCGCGTGCCTGTGGATGGCATCCGCTTCTTGCGGCGCATGGGCGGCGGCGTAAAGGTGTTCAACACCGGCGCGGGTGAACATGTCGTCTCTGTCGCGCGGATTGCCGAAACCGGCGACGAAGATGCGGTTGCAGAGCCGCCAGAGGACGGCACGGACGTGTGATCAACGAGCTAGTGTTCTGAGTCTGACACTTCCTACCTGTTTCCGCGAATTTCATCGAGCGCGTTCAGAGCGCGGCGTTCCCGGGTGAGGATGTCCTCGGCGGTTTTGGTCCATTTGAAGGGTTTGGGCTTGTCG
>NZ_UIHC01000041.1 GCF_900499075.1 Roseinatronobacter ekhonensis | reverse complement strand
AGCGCCTCAAGCGCCACAGCAGCTTTAAACTTGTCTGAAAAGTTCCGTCGCTTTGTCATTCTCGTATCCATTCGTGCGCGTTGGATACATCTTAGCACGCTGTCCAAATTTGCCGGACCACTTCAATGGCAGGCCTTCACGGGCGAGGACGCTGTGCTGGCCGAGACCGGGGAGAGTTTTGCCTCCCTTAAGGCAAAACGGCTGGCGGCATGACCCAGTCACGGCGCCTGTCGCTGATTGAAGCCGCGACCAATGTCGCCGTGGGCTATGTCCTGGCGGTCGTGGCCCAGATCGTAGTGTTCCCATGGTTTGGGTTGCAGGCGAGCCTCGGCGAGAACCTGGCACTAGGTGGGGTCTTCACCGCGATCTCCCTGATCCGCAGCTACACGCTACGCAGGCTGTTTGAGGCAGTCGGCAGGCGGTAGCCTAGGGCAGCTCTGCGGACTCTGCTAACGTTCGTTGCGGCTTAGCCAATGTCTGCAAACGCAGATGCTGCCCTATCCTTCTTCATCCTAGACGCCTGGCAGCGCAAAATGCTATTGTCGACAATAGAACAGCGGCACATGCGAGGCCAAGGCAAAATCCGATCCAAACGCCCAGCGCACCAAAGCTTGTAGCTTCGGCAAGAAACATACCACCACCCAATCCAACGACCCAGTAGCAGCTCGTACTCAGCAGCATCGGCATGACTGTTTGACGTAGCCCACGCAGCGCATGGATGTAGACGATCTGCAAAGCGTCGAACACAAAAAATGGAGCTGTCCACCGGAGCAGATTAACCATCAAAGACCTGACCTCCGACGATATGTCGGAGCTTGAGAAAAGCGTAACGGTTGCGTCCGCGAATATTCCCGCAACTAGAGCTATGCATGCGGCAACAACCCCGGCAACTATTCCGCCAATGCGAAGCAAACGAGTGAGATTTGCATGACCTTTTGAACGGTTTGCGGCGATACGCGCAGCCAGAACCTCCCCCAATGCACCGCTCGCGGCGTAGTTCAGTTCCATGATTGCAAAAACCAATGTTCCGGCGGCGAGCCATAAGGTGGAGTAAAGCCCCAAAAGATAGAGGACGACGATAAACAGAACGCTTTCAAGCGCCTGTTGCGCGCCCGCCGCCCATCCAAGGCGGATGATATCGGCCATGAAGCGGACAACGACATGGCGTCGAAGCCGACGCACTCTCACATGATCCGAGCAGAGCACGAGACCCAAAAGCGCAATTGCGGCACAGGCGTTCACCCCAAGTGTCGCCCACGCAGCACCTGCCACACCGAGCCCTTGCCACGCGCCAATGCCATGAACCAGCGCAATGCTTGTCATGAGGTTTCCCAGAACGATTCCAATAGAGAGCCACGTGATTGCAGCTGTCCTCTCCACTGCATTCAGGACGTTCTTGAGCACGGAGAACAGAAGTGCGGGAGCTATGGCCCATGCGAGGATGCCTGCATATCTATCAAAAGCGACAATAAAGTCGGGATCGTACCCGCTTGCCGTCAATATCGCGCCAGAGGCGTTTGCGACAATTATGGCCAAGGTGACGAAGGGGATGATCATCGCGACAGACGCCAAGACGACAGCACCACACCGCGCTGGATTTGGTTTTTCCGCCATTAATACTGTCCCTATGGACAGAACGGCGAAGCCAATCACCATCACGGACAACAGAATAGTTTTGCCCAGACCAACCGCCGCAAGATCGGTTGTGCCGAGCGCGCCCACAACTGCGAGATCGGTCAGCCCTACAAGGATCTCTGTCAGATAGAAGGCTCCGATGGGGAGGGCGGTTCTGACGAGCGATATGGGGGTTATGGGCGTTTCAGCTTTGGGTATATTGGGCATTTGGCCACCGTGCTTTGTTGCACGGTCACCCAAAGAGCTGATGACCTTGGACCGCCGAATGTAGTCGGCGGGGCAGCTTACCAGGGCGAAGGTTATCCACCTGAGGCATTAATATCAATAACCCTTAGAGGCCATTCGTGCGCGGCGCAGCATTTGTCAATGTGGGCTCACAGCCGACCCTCGCTGCGCGACCCGTCAATGACGGCAAAGGACATCCTTCGACGTCAGACTACCCGATACACCGACCCGCGCCCTTGCTCTTTTTGGCTTGTGATCTGGAGCCCCAGCTTTTTCTTCAGCCCACCCGAGATCAGGCCACGGGCACTATGGGCCTGCCAGCCAGTGGCCGCGACGATCTCGGCGATCGACGCCCCGTCAGGCCGCTGCAGCAGCGCGATGATCTGCGCCCGTTTGGTGCCCGCGCGGATGGCGACGGGTTTCGGCCTGTCGCGGGCTACCACCGGCTCGATCCCGATGGCCGCCAGCCCGGCCTCGGTGGCGATCAGAGTGGTGCCGTGACCATCGCCGGTCTCGCGCCAGAGCGGTTCGCCCCGGCGGAGATTGGCATCGACCTCTTCAAGCCAGCCGCGCGTGACCATCGCGGTCACGGCCTTCTGGGCGGCTGCGCCATTCAGCCCCTCGGGCAACGGCATGGCCAGATGGCCGGGGCGCGTCGCCGCGCGGCTGAGGACAAGGCTCTGGGTGTCGGTGAGTTTAGGCATGGGTCGTCTCCGTGATCAGGGCCGCGATCATCGCCGGCCTTCAAGCACCCCAAGCCCGCCATGCGGCGGGCCGAGGTGGCGCTGCGGCAATCACTCTGCGAATTCGCCCTCCTTGAAGGCGGCGTCCGAGATCTCGCGCAGGCTGTCGCGGTAGTGGCTGAGGGTCCCGACATGGCCCCAATGGATCTCGTCGGGGTCGGTCTCGAAGTGATCGTCGCTGAGCGCGGTGAGGCGTGCGAGCATGTTGTCGATCTCGGCCTTGGCGGCGAGGAAGGCGTCGACGGCTGTGGAATTGTCAGTTGTGCGGCAGGTCATGGCGGGGGCTCCTTGGTCGAGTTGCATCGTTTCCGTGCAACAACCATCGCTCTAGAGCGGCGATGATCGTAGAGAATTCTGAGCAATATCATTGCTTTCTGATCATTCCGGTTTGGGCCATGCGCCCTCAGCCCGGAACGTTCAGCTCACTCGTCTTCAGGTATGACTTCGACCCATCGACCGCCCATCCAGAGATAGAGATGGCAGAACTGGCGTGTGGGTCGAGGCAGGATGACCGGATCGCGGGTCGGGACAAAAGCCTCGATCTCGCCCGCACGGACCGCGCGGATCTCGCGGGCGGCGAGAATATCCTCGGGCGTCCATGGGGCAAGCGCGGGCAGCATATGCGACGGGTAGCCGTCATAATGAATGGAATGGTTGCCGCCCTCCCCCGAGGGCATCGCAATATGCCAAAGTGGCGGTAATCGCCACGAACGCATGGAAGGAGGGCAATTATGACGATGGATACGATCATTGGGGTCGATTTGGCAAAGAACGTCTTTCAGCTCCACGGGGCTTCTGACAGCGGCGAAGTCAAGTTCCGCAAGAAGCTGACGCGCGAACAGTTCCGCCGGTTCATGGCGGATCATCCGCCAGCAATCGTGGCGATGGAGGCTTGCGGCAGCGCGCATTATTGGGCACGCGAAATGGAGAAACTGGGCCATGCCGTGAAACTGATCGCGCCCCGCTATGTGAAACCGTTCGTCAAGCGCCAGAAAAACGATGCGGCCGATGCCGAGGCGATCGTGATCGCGGCGCAGCGGCCTGAAATGCGATTTGTTGTGCCAAAATCAGAGGAGCAGCAGGCGAGCGCGGTTTTGTTTCGTGCACGCGAGCGTCTCGTCCACCAGCGCACCGACCTGGTGAACTCCCTCCGCTCGGTTCTCTATGAATACGGGCATGTCGTGCCCTAGGGGATCAAGCACCTCCCGCGGATCGCGGAGATCATCGCGGCACCCAACTCCGACTTGCCTGAACTGGTTCGGGAGGAATGTCATGAACTGATTGAACAGATCACGCAGATTTCCAACCGAATTGCAGAGAAGAATGCAAAGACCAAGAAGCTGGCAGCTGAGACGGACACGGCGCGCAGGCTGCAGACCATGCCGGGTGTCGGACCGCTGATCGCGCTGGCGATCGAAGCATTTGCGCCGTCCATGGAGAATTTCGAACGTGGTAGGGATTTCGCGGCGTGGCTTGGGCTTGTGCCCCGGCAGTTCTCATCAGGCGGCAAGCAAAGGCTTGGGCGCGTGTCTAAAGCAGGTCAGGCAGATATTCGGCAACTGCTTATCATGGGCGCGATGTCACGCCTGAACTGGGCAGGGAGGAGAGGGATCGCCGAAGGGGGTCATGGCTGGCGCGGATTTGCACCAGAAAACCCCGCATGGTGGTCGCCGTCGCGCTGGCCAACAAGATGGCGCGCGCCATATGGGCGATGCTTACGAAACAGCAGGATTATCGAGATCCGGCGATGGGGATTGCAGCATGAGGCACGCACAAGAGCGGCGCATCGCAACCTGACGTCGGTATAGACGTGTGAGAAGGCAACGACCTGAATGGGCAAATGATCGAAACGATCGGGATCGGGAAAACCAGCTGTATTGCTAGCGCGTAGAAGCACGAGTAATGAATTTGGACCCGCTCCGCTGATCACCATACTGGCCAGCGGCTCCTGCGAACGCCGTATGTAAAGGCCTCACAGAGAACCGCACTCGATCACCGGCTTTGAAGGTCAGAATCTTCTTGCACACTGGGCGGCAACCACAGAGGCAATAAACATGTGCCCACTGCTCGGGCCCGATCTGGATGGCAATCTGCGCGCGTGCTCATTGTAAGGCCAATCTGAGCAGCTTGAGCTCTGTGAGGATAGTGCAGGCAGCGGTGAGCTGCACCGTGGGAATGTCGATCCTGATATGCGTGATCACGTCCGAGGCATCAGCCTTGATGCCACCTCCGCGTAATGCGGTCTGGATGATCTCTGCCACGATATCAGGGCGGCTCGCGTCGAATTCGCGCGGCAGGGCATCGTGGTTGATCCGGATTGTCGTCATGGCCGTCATGGAAATGTCCTTTCAAAAATGAACTGTGTCGGAATCTGCGGTAGAACCCGCCCGCCGCCCAGCCTCAAACGCCGCCTCCAGCGCGGAGCGAATGGCCCAGATCGCTGTGTCGTGGAAGTCGAGCGCATCAGAATTGCGCGTCTCAAGGGTCTCGAGAAACAAGTGTCGCTCGGCGATCTCCATCAGCTGGGAATCGCGGGCAATGGCTGGATCAATGGTCTTGGTGCTGGACATGGGTGTTCTCCGTCTGGGACGTGATCGACGATGGGCGCGTTGTTGGCGCGCGGCGTGCTCTCAAATCAGCCCGTGCTGTTTCAGGACCGGGACAACATCGCCCAGCTCAATCGTCAGGCAGTCGATTCCGACCCGGCCGGCCATTTCAAAAACCTCGGCGTTGAGGTTCACCTCGTTGAGCTTGCCCTGCAGCGTGGCGGTGCTCATTGCCTGCACAAAGCGGGTGCGGTCGATGAAGATGCGGGTCGTGTCGGAGGGGATTGCGATGGTCATGGTTTTGGTCCTTTCGGGCGCTGTGTCGGGTGCGCGATGCACCGTTTCCTTGCTGACAGAGTCGCTCTTAAGGCGAGTGTAATCAACTGAATAAGACAGGTATTTCTGTTTAATACCAATATCTTGAGGCTCACCCTGTTGCCATGGAAGGTCTGTCTGAACGCGCCTATGCCGCCCAGTCCGGTCTGTCGCGCGGCGCCGTGCAGAAGGCGCGCAAAAACGGGCGATTGGTACTCTTTGCCGATGGCTCGATCAATGCGGCAGCGTCTGATGCCCGGCGCGGCGCCATGACGGATCCAGATCAGCAGATGCGGGCGCGTGCTGGATCGGGTGCCAACGAGAGCGCTGTTTCCGGTCCCGGCGACAGCACCTCCTATCTGAAGGCGCGCACGGCGCTGACGGTCTACCAGGCGCAGGAACGTCAGCTCGCAATCCAGAAGAAGAAAGGTGTGCTGGTCGATCGCGCGCGGGCCGAAACGCTGGTGTTTCGCCTTGCGCGTCAGGAGCGCGATACATGGGTCACCTGGCCCACCCGCGTGGCGGCGCTGATGGCCGCACAACTCGCCGCAGAGATGGAGGCCGCAACGGGCAGCCCCGTGACACTCGAGACTGCGATCCTGCAAAGGGTGCTGGAAACCCATGTCCGAGAGCAGCTCGACGCCCTCGCAGACCTCCGGGTCTCGCTTGCATGACAGCAAAGGAGCAGATGACCATGCCCTGACCGAGGATCTGGACCTCGCGTTTGACGGGGCCGAGGACATCCTGCGCGCCTGGCGGCGCGGCATGCGCCCCGATGCTGACCTGACCGTATCGGAATGGGCCGATGCGCATCGCTGGCTCAGCTCGCGGGCCTCGGCCGAGCCCGGGCGGTACCGTACGGCCCGCACGCCTTACTTACGCGGCATCATGGACGCGCTGTCCCCGAGCCACCCGGCGCAGCGGATCAGCTTCATGAAAGCCGCGCAGGTCGGCGCGACCGAGGCCGGCAATAACTGGATCGGCTTTGTCATCCATCACGCGCCGGGCCCGATGCTGGGGGTGCTGCCCACAGTGGAAATGGCGAAGCGCAGCTCGCGGGGCCGGATCGATCCGCTGATTGAGGACAGCGCTGCGCTGAAGGAACGCGTGAGTCCTGCCCGCTCGCGCGACGCCGGTAATTCCATGCTGTCCAAGGAATTCCCCGGAGGCATTCTGGTGCTGACCGGTGCGAACTCGGCCACAGGTCTGCGGTCCATGCCCGCGCGCTATGTGTTCCTAGACGAGGTCGATGCCTATCCGGCCTCGGCGGATGAGGAAGGCGATCCTGTCACGCTGGCCGAAGCCCGCACCACCACCTTCGCGCACCGGCGCAAGGTGTTCATGGTCTCGACCCCCACGATCCGGGGGCTATCGCGCATCGAGCGGGAGTTCGAGGCTTCTGACCAGCGCCGGTATTTCGTGCCATGCCCGCATTGCGGACATATGCAGTGGCTGGAGTTCGAACGGCTGCGCTGGGACAAGGGACAGCCGGAAACGGCAGCCTATCACTGCGCAGGCTGCGACACACCCATCGCCGAGCATCACAAGACGCAGATGCTGGAGCAAGGCGAGTGGCGGGCGACGGCCGTATCGGCAGACCCAACATCTATCGGGTTCCACTTGTCTGCCCTCTACTCGCCCATCGGCTGGAAGAGCTGGGAGCAGATCGCGCGGGACTGGCTTGCCGCCCAAGGGTCCGACGAGATGCTGCGCGCCGCGCGCAACACGCTCTTTGGCGAGACATGGGTCGAGTCGGGCGAAGCGCCAGAATGGCAGCGGCTGGCGGATCGGCGGATCGCCTTCCCCGAGCAGATCCCCTTAGGCGGGCTGTTCCTGACCGCGGGCGCCGATGTGCAAAAGGACCGGATCGAGGTCGATATCTGGGCCTGGGGACGCGGCATGACCAGCTGGCTCGTGGATCACATCGTCATTCCAGGCGGGCCGGATGATCCTGCGTGCTGGGAGACGCTGACTGCGCTTCTTAGCCAGACTTGGGTCCACGAGCGTGGTGCCGTTATGACGCTGGCGAAACTCGCGATCGATACGGGCTACGAATCCGCCGCCGTCTATGCCTGGTCCCGCAAGCAGGGCATCGCGCAGGTCGCACCTGTGAAAGGCCTAGAAGGGTTCAACCGGGCGACACCCGTTTCGGGGCCGACCTATGTCGATGCGACCGTGAACGGACGGAAGCTGAAACGCGGGGCTCGCCTCTGGACCGTGGCCACGGCCACCTTCAAGGCCGAGACCTATCGGTATCTGCGCATCGAGCGGCCCAGCGATGAGGAGATCGCGCTGGGCATGCCGCATCCGGCTGGCACAATCCACCTGCCCGACTGGGCCGACAGCGAATGGCTGAAGCAACTCGTCGCCGAGCAGCTGGTCACGATCCGCGACAAGCGCGGCTATGCCCGGCAGGAATGGCAAAAGCTGCGCGAGCGCAATGAAGCGCTAGACACACGGGTCTATGCGCGCGCCGCCGCCTGGATCCTTGGCGCTGACCGCTTCGATGAGAGGATGTGGCGGCAGCTGGAGACGCAGGCGGGGGTCGAGCCCCCGAGTGTTGCGCCTGCGGAGGCATCGGACGCTGCCCGGAACACAGCAGAACCCCAGGCCGGGCGCATCACCGCGCCCCGCCGCCGCGGCTGGAAGATCAGCACGCCACGATACATGGAATGACCGGACCCACCGATGACCATCGAAGAATTGAAACTCCGCCACAGCGCCCTGCTGGCTGCGCGCTACAGTGGCACGCGGTCGGTAAGCTATGACGGCAAAAGCATCACCTATGGGTCTGACGCGGAAATGGCGGCGACGATCGCTGATATCGAACGTCGCATTGCGAAACTCGAGCGCGGCACCGGGCGCGTGTTGCGTCCCTTTGCCGTGAAAGACCTGTGATGAGCGGCGCAATGAACTGGCGCCAGCGCCTCGGCGCCTTCATCGGCGGTTTTGATGCGGGCCAGCATCACCGCCGGTTGCGCGGGTTTCGCGCGACCCGCGCCCATGTCAACGCGCTGATCGCAGCCGCGGGGCCAGACATCACCGCCCGGGCCCGCTGGCTGGTGCGCAACAACGGCTATGCCGTGAATGCGGTCGAAAGCTGGGCGGCGAACACCGTGGGCGACGGGATCAAGCCGATCTCCAAAATTGGCGATGCTGGCAGCAAGGAAGAGCTGCAACGCCTGTGGCTCGCCTGGACCGACGAGGCGGACGCCGAAGAGCTGACCGACTTCTATGGCCTCCAGCGCCGCGCCGCGCGCGAGGTGTTTATCGCAGGCGAGGTGTTCTTCCGGATCCGCATGCGGCGGACGAGTGACGGGCTGACTGTGCCATTGCAGTTGCAGATGTTGCCCTCGGAGATGTTGCCGCTCGAGCAATCGGGCATCGCCGCCAATGGCAACGCGATCCGCCAAGGGATCGAGTTCGACCGGATTGGTCGGCGCGTCGCCTATCACTTCCTGCGCCGCCATCCGGGTGACAGTACGGATCCCGAGCTCTCCGGGGAGACCGTGCGCGTCCCTTCGTCGGAGGTCATCCACATCATCGACCCGGTCGAGGGCGGGCAGTTGCGGGGCGTCTCAAAGCTCGCCCCCGCCATCGTTAAACTGTTCCTGCTCGATCAGTATGATGATGCTGAGCTCGACCGTAAAAAGGTCGCGGCGATGTATGCGATGTTCGTGACCTCGCCCGCGCCCGAGAACCCGCTCGCACCGGCCGAAGATGACGAGATGCCCGACGGGGTTGAGATCAGCCCGGGCCAGATCGTGCGGCTGGATCCCGGCGAAGACGTGACCGTGGGCCAGCCCGCTGATAGCGGGGGAACCTACGAGCCGTTCCAGTACCGGACGCTGCTGCAGATTTCGGCAGCACTTGGCATTCCCTACCCTTACCTCGCCAATGACATGGTGAAGGGGAACTTCTCGAACTCACGTCTGGCCCTGATCGAATTCCGCCGCCGCGTCTCCGCCTGGCAGCATGCGGTCATGGTGTTTCAACTCTGCCGCCCCGTCTATGCCCGCTGGATGGATGCGGCTGTCCTGTCGGGTGCGCTCACCCTGCCCCGTTATGAGGCCAACCGCGCGCGGCTTCTCACTGCCGACTGGCTGCCCACCAAATGGGACTGGGTTGATCCGCTGAAAGACGCCAATGCCGAGATCGCCCAGATCGAGGCCGGGCTCAAGTCGCGCACGCAGGCCATCGCTGAGCGCGGCTATGACGCCGAGCAAGTCGATCGCGAGATTGCGGCGGAGCGGGAACGCGAGCGGACGCTGGGTCTGGATTTCCGTCGGCCGGGGTCGCCCGCGCAGGGTGTGCAGATGGTTTCTGACGCAAATGAAGATCCCGAAGAAGACACGCCTAGCGAAACCGACGACAGAGATGACGCGGAAGACCGACCGCGCCCAGACGAGGACCAGACCTGATGCTCCATGCCCGCATTGCCGCGCGCGCCTTCAACACGCCGCTGCTGGTGGACCCCTCCAAGGCCATGGCGTTTCTGTCAGGGCTTGGGCCGCGCATTCTTGGGCGGCGGGTTGAGATGGACGACAATAGCGGAGCGGTCGGCGAAATCGCCCTGCCCGCTCGCGCCAGCTTGCTGGCCGGTGGGCTCGCAGATAGCTACCGCCAGCATGGCGATGCGCCCTACCCGCTCATCGATGGCATTGCCGTGATCGAGATATCCGGCGTGCTGATCCACCGGGGCGGCTGGATTGGTCAATCCTCGGGCCAGACCAGCTATGAGGGGATCGCGGCGCAGATTGAGGCGGCAGCGAATGATCCCGCCGTGCGCGGCGTCGCATTGGAAATTGACAGTTTTGGCGGCGAGGTCGCGGGTGTTTTTGACCTTGCAGATCGCATTCGTGCCATTCGGGGCACCAAGCCGGTCTGGGCGTTTGTGGCCGAACACGCCTTCTCGGCAGGTTATGCTCTGGCCTCCCAGGCCGACCGTATCCTGCTGCCGCGCACCGGGGCCGTGGGCAGCATTGGGGTCGTGGTCCTGCACGCAGATATGAGCGGGCAGCTTGATCAGGAGGGCGTGCGCGTCACGCTGGTTCACTCCGGCCGCCACAAGGTTGATGGCAATCCATATCAGCCCCTGCCCGACGCGGTGCAGGGCGACATCCAGCGCGAGATCGATGTGCTGCGGTTTCTCTTTGCGGAAACTGTGGCGGCCGGACGTGCGGGTCGGCTGAGTGAGGAGGCCGCCATGGCAACCGAGGCTGCGACCTATCGCGGCGCGGATGCCGTCGCTGCGGGTCTTGCCGACGAGGTCACGGATCTGACGCAGGGCTTTGCCGCATTTCGGCAGATGATTGCAGGCAGGCCGCCCGCCGCGATCGCCCGCGCTGACGCTTCGAGGACCCGAAACACACTCCACCAACCCCGAAAGGAGACCGCCATGGCCCATGCGCCAGACCAAGATGAAACTTTGCGAGAGGATGCTATTGATGGTCAGACGCAGGATGCGATCGATACCGCTTCTTCTACTGACAGTGCACCCGCTGATGACGATACCACCGATGTGGAGGACGCCGCCGCTGCGCCAGCGGCTACCCCCTCAAACGGTGAGAGCCAACCGCAAAAACCCTCGCACCCGTCATCTGCATCCGCACCGGAACAGCCATCGTCATCGCGCAGTAATCTGGCCGAGCTTCCGGCGCAGTTTCGCGAGACGGCGGCGGAGATCACCGAGATCGCAGCTCAGGCGGGCCGCCTCGGAATTGTGATCGACGCGGCAACCGCGCTGCGCGAGGGCACCACCCCGGAAGCCCTGCGCAAGCTGGTCCTGCAACGCGCATCGGATGCGTCGGACGCGCGGGATGTGGTTGCCGCCGCCCCCTCGCCCATCCTGCCCAAGGCCAGCGAAAGCCCGATCGTGGCGGCGGCAAAACGCGCAGCAGCAAGCCCGCGCGGCTGAGCTGCTCAGTCCTTTCTCTTACGCCGATCCAAGGCGCTGAGACCTGACAACTACCGGACAAGACACCCTGCCACCCCACCGATCCACATCGGCGGGTATCTTCATTTGCACCCCTGACACAGGAACTCTGCCATGAACGCGCTTACGCAACCCGCCACGATGGGCGATCTGCTCAAATACGAGGTCAACCCGAACTACACCCGCGAAACCGTCACGCTTCTGGCCGGTACCGCCTATCCGGTCGGCGCCGTTCTGGGCAAAATCACCGCCAGCGGCAAATACAAGCTCGCCACATCCGGCGGCTCCGACGGCGCCCAAACCGCAGGCGCCGTTCTGCTCTACCCCGTCGATGCCACACTGGCCGATGCCATCGGCGTGGTGATTGTGCGCGGGCCTGCCATCGTATCGCGCGCAGCCCTCGCCTATGACGCCACCGTCGATGACGGCACCAAGATCACCACCAAGATCGGCCAGCTGGCCAGCCTCGGCATCATCGCACGCGATACCGCCTGATCGGTGCTGAAACAGCACGCAATCGCATGAATCCCTGACCCCGCAATCCGCGCGCGTTTTGGTGCGCGGCGCGTCCTCTTCCTGCCCCTCTTTCCCCGGAGTTTCCCATGACCATCACCCGCAACCCGTTTGATACGGGCGGCTATTCGCTCGCCGAGATGACGCAGGCCATCAACATCCTGCCCAACCTCTACACCCGCCTCGGCCAGATCGGCCTGTTCCGCTTTGAAGGCGTGACCCAGCGCTCGATCGTGATTGAACAGCGCGAAGGGGTGCTGAGCCTCCTGCCTTCAGTGCCACTGGGCGCGCCCGCCACCGTCGGCAATCGCGAGGCGCGCTCCATGCGCAGCTTTGCGCTGCCGTGGATCCCGCATGACGATGTGATCCTGCCCGCTGACATTCAGGGCATGCCGGCGCTAGGCGTCTCGGACGCAGCTGATCCGCTGGTCGAGGTGATGAACCGCAAGCTGACGCTGATGCGGCGCAAGCACGCCCAGACCCGCGAATACATGGAGATCAATGCGCTGCGCGGCATCGTGAAGGATGGTGCCGGCACCACGCTCTACAATTACTTCACCGAATTCGGGCTGACGCAGATCTCGGTCGACTTCGTCTTCGGCACGGCGGGCACCAATGTGCAGGGCAAGGTCCGCACGACCTTGCGCGGGATCGAGGACAATCTACAGGGCGAGACCATGACCACCGCGCATGCGCTGGTCAGCTCGGAATTCTTCGACAAGCTGATCAGCCACCCCAAGACCGAGGACGCCTATAAGTTCTACTCGGCCACAGGCGGCCAGCCGCTGCGCGACGACATGCGCCGCGCGTTCCCCTTCGCAGGGATCCTCTTTGAGGAGTATAATGGCTCCGTCACCCTTTCGAATGGCAGCTCGGAGCGGCTGATCCCCAGCGGAGAGGGCATCGCCTTTCCGCTCGGGACCTTTGACACCTTCACCACCTATGGCGGCCCGGCGAACCTTCTGGAAACCGCCAATACCGTGGGCCTGCCGCTCTATGCCCGCCAGATGATGGACGCGAAGGGTCGCTGGATCGATCTGATGACCGAAAGCTCGATCCTGCCGGTGAACAAGCGCCCGCGCCTCGCGATCCGCCTGCACAGCTCGAACTGATAGCGGCAGGACATCAGAATGTCGGTCTTCACCGCCGCCATCGACAATCTCTTTGCCGATCCGAATATCTCCATTGAGGCGACATACATTGCGGGCGGTGGCGCGCCCCAGCTCATCCGTGTGGTCATGCGCCGCGCGGATGACGTGACCAGCTTTGGCGATGCGCGGCTCTGGTCGGAAACCACCCGGGTTGATCTGCGGGTGGCCGAGGTCCCCAACCCGCGCCCGGGCGACCGGATCGAGATCGACGGCGAGGCGTTCAATATTCAGGGGGAGCCCATGCGGGATCGCGAGCGGTTGGTCTGGACCGTAGATCTGAGGCCCGCATGAAACTAAAGCTGGATATCACGCCTGATCTGGCGGCGATGATGGCGGCAGAGATCAAAGCCGGTGAACGGGCCGTTACCACAGCCACGCGCGAGGCAGGGACCAGTCTCAAAACCGCCTGGCGCGGGCAGATCACCGGCGCGGGGCTGGGTCAGCGGCTCGCGCGCACGATCCGCTCGGAGCAGTATCCCAAGGGCAGAACCAGCCTGAGCGCCGCCGCTCTGGTCTGGTCGAAAGCACTGGTGATCATCGGTGCGCATGACACCGGGCCGCTGATCCGCTCCCGCGACGGGTTCTGGCTGGCGATCCCCACGCCTGCGGCTGGAAAATCTGCACGCGGTGGGCGCATCACGCCGGGGGAATGGGAGCGCCGCTCGGGCCTGCGCCTGCGGTTTGTCTATCGGCGGACGGGCCCGAGCCTGCTGGTCGCCGAAGGGCGGCTGAACAATCGCGGTCGCGCGGTCGCCTCGCGCGCAAAGACCGGGCGCGGTCGGACCACTGTGCCGATCTTTCTGCTCGTGCCGCAGGTCAGGCTCCCAAAGCGGCTGGATCTGGCGCGGGATGCGCGGGCTGCTCAAGAGGCCTTGCCGGGGGCGATCGTGGCGAAATGGGTGGAGGGGAAAGTCTGATGTCTGTTGTGCCGGTCCTTCTGCCGCTTGAAGCTTCAGCG
This sequence comes from Roseinatronobacter ekhonensis, assembly GCF_900499075.1. Taxonomy (GTDB): domain Bacteria; phylum Pseudomonadota; class Alphaproteobacteria; order Rhodobacterales; family Rhodobacteraceae; genus Roseinatronobacter; species Roseinatronobacter ekhonensis. Next base: position 17,351 of record NZ_UIHC01000041.1, on the reverse strand, counting down.
CAAATCGTGCGCGTTTGCTGCATGACCGAGGTGGATGGGCGGAGAACGGACTCTCACTGCGACGTGGGCAGATCAAGATAGCCTCGCATGAGCGGGCATTCAGAACGTGTCAAATCAAGGGAGTTCACTGCACTGCACATGACCGATACGACCCCGAAGCGGAAGATTTTCAAAGGCAGAATACGCGTTAAGCGGGGGTAGCTCGAAAGCCGATGGCTTAGCACTGGAGCTCAAAAACTAGCCATGGAAGAAGCCAATCTGTGATCCCGGCGAGGCCTTGCAAAACGGTACTTTCTACGCGAGCCTTGAATGTGAAACGCGGATTCACAGGAGAATTACAAATGACTATAAGCCGATTATTTAAAAGTATTGCTTGTGTGACACTTGTATTGGCATCTGTGCCGGCGCACGCTCAGGAGACGATAGTTGGACTATGGGGATTTGGTGGATGCGACGATGCCAGCAATATTGAGTATCAAGGACACACTCTGGCAGCATATTCAGGCGATGGCGGAATCGAAATTATTTCACAAGAAATCACACCGATCAGTGGAAGCGACTGGCTATATGTGCGCACCGATCAGCATGACCCTGCACCTTCGCTAATGCGAGAAAAAGACGGTTTTCTTGAACAAGCTTGGCCAAAAACGGAACCGAATACAACGGCGGAAACAGAGGCTTTGCATGCATCTTTGTCCTCTGGCGCACTGACGCCAGAAGTTGTTCCGGAAGCATTCAATATCGATCGAGGCGAAACCTGCCCAAGTCTCCCACTACCACAATCGCTGGTCATGGGAGAAGCCTTGGCCGTCTTGAAAGACCTTGATGCCGCCGTTTCGGACTGCCGCGAAGCCGTCGCGCGTTGTCCGGGAAATTTGTTTAGGGTAGCGGACGTAAGCGGAGATGGCGAACTTTCAGTAGCTGAAATTGCACGCATAATTCGTGCGAGTGTTTCAATTGGTACTGCCATGGATACCAAAGTCTCGGAGGGTCAGAGGGTCGTAGCGGCCACCAGCGCAGCTGCGTTAGCCCCAATCGCCTCAGGAGCAATAATGCATTCTTTCGATTATGATCGATCAGGGTCCTTAAGTTTTGACGAACTTTTGTCAGAGCGTCTGCCGGTCGAATTTAGCGAGACAGAAAAGATGCGATTTGATGTGTCTAACTGGGTGAAGGCTATTTCCGACGGTGCGAAAACTGCTGCTGGCGCTGGCGCGATGTTACTGCAAAGATAAAAGTGACGTATTGAACTTCCTCTACTACGTTTTCTGGCGTTATCAGGAAGGCGGGTTATTGGATTGGATGTAAAGTAGAGCGCTGCTTCTGCTCTGTACCGCTGTGCCGACATTCGCCGATTGAAAATGCTGCTCGGGAAATGAACGGCCGGTTCGGCGACGCCTCGATGCAGTGCTAGGCGATGTGGCCGGGGGTAGCTCTGGGCCGTACACGACAATGCCGCCTTCTGCGCTGCTGCCTGCCTCAATGTGGGCGAAAGATTAAATGGAGCGCACTTTGCCCACCCCTCGCGAAGCAATCCTCGGTGCGCTCTACGCACGCCTCTCGGCTCTACCCGCCACCACCAAGCGCGGCGATGTGCTGCCCGAGCGCGTCCCTGCCGACGGCCTGCTCATCCTGCGCGACGGCGAGCCGGGGGAGCCCGAAGTCACGCTATCGCCGCTGGCCTACCACTACCAGCATCGCGCCGAGATCGAGGCGGTTGTGCAAGGTGCGGACCGCGATACGGCGTTTGATACGCTCTGCGCCAGCATCGGCGTGGCGATTGCTGCTGACCGCACTCTGGGTGGGATTTGCGACTGGGTCGAGGCAGAAGCCCCGCGTCCCGTCGATTTGCTAGTCGAGGGCGCAGCAAGTCTGAAAGCCGCCGTGATACCGGTGATCCTGTATTATTCGACGGACGATCCGCTGTCCTGAACCTGTGGAGCCTCGCGCGTTGCGCGCGGGATGCATCTGCCCTCTACCTGTGCGCCGCTTTCGATGCGCAGACTGTCATAGGTGATATCCCCGACAATGCGGGCACTCGTGTGCAATTGCACCGTGCCACCTTTGATCTGGCCCTTGAAACGTCCTTTGATCACAATGCCTGGGGCGCGCAATTCGCCCTCGATTTCGCCTGTCTCCTCGATCACGATCGCAGCCGCCTCCACGCTGCCCTTCACATACCCCGGCAACTCGACTGTGCCCGGGAAATACAGCTCACCGGTGGCACGCGAGCCAATAGCCAGATGCGAGCGGCCACCAGACCCGGACGGGCCGCTTGATTCTTCCGTCATTCGATACTGTCCCTTTTTGGTTTCCCGCAGCCTTTACCAGATTGGCTGCCTGAACTTACAGGAGAAACACCATGGCACGAGCGCAAGGCGCGCGGGCGCAGATGGCGCTGGCGTTCGAGACGACTTATGGCACGCCGCCCGCGAGTGGCTTCACCCGCATGCCCTTCGCCAGCGCGACGCTGGGCGCGGAACAGCCGCTGTTGAACAGCGAGCTGCTTGGCTATGGTCGCGATCCGCTGCCTCCGATCAAGGATGCGGTGACCTCAGATGGCGATGTGGTCATCCCTATAGACGCGCAGGCATTTGGATTCTGGCTGAAGGCCGCATTTGGCAATCCAGTCACAACCGGATCAGTCGCGCCCTACAGCCACGAATTCCAGTCGGGTGCCTGGACGCTGCCCTCGATGTCCATTGAGACCGGCATGCCCGAGGTCCCACGCTTTGCCATGTATTCCGGCTGTGTGCTGGATCAGCTCTCATGGCAGATGCAGCGCTCGGGGCTGCTGACGGCCACCGCCCGGCTGGTCGCGCAAGGTGAAGCGGTGGGCACTGCCACTGCTGCCGGAACACCCGCCGCGCTCGATCTACAACGCTTCGGCCATTTCAATGGCGCGATCACGCGCAACGGGACTGCTCTTGGCAATGTCGTCTCAGCCGAGATCACCTATGCCAATAATCTCGACCGGATCGAGACCATCCGCGCAGATGGGCGGATTGATGGGGCTGATCCCTCTATCGCCGCGCTAACTGGCCGGATCGAAGTCCGCTTTGCGGATCAGACGCTGGTGACGCAGGCCATTGATGGCGATCCCTGCGAGATGGAATTCGCCTATGTTCTGCCTTCGGGCGAGAGTTTTACCTTTTCTGTCCACGCGGTCTACCTGCCCCGCCCGCGTATCGAGATTTCAGGGCCGCAAGGCGTGCAGGCGACATTCGACTGGCAAGCCGCGCGGGATCCGACTGAGGGCCGGATGTGCACCGCAACCCTTATCAATGCAGTGGAGACCTATTGATGCTGACCCTCGATCTGACCAATGCCCCCCGCTGGCATGACCTCGCCCCCGGTGTGCGCGTGCAGCTGCGCCCACTGACCACCGCGCTGATGGTCGCCACACGCGCTGACCCGGAGGTCGAGGCCATTCCCGAGGATGCCACGGATGAGACCCGCGCCATGGCCTTCGCCAAAGCCCTCGCGCGGCGGGCGGTGCTGGATTGGGAGGGCATCGGCGATGCGGATGGTATTGCCATCGCCCCCAGCCCCGAGGCCATCGACGCGCTTCTGGACATCTGGCCGATTTTTGAAGCCTTCCAGCTGACCTATGTTTCCAAAGGTCTGCTGCTGGAACAGGAAAAAAACGCCTCTGCGCCCTCGCCGACTGGGAATTGGGCGGGGGCGCGCGCTACTGCGCGGGTTGCGAGCCCTTCGAAGGCCGCGAAAGGTCGTGCACGGACTGCCCCGCGCGGCTGAACCGTCCCCTCACCCACGAAGGCTGGCAGGTCTGGGATCTGGTCAGCCGTCTGGGTGGCCAGCTGCGCATCGCCCCCGGTGCCGTGATCGGCTGGGATATGGGTGCGGCACTGGCACTTGGTCAGGCGCTGGGCGTGCCGCCGCTCGCGATGGCCGAACTCCTGCCCGGCATCGAGGCCGTGATGGTCATCAAACTCAGCGAACAGATGGAAACGACAAATGGCAGAGAAAAGCGTTAGCGTCCGCCTTGCCGTGATCGGCGGCGAGAAGGTCCGCACAGCGCTTGAAGGTGTGGGCGAGGCTGGCAAGCGCGGGTTTGGGCGGCTGAGCCAGGAGATGGAGGCGGCGAACCGGCGACTCGCCGGCTTTGCGCGCCGGGTGAAGGTAGCTTCTGCGGCTGCTGTTGCGGCGGCCACCGCAGCCGGCGTCGCGATGATCCGCTCAGGCCTGCAGACCGTCGACGCGCAGGCGAAGCTTGCGGCCTCGCTCGACACCACTGTGTCGAGCATTCAGGTGCTGGAACGCGCGGGCGATCTGGCAGGCGTGTCCATGGGTCAGGTCGAACAGGCCACGATCCAGCTGACGCGGCGGCTATCGCAGGCGGCCTCTGGCACGGGCCCTGCGGTCGAGGCCCTGCGCCGCTTGCAGCTCTCAGCCCAAGATCTGCAAGCCCTGCCGCTCGATGCACGCATCGCGACAATTCAGGAGCGGCTCGCGGAGTTTGTGCCCGAGGCAGAGCGCGCAGCCATTGCCTCACAGCTTTTCGGCGATCGCGCCTCTCTGGTCTTCGGGCGCATCGACAGCGCGACGCTACGCCAGGCCACGCAGGACGTACGGGACTTCGGCGTCATCGTGTCTGATCAGGATGCAGCCCAGATCGAGCGCACCAATGACGCCATATCGCGGCTGGGCCTGATCTGGCGCGGGATTTCAAACCAGCTGGCTTTGGCCGCAGCCCCCGCGCTTGAAGCTGTGGCCAATGCCATGGCGTCTGTCGCGCGCACCACTGGCCCACTCGGCATGGCGATCCGGGGGCTGTTCGACAATCTCGGGCGGCTGGTCAGCATCGCAGGCACATTCGTCGCCTTCATGGCTGGGCGCTGGGTCGCGGGCGTTGCGGCGGCGGCGCTCTCTGTGCGCGGGCTGGCCACCGCTCTGCTCGTCCTGCGCGGGGCGCTGATCCGCACCGGGATCGGCGCGCTGATCGTCGGTGCGGGTGAGCTGGTCTATCAATTCGGGAAGCTGGTCTCCAGCGCAGGTGGCTTTGGCGGCGCGCTGGAGCTGATGGGTACTGTGGCGCGGGCCGTCTGGGACGGGATCGGGACGTCGCTCTCCGCTTTTGGCGACCGCTTCCGCGCGATGGGGGCTGAGATCGAGGCGCTCTGGCTGCGGCTCATGCGGTTTCTGGGACAGAAATGGGCGGATTTCCTGAGCCGGATCGCGCCGGGCTTTAATCGGATCGCCGATGTGATCGGGGCCAGTTTCCAGATCGATGCGCTGGGCGTGCAGGCCTTGGTGTCGAGCTTTGACGCAGGTATCATGCGCGCCGAGCGATCCGCAGAAGGGTTCCGCGCACGGGCGGATGCAACTCTCGCCAGTGCTTTTAACGGCGCGCGAGAGGCTGTCGCCACCTTGTTGGCGGCAGTGCGCGGGTCCAGTGACGAAACCGAAGACGCTTTGGGTGTGGCTGCAGCTGGTGCGCAACGCATGTCGGATGCGCTGGATCAGGCCGAGGCGGCAGCGGTTCGCGCTGGCGCCGCTGGGAAGAAGGCTGGGGCAGAGACCGCGTCTGGTGCTGGGCAGGCCCTGACTGGCTGGGATGCGGTCACAGCGTCCCTGTCGGATTATGCCAGAAAAGCCCGCGAGATAGGGTCTGATATCGGCCAGGTGCTCGTGGGGGCGTTTTCTTCTGCGGAGAGCGCGGTCGGGGATTTTGTACGCAAGGGCAAACTGGACTTCCGCGATCTGGTCACCTCGATGATCGCAGACCTCGCCAAGCTCGCCGCGCGAAAGTTCCTTCTAGGCCCATTGGCTGGTGTCCTCTCGGGGGTGCTCGGCGGCGCAGGCGGGATCTTCGCCAATATTCTACATGCCGGCGGTCTGGTCGGCAGCCCTGCCCCGGCGCGCATGGTGCCCGCCATGGCCTTTGCTGCTGCACCGCGCATGCATTCCGGTGGTTGGGCGGGGATCAAGCCCGACGAGGTGCCCGCGATCCTGCAGCGGGGAGAACGGGTGCTCTCGCGGCGGGAAGCCGCTGGCTATGGCGGAGGAACTGCACCGGGAGACGGTGGTATGACCGTCAATGTCACCATCATGGCGCGCGATGCAGAGAGCTTCCGGCAGTCGCGCACGCAGATGGCCGCAGATATCGCACGCGCAGTCAGTCTCGGGCGGCGGGGCATGTAAGTGCGGCCCCGCAAATGGGCACCGGTTGCAGGGGCCAGAGCACTGACGATGGAGAGGTCAGATGGCGTTTCATGAAGTGCGCTTCCCCGACAATATCGGCCGCGGCGCGCGGGGCGGGCCCGAGCGGCGCACGCAGATTGTGGAACTCGCCTCGGGTGACGAGGAGCGCAATGCGAGCTGGGCCAATTCGCGCCGCCGCTATGATGTGGCCTATGGCATAAGGCGAGCCGATGATCTGGCCGCTGTCGTGGCATTCTTTGAGGCCCGCAATGGCCGGCTGCACGGGTTTCGCTTCAAGGACTGGTCGGATTACAAATCCTCCGCGCCGTCACAATCACCCGGCCCGCTCGACCAGCCTATCGGCACGGGCAATGGCAGCATCACCAGCTTTGCGCTGATGAAGCGCTACTCCTCTAGCAGCCAGACATGGACCCGCGCCATCACCAAGCCTGTCGCGGGCTCTCTGCGCGTCGCGCTGGGCGGTGCTGAACAGACCAGTGGATGGTCGGTTGATACAACAACCGGTGTGGTGACATTCGATACAGCCCCCGGCGCGGGCGTCACTATCACTGCCGGGTTTGAATTCGACGTGCCCGTCCGTTTCGACAGCGACACGCTGGACGTCACGCTCGATGTCGAACGGCTGGGCTCGATCACATCGATTCCGCTCCTGGAGATCCGGCGATGAGCGCGCTGCCTCAGGTTTTGTCAGAACGTCTTTCCGGGAAAGGAACCACTTTTCGGTCCTGCTCTTCCGCGGCTTTTTTCAGAGCGGCCAGAAAGCTGTCGAGCCGGACCACATCCATCCGCACTTCTTGGGGATCATAAACGGGTTTCGCAGTCTCACCTGCCCCGTCCTGAAACGTATCACGCATACTCATGCACCTTATTACTGAACACAGTTCATCAACAGAATGTGTCAAGCCTGTCGCGCCAAATCAAGGTTAATTCATGAAACAGCTCGACCCTGCCCTGCAGGCCCATCTCGATGACGGCACTACCACGCTCGCATGGTGCTGGCGCATCACCCGCGCGGATGGCGTCAGCTTCGGCTTCACCGATCACGATTGCACGCTGTTGTTCGAGGGCACGGAGTTTGAGCCCGAAAGCGGCTTTGCTGCCTCGGAAATTCGCGCGGGATCAGATCTCTCGGTTGACGCGCAGGATGCCGAAGGGGTGCTGTCGTCGGACCGCATCACCGAGACGGATATTCTCGACGGGCGCTGGGACGCGGCCGAGGTCGAACTCTGGCGCGTCAACTGGGCGGATACCAGCCAGCGCGTGCTGATGCGAAGGGGTGCTGTCGGTCAAATCCGGCGCGGGCGCATGGCCTTTGTGGCCGAAGTCCGCTCCCTCGCGCATGTTCTGGGCCAGACGGTCGGACGCACGTTTCAGGCAGGCTGCGATGCAGCCCTTGGTGACGCGCGCTGCGGGGTCGATCTGGAGGATCCTGCGTACAAGGGCGCAGGCGCTGTCATCGACCCGCTGCGCGACCGCGAATTCACGGGCTCTGGTTTGTCAGGGTTTGCCTCGAGCTGGTTTACTTTTGGCACCGTAGAGTGGACCTCTGGTGCCAATGCCGGGCGGCGGGCCGAGGTGCTGGCCCATGATCTGCTGGATGGTATAGCTGTCCTGACACTGCTTGAAGCGCCCGTGCGCGCTATCGTCGAGGGCGACGTCTTCACGATCCGCGCGGGCTGCGACAAGCGCGTGGAGACTTGCAGCGCCAAATTCAGCAATGTCGCGAATTTCCGGGGCTTTCCGCATATCCCCGGGCAGGACACCATTCTGCGCTATGCCGCGCGCGACGGCGGCCATGAAGGCGGCGTGCTGTGAGGGCTACAGTCACGACGAACCCGCAGAGTTTTGCCGGCCCTTCCATAGTTATCACCGCTGCACGCGGCTGGCTGGGCACGCCCTATCATGATCAGGCGAGCCTCAAAGGCGTCGGGTGCGACTGCCTCGGCCTCGCGCGCGGCGTCTGGCGCGAGGTTGTCGGAGAGGAACCCTTCCCCATCCCGCCTTACAGCCGGGACTGGGGCGAAACCGGACCGCGCGAGGTGTTGGTCGAGGGCGCGCGCGCCATGATGATCGAAGTCTCACCTGCTGACGCCCCACCCGGCGCGCTGCTTCTGTTCCGGATGATGCCCCGCGCGATCGCCAAGCATGTCGGGATCCTGACTGGTCGCACCAGTCGCACCGCGCCCGACCGCTTCATCCACGCCTATGAACGGCTAGGCGTCATCGAGCAGCCGCTGACACAAGCCTGGCGGCGGCGCATCGCCTTCGCATTTCTTTTCCCCAAGACCTGAGAGTTTTTTATGGCAACCCTTGTTCTGGGCGCGGTCGGCTCGGCGATCGGGTCGAGCTTTGGCGGCGCGATCCTCGGGCTGTCGGGCACCGTGATCGGCGGCATGATCGGCTCGACTGTCGGATCTGCCGTCGACAGCTGGCTCGTGTCCTCACTTGCGCCCGCGCAGCGCATCGAGGGCGCACGGCTCGATTCCTTGCGCATCACGTCATCCTCCGAAGGCGCGGTGATCCCACGCGTCTACGGGCGCATGCGCATTGGCGGCAATATCATCTGGGCCACGGATTTTCGAGAGGAGACGCGGACGAGCAGCCAGGGTGGTGGCAAAGGCGGCGGGCCAAAGGCGGCGGGCCAAAGGTCCAGACCACCGAGTATCTGTACTATGCCAGTTTCGCGGTCGCATTATCCGAGGGCCCGATCACCGGCATTGGCCGCGTCTGGGCCGATGGGAAGCCGCTCGATCTCTCGACCCTCGTCTGGCGCTGGTATCCCGGTGACGAAGAACAGGAACCCGATCCCTTTATCGCAACGAAGATGGGCGTGGCCAGCACGCCCGCCTATCGGGGCACGGCCTATGTGGTGTTCGAAGAACTGCCGCTTTCCGATTTTGGCAACCGCATCCCGCAGCTGACCTTTGAGGTGTTCCGCCCGCTGGCGGACTCTGACACGGCTGAAGGGCTGACCCGCGCAGTCTCGCTCATTCCGTCCGCAGGTGAGTTCACCTATGCGACCGATGTCGTGCGCAAGGTTGAGGGCGGGATTGCCACCGCCAACCCGCTTTTGAACACCACCATTGGTGGCACCAGCAGCACCGAGAACTCCAATGCGGTAGCCGACACCGCCGATATCGTCGTGGCGCTGGATCGGTTGCAGGCGATGGTGCCCTCGGTTGAGGCCGTCAGCCTCGTCGTGTCATGGTTTGGCGACGATCTGCGCGCAGGGAACTGCACCATCCGTCCCAAGGTCGAGTTTTCCGAGAAGACCACGCCCAATGCCGACTGGTCGGTGAATGGTATCGCGCGGGCAGATGCCGAACTGGTCAGCCGAGACAGCGAGGATCGGCCCGTCTATGGCGGCACGCCGGCGGATTTCGCGGTGGTCCAGGCGATCCGGGAGCTGAAGGCCCGCGGCATGCGCGTGACCTTTTATCCCTTCCTGATGATGGATGTGCCACCGGGGAACACGCTGCCGGATCCTTATTCGGACAATGCCACTGATATTGGCCAGCCTGCCTTTCCATGGAGGGGGCGCATCACCTGTTCGCCTGCCGCAGGATATGTCGTGTCTGCCGACAAAACCGCTTCGGCCGCCACACAGGTCGCGAGCTTCTTCGGCGGCGCGACACCCGCGAGTTTCGCCGTGTCGGGCGAGGATGTGTCCTGGACCGGCCCTGCTGAAGATTGGGGCCTGCGGCGGATGATCCTACACTATGCCCATCTCTGCGCGATGGCAGGCGGCGTTGATGCCTTCCTGATCGGCACCGAGATGCGCGGGCTCACGCAAATCCGGTCTGGCGCGGCGACCTATCCGGCCGTGCAGGCGTTTCGCGATCTGGCAGCTGATGTCCGCGCCATCCTCGGAGCGGGCACAAAGATCAGCTGTGCGGCTGACTGGTCGGAGTATTTCGGCCACCAGCCGGGGGACGACAGTGGAGATGTGTACTTCCATCTCGATCCGCTCTGGGCCGATGCAAATATCGATTTCATCGGCATCGACAATTACATGCCGCTCTCGGACTGGCGCGACGGCTTTGAGCATGCAGACGCGCAAGCCGGCTGGCCTGCGATCCATGACCGCGCCTATCTGCAATCCCATATCGCAGGCGGTGAAGGGTTCGACTGGTTCTATGCCAGCGCGGCTGATCGTGCGGTACAGGTACGAACCCCCGTTGAGGACGGGGCAGAAGGCAAACCATGGGTGTTTCGCTACAAGGATCTGCGCGCCTGGTGGTCAGAACAGCACTTTGATCGTCCGGGCGGCGCTGAGAGCGGGACGCCGACCGCATGGGTGCCGGAATCGAAACCTGTCTGGTTCACGGAACTGGGCTGCCCCGCAGTTGATCGCGGCACGAACCAGCCCAATGTGTTTTTCGATCCGAAATCGTCTGAAAGCTTTGTGCCGTATTTCTCCCGCGGCTGGCGCGATGATGCGATTCAGCGGGCCTATCTCGAGGCGAGCTATCTCTGGTGGGGCGACGCGGCCAACAATCCAATGTCCTCGGTATATGGCGACCGGATGGTCCATGTGCCGGACTGCGCCGCCTGGACATGGGATGCACGGCCCTACCCGTTTTTCCCGGCGCTGGAGGGTGTCTGGACCGATGGTCCAAACTGGCGGCTGGGGCACTGGCTGACGGGACGGCTCGGCGCCGTATCCCTCGCGGCTCTCGTTAGGCATCTCTGCCTGCGCGCGGGGCTGCCCGAGTACCGCATCGATGTCTCCGGCCTTTGGGGTGCGGTCGAGGGCTACGCGATCGGCGCGCTGGAATCCCCCCGCGGCTCAATCGCCACGCTCGCGCGGCATTTCAGTTTTGATGCCACCGAGACCGGCGGTGTCATCCGCTTTGTCATGCGCGGGCGTGCGACAGTGGCAGTAATATCTGCCGAGGATATGGTGGCGGCTGGGTCTGGTGACGTTCTGGAACTGACCCGCGCGCAGGAAACAGAGCTGCCGCAAGCGCTTAAATGGCAAGTGGCGCGCGCGGATGAGGATTATGACGCGGCGCAAGTTGAGGCGCAGCGCATCACTGTGGACACAACGCGCATATCGCTCGAGAGCTTCCCCATGGCTGTCCCGCCAGAAGAAGCCGAGCGGCGCTGCCGCCGCGCGCTGATGGAGGCCTGGTCGGGCCGCGAAACGGCTGTGTTTCGACTGCCGCCCTCGCGTCTGGCCCTCGATCCCTGCGATGTGATCGCGCTCGCGCATGACGGGCGGCAGGTCGATATGCGGCTGGTCTCGGTGGCGGATTCCACGTTTCGCAGTCTGGAAGCACTCCGTCAGGACCGCGCCAACTACGATCTGCCACCCGGCAATCCCCGGCCAGCAACGCTCAGCACGCCTTTGGTGTTCGGGGCACCGGATGTGCTGCTGATGGATTTGCCCCAGCTACGCGAAGATATTGCGCCGCATCGCCCTCTGATCGCCGGCCATGCGCGGCCATGGCCGGGCGAGTTGGCTGTGTTTCGAAGCCCCGCGAGCGATGGGTTTGAGCTGCTGACCACCTTCGGCAGGCGGGCGCGGATGGGTGTGCTGGTGGCAGACTTCTATTCTGGCCCCAGCTCGCGCTTCGATCTGGGCAATGCGCTGATCATCGATCTGTTCACAGGCAGCCTCAAAAGCGTGACGGATATTGCCCTCTTCGGCGGGGCCAATGCGCTGGCGGTGGAAACAGGCGCTGGGCAATGGGAGATCGTGCAGGCGGGCGTCGCCGAGTTAATAGCACCGGGGCGCTATCGGCTGATGCGGCTGCTGCGCGGTCAGCGCGGAACGGAAGCCGCGATGGGCGATCCTACGCCCGAGCGTGCGCACGTCGTGGTGCTGGATGACAGCCTGACCCCGCTGCCAATCGCTGAGGCTGATCTGGGCCTTCCCTGGAACTGGCGCATCGGACCAGCCGCACGCCCGCCCGGTGATGACAGTTATGTAGCGCAGGCATTCACGCCTGAGGGTGCCGGGCTACGGCCTTTCTCGGTCGCGCATATCGACCAGCCTTGGCGCAGAGCGCGGAGCCCCGGCGATCTGACAATCCGCTGGGTGCGGCGGTCGCGCTCGCTCGCGGCCGACAATTGGAACGCGGGTGATGTGGCTTTGGCAGAAGAGAATGAGACCTATGAGGTCGATATCCTCGACGGCACGACCGTAAAGCGAACGCTCAGCACCAGCACCACCAGCGCAGTCTATTCTGGTGCTGACCAGATCGCCGATTGGGGCACCCTGCTCGGGCCAAGTGACAGTCTCACGATCCGCATCGCGCAGCTCTCCGCTCTTGTCGGGCGCGGGGCGGAGCGGACGGTCACCCTCTTCTTCTGATCAGAACCACAAGGACCTTTGATGTCTGACACCACCGGCAATCTGCTGCTGCCCTATATTCTGGCCGCGCAGGCGCAAAAACATGTCACCCATAACGAGGCGCTGCGCTTGCTCGATGGGTTGGTGCAACTTGCGGTGCTCGCGCGCGATCTGACAGCACCCCCGGCCAGCCCCGATGAGGGGGATCGGTATATCGTGGCCTCAGGCGCCACCAGCGACTGGGCGGGCTGGGATCTGAACATCGCGCTCTGGACCGATGGGGCCTGGTTGCGCCTGCCACCGCGCGTGGGGTGGCGCGCATGGGTTGAAGATGACGCCGTGCTGCTGGTCTATGATGGCGCAGGCTGGATCAGCACCACACCCCCTGCCCTGCAGAACCTGACGCGCATCGGGCTCGGTGGCACAGCAGATGCCAACAATCCGTTTCTCGCACAGATCAATGCCGCGCTCTGGACCGCGCTGGGCGTGGGTGCTGGTGGGACGGGCAGCCTGATACAAAGCCTGAACAAGGAGGCCAGCGCGAATGATCTGGGGTTTCTGTTCCAGACCGGCTTCTCGACCCGCGCCCTGCTGGGCCTGTTCGGGTCGGACCAGTTTCGCCTAGCCGTCTCGCCCGATGGCAGCACCTTCTATGACGCGCTGCGGTCCGACCCCGCCACTGGCATCCTCGATCAGCCAAACCTGCCGCGCTTCAAGGGCTATACGAACTACGACAACTATGTCGGCGTCGGTGCCTGGACCAAGATCGGCATCAACAACACCGAGTACAATGATCAGGGCGCGTTTGATGCGGCGAACAACCAGTTCATAGCCCCGGTGGACGGCACGTATCTCTTTGGCGCGACGCTCATGTTCAAGGTGAATGCCAGCACTTCGGCACGCATGAGCGGGCGGCTGGTGATCAATGGCACAGACGTCCTGCGCGGCAGCTATGGTGAGAGCTCCGCCACGCATCGCTCGGAAGCCACAGCGCTTTGGCTGCAAAGCATGGCCGCGTTGAGCGCAGGCGACACGGTTGAAGTGCAGGGCTCCTTCCGCGCGCATGACGGGTTCTTTGCGGCCGAGCAGACCAGCTTCTGGGGGGCAAAAATCGGATGAGCCAGCAAAATTCCCTCATCGAGCAAACCGTGCAGGCGTTCCGCGATCACGGTCTGACCGCCGCCATCGGCGTCTGGTTCACCTTCATCGCGGGGCTTGCCACAGCAGTGACGCGCAAAGCCTTCACCAATGAGGCGCTTTTGCACAAGCTCGAGCAGGAACTGGTCGAGGAACGCGCCCGGGTCGAGAAGCGCCGCGACGATGATCGGCAGGTCGATCACGACCGCCTCGCCCGGATCGAGCGCGATATCCACGATATGCGCAACCTGATCTTCGCCGCCTTCCAGCGCCGGGATGGCGACTGACCTCAGCGCCATTTTCACAAGCTGAGGATCCCGAACTCCCGACACAAACCAAACGCCCTGCCCGCGCGCAGGGCGATTTCGCATGCCCATCACCCACAGGAGACGCTCATGTCTGACCCCATTCGCACCTTCCGCCATTTCCGCGACGTGCCCGACCACCTTTGGCGCTGGAAGAACTTCTCGCCTCCTGAGATCGCCTGCCGCGACACAGGTCAGTTAAAGCTTCATCCCGAGGCGCTCGACAGGCTGCAGGCGCTCCGCGACCGGCTCGGCAAACCGCTGATCCTCCGCTCGGCCTATCGCTCGCCCGCGCACAACAAAGCCGTTAAAGGCGCGCCGCGTTCCAAGCACATGGACGGCACGGCGTTTGATATTGCGATGGCCAACCATGATCCGGTGGCGTTTGAAGCTGCTGCCCGCGAAGTCGGGTTTCTCGGCTTTGGCTTCTATCCGCGCTCGGGCTTCATCCATATCGACTTGGGGCCCGCGCGCAGCTGGGGCGAGCGGTTTCCGGTTCGCGCTGTGCCTTTTGCATCCGAGGCCCCGCCCGCGCGGGAGGTGCTGTCCGAGAGCCGAACGCTGCGGGGGACCGGCACAGCTGGCGTGGCGACCGTCGGCGCCGCGGGCGTGGAGGTTGCCCAAGAGGTTCTGGCCGAGGCGCAGGGCGCGGTTCTGCCACTGGTGCCATATCTCGACACGCTACGCTGGGTCTTTATCGCGTTGGCACTGGGCGGGATTGCCATCGCCGTCTGGGCGCGGATCGATGACTGGAAAAAGGGGCTGCACTGATGTGGGCGAGCCTCTTGGTCGGGCTGCTCACCCGGCCTTGGGCGCGGCGGGCTGCGGCTCTCGCCCTCGGCGCGCTCACCATAGCGTTGTTCATTCTCAATCTCCGTCGATCGGGCGAACGCGCTGGCCGCGCCGCCGAACGGCTGGACCAACTGGAGCGCACAAATGCCATTCAACGTCAGATGCTGGATGCGGCCAGCCGCCGCCCTCGCAACCGCGACGATCTGCTTGAACGCCTGCGCGGGGGTGAATTCTAACACGGGGCACAGCGCGTGTCCCTCCGTGGTGGCGTATAGCCGGGCTGAACAGACACGCGTGGCAGCGGAACTGGCCGCGTTGCCCCCAGGTGCAGCGATGGCTGAATGGCTCGCGGATTATGCGGTGCTCCGCGAACAATTGAGAACCCTTAGGTAAAACAGCACAATGAACAAAGATTCTCATCCTCAGCGATTAATCGCGGTCGTATTACAGGACGTCAAAGGACATGAGCCTCGAATAATCACACTGACGTAAGTCTCTCAAGAATGGCAAAATTACATCGGGTATACTCAAATCAGAGAGCGTGTAGATCCCGATCTGGATACGGTCGCGCGGTCGATCTTCAACGTCAAGAACAACCACCTCAGCCGTGCTGAATTCAGGAGCAACTGCGACCGGGTAGACCAGATAAGCATCACTTTCCTGCAACAGGTTGAGACCAGCCATCACCGAATTGGTCGACAAGGGCGTTCGCAGCGGATGGGTCCAGTCTGGTTCGACGACATAGCCCGGCGCATTAATGATCCCAAGATGCCGGTTCACAAGTGGCGCTACATCGAGGCGGGGGTAGCGTGTCAAATCCTGCCTGCGGGCTTTTCCTTTTGTAAGCGGGTGCCCTGCTCTGACAAAGTAGGCATCCTCGACATCGAAAAGGCGCTCAAAGGAAAAGGCAAGACCTTCGCTGATTCCCACTACGCGTGAACCAATAAAGCACTGAACATCGCCCGACATCAGATGTCGAAGGCCATCGAAACTACTACAAATCTCGACATGCACAATCGTGTCGGTGTTCTCTTTTCTGAAATCGCCGACAGCCTTGCGAACGAAAAGCGGCCACCACGCATGACCGCAGCCAATTTTCAAAGCCGGACGATCTGCCAATTTGCGCGCCTGAATTTCGGCATTGGCATGAGAGTTGAGCCGCGCCATAACACGGGCGTGTTCATATAGGATCTGACCATACTCGGTCAGCACCACGCCCCGTGAGCTGCGCTCGAACAAGGGCACGCCGTGAATTTCTTCCAACTTGCGAATATTCACAGACACCGTGGGCTGCGAGACATTCATCGCGTCCGCCGCCGCGGAAACATTGCCTGCTTCGGCCACGGCAAGAAACTGGCGAAGCCGTCGGTCCATTGGCACCATCCCATAAGTTAAATCTATATTAAGAAGGATACATCGTATTTCAATAATAACAAGCGCCACGCTACGCTTCGCCTTCTACTGCGCACCCGCGCATTCACACGGGAGGAGAAACCGCGATGACCCCAAGACGTTCAGCACTTGCTTTAATTGTTCTCGCCGCCGCGCTACCCGCGTCGGCGCAAACACAGTTGCCCTTTACGCCAGGTGACGGGCCGTTTTCATGGGAAAGCTACGACGCCTTTGCCGCCGAACATGAGTATGCCGGGCAAGAGGTGACGCTCGCCTCGCCATGGCTGGGACCGGATGCCGAAGCAGCTGCCGCAGTGCTTGGCTATTTCGAGCGCGCGACCGGTGCCACTGTGCAGGTCAACGGCTCTGACGCATTCGAGCAGCAGATCATGATTGATGTTGAGGCGGGATCCCCCCCCAATCTGGCCGTGTTCCCACAACCGGGGCTGATGTGGACCTTGCACGCCGGGGACAGCTTGTCGATCTGGGCGCGAACACAGCGGATTGGATGAGTGCCACATACGCCGCGGGGCCGTCCTGGACCGCCTTGGGTAGTTGCGAAGGCGCGTCCGGGTTTTACGGGTTTTCGTATAACGTGAACGTCAAATCGTTGGTTTGGTATGTTCCTGAGAATTTCGAGGATCTGGGCTACGACGTTCCCGACAGCATGGAAGGCCTGCGCGCCCTGACCGAACAGATGGTGGCCGATGACGTGACGCCGTGGTGCATAGGCATCGGGTCCGGTGCAGCGACGGGCTGGCCCGCGACCGACTGGGTCGAAGATCTGCTGTTGCGTACGCAACCGCCCGAAGTCTATGACGACTGGGTCACAAACCAGATCGCGTTTGACGATCCGCGCATCGTGGCCGCGATCGAGGAATTTGGCTGGTTCGCGCGCAATGATGCCTTTGTCAGCGGCGGTGCAAGCGCGGTGGCCGCGACAGATTTCCGCGACAGCCCGCTAGGTCTGTTTTCAGCACCGCCGCAATGCATGATGCACCGACAAGCGTCGTTCATCCCGGCGTTTTTCCCCGATGGCACCAACGTGGGCGAGGATGTCGATTTCTTCTATTTCCCGGCCTATGAAAGCGCCGAGCTCGGCAACCCGGTTCTGTGTGAATCCCGGAGACAAAATGCCCACAGAAACGGTCTGATGATCTGACCGTCGCGGAGTAAAATTCCGCAATCTGACACCTGAAGCTGATGAGCGGAGGGTGGGGAGATGTATTCTGTGGACTTAT
>NZ_UIHC01000017.1 GCF_900499075.1 Roseinatronobacter ekhonensis | reverse complement strand
GCAGCGCCTCAAGCGCCACAGCAGCTTTAAACTTGTCTGAAAAGTTCCGTCGCTTTGTCATTCTCGTATCCATTCGTGCGCGTTGGATACATCTTAGCACGCTGTCCAAATTTGCCGGACCACTTCAGGCGACCCGTTCGTGCTGATTCAGGCCCTCATGCTTGATGGCTTCGACGGCATCCACCGCGCACCCATCAAGGGTGATCTGCGGGTGTTCATGCCCACGTTCCAGCAGGAACAACTGGTCCACACCTGCGGCATGGCTTTGCTGACAGCGCGCGCTGAAAGCGATTTCTCGCCGCTTGACGCCTGTGGTCAGGCGCCCGACCGCGAGTATATGCGCCTGCCGCTGCAAGACCTGAGCGCGCTGGCCGCAAGCTTGAAACAGGAACGGGCGGCCTGAACCGCCCGCCTTGTCCCGCTGCCGCCTAGGCCGCCTGCGCCTTGGCGTGATAAAACCTGTGCCCGGCCTCCGCCATCTGGCGCAGCATGGCCGGCGCGCGGAACCGTGGTCCATACGCAGCTTCCAGACGGTCGCAGGTTTCCACGGCAAAAGGCGCGCCCAGCATGTCCAGCCATGAAAACGGGCCGCCCGACCATGGCGCAAACCCCCAGCCCATGATCGCGCCGACATCACCCTCGCGGATGTCGGTCAGCACGCCCTCTTCCAGCGCCCGCACCGCTTCCAGCGCTTGGGCGAACATCAGGCGGTGCTGCACCTCGGTCAGGTCGGGCTGCGCGTCGGTTTGTGGGTACTGCGCCGCCAGCCCGTCCCACAATTCCAGACGCTTGCCCTTGTCGTCATAGGCATAAAACCCGGATTGCGACTTGCGGCCCAAACGGCCTTGCTCGACCATCCAGAAGATCACCTCGTCGACATCGCCATCGGGATAGCTTTCGCCCATCGCAGCGCGCGTCGCCTTTGCAATCTTTGCGCCCAGATCCAGCGATGTCTCATCCACCAACTGCAACGGCCCCAGCGGCATCCCCATCAGCTTGGCGGCGTTCTCCACCAAGGCAGGTGCCACGCCTTCGCGCACCATCCGCATCCCTTCGTTCAGGTACGGAATGATGCAACGGTTGGCATAGAAGAACCGCGCATCGTTCACCACAATCGGCGTCTTGCGAATCTGGCGCACGAAATCGAGCGCCTTGGCCACGGCCATATCCTCCGTTTCGCGCCCCTTGATGATTTCGACCAGCGCCATCTTGTCCACCGGGCTGAAGAAATGGATGCCGATGAAATTGGCGCGCCGCGCGCTGGCCTGTGCCAGATCGGAAATTGGCAGGGTCGAGGTGTTGGTGGCGAAGATCGCATCCTCACCCAGCACGGCCTCGGCGCGGGCCGTGACCTCTGCCTTGATCTTCGGGTCTTCGAAAACCGCTTCAATGACCAGATCGCAGCCGTCCAGTGCTGCGTAATCGGTCGTCGGCGTGATCCGTGCCAGAACTGCGGCTTTGCCGTCCTCTGTGACCTTGCCGCGCTTCATCCCCTTGTCCAGAATGCCCTCGGCATGCGCCCGCCCGCGCTCCGCCGCGTCCTGCGCAGCATCGACCAGCACCACCTCTACACCCGCATTGGCGGCGACATAGGCGATCCCCGCGCCCATCATGCCAGCGCCCAAAACACCCAGCTTGCGCACCTTGGCGTCGGGCGCGTCGGGGCGGTTCGCGCCCTTTTCTAACGCCTCTTTATTAATAAAGAGTGACCGGATCATCGCCCCCGATGACGGGTTCATCAGCACGCTTGTGAACCAGCGCGCTTCTATCTTCAGCGCGGTGTCGAAGGGCACCAATGCGCCCTCGTAGACCGCTGACAGTAGCGCCTTGGCCGCCGGGTAAACCCCTTGGGTTTTCCCATTAATCATGGCCGAAGCGCCGACAAAGGTCATGAAGCCCGACGGATGGTAGGGCGCGCCGCCCGGCATTTTATAGCCCTTCGCGTCCCATGGCTTGACCAGATCGGCATCCTTGGCGGCCAGAACCCACTCTTTCGCGCGCGCCAGCAGATCTTCAGGGGCGACCACCTCATCCACCAACCCGGCGGATTTTGCGCGTTTAGGATCGACCAGCTTGCCTTCCAGCAAGAACGGCGCTGCGCCCATCGCGCCCAGTTTGCGCGCCAGACGCGTGGTGCCGCCTGCGCCTGGGAAAATACCGACCTTTATCTCTGGCAGCCCGATCTTGGCGCGCGGAGTATCAGCCACGAAAATCCGGTGGCAGGCCAGAGGCAGTTCCAGCCCGATTCCAAGCGCCGTGCCGGGCAGAGCCGCGACAATGGGCTTGCCCCCTTTCAGCGTTTTCGGGTCCATGCCCGCGCGTTCGATCTTGCGCAGGATGGCGTGCATTCCGTTGATTGCATCGAACACCTGCTTGGCCGGATCCTCATTCACCACGCCCTTGCCGGTCGCCAGAATGTTCAGGTCCATCCCCGCCGCGAAATCGGGCTTGCCAGAGGTGATGACCACGCCTTTGACAGCGTCATCGCCCAGCGCCGTTTCAATATGCGCTTCAAGCTGCGCGAACCCTTCCAGCGACAGGACATTCATGGATTTTCCGGGAACGTCCCAAGTGATGGTCGCCACGCCGTCGGCATCGGTCGAATAGGTAAATTCGGTCATGTCTGTCCTCCATCCGGCAGGTCACGCGGGCCGGTCCAGTCTGTGTCATCGTGATAGGTAAAACGCGCCTTGCCACCCGCGACATGCACCTTCATGTCGACCTGAGTGTAGGTTGCGATCTCCTCTGAAGCTTTCGTGCCCACGACCAAGAAACGCGCGGGCGCATCCGAGCGATTCTCAAACCTATGCCCCACGGGCACGCCTGCTTTCCACGCGGCGCAGTCACCCGACACCATGGGCGTTTCGCGCAGGCCTTCCGCCAGAACAAGATTCCCGTCCAGCACCATAGCGAATTCGTCCTCATTCAGATGCCAATGCTGTAGGGACGCCACCGCACCGGGTGCCAGTGTAACGATGTTGACACCAAACTGCGTCAACCCAGCCAACTCACCCAAGCGCAGCGATGAGCGCCCCGCCATCTCGTCGGCGTAGGGCTGGGGGTAGATCGAGCCGGTTCTCACCGGAGCTTTATCCGGATCAAGCTTTGGCATCACAGCCTCTCTATGATCGTGGCGGCACCCATCCCGGACGCCACGCACAAAGTGGCAAGACCGGTGCCCTGTCCGGTGCGCTCCATCTCATCCAGCAGCGTCCCGATGATAATGGCGCCCGACGCGCCCAGCGGATGGCCCATCGCAATCGCGCCGCCATTCACGTTCACCTTGCTGTCGGGCACGTCGAACGCCTGCATGAACCGCAGAACCACGGCAGCAAAAGCCTCATTCACCTCAAAGAGGTCAATATCGGAAATCTGCATTCCGCTGTCACGCAGTATCTTCTCTGTCGCGGGCACCGGGCCGGTCAGCATGATCGTCGGATCGGTGCCGATCTTGGCGGTCGCGCGGATCTTGGCCCTTGGCTTCAAACCATATTTTTCGCCAAAGGCTTTGCTACCAATCAGCAGGCCAGCCGCACCGTCCACAATCCCCGAGGAATTACCCGCGTGGTGGATATGTTCGATTTTTTCAAGGTGCGGGTATTTCATCAACGCCACTTTGTCGAAGCCGGGCATGACTTCGCCCATCTCTTTGAAAGCGGGCTTCAATGCGCCAAGGCTCTGCATATCGGTGCCGGGGCGCAGATATTCGTCACGTTCCAGAATCGGCAGGCCGTTGATGTCGCGCACCGGCACGATTGAGCGGTCGAAGCGCCCCTCCTGCCATGCGACCGCCGCACGCCTCTGGCTCTCAACGGCCAACGCGTCCGC
Organism: Roseinatronobacter ekhonensis; assembly: GCF_900499075.1. Classification (GTDB taxonomy): domain Bacteria; phylum Pseudomonadota; class Alphaproteobacteria; order Rhodobacterales; family Rhodobacteraceae; genus Roseinatronobacter; species Roseinatronobacter ekhonensis. The sequence goes on along the minus strand of NZ_UIHC01000017.1, from coordinate 58,438 downwards.
CATGTCGCGGGTGAACCCGTATTCGGTGGCAATAATATCTGCCGATATCCCCTGCGGCACGAAATACCGCTCCATGGCGACGCTTGGATCCACGGCCACGGCGGCCCCGTCGGACCCCATGGCGACGCGGCCCATCATCTCGACACCGCCCGCGACATAGGCCTCGCCCGCACCGCCGCGCACCTGGTTGGCGGCAAGGTTCACCGCTTCCATGCCACTGGCGCAAAAGCGGTTGATCGACAAGCCCGGAACCTGCTCGTCAAATTCCGAAGCCATAACAGCGGTGCGCGCTAGGCACCCGCCCTGTTCCCCAACCTGTGTGGCGTTGCCCCAGATGACATCCTCTACCGCGCGCGTGTCCAGATCGTTGCGCGATTTCAACGCATCCAGCACCACGGCAGAGAGGCGCACCGCCGTCACTTCGTGCAGGCTGCCATCGGCACGGCCCTTTCCACGCGGCGTGCGGATCGCGTCATAGATATAGGCGTCGGTCATACTGTCCTCCTCGGGCCAAGATTGGCCAATGTCGTGTCGTGAGTATTTTTTGCAAGATGAAGCCCATGCCGAGTAACCGGCCGTTAAGGTTAACGCGCTAGCCTTCAGGGGCGGTACAGGCTGGAGAGCCGATGACCGCGCAAGGTGAAGTCGCCCCGTCTTGATGACGCCGGGCGCCGAGAGGCGGGGCGCACGGCCCTTCATCTTGCCCCAAATACTCCCGCCGGAGGCGTCCGTCCCATCCGGTTGCGCCAAGGCGTATCACTTCTTGCGCGCCTCCAATTCGGAATTGAACAACCGCAGCCGGTGGCCAAGGTTATCCGCATCTGTCACCGACTCGAAATTCTCGAACAGGAAGGATAGCGCCTCGCCCTCATCCAGCCCCGCTTCCTGCGCGAAGCGGCGCAGGCGGCGGTAGCCGTCTTCGGTCATGGCGGCGTTGAAGCGGCGGGTCAGGCGGAAGCGTTTCGGCATGATCTGTCCTTTCAGAAATCGGCCTCTGCCAATGCCATGACGGGGGCTGCGCCAGAGCGAATACGCGCCAGATGCAACGCGGTCGCAGGCAGTTGGCGGGCCATGTAATAGCGCGCGGTGGCAAGCTTCGCCTCATAAAATGCGGGATCGGCGGTGCCCGCGTCCAGCGCGGCATAAGCCGCGCGCGCCATGCGTGTCCACACCAGCCCCAAGCAGGCATGGCCAAACAGGTGCATGAAATCGGTCGATCCTGACAGCGCGTCGTTGGGGTTTTTCATGCCGTTTTCCATGAAATACTGTCCGGCCGCCTGCAAATCCTTGGAGGCCGCCTTCAGCGCCGCTCGGATATCTTCCATGCGCGGGTCGCCAGCGCCCGCAACCTCGTCCTTCACGAGCGCAAAGAAGGCCATGACATGTTTGCCGCCGTCCTGCGCCAGTTTGCGGCCCACAAGGTCCAGCGCCTGCACACCATTCGCGCCCTCGTAGATCATGGCGATGCGCGCGTCGCGCGCGAATTGGGACATACCCCATTCTTCTATGTAGCCATGACCGCCATAGACCTGCTGGGCCTGCACGCACATGTCGAAGCCTTTGTCGGTCAAGAAGCCCTTTATGACAGGCGTCATCAGCGAGATCAGGCCATCGGCCTCGGCATCCTGCCTGCGATGCGCGCGGTCGATCAGGCTGGCGCCCCACATGGTGAAAGCGCGCGCGCCCTCGACAAAGCTTTTCTGGTCCATCAGCACGCGGCGAATGTCGGGATGCACCAATAGTGGGTCAGCCGGCCCCTCGGGGTTTTTCGTGCCCGTCACGTCGCGGCCTTGCAGCCGGTCCTTGGCATAGGCGACCGCGTTTTCATAGGCGACGACCGCTTGCGCATAGCCTTGCAGGCCGACGCCAAGACGCGCTTCGTTCATCATGGTGAACATGGCGCGCATGCCCTTGTGCAGATCGCCCACCAGATAGCCGGTCGCACCGTCATAGTTCATGACACAGGTCGCGTTGCCATGGATGCCCATCTTGTCTTCGATGCTGCCAACGCTGACGCCATTGCGCGCGCCCAGGCTACCATCGTCATTGACCATGAATTTCGGCACGATGAACAGCGAAATACCCTTGGTGCCTGCGCCGCCGCCCGGCGCCTTGGCCAGCACCAGATGAATGATGTTCTCGGCCATGTCATGTTCACCGGCGGAGATGAAAATCTTTTGCCCTGTAATGGCATAGCTGCCATCGTCCTGCGGCTCTGCCTTGGTGCGGATCAGCCCCAGATCGGTGCCGCAATGCGGTTCCGTCAGGTTCATGGTGCCCGTCCAGTCAAGCGACACCATCTTGGGCAGATATTGCGCCTTCTGATCGTCCGAGCCGTGTGCGAGGATCGCCGAAATCGCGCCATGGGTCAGGCCCTGATACATGTTCAGCGCCATGTTGGCCGACACGAAAAATTCGCCCGTCGCAGAGTTCATGACATAGGGCAGGTTCTGGCCGCCGAATTCTTCGGGCAAGTCCAGCCCGTTCCAGCCACCCTCTTTGACTTGCGCGAACGCCTCTGCAAACCCGCTGGGCGTGCGCACGACACCGTTTTCCAGATGGCAACCTTCGCGGTCGCCGATGGCGTTGACAGGGGCGAGCACACCCTCGGCCAGTTTCGCGGCCTCTTCCAGAATTGCGGCAGTGGTGTCGCGGTCAAGCTCTTCATAGCCCGGAATATCGCTCTGGCCGATGCCCAGCACATCGTGCAGCACGAATTGCATATCTTTCACGGGGGCGGTGTAGCTTGGCATTCCTAGTCTCCCTTTATGCCCGCACTTATTCTGCGGCGCGCGGTCTGTCAGCGTGGGCCAGCACATCGGCGGCCCATTCAAGATCTTGTTTTAGTTCCGAAATCGCGTCCGCCAGCTCTGCGCGTTGGCGTTCCATATCGGACAATCGCTCCTGTGCGATGTCGTAGGTCTTGCGCAACTGCTTCAACTCGCTGTCATCGCGGTCATACATCTCCAGCAGTTGCCGGATCTGTTCGAGCGAGAAGCCGAACCGCTTGCCGCGCAGGATCAGCTTTAGCCGGGCTTGGTCGCGGCGGGTGAACAGCCGGTGCTGCCCGTCCCGCTGCGGGAACAGCAGTTCCTTCGCCTCGTAGAAACGCAGGGTGCGTGGTGTGACGCTGAAAGCGGCACACATTTCGCGTATGGTCTTGAACTCTTCAGGCATGTGACGGATCCCACTTCGCAAAGAACTTCTTGTGACCTTCGACGGTCACAAGACAACACATGTTGACGTTAACGTAAAGGACAACGTCGCGTCAACCGCTGCCTCTTGCCTTTGCCCGTGTCTCGCGTGCAGATAAGAGCATTCCAGCCGGAGTTTGCCGATGAATGCCCAAAACTTCATTAACGCCCTGCCATTCGCCAAGGCGCTTGGCATGCGGCTCGACAGTCTTGGCGATGGGCATGCCGAAATCTCTATGCCATGGGATGCGCGATTCGTAGGCGATCCCGTCACCGGGGTCATTCATGGCGGCGCGGTTTCTGCGCTGATGGACACCTGCGGCGGCGCGGCGGTTCTGTCTTATCCGGGTGCGCAAACCACCGCCACGATCGACCTGCGCATCGACTATATGCGCGCCGCCAAGCCCGGTGCCCGCCTTGTGGCCCGCGCCGAATGCTACCATGTCACACGCAACGTGGCCTTCGTGAGGGCAACCGCGCATGACGGGGGCGACGCGCCCTTGGCCAGTGCGACAGGCGCATTCACCTTCACCGGGCAGGAGCCGACGTCATGACCCCGCCCGAACCCGTCCAAGCCGTCAAGCAACGCCGCGACAGCGCTTTGGCCAGCCTTGTCGATGCTGTGCCCTATGCGCAATTCCTTGGCATCTATTTCGAGCGCCATGGCGATGAATTGACCGCCCTGCTGCCCTATGACGACAAGCTGATCGGCAACCCCGCGCTGCCTGCCATTCATGGCGGTGTCATCGCCTCTTTCCTGGAAGTGGCGGCAATTATAGAACTGCGGTGGACCACCATCTGGGCTGACCTGGAAGCGGGCCGACTGACCCCGGAAGAGATGACACAAAACCTGCCACGCCTGCCAAAAACCATTGATTTCACAGTGGATTTCTTACGCTCTGGCCTGCCGCGCGATGGCTATGCCCGCGCCCGGGTCAACCGATCGGGGCGTCGCTATGCCAGCGTGCATGTCGAAGCGTGGCAGGACAACCGCGCGCGGCTGTTCGCGCAGGCGACCGGGCATTTCCTGATGCCGCAGACCGGCTGAAATGCAAGCGATCACCGACCGACGCATCCTGCGCATTGCCGCGCCCATATTGCTGGCCAATATCGCCGTGCCGCTACTGGGCGCGGTCGATACCGGCATTATCGGGCAGATGGGGGAAGCCGCGCCCATCGGTGCCGTGGGTCTGGGCGCAGTAATCCTGACCAGCATTTACTGGGTATTCGGCTTTTTGCGCATGGGCACCACGGGGCTTGTGGCGCAGGCCACCGGCGCGGGTGATCTGGCGGAAAGCGGCGCAATCCTGATGCGCGGGCTGATGATCGGGCTGGGTGCAGGCGTTGTCATGGTGCTGGGACAGGTCGCGCTGATGGAGGCCGCCTTTCTGATCGCACCCGCCAGCGACACTGTCGAGGCACTGGCCCGCGACTACCTTGCCATCCGCATCTGGGGCGCGCCCGCAACCATCGCGCTCTATGCCCTGAATGGCTGGCTGATCGCCACCGAACGCACCCGCAGCGTGCTGGCGCTGCAACTTTGGATGAGCGGGCTCAACGTGGTCCTTAGCCTGTGGTTCGTGCTGGGCTTGGGATGGGGCGTGCCGGGGGTAGCTGCGGCAACGCTGATCGCCGAGGTCACGGCGCTTGGCTTGGGGCTATGGCTGTGCCGCGCGGCATTTTCCGGCAACCAGTGGCGCGACTGGCCGCGCGTCTTTGACCGTGCGCGGCTGAAACGCATGTGGTCGGTCAATTCCGACATCATGCTGCGCTCGATCGCGTTGCAAGGCGCAATGACGGGGTTCCTGTTCACTTCGGCGGGGTTTGGCGACGTGGAACTAGCCGCCAACCAGATCCTCTGGCAATTTTTGATGATCATCGCCCATGCGCTTGACGGTTTTGCCTTTGCCGCAGAGGCACTGGTCGGACAGGCCGTCGGCGCGCGTGCTGTGACCGATATGCGCCGCGCAGGATTGCGGGCATCGCTCTGGGCGTTCGGCATGGCCGGTCTGATGGCAGCGGTGTTCCTGCTGGGCGGCCCGAGCGTGATCATGATGATGGCCCGCGACCCAGAGGTGCAGGTTGCGGCCATCGCCTACCTGCCCTTCGTCGCCGCCTTGGCGCTGACAAGCTGCGCCGCCTATATGCTGGACGGGATATTTATCGGTGCCACCGGAACGCGCGAGATGCGCAACACGGTGGTGTTGGCCGTGGCGATCTATGCACTCGCGATCTGGGCGTTTGTGCCGGTCTATGGCAACCCTGCTCTGTGGTCGGCGCTCATGCTGCTGAACCTGTTGCGTGCGGTGTTTCTGGGCGCGCTTTATCCGCGGCTGGAGCGGCGGGTGGCACGCGGGGTATGAGGGGCTTTGCCCCTCTGAGGCCCTTGGCCTCATTCACCCCAGGATATTTTTGCAAGAATGAAAGGGCTAGAGCCAGTCTGCGCGGCCCGTGCCGATGATGTCTGCCACGGTTGCGTGACCATCGCGGTCCATCAGATCGAGCAGTCCTTGGTTCAGGCGGGGGACAAGCGACAGCCCGTCATAGACCAGCGCTGAGTAAAGCTGGACGGCAGAGGCACCGGCGCGCAGTTTGGCATAGGCTTGCTGGGGCGTGCCTATACCGCCGACCCCGACGAGCGGCATGCGACCATCCGTCAGCTTTGAGAGCTGTGCAAGCACACGCGTGGACATTTCGAACAATGGCTGCCCCGAAAGCCCGCCTTTCTCAGCGGCACTGGCACTTTTCAAACCTTTGCGCGCCAGCGTGGTGTTGGTGGCAATGATCGCGTCAACACCCGCTTGCTGCGCAATACCAGCGATTTCGGCCAGTTCATCTGCGTTAAGGTCGGGCGCAATTTTCAGGAAAACCGGGATCTGGCTGGCAAGTTCGGCGCGCACCTGCATCACGCCCTGCAACAGCGCGGTGAGGGCCGCAGCGCCTTGCAGGTCGCGCAGCTTCTCGGTGTTGGGCGACGAGACGTTGACAGTGGCGAAATCGACATGTGCGCCGCATTTGCGCAGCACTTGGGCGAAATCGCCCGCACGGTCGGCGCTGTCCTTGTTGGCCCCAAGGTTCAGGCCCAGAACCATGCCTTCGGGACGTTTGGCCAGACGGGCGGCGATGACATCCGCGCCATCGTTGTTAAAGCCGAAACGGTTGATGACCGCGCGATCCTGCGGCAGCCGGAAGAGGCGCGGACGCGGGTTACCGGGCTGCGGGCGCGGAGTGGCCGCGCCGACCTCGACAAAGCCAAAGCCCGCGCGGGACAGGCCGTGCAGCGCCTGTGCGTTCTTGTCGAACCCTGCCGCAAGACCCACCGGATTGGGCAGGATCAGACTGGCCAGTCGCGTTTGCAAGCGCGGCGACAGCACCGGGCGGGGCAAGGGCGCAAGACCCGCGCGCAACGCCTGAATGGCAAAGCCATGGGCGGTTTCGGGATCAAATCCACGCAAGGCCGTCAGGCCAAGGCGCTCGAGCGCCCTCATACCAGCCCCTCGGGGAAGATATGGCCGCTTGCGCCCAGGGGCAGCGAGGTATCCCAGACCACATCTGACATTGTGAGCCTGCGAAAGAGATGCGGGAAGAGCGCGCCACCGCGCGACACTTCCCATTTCAGTGCAGCACCCAATTTATCAGGATCGGCGGCAACGAGAACGAGGTCGGATTCGCCCGCGAAATGCTTGGCGGCGGTTTCCATCACCTGCGCAGCCGTGGAAAAATGGATGAAGCCATCGGCCAGATCAATCGGCGCGCCAAGTGTCTGGCCGGTTGCCTTTAGGTCATCCCATTCGGGACGGCGGAAGATCTTGTAAATCAGCATGCGCGCGTCATGCCCCAAGGGCGCGGCTTGGTCAATCGGCTATAGGGGGCCGGGCAGACGTTCTTCGCTGAGCAACACATTGGCATCCACCGCGCCGACGCCCGGCAAGGTCATGATCCGCCGGCGCAAGACGCGCTCGAAATCGGACAGGTCGCGGGCGACGACGCGCAGGCGGTAATCATAGAGGCCAAGGACATGCTGCACGGTCTGCACCTCTGGGATAGCCGCGACGGCGCGTTCGAAATCGGCAAGGCTGACGCGGCCCTTGGCCGCCAGTGTGATGCCAAGGAACACGGTCACGCCGAAGCCCAAAGCAGGCAGGTCGAGGTCGAGCCGGTGGCGCGCAATCGCACCTGCATCGCGCAGACGTTTGAGGCGACGCCATGCGGCAGGCTGGCTGAGGCCAAGCGCACGGCCAAGCGCACCCGCCGACAGGGTCGCGTCTTTGGCCAGCAGGCGGAGCATCTGGCGGTCGAGATCGTCGAGCGTGATCATGAAGTTGCGAGCGATATTCGAGGGGCGCTGCCCCTCTGGACCGCATGCGCGGCCCATTCACCCCGGAGTATTTTGGGCAAGATGAAGATCATATCGGCAGGCTTTCGTCGGATTTGATGTCGGAGAGATGCATCAGCGCTTCGAGATCGGTAATATGCGGCAGGGTCAGAATACGGTCGCGGTAGATGTCCTGATAATGGGCCATATCGCGCGCAATGATATTGAGGCGCAGATCGACGCGCCCGAGGAAGGTTTGGATTTCCAGCACTTCGGGAACAAGGCGCGCGGCTGCGATAAATTCGTCAAATGCGCGCGGGTTGGTTTTGTCGAGCGTGACGCGCAGCGAAACTTCGACCTGGAACCCGAGGGCTCGCCAGTCGATGACCGCTTGCTGGCCTCGTAGAATACCGCGCGCGCGCAGGCGGTCGAGCCTGCGCCAGCAGGTGGCCTCTGTCACGCCCGCGCGGCTGGCGAGATCGGCGGTCGTGACCATGGGATTGGCGATAAGCTGCCGGAGCAGGCGGCGGTCAGTATCATCGATCTGCATGATTTATTCATTTTATTTGATTAGGCGAATGATATTTACAGATATACGCGAAAATTTTGGAAGTTTGAAACGATTTTTCCTGCACACGGCCTATGCTGCGCCCCAATGCAACACCAATGGAGGGACGGCTATGCGCGTCTACTATGATCGCGATTGCGATGTGAACCTGATCAAGGACAAGAAGGTCGCAATTCTGGGCTATGGCAGCCAAGGCCACGCCCATGCGCTGAACCTGCGCGATTCGGGCGCGAAAAACGTGGTTGTCGCGCTGCGCGAAGGGTCCGCCAGCGCCAAGAAATGCGAAGCCGAGGGCTTGAAGGTCATGGCGATTGCCGAGGCCGCTGCCTGGTGCGATCTGATCATGTTCACGATGCCCGACGAATTGCAGGCAGAAACCTACAAGAAATACATCCATGACAACCTGCGCGACGGCGCGGCGATTGCCTTTGCCCATGGTCTGAACGTGCATTTCGGCCTGATCGAGCCGAAGCCCGGCGTCGATGTCATCATGATGGCGCCCAAGGGCCCCGGACACACCGTGCGCGGCGAATACACCAAGGGCGGCGGCGTGCCCTGCCTGGTGGCCGTCCATCAGGACGCGACGGGCCGCGCGATGGAGTTGGGCCTGTCCTATTGCTCTGCCATCGGTGGCGGGCGTTCGGGGATCATTGAAACCAACTTCCGCCAGGAATGCGAAACCGACCTGTTCGGCGAGCAGGCCGTGCTGTGCGGTGGCCTTGTCGAGCTGATCCGCATGGGGTTCGAGACGCTGGTCGAAGCCGGTTACGAGCCGGAAATGGCCTATTTCGAGTGTTTGCACGAAGTGAAGCTGATCGTTGACCTGATCTATGAAGGCGGCATCGCCAACATGAACTATTCGATTTCCAACACCGCCGAATATGGCGAATATGTCAGCGGGCCGCGCATTCTGCCTTATGACGAGACCAAAGCCCGCATGAAAGCGGTTCTGACCGACATCCAGCAGGGCAAGTTCGTGCGTGACTTCATGCAGGAAAACGCGGTTGGCCAGCCATTCTTCAAGGCCACACGCCGCATCAATGACGAGCACGAGATTGAGCAAGTCGGCCAGAAGCTGCGCGCGATGATGCCGTGGATCGGCGCGTCCAAGATGGTGGACAAGGACCGCAACTGATCCTGACAGGCGCCTGTGCCCGTCCTGCCCCTCGCGCGATGGCGCGGGGGGTATTTCTTTTGCGCCTGCGGCATTGACCGGAATGCACGCCCTCTCTACCAAGTGGGGGTCAGAATATTGCGCAGGACAGTGCCCAATGCTTCAATCCTTTTCCGCGCAGTCGCGCCCGCAAGACGGCCCGCCCCGGTTGGCCGCGCTGCGCGATTCTATGGCAGCGAGGGGCGTAGACGGCGTGATCGTTCCGCGCGCCGATCTGCATCAGGGCGAATATGTCGCCCCATGTGACGAACGCTTGGCATGGCTGACAGGGTTTACCGGATCTGCCGGATTTTGCATTGCGCTTCATGAGCGCGCGGGGCTGTTCGTTGACGGGCGCTACCGCGTTCAGGCCCGCGCGCAGTGCGCAGAGGCGTTCGACATCGCACCATGGCCGGAAACCCGCCCGGCCGACTGGCTGCGCATGGCCTGCCCCAATGGCGCGGTGATCGGGTTTGACCCTTGGCTGCACACCCGCGACGAACTTGACGTTCTGGAGCGCGGGCTGGCGGGCAGCGGCATTGCGCTGACCCGCACCCCCAACATGATCGACCCGCTGTGGCAGGGCCGCCCCGCGCCGCCGATGGGCAGCGCAATGGCCTATCCCGAAGCGTTGGCGGGCACCGGCAGCGCGCAGAAACGGACGGATGCGGCGCTGGCGCTTGACCAGAATGACCAGACAGCCGCAGTTCTGACGCAGCCTGACAGTATCTGCTGGTTGCTGAACCTGCGCGGTGCGGACCTGCCGCGTCTGCCGGTGGTGCAGGCCTTGGCAGTGCTGCACGTTGACGGACGGGTGGACCTTTTCGCCCATGGCGCGAAATTTGACGGCCTGACACTCGAGGCGGGCATTAACCTGCGCCCCGCAGAGGCGTTCGAGCCTGCGCTGCGCAGCCTGTCGGGTCCGGTGCGGGTGGATACCGCGACCGCGCCGGTCGCTGTGTGCGACATTCTGGCAGAGGCCGGGATAGAGATAGCGCCCATGCAAGACCCCTGCCTTGCGCCCAAAGCGCGCAAGAGCGCCGCAGAATTGGACGGCGCGCGCGCGGCACATCTGCGTGACGGCGCGGCAATGGCAGAGTTTTTGTGCTGGCTGGACGGTCAGGCGCAGAAACTGCTGGAAGATCCGGCCCATGTGGTGACGGAAATCGATATCGTGCGCCATCTGGAAGCCTGTCGCACGGCCACAGGCGCGTTGCGCGATATCAGCTTCGACACGATCGCGGGGTCCGGCCCGAACGGCGCTATCGTGCATTACCGCGTGACCGAGGACAGCAACCGCCGCCTGTGGCCCGGCGACCTGATGCTGGTCGATAGCGGCGGGCAATATCTGGATGGAACCACCGATATTACACGCACCATCGCCATTGGACCTGTGGCACAGCTGGAATCCGCGTGCTTCACCCGCGTGTTGCAAGGCATGATCGCGCTGTCGCGGGCACGCTTTCCGCGTGGCGTTGCGGGCGGACATCTGGATGCACTGGCGCGCTATCCGCTCTGGCTGGCTGGGTTGGACTATGACCATGGAACGGGGCATGGCGTGGGGGCCTATCTGTCGGTGCACGAGGGGCCGCAACGCCTGTCCCGCGTCAGTCAGGTGCCCTTGGCAGAGGGAATGATCCTGTCGAACGAGCCGGGCTACTACCGCGAAGGGGCCTTTGGCATTCGGCTGGAAAACCTTGTCGCGGTGCGGCAAGGGGTGGCACCGGATGGCGGCGAGCCACGAGATTGGCTGGAGTTTGAGACCTTGACGCTTGCCCCTATTGATCGCAGGCTTATAGTGGTTGACGAGTTGACGGAGGGCGAGCGCGACTGGCTAGATGCCTATCACGCGCGCGTTCGCATGTCTTTGTCACCGCTTGTATCGCCCGTGACCCGTGACTGGCTGGACATGGCCTGCGCCCCTTTAAGGGTTTGACAGGCCCGAACACATACAGCGCCACGCGCGCGCCACTGGAAAAAGGAAAACGCGACATGCCGATGAGCATTCTGAAGATATATCCTGCCGAAGGCACTTGGGTGGTCCGCGCTGGCGGCTCTGTCATTGGGGAAAGCAACCGCGCGTTGGAACTGGTGCAACGCGACTGGCCATTTGTCATCTACTTCCCGCGCGAGGATGTCGCGGGCGCGGTGCTCGACCCGTCGCCGCGCAAGCTGGAATGCGATGATCGTGGGACGGGGGTGTTCTTTCACGTCTCCAGCCCAGAGGGGCTGATCGAGAATGCCGCCTACAGCATCACCGGGCCCAGTGACGCGGCCAAGCAGTTGGAAGGCTACATGGCCTTTGACGCCGGCAAGGTCACGGTAGAGCGTGTCTGACGCGGTAGAGTTGCCCGCTTTCATTACGGCCCTGCCCGGTCTGGACATTCCGTTCCCGACGGATGTGGTGCGGGCCAACGCAGTCGCCTCTGCGGAGGGGTTGGTGGTGTTCTTCACCTTCTTGCAGGACATGGACCTGCCAGCCCACGCGCATGGCGCGCAATGGGGCACGGTGATCGCCGGGCAGATCGAAGTGACCATTGGGGAGGAAACCGCCATCCGCCGCCCCGGAGACAGCTACACAATCCCGGCAGGGGTGCTGCCCAGTGCCCGCATCGCCGCAGGCACCCGCGTCATCGACGTGTTCGAAGAAGCAGACCGGTATGCAGTGGTGCGATAAGGCGTGGCCAACCACCATAAGGCGGAACGGGTGCTATCAGCGCCCCTCTGGCCACCGCCATGCGATGGCCCCCAGATAATTGCCGGTCTTGACAGAATTGACCGTCATACGCTCTGGCCCGTAGGCATCCGCCTTGCGCGGGTTGCGAAACTCTTTGCCGTTGCGTGCCAGCCGGACCAACCCTGATACGGTCAGAACCAGAAATTCGCCATCGCCTTTCAGCGGGACCGTGTCGAGCGTGTGCCAACCCGTTTGCAACGCTTCTGAAAGCATCTCGAACGGGTCACGGCGTTTTGGTGTGGAATGCTTCAAGATATCTCCAACAACGCCTGCGCGCCTACGGACTTATTCAGTTTTATTTATATATGCGATGCGTCAAAAACAAGGCTGTGCCTAGAGCTTTACCATCTCAAAGCGCACCTGTGCCACCGGCAGGCCCCAACGCGTCACGACGGCGTCATTGATGACACGGCCATCCGGGCCGAAATAAATAACGTCCTCGAACCCCAGCCGCGTGACATCGCCCTCGGACATGAAATCAGCGGTATAGGACAAGCGGATTTCCGTTCCGGTTTCAACCACGTCTGCGACGCCCACAGTATCCTCGCGCCGACCTGTCCAGCGCCCCGGCCCGGCGCGGTCGAACACCCATGTCAGGCGGTTTTCCTCGCCATCGTCATAGATGAAATCTTCCACCACGGTCAGTCGGTCGCCTTCCAGCCGCCCATTCAAACGCGCGCGGAAGCGGCGTTCCGATCCGGTGAGAGAGACCTTGAAAAGCCCCGCCCCCACAGCGCGCCCGGCGAAAGCCTGTTCCAGCGTAATCGGGTCGAGTGCGCGGTGCGGCGTGGCGGGGATGCGCGCGCAGCCTGCCAGCGCGATGGACCCAAGAACGAGCGAGCGACGCGTGTGAAGCATAGGGTGGCCTTTCGGTTGTTTTGCAACGACCTAACGCGCGCCGCACGCTTGGCCAGTATTAGTCGCGCCGCGCCGCCAAAGCATCGTCCAGCACCGCGCGAAGCACATCGCCCGGCACATCGTCGCAGACAAAGGCCGCGCCAATATCGCGCGCAAGGATGAAACGCAGGCGACCGTCCTGCACTTTTTTATCCTGCCCCATCAGCGTGATCAGCGCGTCGGCATCGGGCAAGTCGCCGCCAATATCGGCCAGATCGGTGGCCATTCCCATGGCCCGCAGATGTGCGCGCACGCGGCTTGGGGTTTCCTGCGGGCACAGGCCCATGCGCGCGGATAGCTCGAAGGCCAGCGCGCAGCCAATCGCCACGCCCTCGCCATGCAGCAGACGGTTGGAATAGCCTGTCGCAGCTTCCAAAGCGTGGCAAAACGTATGCCCAAGGTTCAAGAGCGCCCGGTCGCCCTGTTCGGTTTCATCCCGCACGACGATGTCTGCCTTCATCTGCACGGAACGGTGCACGGCATATTGTCGCAAGGCATGGTCGCCCGCAGCCAGCGCGGGGCCGTTCGCTTCCAGCCATTCAAAAAACGCGGCATCGCCAAGCAGCCCATATTTCACCACCTCGCCATAGCCCGCCAGAAAATCGCGACGGGGCAGCGTGTCCAGCAGGTCGATATCGGCCAGTACCAGCACGGGCTGGTGGAACGCGCCGACAAGGTTCTTGCCGTGGCGGGTGTTGATGCCGGTTTTGCCCCCGACTGAGCTGTCGACCTGCGCCAGAAGCGAGGTCGGCACCTGCACGAAGCGCACGCCACGCCGCAACACGGCCGCCGCAAAGCCACCAAGATCGCCGATCACGCCGCCACCCAAGGCCATGACCAGATCGCGACGTTCGACCTTTTCATCCAGCAGCCATTCTACGGATTGCGCAAGGCCCGCCCAGTTCTTGGTGCCCTCGCCCGGCGCAAGTTGCAGCGCGCTGCTGACAATATCGCCCAAGCCCGCCTGCACCGCGCCCAGATGCAGCGCCGCGACGCGGGATTCGGTCAAAATGGCCACGCGGTCGCGGTGCAAATGCGGTGCCAGATAGCGCGGGGCCTCTGCCAGCAGGCCGCGCCCGATGACAACGTCATAGGCCCGGTCGCCCAAGGGGACGTGGACGGTCTGAATGCTCATGGTGTGTATCCTTCCAGCACATCGGGGCGTGTGGCCAGTTGTGCCAGCACGGCCTGCGCCATATCGGCAATCGAATAGGCAGGGTCGGCATCTGCAACCAGATCGGCCTGTTGGTAATGCGGGGTGCGTTCGGCAAGTAGCTGCGCAAGCGTGGCATGCGGGTCGTCGGTTTGCAGCAGGGGGCGCGTGGTCTTGGCGCGCACGCGGTTCCATAACAGGTCCAGATCGGCACGCAGCCAGACCGACACACCATCGGCATGGATCAGCGCGCGGGTATCCGCACGCAGGAACGCACCACCGCCCACCGACAGAATGCCGGGCGTGGTATGCAGCAGACGGGCGATCACCTCGGCCTCTCGGGCGCGAAAGAACGCTTCGCCATCGCGGGCGAAAATCTCGGCAATCGACATTTGCGCAGCAGAGACGATTTCCTCGTCCGAATCGCGGAACGGCACGCCCAGCACCTGTGCGACATGCTTGCCGATCGCGGTTTTGCCCGCGCCCATCATGCCGACCAGCACCACGGTCTTGTGCAGTTTCATGCCGAATGCGCCCTTGTGATCTGCGCGTGCCGAAGTTTTCATGGCCTGCGCTTGCGTGATCGTGATATTGCCAGCGGGACGAAAGGAAAACCCCCCAAGACGCAGCGCGTCACAATGAGGGGGCAACCGGAAGGCGCGAACAGGTCTATGAAATATCTCTTTCGACTGATCCTTATCCTTGTTGTGCTCGCGGCCATAGCCGTCGTGGCCTATGCCTATATCGGTGACATGTCTGCGCAGCGCGCGCCCGTGTCCGAACCGATAGAGCTGGAGGCAGAGTGAGCTGGCGCGCGGCTGGCCTTGTTCTGGCGATATGCCTTCCCGGCGCGGGCGCAGCGCAGCAAGGCACACCATTGTCGGCGATTGACTGGCTGGAACAGGCGCTGACGCAGCCGCTGGGCCCGGCCGCCCCGCCGCGTACTGTCGCGCCGCAACCTTCGCCAAGCACCGATATTGCCCCGATCCAGACCCGCCCGCTGCAACAATCGACGCTGGACAGCACCGGCCTGTTTGCCGCCACGCGCATTGGCCTGCCGCGCGACCTGTGGGGGCCAAGCGATGTGACGCAACTGGCAGAAGCCGTCGCAAGACTGTCGCCCGCCATGATGCCCGCCGCACAACGGCTGATGTTGCGCTTGCTGGTGGCAGAATTCGCACCACCCCAACTTGGACCGCAGGACAAACCCGGCAGGTTGTTGGTCGCACGGTTGGACAAGCTGATCGAAATTGGCGCGCTGGAACAGGCCACCCAACTGATCGAAGCCGCGCCGGTCCAGACGGCAGCGCTGAACGGGCGCGCCTTCGACATTGCACTGTTGCTGGGCGAAGAGGACCGCGCCTGTGCCCGCTTGCAGGGCCAGTTGGCAGGCGACAGCGGCGAAGCGGCCCGAATTTTCTGTCTGGCCCGACAAGGGCAATGGCAATCTGCCTATGCGGCATTGGGCGCCGCCCGCGCGTTGGGCGGGCTCACCACGACCGAAGCGCAGCTTTTGACCCGCTTTCTGGAGGAAGAGGAGCAGGATCTGACCCTTGCGCCGCCAACCGACCTGACCCCGATGGGATGGCGCGTGCTGGAAGCTTTGGGCGAACCGGTCGGCACCGGCACATTGCCCGTGGCCTTTGCCCATGCAGATCTGCGCGGCACCAGCGGCTGGCGCGCCCAGATTGACGCAGCAGAACGCCTGACGCGCACAGGGGTTATGCAGCCGGGCCGCCTGATGGGAATTTACACCCATCGGCGTGCCGCTGCCTCTGGCGGGGTCTGGGACCGTGTGCGCGCGGTTCAGTCGCTCGATGATGCGCTGGACGGCGGACAGGCAGATGCAATCGGCACTGCCCTTGTCATGGCATGGCCCTTATTCGAGCAAGTCGAGCTTGATAGCGCCTTTGCCCGCATTTTTGCCGAGCGGTTGGCAGATCACGACCTGACCGGACCCGCGGTTCGGATACAATGGGCTATCTTGTTGCTGGCGGAACATCGACCCGACCGCGCGGCGCAAATCGCGCCGGATACCCCCTTGGGGCGGTTTGCAATGGCGCTGGCTATCGGGGCGGATTTACCGCCGAGCGGCGTGTCCGGGGTTGGCCCGGCAATTGCCGCAGCCTTTGGCACGGATACCTTGCCGATGCCGCAAAACCTGTGGCTGGACGATGGTGAGCGCGGACGGCTTGCGCTTGATGCGCTGGACCAGATCGCAGGCGCGACCCAAGGCGATATGCTGGCCACCGAACGTGGCTTGGCCAGCCTGCTGGCCTTGGGGCTGACGCGTGACGCCCGCCAGATCGCGCTGGAGTTGCTGCTTCTGGAACGGCGCGGATAGCACCATGCAAGAGTCCGCGCGCTGGATATCGACCTTTCTGCAAGCCGCCGCCGCAGAGGCCGGGGCCGCGCGCAACACGCAATTGGCATACGGGCGCGACCTGCGCGATTTTGCCGGCTGGTGCGATCGCAATGGGTTGGATTTCGCAACGCTGGGGCAGGACCGGATCGAAGCCTATTTGCTGGATCTGGATGCGCAAGGCTTGGCACGCGCCACCCGCGCGCGCCGACTGGCATCGGTACGGCAGATGTTCCGTTTTGCCTATGCCGAAGGCTGGCGCGACAGCGATCCCGCCGCCCGCATCGCGGGACCGGGCAAGGCGGCCAAACTGCCGCAAACCCTGTCCCCCGCCGATGTGACGGCGCTATTGGACGCCGCCCGTCGCACCGGGCGCACAAAGGCCGAGCGCCTGCGCAACACCTGCCTGATGGAACTGCTCTATGCCACCGGGCTGCGCGTGACGGAACTGGTCAGCCTGCCGGTCAATGCGGTTCGGGGCGATCCGCGCATGATCTTGGTCAATGGCAAAGGCAACAAGGACCGCATGGTGCCCCTGTCGCAACCCGCGCGCACGGCGCTGACGGCGTGGCTGGCCGAATGGGACCGGCAGGCCAGCGCCCTGCGCAGCGCGCGCAAGCCAGAACCCAAGGCGCTCTTTCCGTCGCGCGGCAAGGCAGGGCATCTTAGCCGCGTCGGGTTCTTTCTGGCGCTGAAAGAAATGGCCATGACCGCAGGGCTGGACCCTACGCGCGTCAGCCCGCATGTGCTGCGCCACGCCTTTGCCACGCATCTGCTGGAGGGTGGCGCAGATCTGCGCGCCATTCAGACGCTTCTGGGCCATGCCGATATCGGCACGACAGAGATTTATACGCATGTGCTGGAAGAACGCCTCAAGGCGCTGGTGCTGGACCACCACCCGCTTTCCGGGACATGAAGGCAAGGCAGGACGCGGCCGCACGATGACCGGGGCGCTCGCCCCCCTGCCCTAGCCGGTCCATCGTCAGGCGCATCGCGGCGCGCTGTGCGGCTTGGCGGGCGGGGTCGCCCAGCAGGTCGCGCACACCCTGCGCCAGATTGTCCACAGTGCAGGCGCGGCCCAGATACTCTGGCACAGCGCGCGTGTCCGACACCAGATTGACCAAGGTCACCGTGTCCAGCTTGACCAGCCGTTCCGCGATCATGCGCGTCAGCGGGGCCATGTCATAGCCGATCACCATGGGCGTATCATTGGCTGCCAGCTCCAGACTGACCGTGCCCGACGCGGCAAGGGCCACATCCGCCGCGCGAAAGGCCGCGCGTTTCCGGGCAGGGTCTGTCACGACCTGCGCAGGAACCGGCCATTGCGCCACCTGCGCGCGCATCTGCTCGGCTTGGGAAGCCACCGTCGGCACCAAAACCTGCGCACCCTTGGGCAATGCTTGGCCCAAAGCCTGCCCAAAGCGCGGGGCAAGGCGGGCGATTTCGCCACCGCGCGAACCGGGCAGCGCCAGCACAACCGTGTCCGACTGGCGGATCGCCTGCGCCTCTGCCTCTGATGCGCGAGGCGCGGCCACAACCGGATGACCCACGAAATCGCAGGACATGCCAGCAGCCTGCATATAGGGCGGCTCGAACGGCAAAAGCGCCAGAACGTGATCTACCAAGGGGGCCATGCGCGCCGCGCGTTTCGGCCGCCATGCCCAGACCGAGGGCGCAACGTAATGCACCACAGGCAGGTCGGGACGGGCCGCGCGCGCCTTTCGCAAGACTCGCAGGCAGAAATCGGGGCTGTCGATGGTCACGACCAGATCGGGGCGCGAATCTGCAATCGCCTGCGCGGTCTGCGCAATTCGGCGGCGGAGCAACCGAATGCGGGGCAAGACTTCGGCCAGCCCCATGACCGACAGGTCCGACATGGGAAATAGCGGGGTCAGGCCCGCCGCCTCCATCCCCTCGCCGCCGATACCGGCAAAGCTGCAATCGGACGACAGGTCGGCAAACCCCTGCATGAGCGCGGCCCCAAGGCTGTCGCCGGACGGCTCTCCCGCGATCAAAAAGACCTTCATGGTTCTGCCAGCAGGAAAAGTCCCAACTCGTCGGCGCGCGCGATCATCGCCTCGCGGTCTATCAACAGCACGCCGCCAGCTGCGACCGCAATGCCGCGCAGGCCCGCGCTGTGCGCGGCCTCGACCGTGGCCACGCCCAAGGCGGGCAGGTCGATGCGGCGATCCTGTTCGGGCTTGGGCGCTTTGCAAAACACGCCGCCCTCTGGCAGCGCACCGGGGCGTAGGTGTGCCAGATGTGCCAGCATTGCGTCGGTTCCGGGCAGCGCTTCCATCGCAAGGCACTGACCACGCGCCACGACACATCCTTGCCCCACATCCGCCGCCCCCATGGCCTGCAAAATGCCAAAGCCACGCGCGATATCGCTGATGTCCTGCGCCGTCGGGGCCTGCGTGCCAAGCTGGCCGGGGTCTGGCAACAGCTCGGGGCAAATGTCCTGCACGCCCACCACCTCTATGCCCCATTCATCCATAAGCGCGATGACTTCGCGCAGCGCACCGTCATCGCCCTGGCCCATCGCCGCCATGATACGGGGCAAAAGCTGCATCGTTGCGGGGTCGAGGAGCGCGGGGTCCAGCCGCGGGCGGTGCACGCCACCGGCAAAGACCGCGCGGGTCACGCCCAGATCAACCAACCGGTCAAGGAAGGGCACCAAACGCTCCAGCCGGAAACGCACTACACCGTCGCGCGCAAGTGACAGGCTTTCAAACCCCTCCAGCTCTGCCAGCACAGGGGGCGCGCCCTCTAGCGACAGCCGCGCTGCGACACGTTCGGGCAGATCGCCCCGACCTGCAATCAGCGCCGTGCGGGTCATTGCGGACGCAGGAAATTGCGGCCCGACGTTTCGGTGAAAAACGCCGCCAGTTTGCGCACCGCGTCAGAGTCGGTCTTTTCTGCCAAGCCGCGCGCGGTGTCCACCAAAGGCGCATCGCTTTGGGCAAGGGTGCGATAGGCATCACGCAAAGCGGCAATATCCTCGCGCGACATGCCGCGCCGCTTCAGACCAATCAGGTTCAGACCGTTCAGTGTGCCATCGGTGCTGGCGACCATGCCGAACGGCATCACATCATGCGTGACACGGCTGACACCACCGATGATCGCGCCCTCACCCACGCGCACGAATTGATGGATGCCCGACAGCGCGCCGACAATGACGTTGTCCTCTATCACAACATGTCCGGCGACACCGGCATAGTTCGCCAATATCACATTATTGCCGACCTGCGCGTCGTGGCCGACATGCGCACCGGCCATCACAAGGCAACCATCGCCCACGCGGGTCACACCTCCGCCCTGTTCGGTGCCAATGTGCAATGTCGCGTTTTCCCGAATGCGGCAGTTGCGCCCGACAATCAGTCGCGTCCGCTCCCCCGCATATTTCAGGTCTTGCGGCACCTCACCCACAGACGCGAACGAGAAAATCGTGCACCCCTCACCAATGGCGGTCCAGCCAGTGACAAGTGCGTGGGGTTTAACCGTGACATTCGCGCCCAAACTGACCTCTGGCCCGATGATGGCGAAGGGGCCGATGATGCACCCTGCACCAATTTCCGCACCCTCTTCCACCACCGCCATGGGGTGGATTTGCGCGCTGGAGTCTATTGCTGACATGGGTTCGCCCTTATGCCGTCGCCGACGCGTCTATCATCGCGGCGAATTCGGCCTGCGCGGCAACTTGGCCTTCGACCATGGCAGTGCCTTCGAATTTCCAGATCTTGGTGGACCCGCGCAGCACTTTCACATGCAGTTCCAGCACATCGCCGGGCACCACCTTGCGACGGAACTTGGCCTTGTCGATGGACATGAAATACACCAGCGGGGCCTTCTCACCATAACCGATGGTCATCCCCACCAACACGGCGGCGGTCTGCGCCATCGCTTCCACGATGGTCACGCCGGGCATGATGGGCGCACCGGGAAAATGGCCCTGAAAATGCGGCTCGTTGAAGGTGACGTTCTTGATGCCCACGGCGCTTTCACGCGCCACCACATCCCGGACCTTGTCGACCAGCAGAAACGGGTAGCGGTGCGGAATGATCTTCATGATCGTGGCCAGATCGGCCTCTGTGGCGGGGTTGGGGGCGATGTCAGACATGGTCATCCTTTTGAAACGGCAGTGGCCCGACCCCGCGAAGGCCGCGCCTGACTGCGATTAGCAAGGCAAGGCGCAACTGGCAAGCGTCGCTCAGGGCAGCGTCAGCGGGAAAGGCGGCGCACCGCCATCACCGATCTCTGCGTCAATCGCGGCGATGGCGGCCCCGGTCATATCCATTTCCGGCACACCGATAATTACCGCACGCGCCGCGATCAGGATTTGCGCACCCTCATCTTCCAGCACCTGTTGCAATATCACGCCGGAACGGGCGAAAAACCGGCGGCGCTCGGACTCCTCGAATTGCGCGAACCGCGAGAGCTTTTGCGCCTGATCCTGACGGATCCTTTCGGCGCGCTGGTCGAAAGCGTCGGCCTGGGCGCGGAACTCATCGGGCGGCAGGCTGTCGCGCAGCCCGGTCAGTTCTTCCTCACGCGCGGTCAACTCCGACAAAAGACGCGCATTCTCTGCTTCAAGCGCGCGCGACGCGGCATCGATATCCGCCTGCACCCGCTGGCCGAATTCGGAGTCACGGAACAATCGTTCCTCGTCAACGCTGCGCAGGACCAGATCAGCCCCGATTGCCCGTTCAACACTCTGCCCAAGGGAAAAGCCGCCACCTTGCTGCGCAATGGCAGCGGTCGCAAGACAGAGCCCTGCGACCGCACCGAACACGATGGCCCGCCCCCGGATCATCTTTAGAAGGTAGAGACGATCGAGAAGTCGAAGTTCTGCGATTCGTCGTAAGGCTGCTTCTTCAACGGACGCGACAGGTCGAAGCGCAATGGCCCAAGCGGGCTGTCCCAGAACAGCGATACGCCGAGGGTGGCGCGCAGGTGTAGGTCGGCCGAGTCGCTGGTGCCGTCCGATGTGTTGATGGCGGTTGGGGGACGTCCATCAATACCATCGACCCCCCAGACAGACCCGACATCGGCAAAGACACCGCCGCTCAGCCCGTATTCCTCGGGCAGACCCAGCGGGAATTGCGCTTCCAGCGATACCACGGCGTAGCGCGTCCCGCCCAGCACGTCATCTGCGGCGGACGCAAAATCCCGCGGACCGGAGTCGCCGGCAGCAAAACCGCGCATGACGCTGGCCAGTTGGAACCGGTCGCGGTAGCGCGAACGACCGCTGGCCATGTGTAGAACACCCAAACGCCCGTCGGCTTTCAGCGTCACATTCTCATTCAGCACGGCCATTTCATACCCGGCGCGCGCTTCAGACTTCAGGAAGCGCCGTTGGTTGTTCCCAACGCCGATATCTTGCGTCAGCGAGAACACCCACCCTCTGGACGGGTCCACACCGCGGTTCCGCGTGTCATAGGCATAGGTGTAGCCAAGGGTGCCGGTAATACTCGTGCCCCCGATTTGGTCGTCGATCAGGCGCACAGAATCTCTGCGGGTTACACCATCGGCTTCAAACTCCTCCAAACCCGTCAACCGCTCCGCCAACAGCCCCTGACGCAGTGTCAGGCGACCATACTCGCTGACGGGAAAGCCGATCGAATTGTTGATAAACGCCTCTCGCGTGTCGAAATTGGCGTTGAAGCTGGAGGTCTCGCGGTAACCGAGGTCGAACGAGTAGGACAGATCACGGCCCATCAGCGCAGGTTCCGTGAAAGATACGGAGATATCGCGCGACCCTTTCACGGTGTTGAAACTGGCAGCAACCTGCTGGCCACGCCCCAGGAAATTCCGCTCGGAAAAGGAAATGCCGAAGCCAACCCCCTGCTCCGCGCCGTAGCTAACAGAGAAGCCCAAAGACCCTGTCGTGGTTTCTTCCACCTCGACATCGACAACGGCCTGGTCCGGTGCAGAGCCCGCACGCGGCTCGACCGAAGATTCGGCGAAATAGCCCAGCGCGCGAATACGCTCTGCGGCTTCGCGGATCTTGCGCGGATTCAGCGGATCACCTTCGGCAACACGGAATTGGCGCCGGATCACATCGTCGCGCGTTGTTGTGTTTCCCTGAATATCGATCCGTTCCACGAACACCCGCTCGCCGCGCACGATGGCGAATTCGACATCAATCGTGCCGTCGCGGTTATTGCGGGTGAAGCGCGGATCTGCGCGGATAAACCGAAGCCCGCGGCTTTCTGCCAGACGCTCGATGCGGGCGATGTTCATCTCTAGCGTTGTCGGTGCGAAAATATCGCCCGGATTCACCCGGATTTCAGCCTCGTAATCGGCGGAGTCGATGCCCTCGACCTCGCTCACGACCGAAATATCGCCAAAGCGGAACTGGTTGCCTTCGCGCAGGTTGAAGGTCAGGAAAAACCGGTCTCTCTCGCGCGCCAGCTCGGGCGTAACAGACAGGATTTCGAAGTCCACATAGCCACGTGCCAGATAGAAATCCGACAGCAATTGGCGGTCGAGCGCGATGCGCTCTGCAACGAATGTGTCACGTTGAATCAGGCGGCGCAGAATACCGGCCTGCTTGGTGTTGAGCACGTTGCGCAGCCGGTAGTTGGAAAACGCGCGGTTGCCGACAAAGGAAATGCGCTCGATCTCGACCACGTCGCCTTCTCGTACCACAAAGGCAAGGTCGACACGGTTATTGCCGCGCGGCAGGATCTGGGGCGTGACCTCTGCCGCAGTGCGACCGCGCTGCGCATACACTTCTGCAATGGCACGGGCGTCGGCTTCCACTTGAGTGGGCGACAGCACCCGTCCAGCCTGCACCTGCACGGCCTCGGCCAGGATCTCGTCATCGATACGGCGGTTGCCCTCGAAATTGACGACCCCGATGACAGGAAATTCCTCTACCCGGATCTCAAGACGGTTGCCACGCGGCGTCATCTCGACTGTCTCGAACAGGCCCGACGCCGTCAGGTTCCCATAGGCAGCGCTGATCTGGGCCGCGGTTACCGTTTGCCCGGTACCGATTCTGGCGACGCTCAGAATTGTAGAATCGTCTACGCGGACGTTTCCATCAATATCTATGGTCGAAAAATTGTAGCTCTGCGCCTCGGCAGAGGTTGGCAGGGCAAAAGAACTTACTGAAAAGAAACATAAAACCATCACAGTCAAGAAGCGCAGGCGCTTTGCCACACTCCCTTTGCGCGATGGCAGCATCCTAAAGATTCCGCGCATTTCGGGCCCCGTTTTACCGCATTATTTTGGAGTCGTGACTAGCGGCTTACGCGGGGGTTGTCAAAGCAATCACCCCGTTTCGCGGAGCCTTGCAGCCCGTCGGTGCCTGCGCTGCAATGGAATGTTGCACTACACCGAAAGCATAACGCACCCGGCATGGGCCGGATGCGCTTGAAAAATAAGGCTCTTGCCGGTCAGGGGGTTATTTGAATCGGTCCGTGCCCCAACTGGATGGCGACAAAGCTGGCAAGGCCCATGGCCATCGCGACCAGAAGCGCCACCAGCACACGGTCGCCAATGCGCGACCAGATCAGCCGGATATTATTGAACTCTGCGTCAAGATAAGCCATGCGCCCCTCCATCGTTTCGGACGGTATGCCGGGCAATCGGGGCGGGAATGTGGCGCGGGCGTGGCCGTTTCAAGGAAACGGCCTTCGCCTAGCAGGTCAGATCGTTGAACAGGGCAAAGAGGAACAGGGTCAGGACAAGTGCCATGCCCAGCGTCATCAGCACGCGTACGGCCTGATCGTTCGCGGGACGGCGGGCCACGGCCTCGTAGGCGTGGAACATCAGGTGCCCGCCGTCGAGTGGCGGTATGGGAAACAGGTTCAGGAACCCGATCGCCACAGAGATCACGCCAAGAAACCAGATGAATTCCACCAAGCCATCCGACGCTTTCGCGACCGAGGCTTCGGCAATCCCGATGGGGCTGGACAGATTACAGGTGCTGATCTGCCCGACGATCATGTAATACAACCCCTCGATAGAGGTGCGGGTGATGGTCCAGAGTTGCCCGGCCGCGATTGTCACGGTTTCGACCACGCCGGGGCTGCGGGTGCCGTATTCGAACACCGCGCCGGATGTCAGGCCAATCAGGTAACGGGTTTCAAACCCGCCTCCGGGCAGTGGCAGGTCGGTGCTGCGCGGTTCCAGCGTCAGCGCCAGTTCATCGCCCCCGCGCCAGACTGTCAGGTCCAGCGGCGCACCTTCTGACGCGGCAACCTTGTCGCGCAACTGGTTGAAAGTGGCGATCTGATCGCCGTTTATTGACAAGATCACATCACCCGGCTGCATCTGCGCATCGCGCGCAGCCGATTGCATCGCGACCGACCCCGCAAGCGGCGGCATGGGATGCGGACCTGTGACCTGCATTTCGCGCCCGTCGCGCAGCACGGTATAATCCAGCACCGCTTGCGCTGGCAAGTCTTGGGCGCTGCCCAGAAAATCCGACAGAGTTTCGGTCTGAATGCCGCCGACTGCCAGAATACGGTCGCCCTGTTGCAACTGGAATGGAGCTGCGGGCAGCTCGGTAATCTCGCCCACAACGGGTTCATCTACGGCAATGCCCTCATACACGATCAGGCCTGCAAAGACGACGAAGGCAAATATAAAATTGAACACAGGGCCGGCCGCAACGGTTGCGGCGCGCGCCCAGAGCGGTGCGCCATGCATGGTGCGACGGCGCTCAGCGGCACTCAGCCCCGACATTGCACCATCATCCTTGCCAGATGTTGCGCCGGAATCGCCTGCGAATTTCACATAGCCGCCCAAAGGGATTGCCGCGAATTGCCAGACCGTGCCGCGTTTGTCCGTGCGTTGGGCCAGAACCGGCCCGAAGCCTATTGAAAACACATCGGCATGGATACCCGACCAGCGCCCGACAATGTAGTGGCCGTATTCATGCACCGCTACGATGATGGACAGGACCACGACAAAGGCCGCGATGGTTGCAAAGAAATTGCCGAAATCGGGCAAGAGGCCAAGAGCGTCCAAAATGCTGTCCTTCAATCGGGTATGCTAGGTCAGGTCCGCGGCGATCCGGCGCGCGGTCTCTCTAGCCAAGTGGTCCATCTGTTGCACGGTTTCAAGCGTGCATACTGGCGCAGTCAGGCGAGAATCGGTCAAAAGCGTGTCAATCGTGCGGTCGACCAGCGCTGCCATCTGCAAGAACCTCAGACGCCCGGCGATAAACTCATCAAGCGCCACCTCTTTGGCAGCATTGAACACCGCCCCGGCATGGCCGTGCAGGTCCATGACCTGCCGCGCCAAGCGCAGCGCGGGGAAGCGGTCGGGGTCCGGTGCCTCGAAGGTCAACTGGCCCATGGCAGCAAGGTCCAGCCGCGCGACGGGCAATTCCGACCGCTCGGGCCAGTTGAGCGCGTAGCCGATGGCGTGGCGCATGTCGGGCGGACCAAGATGCGCCATAAGCGCGCCGTCACGGAACCCGACCATTGCATGGATGATGGATTGCGGATGCACCAACACTTCGATCTGATCGGGCGCGATGCCGAAATATTCCCGCGTTTCAATCAGTTCCAGCGCCTTGTTGAACAGCGTTGCGCTGTCGATGGTAATGCGCTGGCCCATGGACCAATTCGGGTGTGTCTGCGCCTGCGCAAGTGTCGCATCTTCTAGCTGCGCCTTGTTCCATGTGCGGAAAGGCCCGCCCGATGCGGTGATGATAACACGCTCGACCGCCGCCATATCCTCGCCCACCAGCGCCTGAAACACGGCGGAATGCTCGGAATCCACCGGCAGGATGCGCGCGCCGTGGCGGGCGGCCTCTGCCATCAACAGCGGGCCTGCGGTGACAAGCGATTCCTTGTTGGCCAACGCCAGCGTCGCGCCTTGGGCGAGTGCCCGGAACCCCGGCTCCAACCCTGCTGCGCCGACTATGGCGGACATGACCCAATCGGCAGGGCGGCTTGCCGCTTCTATAAGCGCCTGCGTGCCCGCCGCGACCTCTGTGCCACTACCAGCCAGCGCCGCGCGCAGAGGCTCCAGGCAGTCGTCATAGGCTGTTACCGCCAATTCTGCCCGCGATTCGCGCGCCTGCTCCGCCAAACGCGCCACGTTGCGACCGCCGGTCAGGGCCACGACCTGAATATCGGGCCGCGCGCGCAGCAGGTCAAAGGTGCTTTCCCCGATGGACCCTGTCGCGCCGAACACAGACACCCGCATGCGATCAGCCCCCCAGAAAGCCGGTCTGCGCGAGGACAAGTTCGACCAACGCAGCCGCGACCAGTGCGTCGAAGCGGTCCATGACGCCGCCGTGCCCGGGGATCAGGTTGGAACTGTCCTTGACGCCCGCGTGCCGCTTGATCGCGCTTTGCGCGATGTCGCCGGCCTGCCCCGCCATGGCGATCAGAACCGACGCCACAATCAGCCCCGGCCCCGCCGCCAAAAGCGGCATGAAGAGCAGCGCAACCGCGACAGCGACCGCCCAGCCCGCGACCGTGCCGGACCATGTTTTCTTGGGGCTGACGCGCGGCCACAGCTTTGGCCCGCCAAAGATGCGCCCGGCGAAATACCCCGCGACATCGGACCCAACCACCAGTGCAACCAGCCAGAGCACCCAAAGCGCGCCGAAATCACCGCGCAGCGCGATCAGGCCCAGCCCTGCCAGCAGGATCAGCCCCAGATAGGCCCCGGCCACACTACGATCCTTTGGGAAACGCCATGCCAGCAGAACCGCGACAAGCGCCGTCAGCGACAGCAGCACCATACCGTCAAAGCGCCAAATAAACACGATCAGCACAACGGCGGCGGTGAAGCCCGCTGCCTCGGCCTTGCCGAAGGCCGCGTCGGGGTCGAGCATGCGCGACAGCTCCCACACCATCAGCCCCGATAGCACGCAGACCAATACCCTAAAGACCGGGCCACCCAGCCAGATCGCCCCCGCGCCAAGCCCCGCCATGGCCGCGCCGGACAAGGCCCGCGCGCGCAGGTCAGAGAATTCGGCCACGCTATTTGACCCCGCCGAAGCGGCGTTCGCGCAGCCCGTATTCGTGCAGAATATCGGCCATGGTCTGCGGCGTGAAATCGGGCCACAGGACTGGCGTAAATACGTATTCGGAATAGGCGGCCTGCCACAGCAGATAGTTTGACACCCGCGTTTCACCCGAGGTGCGCACAACAAGATCGGGATCGGGCAGATCCGAGGTGTCCAGATATGACGCGAAATGCGTATCGCTGATCGTCGCCGGATCCAGCTTACCCGCCGCCACGTCGCGCGCAGCGGCGCGGACAGCGCGCGCAATCTCGTCGCGGCCGCCGTAATTGATGGCCACGGTCAGGTGCACCCGGTCATTCTTTGCCGTGTCTTGCTCTATCCAGTCGAACAGAGCTTGCAGTTTCGGGTCCAACCGCTTGCGATCACCGATAATGCGCATCCGAACGCCTTCGCGGTTCATGCGTCCGGCCTCGCGCTTTATGTAGCGCCCGAAGAGCGACATCAGTCCAAGCACTTCCTCGGTCGAACGTTTCCAATTCTCGGTCGAGAATGCATAGAGCGTCAGATACCGGACACCGATTTCGGGGCAGGAATCGACCAGTTCGCGAACCCGCTCGGCCCCTTTGCGGTGGCCGACGAGCCGTGGCCACCCCCGGTTTTTGGCCCAGCGCCCGTTGCCATCCATTATGATCGCGACATGCAGATGGTTCTGCAAGGCCGGGTCTTGGTCGTCATCGTTGCGCTGGTCAAATGTCATACTAAAAACGCCTGTCGCCTGAAGACTTGTGCGGGCCTAAACCTGCATGATCTCTTCTTGCTTGTTATCAAGTGCCGCATCGACCTTGCCAATATAGGTGTTGGTCAAATCCTGTATTTCCTCGGACCAGAGCTTTTGCTCGTCCTCTGACATGCCTGCCGCCTTGGCCTTTTTCAACTGGTCCATCCCGTCGCGGCGGATGTTGCGCACGGCAACGCGGGCATGTTCGGCGTATTGTGCGGCAACCTTGCTCAACTCGCGGCGGCGTTCCTCGTTCAGTTCCGGGATCGGCAGCATGATGATGGTGCCGTTCAACTGCGGGTTTATCCCAAGACCGGATTCGCGGATGGCCTTTTCAACCTTACCGACCAAGGACTTGTCCCAGACATTGATCGTCACCATGCGCGGTTCTGGCACGTTCACGGTGCCAACCTGGTTAATCGGGGTGTTCTGGCCATATGCCTCGACCATGATCGGGTCCAGCATAGAGGCTGACCCGCGCCCCGTGCGCAATGACGCAAATTCGGTTTTCAGCGCGCCCATGGCCCCGTCCATGCGGCGTTTCAGATCGTCCAGATCAATCTCAATTTCGTCAGACATGCCTGTTTTGTCCCCTTGCTCGGGCGCGGCATAGTGCCGCCACGCCCCTTGATACCGAAAAGTAGCCCGCAGTGGTAGCCCGCGCGCTAGCGTTCTACGATTGTATGCGGACCCTCGCCCGCCAGAATGCTGCGGAACCCGCCCGGCTGGTCCAGCCCGAACACGATAATCGGCAGGTTGTTGTCGCGCGCCAGCGCGAGTGCGCTGGTATCCATCACTTTCAGATTGCGCGACAGTGCTTCGTCATAGCTGATCTTGTCATAGCGTTTGGCGTCCGCATTCTGGCGTGGGTCTTTGTCATACACCCCGTCGACCCCGTTCTTACCCATGAAAATCGCGTCACAGGCCATCTCAGAGGCGCGCAAGGCAGCAGCCGTATCGGTGGTGAAATACGGGTTCCCGGTGCCGGCGGTGAAGATACAAACGCGCTTCTTTTCCAAATGGCGCACGGCGCGACGGCGAATATAAGGTTCGCAGATCTGGTCCATCGGAATGGCGCTGACAACGCGGGTGAACACGCCCACCGTTTCCAGCGCCGCCTGCATGGCCAGCGCGTTCATGACCGTCGCCAGCATTCCCATATAGTCGGCTGTCGTGCGCTCCATCCCCTGCGCGGACCCTTGCAGCCCGCGAAAGATGTTGCCACCGCCGATGACCATGCAGACCTCGACGCCCATCTCGTGAACCGATTTCACCTCTTCAGCGATGCGCGCCACGGTGGGCGGGTGCAGCCCGTAGCCCTGATCGCCCATCAACGCCTCGCCCGATACTTTAAGCATGACGCGCTTGTAGTGCGGGCGGTCGGCGGGATCGGTCATCGGGCTTCCTTCCATGGGCGCGCGGCGTCATCCTTGCCGCAGGCGCTTTCATCCGGCGCAAAAATGTCGGAAAACGGCACAAGGTTCAACGTGAAAGCGAAGGTCATGCCCGAAATTGCCGATGCGCTGTCACGTTTGCTTGGCGATCCGCCACAACCAGATAGCCCGGTGCTGTTGGCTGGCCCTACCGCAAGCGGCAAATCCGGCTTGGCGTTGGAACTTGCACGCAGGCAGGGCCGTGCCGTGGTCAATGCCGATGCGCTGCAAGTCTATGATATGTGGAGGATTTTGACCGCGCGCCCCGATGCGCAGGACTGCGCGGCAGCGCCGCACTTTTTATACGGCACCGTTGGCGCGGGAGCGGAGTGGTCGGTTGGCCACTGGCTGCGCGCCATGCGCAGTATTCTGGCGGACCACCCCAATGCCGTGGTCGTGGGCGGCACCGGCCTTTACTTTCGCGCCCTGACCGAAGGACTTGCAGAAATTCCACCCACACCCGCAGATGTGCGGGCCGAGGCCGATGCATTGGTCGCAGGCGACGGCATTGCGCCGCTGCTGGGCGGGCTGGACCCTGACACTCGCGCGCGGATCGACATGCAAAACCCCGCCCGCGTGCAGCGCGCGTGGGAGGTGCAGCGCGCCACGGGACAGGGGCTTGCCGCATGGCAGGACGCCACGCCACCACCCTTGCTGCCACTGGAGCACGCGACGGCATATCTTATGCTGCCAACGCCCGAATGGTCCGCTTCGCGAATCGCCTCGCGCTTCGAGCAGATGATCGCACAAGGCGCTTTGGACGAAGCACGCGCCGTGTTGCCCCACTGGGCCCCGCGTGCGCCATGGGCCAAGGCGATCGGCGCACCGGAACTGATTGCGCATCTTCAAGGCCATATCTCGTTGTCAGAGGCCACCAACGCCGCAACACTTGCCACGCGCCAATATGCAAAGCGCCAGCGCACTTGGTTTCGGGCGCGTATGTCAGGCTGGGAACGGCTGCTGTAGCGGCGACTGCCAGAGTCACCGAATTGCAACGCATCGCCATAAAGGCGCCCACGACTCACGGTTGCGTGAGGATATGGTCTTCCCCTGCCCTGCCACTGTCCTAATCTTGCCCAGATCCGGGGGGACAGAGGCCAGATGACTCGCATACCAGACCAACCAAAACGCCTGCGCATTGTTCCAATCTCGAAACTGGCCGCCGCCCCGAAATGGCAGCTTGAAACACTGCGCGCTCTGCGCGAGCCGGTGTTTTTCTGGTTCACAGCAGGCCAAGGCCGCATCACGCTCGGCGGTAGCACTCGCGGGGTTCACCCGCATAACGCGATCTACATCCCCCCCGGAACAATGTATGGCTTTCAGGCCATGACCCGCACGCAGGGTGTTGCACTGCATATGGGTGATCCGACCGGCCTTGATCTGCCCGAAACGCCGCTGCACCTGCGCCTTCGCGACGGGTCGCAACATGCAGAGGTTGCGCAGATCATGGATGCGATCCAGCGCGAACTGGAGGGTGCAAAAGACTTCGCAGAACGCGCCGCACGTCATCAGATCGGGCTGTTGGCGATCTGGCTGGAGCGTCAGCGCAGCAGTGCGGGCGATGACAGCCCCCGCGGCCTGTCCTCGACCAATGCGAACGAACGGCTGACGGCACGCTATTCGACCCTGCTGGAACGCAGTTTCGGCTCTGCGTTGAATGTCGGCGACTATGCACAGGCGCTTGGGGTGACACCTACCCATCTGACACGGGCCTGCCGGGCGAGTTGCGGGCGCACCGCACTGCAACTGGTGCAGGAACGCCGCCTGTACGAGGCGCGGCGCCTGCTCAGCGAAACCGATGTGCCCGTGCAGGACATCGCGCGCAATCTTGGGTTCTCGACACCCGGCTATTTTTCGCGCGCGTTTTCGGCCCATACCGGGACAGCGCCATCACTTTACCGCAAGGCACGCGGGGCCTGAACCCTGACCCTTGCGGGCCGCGCGGCACTTGTCCGAGCAATATCGCACCTCGTCCCAGACCTTTGCCCATTTCTTGCGCCACGCAAAAGGGCGTCCGCAGGTCGCACAGGTCTTGCTGGGCAAATCGCCCTTTTTCAAATGCCGCGCCATCCTGCACTCCTTGGGTGCAAACAAAAACTAGCCTCATACGAACCCCGGTCAAAGCGCAACCCATACGAATATTCGAATGTTCTTCTTGCGCTGTGGCAGCTTGCCGCGCATGCTTGTGCTGCGAGGCGCAAGAAAGTGGCTCGCTTTCTGGGAGGAAAACCATGCGAAACATCATAAAATCCGGCCTTGTGGCGGGCCTTATCGCGCTTGCCCCTCTGGCAGCACTGGCAGAGGGCGCAAAAGTCGCCATCCATGTGGACGAAGAAAACGTCAGCACCATGAACATGGCGCTGAACAATGCGGCCAATATTATCAAGCACTATGAAGGGCTTGGCGAAGAGATCACGGTCGAGATCGTCACCTATGGTCCCGGTCTGCACATGCTGCGCGCCGACACGTCGCCGGTCAGTGCGCGGATTTCCGAAATGGGGCTGCTGCATGAAAACCTCAGCTTTTCGGCCTGTCTGAACACGGTCCAAGCCATGCAGCAACGCATGCAATCCGATGTTCCACTGCTGCCAGAGGCCACGACCGTGCCATCCGGCGCCGTGCGGCTGATGGAACTGCAATATGAGGGCTATGCCTATCTGCGGCCCTAAAGATCAAAACTAAGCTGCGCAGGGTCCGACCCTTTTTTGCTGGGGCGTTTGCGTGTTGCCGCACGCTTTGCGCCAGCGCTGCTACGGTCGGTCCCGCGCGCCCGCGACGCATGCTTGACCGCGATCTCGCGGGCGGCGTCACCAAACCCGGCATCCTTACGCAGCCCCCACATCACATCGCGCGCCCGCCGCGCGGCTTGGGCCAGATCGACCAACGGCTCTGGGTAGCGCGTGCCCAAGACCGCGCCGGCATTGGGCGCGGTCCAAGGCTCATGCAGATGCGCCGGCGCAATCTGCGCCAGTTCGGGCACCCAAGCGCGGATGAACCGCCCTTCCGGGTCTTGATCATGCCCCTGCTTCACGGGGTTGTAGATGCGCAACGTGTTTATGCCCGTCGTGCCCGATTGCATCTGGCACTGGCTCCAGTGAATACCCGGCTCGTAATCGGTAAAGCGCCGCGCCAGCACCGCGCCGGTATCGCGCCAATCAAGCCATAGGTGATAGCTGGCAAAACTCATCAGCATCGCCCGCATGCGGAAATTCAACCAGCCCGTGGCGGTCAGATAGCGCATGCACGCATCGACAAAAGGCACGCCGGTCTGGCCGCTGGCCCAAGCGGTCAACCGCGCCGAGTCGGTGTCGCGCAGCCCCTCATGGGCCGGGTGCAGACAGCGTTGCTCCAGCGCGGGTTCATCTTCCAGCTTCTGGATGAAGTGATCGCGCCACGCCAACCGCTTGGCAAAACTTGTCATCGACGCTTTCCAACCGGCCCGGTCCACGGGTGCCGCCTGTCGTGCCAGTTCGACCTCGCGCACCGACAGCACGCCCAGCGCCAGATAGGGCGACAGACGAGAGCAGGCCCGCTCGCCGGTCAAGGGCGACGACATCTTTGCGCGGTAGCCCTCGGCCCGCGTCGCAAGAAAACTGTCGAGCGTGGCGCGCGCGGCGCGGTGGCTGCCGTTTTGGCGGTGCGCACAGGGGTCTGAAGCCATCCCCAAGCCGCGCGCATCTGGCAGGCGGTCGGGCAGATCGGTGGTGCAGACAGGTTCCAAAGCCTCCGGCGTTTCGGCCCTGCCTTGCCGGATAAAGCGATTGCGCGCGCCCTGCCACCCGTCCCGGCTGGCCAGCCGTCGCACGACGGCGCATTGCGGCACTTCCTGCCAGTCTATCCCCTGCGCGCGCGCCCATGCGCCCACACGGCGGTCGCGCGCATAAGTCCAAGCGTTGCCGGTTTCCTCATGGCTGACCATGCGTTTTATCTTGAAACGGCGGCACAGACGCGACAGCTCCGCAATCGCCTCGCCCTTGCGAATGATTAACGGTTGCCCCAACTCCGCCAGTTCCGCCCGCAGGCTGTGCAGCGCTTCGGCGGTAAAGGCCCACTGCCGCGCCGATGTATCCGACAAGGCCCAATAATCAGGCTCTATAATATAAACCGGCAGAACATGCGGCCCCGCTATAGCCAGCGCAGGGTGATCGGTGACCCGCAGGTCACGTTTGTACCAAAGAAGGACAGGCGCGCTCATTTCGCCGGATGTATCGCTCCTGTTCGGGGCGTCAAGCAATTTGTTCACTATATGTTCACTCACGCACGCTAGAATGTGACTGCGCGTTCCGGCGCTGGCTGCTATAAAGGGGGATGCGGATTGTTGCTCTTGTTTTTGCTGTGCTGTGTGGCCCCGTTCAGGCCTGCACGCCCGTCACCATGCCAGAGGCTGAGGTGCATCTGGCAAGCATCAACGCGGCACGCGCCGATGCCGGGCTTGCGCCTGTGGCCCTGGATGCGGGGCTGTCGCGGATGGCACGGGACCATGCGTGCGACATGGCCACTCGCGGTTATTTCGACCATACCGCCCCCGATGGCAGCGGCCTGTTCGACCGCGCGACCCGCGCGGGCCTGATGGGCTTTTGCCAACTGGCCGAGAATATTGCGCGCGGTCAGCAGGATATTCCGACCGTCATGGCGATATGGCTGCGCTCCCCCGGCCACCGCGCGAACCTTCTCGATGCGGGGCTGACGCATGTGGGGCTGGGCCGCGCGCAGGGGCCGCATTGGGTGCAGGTCTTCGGCGGGCAGTGCTGATTGCACCTATGCTGCAACTGCACTACCCCTAGGGCGAAACTCCCGGAGGATATGATGCGCGACACCGCCCAGCCGATCTACCTTGCCGATTATCAGCCGCCCGCCTTTCTGGTCGAACAGGTCGATCTGACCTTCAGGCTTGCGCCACGCACCACGCGCGTCATAAGCCGGATCCGCTTTGCGCCCAACCCGGCGGCAATGCCCGGCCAGCCCTTGCGGCTGGATGGCGAGGACTTGCGGCTGATCTCGGTCAGCATAGACGGTGTCGCCCAGGACGTGACGCCGGATGCGACCGGACTGACGCTGGATGCCGCCGACCTGCCGGATGGCCCCTTCACATGGCAGGCCGAGGTCGAGATCGCGCCCGAAAGCAACACCGCGCTGGACGGGCTTTATATGTCGAACGGCATGTATTGCACTCAATGCGAGGCCGAAGGCTTTCGCAAGATTACCTTCTACCCCGACCGCCCCGATGTCATGGCCCCGTTCCGGGTGCGCATTGAAAGCGACCTGCCTGTATTGCTGTCCAACGGCAATCCGGCGGGCGCGGGCAAAGGGTGGGCCGAATGGAACGATCCGCACCCCAAACCCAGCTACCTGTTCGCACTGGTCGCGGGCGATCTGGTCGCCACAAAGGACCGCTTTACCACGATGGACGGGCGCGAGGTCGCGCTCAATATCTGGGTGCGCAAGGGCGATGAGGGCAAGACCGCCTATGCAATGGACGCGTTGAAACGGTCGATGCTGTGGGACGAGCAGGTTTACAGTCGCGCCTATGACTTGGACATTTTCAACATCGTGGCCGTGGATGATTTCAATATGGGCGCGATGGAGAATAAAGGCTTGAACATTTTCAACTCTCGCTACGTTCTGGCCTCGAGTGCGACAGCAACCGATAGTGATTTCGCGGCCATCGAACGAATTATCGCGCATGAGTATTTCCACAACTGGACCGGCAACCGGATTACCTGCCGCGACTGGTTCCAACTCTCGCTGAAAGAAGGGCTGACCGTGTTTCGCGATCAGCAATTCATGGGCGACATGCGCAGCCATGCGGTGAAACGGATCGAGGATGTTCTGACCCTGCGCGCCCGCCAGTTCCGCGAGGATGCCGGGCCGCTCGCCCACCCTGTTCGCCCCGAAAGCTATGTCGAGATTAACAATTTCTACACTGCCACCGTGTATGAAAAAGGTGCGGAGCTGATCCGAATGCTGCGCCTTCTGGTGGGTGAGGACCGCTACGCTGCGGCATTGGACCTGTATTTCGCGCGCCATGACGGGCAGGCCTGCACAATCGAGGATTGGATCGCGGTCTTTGCCGAAGCGGCCGGGCGCGACCTGTCGCAGTTCAAGCGGTGGTATGAACAGGCCGGCACGCCACAGGTCACGCTGGTCGAGGACTGGGCAGACCAAACATTGACGCTGACGCTGCGCCAGCACACCTCACCCACGCCGGGCCAACCGCTGAAAGAGCCGCTGCTCGTTCCCGTGGCAATCGGGTTGGTCGGGCCGGATGGGGCGGAGTTGTTGCCGACCCAGGTGCTGGAACTCGACAGCCCCGAACAGGTGTTCACCTTTGCCGATCTGCCTGCGCGTCCCGTGGTGTCGGCGCTGCGCGGATTTTCGGCGCCAGTGGTGCTGGAGCATGCGCAATCAAGCCATGAGCGTGCCACGCTTCTGGGCCATGACACTGACGCGTTCGCGCGGTTCGAAGCGGGGCGCAACCTTGCCAGCGACATCCTGCACGCGATGGTGCTGGAGGGCGCGCGCCCCGGCCCGGAATACCTAGAGGCCATGCGCCTTGCGCTGACGGATGACACGCTTGACCCCGCGTTCCGCGCATTGGTGTTGCGCTTGCCGGGCGAGGATGAACTGGCACAAAGCCTGCACGCGGCGGGCCATACGCCCGATCCAGATGCCATCCATGCCGCGCGCAAACGCGCGCTTCATATCTTGGCCGACGCGATGGCGGGCGATCTGTCGGCAGTGATCGACGCCATGGCCACGCCCGGCCCCTATAGCCCCGATGCGCGCGATGCCGGTCGCCGCGCGCTGCGTCTGGCGGCGGCAGCTTTGCTGGCCCATGCCGATGGCGGCGCCAAAGCCCGCACGATCTTTGCACAGGCCGACAATATGACCGAGCAATTCGGCGCATGGACCGCGCTTCTGGCATCCGGCGACGGTGCCGAAGAAGGCGCACAATTCCACCGGCAATGGCAGGATGACCGGCTGGTGATGGACAAGTGGTTCGCCGCCCAAGTGATGTTCGCCAATCCCGCGCACGCGCCAGAGATCGCCGCAGAGCTGACCCGCCACCCGGCATTCGACTGGACCAACCCCAACCGCTTTCGTTCGGTCATCGGGGTTCTGGGCGCGCATCCGGCGGGGTTCCACCGCAAGGACGGCGCAGGATACGCGCTGGTGGCAGACTGGCTAATTCGGCTGGACGGGGCTAACCCGCAGGCCGCCGCCCGCATCTCGACCGTGTTCGAGACATGGGCGCGCTATGACGAGACACGCCAGGGGCTGATGCGTGCCGAATTGACCCGGGTTCTGGAACATCCCGCGCTTAGCCGCGATATGGGCGAGATGGTCGGGCGGATGCTGGGGTAAAGGTTGCGGCTGCCTATTCTGCCGCCTCGCGACGCGGGGCGCGGGCGGCCAGCACACGCGGGAAGCTGACGCGAAACGAAGCGCCCCCCTGCCCCGGCACATAGATAATGTCGCCGCCCAGATTTTGCATGATCTCGCGGCAGATCGCCAGGCCAAGCCCCGCGCCGCCTGCATGCATCGAATCCGTCAGGCGGGCGAATTTCTCGAAGATAAGCGACTGGCTTTCGGTCGGAATACCGGCGCCGTTATCGGTGAAATCAATTTCCACCATGTCCTGCGCCTGTCGCACCTGAATATACATCTCCGGGGCATCGCTGGTGCAATATTTACGCGCATTCGACAGGATATTGATGAATACCTGCGTCAGCCGCCCGGCATCTGTGGTGAGCATCACCTCTTCCTCGTCACTGGACCGCAGGATGCGGAAGTGTCGATCCGCCTGCACCGATTTGGACGATGTCACCGCCTGATCAATCAATTTGCGCAAATTGGCGGGGCCGATATCCAGCTGCACTTGCCCGTGTTCCAGAACAGACAGATCCAACAGATCATCCAGCAGCCGGGTCAGCCGGATGGATTCGTCATGGATGACTTGGGCAAAATGCGCTTGCTCTTCGGGCGACAGGCTGTCCGCATCCATCATAATCTCGGAAAACGCGCGGATCGAGGTCATGGGCGTGCGCAATTCATGGCTGATCTGCGACAGGAAGGCGTCTTTCTGTACCGACAATTTGCGCAGCTTGTCATTGGCCTCGCGCAGCTTGCGGGCGGTGCGCGACAGTTCTTCGGATTGTGCCTCGAGTTGGCTGGAATATTCCATGATCTGCGCGGTTTCCGACGCAACCGCCATCAGGTCTTCGACCGACACGACCGCCGTGCCCGCAGATTGTGCAATCATGGCATGCGCGGTTGCCGCGCCCACGGACCCGGCGAGTTTAAGCTCCAGCGCCTCTAGGAATTCGGGTGTTATGTCGGGCAGGAACCCCGCCTTGCCTTGCCTGCCAGCTTGCTCCTGAAAAAACCCTTGCGCAGGTTTCGCCCCGATAATGCGCTGCGCCATGGGCAGCAGATCTTCGGCTTGCGCCATGGGCCGCGACCAACTGCGCGCCGGGCCGGGGCGCTCGTAGATGTTCACAAACAGTGCGCCTTGCACCCGCTCAATCGGACTGGGAAAGCTGAGGAAGGACCCGATGCAAAACGTCAGCACATTGACCAGAAGCGACCAGAACAGCGCATGCAGCAACGGGTCCAGCGTGGTCAACCCGAACAGGCTGTAGGGGCGCAACCATGGCAGGCCCAACAGCCCATCGGTCATGACAGAGGCCGGCAGGATCACACCTGCGCCAAAACTGGGCAATAGCAGCGTATAGGCCCATAGCGCGGCGCCTGCCGACAGGCCCAGCGCCGCCCCTGTCCGGCTGGCGCCGCGCCAGAACAACGCGCCCAGCAGCGCAGGAAGGATTTGCGCAACCCCGACAAAGGCGATGAGGCCGATTGCCGCCAGCGCCTCTGACCCGCCCGACATGATGTAATAGAGGTAGCCCAACCCCAGTACGATGCTGATGGACAGCCGCCGCACATTCAGCACCAGAAGCCGCATATCGCCCGTGTCTTGTCCTTGCGCCGCGCGCAGGCGCAGCCACAAGGGCACGACGATATGGTTCGACACCATCGTGGCCAGCGCCAGAGAGGCCACGATCACCATGGATGTGGCCGCGGAAAACCCGCCCAAAAAGGCCAGAAGTGCCAGATCATCGCGCCCCAGATGCAGCGGCAGGGTCATGACGAACATGTCCGGGTTGCTACCAGTTGGCATGAGTTCCATGCCCAATGTGGCGATGGGCAGCACGAACAGGCTGATCGCGAACAGGTAGGTTGGAAAGGCCCAGCTTGCCGTGGCCAGATGCTTGTCATTCACGTTTTCGACCACAAGCACCTGAAACATGCGCGGCAGACAAATGATCGCAATGGCCGAAAGCAGGATAAGCCCGGTCCAGCGCCCCGGCTGAATTTGCCATTCGGGCAGCGCCTGTGCGTCAATCCGTGCCATCACATCCGCCGGGCCGCCAGCCACGCCCCAGACAACAAAGATGCCCACCGCCAGCAACGCGACAAGTTTGACCACCGCTTCCAGCGCGATGGCTGTCACCACGCCGTGGTGCTGCTCATTTGCGTCCAGATTGCGGGTGCCAAAGACGATAGTGAAAAACGCAAGTCCAATGGCTACCCAAAGCGCGATCAGGGTGCGGTCGCCCGCAACCGGGGCGCTGTCCATGTCGGTCACGAACACCGTGAAGGATTGCGCGATGGATTGCAGTTGCAGCGCTATGTAGGGCGTCCCCGCAGAGATGCACAGCAGGGTGACGATCACCCCCAGCAGGTTCGATTTGCCATAGCGCGACGAGATGAAATCCGCGATCGAGGTGACGCGGTTCTCGCGGCCGATCCGCACCAGTTTGCGCAGGATCACCCACCAGCCCACGAAAACCAGCGTCGGGCCAAGGTAGATGGTCATGAATTCCAGACCCGAGCGCGCGGCATAGCCGACCGCGCCATAGAAGGTCCATGCCGTGCAATAGACCGAGAGCGACAGCGTGTAGACCAGCGGTGAGCGCAGCCAGCCCGCGCGCCCTTCCTCTGCGCTGCGCTCTGCCAGGGAGGCCACGGCAAACAACAGCGCCACATAGCCAAGACAGGTCAGCACAAGCAGGTTGAAGGACATGCGCGCTAATCCTTGGCGCCGGGCGGTTCGGAGCCAGACGGCGCAGATTTGGGCGGCACGGTTTTCGGCGGCTCGAATGTTTTGCGCAATCCGCGCGACATCGGCGCAGTAGAGAGGATCAGCATCAACCAGACCGCGAATAGATATGCCCCCTCGCTCGCCGCAGAGGCTGTCCCCGTTTGCGGGTCTTCACGCATAAGCGGCAAGAGCATCAGCACAAAGCCGAAGGCGGGCAGGAACCGGGCCGCATCCATCAGGCGGCGCAGGCGGTAGCTGTCCCGCGCCAGAAACGGAGGGGCTGCGGGCGGTTTCACGACGCAACCATGTCATGCAGCGCAGAGACCACTTCGGCATTGGCGAAGGGTTTGGTCATAAAGCGCGTTACCCCCAGCTTGGCCGCCAGATCACGGTCGGCGACCTGCCCCTTGGCCGTCAGCATCAGGACCGGCAAATCGCGGGTCGGTGCCTCGGCGCGCAGGTTGCGCAGTATTTCAAACCCGTCCATATCTGGCAGCATCAGATCAAGGATCAGCGCATCGGGCGGGGCGGAGCGCAGGCGCGCCAAGGCGGCGAACCCGTCGGCTTCTACATCGACCTGCCAGCCATTGCGGGTAAGGATAAAGCGGATCGCCTCTGAAATATTCGGCTCGTCTTCAATCACCAGCACACGCTTTTGCACCATAGGCCACCCCTCCCGGTCAAAGCCCAGTCGCTTGGACGACACTTGGCAGTTGCCGCGTGCGCCCTGCGCACGCGGCCATTGTCCGCGCCAGCGTCACCGCTCCTCCCGACGCGGCGCTGATACTTTATTCAGCATTATGACAGGTCTGTCAAAGCCGCATGTGACCCAAGCATCGCGCTAGCCGCCTGCGACCAGTATCGACGGCTCGCGTCGCGCGGCGCAATCGAGTTGCGGGCAAGTCCGGCAACTGGCCCCGACGGCAATCGCCGCGCTGTCGGGGCCCTGCCCCTCTTCGGGTAACAGCAACATGGTCGCGCGCAGCACCGGGGGCGCATCCAGACGGGCCGGGCCCGTGACAGCAGCCATGGCATAGGCGGTAAACCGTCGCCCCATGCGCCCCGCCGTCACAAGCTTGGTGCGTAGCGGCATGTGCGGCTGGCGCAAGGCCTGATAAAGCGGCCAGAGCGGGCACCCGCCGCCAAAGCGCGGAAAGGGAAACCCCTCTACGGGGCGGCGAAACAACAGCGTGCCCGACATGTCGCAAATCGCCAGCCCGGCAACTGGCAGCCCAAGTTCCGTCCGGAACGCTGGGGGCAGATGGGCCAACCGCCGCAGCACGACATCCAGACCGCACGCAAAATGCGCGGCCAGCACATCGGGGGCCATGCCATGCTCGGCCAGCCCGTCGCGCAATGCCCTTAGCGGAATGGCCTGTGCATCGGCATACATCTGCGCCAACCATGTCGCCGCTAGTTGCCGCGCCGCGCCAGAGGCCAGTTCGACCTGCGTCGCCAGATACGCCTCTGCCCCGTCCAGCGACGGGCGCTCGGCGATATCCAGGTGGAACTCTTGCCGCGCCAACCATGCCTCGACCTCTTCTTGTGGGGCCGCGATGCCGGTCTCGCCGGTTTTGGCGCTGTCGATATAATTGACCAATGCCACCGCGCCTTCGGCAAGACGCCCCGAATCATCCAGAATGTTCTGGTGGAACCGGTCCTGCCATTCCGGGGCAAGCGCATCATCATCGTTCAGGATGGCAGCGGTCGATTGCACAGAGGTCACAGCAGAGATGATCTCATGCAGCGCATCCCCCAGATAAGGGTCATGGGTCATGCGATCGTTCAACTGCTCGACCACGCGCTCCAGCCGCTCGACCCGCGCATGCGTATCCGCCAGTACCGCCGCCCAGCCGGGAAAGCGTCCGATCAATTCGTCGATACGCTCCAGCTCTCCCAGATCGGTATCCGACCGCAGCGCGGCGGCGCGCGCACCCTCGACAAGCCGTGCGTCGCTATCTTCGACCAACGCATCGGCAGACACCCCGAGCGCGGTTGCCAAGGCACTCAAAAGCGGCGCGCTGACCTTGCGCCGGTTATGTTCAATCAGGTTCAGATAGGATGGCGACACCCCAACCCGCCGCGCAAGGTCGGTCTGGCGTATGCCGCGCAGGGTGCGGCGCGCACGAATTCTGGTGCCGGTCAGGGCGCTGCGAGACATTTACGATCCTCCAGCGCACCAATTTACAGGTTTTGACAAGCCTGTGAAGATCAGACAGACTGGCAAAGCGGTCTACTGGCGAAAACGCCGCTTCACACCACCTGTGTTAGCCCGTATAAGCCGCGGCCAAACGCGTGGCAAAATTTGCCGCCTTTCGCCAGTCATAGAGGTATTCATGTCCCGCAACGACGCAGATGTCGCCTTCATCAAAGCCCTTGCAGAATTGCTGAACGAGAACGAGCTGACAGAGGTGAACGTCAAACGCGAATACGGCGAGAATGACAGCCTGAACGTGCGTGTATCTAAATCGGTCGCGCAGGTTGTGCAGACGCAGGCAGCGCCTGTCGCACCCGCAGCTGCGCCTGCCCCTGCGGCAGCCCCGCAACCATCGGATGAGAGCAGCACAGGCGGCAACCCGGCCGATCATCCCGGCGCCGTCACGTCGCCAATGGTCGGCACGATCTATCTGGCACCGGAACCCGGCGCGTCGAATTTTGTCAGCGTGGGCAGCCAGGTGGCCGAGGGCGACACGCTCTTGATTATCGAAGCGATGAAAACGATGAACCATATTCCCGCCCCGCGCGCGGGCGTGGTCAAACGCATTCTGGTGGGCGACACGTCGCCTGTCGAATTCGGCGCGCCGCTGATGATCATCGAATAAACCGGGGTGGGCATGTTCAAGAAAATCCTGATCGCAAATCGCGGCGAGATCGCGCTTCGCGTGATCCGAGCCTGCCGCGAGATGGGGATCATCTCTGTCGCCGTGCATTCCACGGCCGACGCGAATGCCATGCATGTGCGCATGGCCGACGAGGCGATCTGCATCGGCCCGCCGTCGTCAACCCATAGCTACCTTTCGGTGCCGTCGATTATTTCAGCCTGCGAAATTTCGGGCGCAGAGGCGATCCACCCCGGCTATGGGTTCCTGTCGGAAAACGCCGAATTCGTGCAAGTGGTCGAAGATCACGGGATCGCCTTCATCGGTCCATCGGCGGAACATATCCGCATGATGGGCGACAAAATCA
This sequence comes from Roseinatronobacter ekhonensis, assembly GCF_900499075.1. Lineage (GTDB taxonomy): Bacteria > Pseudomonadota > Alphaproteobacteria > Rhodobacterales > Rhodobacteraceae > Roseinatronobacter > Roseinatronobacter ekhonensis. The sequence goes on along the minus strand of NZ_UIHC01000017.1, from coordinate 15,615 downwards.
CTGCCAAGGACACGATGAAGGCACTGGGCGTGCCCTGCGTGCCCGGATCGGACGGCGGCGTGGCACATCTGCAAACCGCGCAGGCCGTAGCAGAGGGCATCGGCTACCCGGTCATCATAAAGGCCACGGCGGGCGGTGGCGGGCGCGGCATGAAACTGGCGCGCAACGCAAGCGACTTGGAAACGGCGTTTCGCACCGCGCGGGTAGAGGCCAAGGCCGCATTCGGCAATGACGAAGTGTACATCGAAAAGTATCTGGGCGCGCCGCGCCACATCGAAGTGCAGGTCTTTGGCGACGGGCGCGGCAATGCGGTGCATCTGGGCGAGCGCGACTGCTCTTTGCAGCGCCGCCACCAGAAAGTGCTGGAAGAAGCGCCCGGTCCCGCAATCGATTCCGAAACCCGCGCGCGTATTGGCGAGACCTGCGCAAAGGCTGTGGCCGATATTGGTTATCGCGGCGCGGGCACCATCGAATTTCTGTATGAAAACGGCGAGTTCTTCTTCATCGAGATGAACACCCGTCTACAGGTCGAACACCCCGTGACCGAAGCGATCTTTGGTGTCGACCTTGTGCGCGAGCAGATCCGCGTCGCAGCAGGAGAGACCCTGTCATTCACGCAGGACACGTTGCAGGTCAATGGCCACGCCATTGAAGTGCGCATCAACGCGGAAAAGCTGCCGAATTTCACCCCCTGCCCCGGCAAGGTCAACACCTACCATGCACCCGGCGGCCTGGGGGTGCGGATGGATAGCGCGCTGTATTCCGGCTATACGATCCCGCCCTATTACGACAGTCTGATCGCCAAGCTGATCGTGCATGGCCGCGACCGGCCCGAAGCGCTGGCCCGGCTGAACCGCGCCCTGGGAGAGTTGATTATCGACGGTGTCGACACCTCTATCCCGCTGTTCCGCGCACTTCTGGACCAGCACGACGTGCTGACCGGCGATTACAACATCCATTGGCTGGAAAAGTTCCTGGAGGCGCCCCAGCCCGAATAGGCGGCGCATGCGCCTGTCAGGAATAGGCGCGCGCCCAGCGATACAGCAAATCCTGTTGCATGGTGCGCGCGGTGCGGGCCCATTCCGCCGTGCCCTCTGGACGGTCTTGCCCCGAGCCGACGACTTGCGCGCGGCGCCTCAGATCGGACGAGCAGATGGCAAACGCCATGTCCTGACCTCCGGGGCTGCGCATATACCCGGCCAAAGCCGATACGAAATAGAGCGTGCCGGTTTTCGCGCGCACCTCGAAAGGCTGGTTGGGCAAAAGACGACCATTGCCATCGCGGAACGGATGTTCGCGCAGCAAGGGCTTGATCGCGCCCGCGCGCCCGGCGCGGTGGAACATATTGGCAAGGTCCGACATCGACACGCGCGACGCGGCCCCCAAGCCGGAATGATCGACCATCCGTAGGCTGGTCATCCCGTAGCGCGCCCGCGCCCAAGCCGACATTGCCGCGCCCGATGCGGACAGATCCCGCGGCATCGTGCCACTGGCCACCGTCGCGCTCAGGCCAATCGACTCTGCGCTGAGATTGGTGGAATAGCGCAGGGTCGCGCGCAGAATCTCCGCCAGACTATCAGAGCGGTGCTGCGCCAGAAGTTGCCCTTGCGGCGCGGTGGATGCGCGCGCGGGCGCAGAGAGCGTGATCCCCTGCGCGGCGGCAAGGGCCTGAAACGCCTCGCCCGCATACAGGTCCGGCTGGCGCACCGGCAACCAGCGTGACCCGCTATTGCCCAAGGCCGACCGCGCCACCGACCACTGCTCGCGCCCGCGGGCCATGCGGAACGTATAGAGCGGGCTGGCACGGTTGGCGATTTGCATCTGTGCCAATCGCACTTCGGGGCGGAACCTGTCAGAGCGGGCATCCATCGTGACGCGGTAATCGTTCGACTGGCGCGCCCATTCGAAATAGACACGGTTGAAATTCAGGTTCAGCCCGCCGACGGATGGGTTATAGCCCGCCTGCACGGCCTGATCGTCGGCAATTTGCTCAACAGCCGGCAATGCGCCGCCCCAGACCAGAAAGCGCCCTTCGACACGGCGCAAACCGCCCTGCGCAAGCGTTGCGGCCAGACTTGCCAACGCATCTGTGTCCAAAGTTGGGTCGCCGCCGCCTGCCAGCACCAGATCACCGCGCAAAACGCCGTTCTGCACCGGTCCGGTGGCCAGTAGCCGTGTTGCGAAACGGTAGTCCGGACCCAGCTTTTCCAATGCGTAGAGCGCCGTGATCGTCTTGGCCACACTTGCGGGCGGCAGCGGCGTATTGCTGCCGCGCCCTTCCAGTAGGTTGCCGTTTTTCATATCCAGAAGTGTATAGGCAATATCGCCGCCCAGCCCCGCGCGGCTGACAATACCGTCAGCCGATTGCGCCGGTTTCAGGGGCGGAATAAGCGACCGTTCGGGAGCGTTCGCGCAAGCCGGAAGCGCAAGTGTCGCCCCCGTCCCCGCTAGGGCCGTGAGAAAATCGCGCCGCCGCAACTTCATTGGCAATTCGTCCTGCACCAAAAATTCCAACTCAAATTGGCAAAACTTCGCCTATGGTTGTTTTAACCGTGATTCGAGCGTGCAGAGAAGAGAATTCACAGATCACATTTGCGAAACACTGCGTTTCCGATCTGATCAGCGCTTGGGCCAGCGCCCCGTCGCGCGCAACTCGCTGGAAGAAATTGCCCGCATCGGGATGGTCATAAAGCACCAAGCAGGGGCCGGGCGATAGGCAAGCGCCGCGGCTTGGGCCTGTGGCACACGATGCCCGCGCAGGCTGCGCGCGGCCACCGACCCCAGCGCCGCTTGCTGCGCGCCGGGCCGCGCGATAACCGCCATCGGCACGCGCGCGGCAATCGACCGCCAGTTTTCCCAATGGTGAAACCCTGCCAGATTGTCGGCCCCCATGATCCAGACGAAGCGCAGGCGCGGAAATCGGGTTTGCAGGGCGGCCAGCGTGTCGCAGGTTGCGCGCGTACCAAGCCGCGCTTCTACGTCAGAGACGATGACACGCGGGTCATCTATCAACCGGCGGGCATGTTCCATCCGCGCAGCAAGTGAAGCGGGCGCGTTGGGTTTGAGCGGGTTGCCGGGGCTGACCAGCCACCACATCCGGTCCAGCTTGAGCGCGCGCAAGGCATGACGTGTGACATGGACATGCCCGGCATGGGCGGGATCGAAAGAGCCGCCGAAAAGCCCGACTGTCGCCCCGTCTGGTGCGTGCGGCAGTTGATATCGCGGCAAAACAGGCAAGGTCGATCCTCTGACGCACGGTGGCACCGCTGCGCACTACAGGGTGGAACCCATACTGACAAGAGGGGGATGGTACCGCCTCCCCGGCTTGAACGGGGGACCTCTGGATCCACAATCCAGCGCTCTAACCAACTGAGCTAAGGCGGCCTGCGTGCGCAAATACCGCCGCAGGCGGGCGATTGCAATAGGGGCTACGCTTGAAAATGCCCTGCATCCGGCTTATCGCAATGCCAAGCGACATGGGCTTTGAAAGGGCACACATATGGGCATCAATTCGGAAACCGAGATTTCGGCGGATTTGCAGATCGGGCCGACCGATACGGGGATGGTCCGCATCTATATTGCCGGAAACGGTGTTGATCTGCCGATGGATTTCGATCCAGACGAAGCCGACGAAATCGCAGAAGAGTTGCGCGTGGCCGCGCAAGCGGCGCGCGGCACGACCGGCAAGCCGAAAGGGCGCAAGGGCTAGATAAGCATGATCCGCGCCAACCCGGATTCGGGCTGGTAATTGCAACGCACGTCCAACTGGGTGCCGTCGCGGGCGACACGCAGCATCACATCGCGCTCTGGCGCGCCGGTTGCGCCGGTGACATCACGGGTGCTGACCACGCCCAGCACGTCCAGACCGCGCTCGCGCCCGGCATTGGTGCAAGCGGCTTCTGCCCCGTCCATCCCGGCGGTTGCGGGCGCAGGCGGTGTCCCGCCGCCCGGCGCGGGCACAATCGGCAAGGCCCGCGTCATCGGGTTCAGGGTGCAGGCGCCAAGGCTGGCGGCAGCGGCAAGAATGCAAACGGCGCGGGATACGGACATGGGCAAGCCTCTTACTGTGACTGAGGCGCGGCGGATAGCAGATCCTCTGCCGCCGCCCGCGCGGCATCTGTCACCCTATCACCCGACAGCATGCGTGCAATCTCTTGCACCCGGTCTTCGGCGGAAAGTGGCACAACCCGCGACAGGGTCTGTCCGTCGGTCACGGATTTCTCGACCCGCCAATGATGCGCCCCAAGCGCGGCCACCTGCGGCGAATGGGTGACGACCAGCACTTGCGCGTCTTGCGCCAAAGCGCGCAGGCGTCGGCCCACGGCATCGGCAGTTGCCCCGCCCACACCACGGTCAATTTCGTCAAAAATAATGGTCATGCCGGGCTGACCCCGTGTCAGACAGACTTTGAGCGCCAGCAGAAAGCGCGACAATTCCCCGCCGGATGCGATTTTCGACAAGGCCCCTTTCGGCGCGCCGGGGTTTGTCGCGACCTCGAATGTCACACTGTCTTGGCCATCCTGTCCCGCCTCGGCGGGTTTGATCGTCGTGGCGAATTGCGCGCGCTCCATCTTCAGGGGCGCCAGTTCGCCCGCCATCTCGGCATCCAGCCTTTGTGCGGCCGCTGACCGCGTGTCCGAAACTGTGGCGGCGGCGGCGCTATAGGCCGCCTGCGCTTCGGTCACGTCCCGTTTCAGCGCGGCAATGTCACGGGCGGAGTTGTCCAGACGGTCCAGCCGCCCGCGCAGATCATCGGCGAATGCGCTCAGCTCATCGGGCAGCACGCCATGCTTGCGCGCCAGACCGCGAATGGCGAAAAGACGGTCTTCCAACTCCTCCAGCGCGCCGGGATGAAATTCCAGCGCATCCATGCAGGCGGTCACGGTCGAGTGCGCTTCGCCCAAAGCGTCCATCGCACGCGACAGCGCATCAAGCGCGGGGTCCAGTCGCCCCTCGACCGCATCGGCCACATCTTCAAGCCAGCGCGCCGCATCGCCGACCAACCGCTCTGCACCCTCATCGGACAAGGCGGTGGCGGCGCGGGCAATATCGGCGCTGACACGTTCGGACTGCTGCATCAGACGGCGCTGCGCATCAAGCTGGGCTTCTTCGCCGGGTTCGGGGGCAAGCGCGTCCAGCTCTGCCACCGCATGGCGCAAGAACTCTTCTTCGGCCTGCACGCTTTGCAACTGGCCCTCGGCATGGGCCAGTGCCTTGCGCGCTTGCGACAATCCGGCCCACGCCGCGCGCACAGGACCAAGGTCCACGCCCGCGAAACTGTCCAACAGGTCGCGATGCACACGCGGGTTCAGCAGCCCGCGGTCATCCTGCTGACCGTGCAATTCGACCAGCGTGTCGGACAACGCGCGCAACACCTCGCCAGAGACACGGCGGTCATTGACCCAGCCGGTTTTGCGCCCGTCCCGCGAATTGACCCGGCGCAGCAACAAGGTATCGCTCTGTGGCAGTCCCGCTTCGGACAGGATGGCATGTGCCGGATGGTCATCCTCCAGCGCGAATTCGGCGATCACCTCGCCTTGGGACGCACCTTGGCGCACCAGTTCGGCCCGACCGCGCCACCCCAGAACGAAGCCCAGACTGTCCAGCAAGATGGATTTGCCCGCCCCCGTCTCACCGGTCAACACGTTCAGACCCGGCTGGAAGGCGAGTTCCAGATGGTCGATGATCAGCACATCGCGAATGTCGAGCGACAATAGCATGAGAGCGGTCAGCCCGCCCGCGCAGAGGTCTGCGCGGTCAGAGCCATCTCCCCAGAATCGACTGGCGGTAGATGGATTGCAACCAGCCCTCTCCCTGCACCTCTGGGGACAGCCCCTGCCCGGTCAGCAGCGCAAAACTATCCTGATAGAAGGGGTTGGCCTCGAAGTTGTAACCCAGAACGGCGCCAGCGGTCTGCGCCTCGTCACGCAGGCCAAGTGAGAGATAGGCCTCTACCAGCCGGTGCAGCGCTTCGGGCGTGTGGGTCGAAGTCTGGAAATCCTCGACCACAACGCGGAACCGGTTGATCGCCGCATTGTAATTGCCGCGCTTCAGGTAGTAGCGACCGATTTCCATTTCCTTGGCCGCCAGATGGTCGAAAGCCAGCTCAAATTTCAAAACCGCGGACCGGGCATAATCGGTATCGGGATATTCCTCGATCACACGGCGCAAATGCTGCAATGCTTGGAATGTCAGCCCCTGATCGCGCCCCACTTCGTCGATCTGGTCATAAAACGACAACGCCAGCAGGTAGGCAGCATAGGGCGCGTCCTTATCGCCGGGATATGTGTCCAGAAAACGCTGCGCCGCGGCGCGGCTATCCTCGTACTCGCGCGCGCGGTGATGCGCGAAGGCCTGCATGATCAATGCTCTGCGCGACCATTCGGTATACGGATACAGCCGTTCAATTTCCTTGAAATACCGCAGCGAGTCCGAAGACCGGCGTGATGTTTCCAATTCATATTCGCCGCGCTTGTAAATTTCTTCGGCAGAGAAGGACGACAGGGATTCGTCGGGCCCATCCTTTGCCGCACAACCGGCAAGCAGCGCCACGACAGCGCATGTCAGCCCAAAACGCAGAATTCCACGATCAGCGATCATGTCGGCAGCACCCCATCCCGTCAGCATCTTGAAAGGTCGTAGCACAGAAAAATCACGGGCGCAAAACGCCTTTTGCGACTTTGCGCAAAGCGCCGGTCAGGCGGAAAGTGGAAGGTCGCGCAAACTTGTTCCCATACCGGGCAACCGCGCACGCAACTGCGCATCGCACTGCTCCATGCGGTAGTTTTGCGGGTCTGCCAGAAGTGCTTTCAACAGCAGACCGGTCAACGCATGTCCGGCGCGAACGCCCTCGTAATGGCCCAGCAACGGACGGCCCAGAACATACAGATCGCCCATTGCATCAAGCATCTTGTGGCGGACAGGCTCATCCCGGCGGCGCAGGCCGCCGGGGCTCAGCACGCGGCCGCGGTCGAACACGACAGCGTTTTCCAGCGTGCCGCCAAGCGCCAATCCGTTCGCTTGCATTTTCTCGACATCGCCGCGCATGCAAAATGTACGGCAATCGCTGAGTTCGCGCAGAAATGTGCCATTGTGCAGGCCCATGCTGGCGGTTTGGGTGCCGATGGCAGGATCTGCGAAGGCAATATCGAACGACATGCGGAATTCATCGGCGGGCCGCAAAGTCGCGCGCGCCTCTTCACGCCGCACGGTGACTTCCCGCAGGATACGCAACACAGTCAAGGGAGCGCTGCATTCGGTCATTCCCGCTTCCAGAATCCGGCGCACGAAAGGTGCGGCGCTACCATCAAGGATAGGCACTTCCGGCCCGTCAATTTCGATCAGCGCATTGTGGACGCCGCAGCCATGCAACGCGGCCAGCAAGTGTTCGACCGTGCGCACCTCTTGCCCTGCATCATTGCGCAGAATAGTGCAAAGGCTGGCTTCCACCCAGTTCGCGGGGTCCACGGCTATCTTGCCGCCAAGGTCGGTACGGTAAAAGGACAGGCCAGTATCGGCCGGTGCCGGACGCACAACCATGCGCACCGGCTTGCCACCATGAAGCCCGATCCCATTGATCGCGATGTCGCGTGTTACCGTTCTTTGCATGTCTACCACCTACGCCTGTGACCTCTGCGGGCCTGTTTACGCGTTGGTAATCCTGATGGCGCCTCAATCGCAACTCACAGATTGTGACCCATTGTAACAACGGGCGTGACAATTGGCGAAAAACCGCACATTTTGAAAAAACACTCTCAACACACTGATATAAATAGAAAAAGGCCGGGTAATCCGGCCAATTTCTTGATTGCAATGTGATCGGTGTTCGCGCGTCAGTTGGCCTGACGCCGCAAGAAAGCGGGAATTTCAATCCGCTCATCGGGATGCGCACGCTCTGCTTCTTCCTCGTAAGACGGGGTCGGCTGGGCGGCGTGACGCGCATGCGCATTGCCGCTGTCATGCGATTGCCCTGCCATCCGGCTTATGAAAGACCCGATACCAAAGCGCCCTGTTTTCTCGGCCTCTGGCTGTTGCTGTGGCTGCGCACGGGGTGCGCGATCCGCGACAGGTGCCTCTCGCGGCGGCATCGGAGCATGCGCGGGACGGCTGTAGCCACCGCGGTTCTCCGGCTCTTTGCGAACCGCCTGCTGCAACCGAGCCAGCGTTTCAGGTGACGGGCTACCCGGTGCATTGCGACGCGGCGCGGTAAAGCCTGAAGGGCCGGACTGCTCAGCGGCCGGCGCCTGTTCTTCGAACACCTCATCCAGGTCGAACCGCTCTTCGGCATGGTGCTGCGGTTGCTGGGGTTGATAGGCTGCAGGGCTTGGTTGCGGCGCGGCTTGGCCGCCGAAACGCGGACGCTGTGGCTCTGGTGCATAGGGCCGCGGCTGAGCTTCTGCCTGACGCGGCTGGTAGGCGGCGGGCTGCTCGTGCGCAGGCGCCGCACGCTCGGACGCAAACAGGTTGGCTTGTTCCGGCTGCGCTTGCGGCGCAGGCTGGGGCTGCGGCGCGCGTGCCACGGGTTCAGCCATGCGCAACGGCTCGGCGGCGGCGCGGTCAACAAAGGACGCGGCCTCACGCGGTGCCTCGGCCTTGTGTTCGACATCGACATCAATGCCAGTGGCCACGACAGAGACCCGGATCATCCCTTCCATCGACGGGTCCAGCGTGGAGCCGATGATGATATTCGCCTCTGGGTCGACCTTCTCGCGGATGCGGTTGGCGGCATCGTCAAGCTCGAAGAGAGTCAGATCATGCCCGCCGGTGATGTTGATCAGGACACCACGCGCGCCATTCAGGCTGATTTCATCCAGAAGCGGGTTGGCGATGGCCTTTTCGGCGGCCTGCACAGCACGATCTTCGCCGGACGCTTCGCCCGTGCCCATCATCGCCTTGCCCATTTCGTCCATCACGGCCCGAACATCGGCAAAATCGAGGTTGATCAGGCCCGGGCGCACCATCAGGTCGGTCACACCCTTCACGCCCTGATAGAGCACGTCATCAGCCATGGCGAAGGCTTCGGTGAAGGTGGTACGCTCATTGGCCAGACGGAACAGGTTCTGGTTGGGAATGATGATCAGCGTGTCGACCACCTTTTGCAGCGCCTCGATGCCCTCTTCGGCCTGACGCATGCGCTTGCCGCCTTCGAACTGGAACGGCTTGGTGACAACACCAACGGTCAGAACGCCCAATTCACGCGCAGCCTGCGCGATGATCGGGGCGGCACCCGTGCCGGTCCCGCCGCCCATACCAGCAGTGATAAAGCACATATGCGCGCCCGCCAGATGGTCGATGATCTCTTCAATGGTTTCCTCGGCGGCGGCAGAGCCGACAGAGGCGCGCGCGCCGGCACCCAGACCTTCGGTGATTTTCACACCCATCTGAATGCGCCCCTGCGCGCGGTTTTGTTGCAGGGCCTGCGCATCGGTATTGGCCACAACGAAATCGACGCCTTCAAGGCTTTGCTCGATCATGTTGTTGACGGCATTGCCGCCTGCGCCGCCCACACCGAATACGGTGATGCGCGGTGCCAGTTCGTTGCGCTGTTCTGTCTGCACGAAATTCAATGCCATTGCCTACTCCGCCTCTTTTTGACCGGCCGTTGTGCAGACCACCCTGCGCGCCGGTTTTGCCGATTTTCTAGGAATCCTACAGGTCTTGCCCGCAGAGGTCATCAAAAAAGTCACGTTTTGCCACCAAATCTGCACCTACCTTGTTGTAAAACTGCCGCATTTCCACAGCCTAAGCATATATTGGTGTTACCAGTTGTCGCGAAACCACTTGACAGCGCGCTTCAGTGAACGCGCCGGGTAGCTTTCGATGGGCAGGTCGAAATCCCACCATTCATCTTGCGGGTGGGTTGCCAGCACGCACAGACCCACAGCGCTGGAAAACGCGGGGCCAGAGGCGGCTTGCGGCAACCCGCGCACACGCACGGGGCGGCCAAGCCGGACCTGCTGGCCGAAAATGCGCGCCGCCAACCCGTCCAGCCCCGGCACCTGCGCGGCCCCGCCGGTCAGAACGACCTGCTGGCTGGGCAGATGGTTGAAGCCCGCCGCATCCAGACGCGCGCGGACATGCTCAAGGATCTCTTCGATGCGCGGGCGCATTATGCCGATCAGCTCTGACCGGCTGATGGTGCGGCGATCCTTGTCCCAGTCGCCGGAATTGCCGCCGATCTCGATCATCTCGCGGTCGTCCATAGAGGTGGCTTGCACCCCGCCGTGGATTGTTTTCAGCCGTTCCGCCGTGGCGAAATCCACCTGCAAGCCCTGACTGATGTCAGAGGTCACAAGCGCGCCGCCCATGCGCACGCTGTCGGTATAGATCATGTGCTTTTTCATGAAGATCGACACACCCGACACGCCCGCCCCAAGGTCTATACAGGCGGCGCCCAGTTCCTGCTCATCCTCGACCAGTGCCGACATGCCGGTGGCATAGGCGCTTGCGGTTACACCGGCGACCTCCACGTCGCAACGGCGAAGGCAGTTGCAGATGTCGCGCACCAAGGCGGTATCGACGGTGACCATATGCATATCGCAAGACAGGCTCCGGCCCGACTGGCCGCGCGGGTCCGACAGGCCGGTGCGGTGGTCCAGCGCAAAATTGATGGGTTGGGCATGCAGAACATCGCGCCCGCGCCCAATATCGGGCATGTCGCAATTCGCCATGACCTGCGCGATATCGTTTTCAACCACACTGGCGCCGTCGATCGCCACCTCGCCCGCCAGCCCGTAAGAGCGCGGTGCCCCCCCCGACAGGCAGACGATGACATGATCCACCCGCGCGCGCGCCATTTTCTGCGCGGCCTGCAATGCAGTGCGCACGGCACTTTCGGTTTCGGCCATCGCGGCGATTTCGCCAAAGCGCACGCCGCAAGATTGGGTGGTGCCCGCACCGATCACCCGAAACCCCGCCTGCCCTGCCATATTGCCAATGCCCGGCGTGGCGCGGGGGCCGGTCTGTTCCAGCTTCAGGACAAGAGCGGCCACTTTATAGCTGCCAATGTCGATCACGCCAATCACACCGCGCTGAATGGCAAGACGCCGCATCTGGCGCATGGCACGTTGGGACGCGTAGGGGTCGGGTATCACTGTGAAGCCTCCGAAGGATTGACCCGTATCGCGCGCAGGGTTTCGAGCGCGCCGGGGCTAACATGCAAAATGGGGCGTGCGGGGTTACGCATATCGACAGACAGAACATCGCGCGCCAACAGGTCTTGGGCGTGATCCAGCGCCAGAACCCGTTCCAGCGCCTGCATCGCACCGCGCTCGGGCAGCCGGATACGTTGGTCGCGGTCCAGAACCACATCCCAACGCCGCGCGCCGACGCGCACAAGCCCGCGCAACCGTTCCCCCAAGGGCAGCGCGGCATCCAGCAGCGCCAACGCCTCTCGGACATGGGCCTGGGCGCCTTCGCCCGCGATCAGGGGCAGATCGGGCAAGGCCGCCTCATCGGACAGCATGGCAACGCGATGCCCGTCAATATCCAGCAACTGCCGCTCACGCCCGGAATGCCACAACACGACCGGCGCGCGTTCCTGAACCGTCACGACCAGCGCGCCATCCGCGCCAAGGCGCAACGCCGCTTCGGCGACAGAGTCGTAAGCTTCGATTTCGGCACGCAACGCGGGCAGGTCCAGTCGAAAGGACGACCGAGGCAATTCCACCGCCAAGCGCGCACGGATAGAGCGGTCCAGTTCTGGCGCGACAGGCGACACCGTGACCGACGACACCATGAATTCGGGGCGATCAACGACCGCGGCATAGGCCGCGTCGCCCCAAAGTGCGATCTGAGCGCGGTTCTGCGCATTGGACAGCACAAGCGCGACCACACCCAGAACCAAGAAAAGCGGCAGGCCCCGCGTGATGCATGCACGGTAAAATGGCGTCAGCCAGATACGTTGCAGCCGGTATGCCAAGCGCGCGCGACGGGTCTGCGCCAATGACACGGCCTTGCGCAGCGTCTGCGGAGGAACCGGTCGAATATTGTCCCACCGCACGGCAGGATCGGTTCTGAACCCGTGCTGCGCCGGACGCTCGGATTGCGGATCTTCCATCGGCGCGACGTGCAGGGTGTCGTCGAAACCGCCTGTCAGATCCTGGACCGGTTCAGGATGCTCCGCCGGCGCCAAAGGCGGGTCTTGAAACATCACCGGCTCCGGACACAGGTCCAGAATATCTTCCGACGCGTATTCCTCTGCACGGGTTGCGCCAAGATGGTCCCAAAAGCAATGCTCCAGCGATTGCGCGGAAACCGGCGCGCCGCCCCGATCCATATCATCCCTTACCGGTCGCATGAGGCATCCTCGACCAGAAGACGGCACAAATCGGCAAAAGCGGTTCCACACTGCGCCGCCTGTTCGGGCACAAGCGATGTCGGTGTCATACCGGGCTGGGTGTTGGTCTCTAGCAAGATCAACCCGTCCAGCCCCCGGCTCTCGTCCCACCGAAAATCGGTGCGGCTGATGCCGCGGCAGCCCAGCACACGATGCGCGCGCATCGCGTAATCCAGACATGCGTCAAAGATGTCTTGCGGCACATCGGCAGGCAGCACATGGCGCGATCCGCCGGGTTTGTATTTCGCGTCGTAATCATACCAGCCATCTGTGAGGATGTCGGTCACGGTCAGCGCGCGGTCGCCCAGCACTGTGGTCGTCAACTCGCGCCCCGGCGCGAAGGCTTCGACCATGACCTCTGCGGGCATATCGTCAGACAGGCGCGGCGGTGTGTTCGCACCTTCCTGCACCAGATAGACGCCGACAGACGACCCCTCATTGTTGGGTTTGACAACATAGGGCGGCGGCAACACATGTGCGGCCATGACCTCGGCCTTGGGCGCAATCCGGCTGTCGACCACAGGCAATCCCACCGCGACATAGGCCGCTTTCGCCCGCGCCTTGTCCATCGCCAAGGCCGAAGCCAGAACGCCGGAATGCGTATAAGGAATGCGCAGCCATTCAAGGATACCCTGAACGCAGCCATCCTCACCGAACCGGCCATGCAGCGCGTTGAACACGATATCGGGAGCAATCTCTGTCAAACGCTGCGCGACATCGCCGCGCGCGTCCAGTTCGATCACCTCGAATCCTGCCACCCGTAGCGCCTGCGCGCATTCATGGCCCGAAGACAGGGACACCTCGCGCTCAGCCGAGAGTCCGCCCTTCAAAACACATATACGGGGGGCTGCCCTGCTCGACATGCCCAATTCCGTTGCCTGTTATGCCTCGATTTTCCGAAGCGTTATTCTGCCCCTGCCCCGTCCGTTACCAACGGTGGCAGATTTGCGGATGGGCCTGCTTCGCCCACACGCATGATTTCCCAGTGTAGCGAAAGGCCGCGGGCTTGCAAAACCCTTTTTCGCACTTCCTCGCCCAAAGCCTCCAACTCCGTGGCGGATGCGCCACCGGTGTTGACCAGAAAATTCGGGTGCTTGGGCGACATTTGTGCGCCGCCCAGCTTTGCCCCGCGCAAGCCTGCGGCGTCAATCACCTTCCACGCTTTCAGCTCGTGGCTGTCATCCGCTTGGCCCGTGGATGAAAACCCCGCCGGGTTGCGAAAGGTCGATCCCGCGCTGCGGTCCTTGGTGGGTTGCGTTGCATCACGCTTGGCGAGTTGATCTTCCATTCGGGCATGCAAGCTGGCCGGGTCGCCTTCGGACGCGTGAAAGCGGGCTTGGGTGATGACCATGCCCTCGGGCAGGTCGGATTGGCGGTAGGTTAAGTTCAGCGCGTCCGCCGGGATGGTGTGTGTCACGCCCGTGCGGTCGATGGCGGTGATCTCGATCAGGTGATCTTTGACATATGACCCGTAGCACCCCGCATTCATCCGCACAGCACCTCCGATGCTGCCGGGGATGGTGCGCAGGAAGGTCAGGTCACGCCCCGCATCCGCCGCCTTGCGGGCAACATGGGCGTCCAGCGCGGCGGCCCCGGCGGTGATATGCTCGGCGATGTCGATGCCGTTGAAGCCCCGCCCCAGCCGGATCACCACCGCCCGAATACCGCCATCCCGCACAATGAGGTTGGACCCGACACCCATGGGGAACACAGGGATTTCAGGCGCAAGCTGGCGCAGGAAATCGGCCAGATCCTCCGCATCGGCGGGCTGGAACAACCAATCCGCAGGCCCACCCACGCGCAGCCATGTCAGACTGTCGAGCGGGCGGTTCGGGGTGAGTTGGCCGCGTATGGCGATCTGGTCGGGTTGCATGTGGGTGGGGTAGCGCAGGTTGCGGAGGGTGTCCAGATATGCGGGGCGGTCGCTTGGTGGTGGGGCGGCGGGAGTGTGAGTATTTGGGGCAAGATGAAGGGGGTTAGGGACCGATGATAAAACGAAGAAGCGTCATTGTGACCCATGCCAAACCGCCCATGCCACTCCCCATTGCACCAATTAAACAGAGCGCATCAACAAGGTTTTTGCCATCTTTGCTAACGATCCGAGCGAGCCTCGTTTGCAAGCGGTAGAGCGTGGACGTCTTTTCCGCGAGCGGGATTGCTTCATCCGCAATTACCTCTGCATCGTCGATGAACTCTTTTGCAAGTTCTGCATCGGAAATCTGCGCCGCACCGTCGGCAATCAGTTTCAGATCATCGCGAGTCTGTTCGTCCGCCTCATCAAACCGCACAGCGATCCGCTTCTGAACGACCGATTTCGTCTTGTCGAAGGCGTTGCACATATCGAGCGCGGCGTTGCCGAGAACCGAGGACAGGTCGCGCACGCAATCATCATCGGGCAACTCGCCGCTCTGCAAGTTGCGCGCGATGTGGCCTTGGACGCGGATGAATACGTCATGCAGGCGCAAAGGGCGGTCGGGGTGCCGGGCGATGCGTTGGTCGAGCAGGTCGAGGTCAGACACAAGCGCCGTGAACATGTTGCCCTGCGGGCCTTGCAGCTTGCTTCGCAAGTTTGCGATCTCATCCTGCACGCTTTCGACGGCGTCTTGAAAAATGTCACCGTCGATGTCGGATTTGCCGGTGCGGTGCCACAGACCATCGGGGCCGATGTCGATCTCGTCCTCGCCCAAGGGACGGGTTTCGGCGATGTGTTCGAGCCAGATTTTCGCGATCAGCGCGTTGACGTGGTCGGCGCCTTTGTCCCAGTCGGCGGGGTCGATGAGGGCGATCGTGGTGAGCAGGTCGTAGTCTTGCGGGCGGCCATAGAGCGCGTTTTCATACCACTCAACCCAGAAGCGCCAAGCTTCGCCTTGGGCAAGGATTTTGGGGCGAGCTTCTGACCAGAATGATAAGGCCGTCCCATCGTGGTGCGTTAGCTTATTCAAAGCTAAATCGGCACCACTTGGAAGAAGGCGTGCGTCTTCGAGGGCTTCGGGATATACTCTTGTTATATCTACTCGGCGCACACCAGCAAGGTAGCTTACAGTATTGAAGACGCTTTGATTAACAAATTGGTTAGTTGCGTGCGGTCTACTTATGGTCGGAAGAAGACGCACATTAATATCAAACAAGAAGTTTCCTGTTGATGTAGTAGCTAGTGTTCCCCACCTGACACAGGATTCCCATTGAGGGCCTGATGTGCTATATTCGGGACATGAGACGCAATGACATTTGCCTTTACCTTGGCCCCGCCGACCGTGCTGAGCTTCAAGCTCTGATCA
>NZ_UIHC01000016.1 GCF_900499075.1 Roseinatronobacter ekhonensis | reverse complement strand
CGCAAGCCTCAAGCTCGAGGCGGGCTGGTGAGGAAAGAAAGTCAGGGCGGATCATAAGCAATAGCTGAATCGTTCCAAACCCAGCAGTCAAGTCAACAAATTCGGCTTCTGCAGGACTCGGAGTATATTTACCCGTAAAATGCGGAAAACCCAATGAGAAAGCGGTAAGGGCATTGACCTTACTTTATCATATAAACTATATAGAAGTGAAGCCAAAGAATGATGGCAAAAGAATCGGAATACAGCCCCATGTCCAAGACTACGATCAGCATTGCACAGGCGGAGCGTCTTGTGGTCGATCTGTTCGGATTGGCGGGCATGCCTGCGGAAATGGCGCAGCCCGCCGCGCGCGCGCTGGTGATGGCAGAGCAAGAGGGGTTGCCCTCGCACGGGTTGGCGCGTGCGCCGTTTTACGCAGCCCAGATGCGGGCGGGAAAGGTGGTGGCCGACGCCGCCCCGACCGTCAGCCGTGACGGTGCCGTTGTGCGGGTGGATGCGGGTCTAGGCCTGGCGTTCGCAGCGATAGACGCCGGTGCAAAAGCCGCGCGCGACGTTGTGCGTGATCTGGGCGTGGCCGTGGTCAGCGTGACCCGCTCGCATCATTTCGGGGTGGCCGGACAGGCGGTGGAACCTTTTGCCCGCGAAGGGCTGATCGCGCTGGCCTTTGCCAATGCGCCCGCAGCCATGGCCCCTTGGGGCGGCAACCGCCCGCTATACGGCACGAACCCGATTGCCTTTGCCGCGCCGCGCGTAAAGAGCGATCCGCTGCTGATCGACCTGTCGCTGTCCCATGTCGCGCGCGGCAAGGTCATGCTGGCGCAAAAGTCTGGCGGCACCATTCCCGAAGGCTGGGCGCTGGACGTGGATGGCAACCCGACCACCGATGCCGATGCCGCCATGGCGGGCACGATGGTGCCGTCGGGCGGGGCCAAGGGGGCCGCTTTGGCGCTGATGGTGGAACTGTTGACCGCTGGGCTGGCAGGCGCGAATTTCGCCTATCAGGCCAGTTCGCTCTTTGATGACAAAGGCCCGGCCCCGAACCTTGCGCATTTCATACTGGTTCTGGACCCCGCGCGCTTTGCCCCCGGTTTCACCGACCGGGCCGAGGCGATGTTCGCCGCGATCGAAGCTCAGGACGGTGCGCGCTTGCCCGGCGCGCGGCGCATGGCCGACCGCGCGGGCCGGGCTGAGCAGATAGAGATCACGCAACAGCTTTACGATACGCTCACGGGCCTTGCCCGTGGCTGACAACCTCTGAACACGAAGGGAGAGAGGACATGACCGCCAACACCTACCCCCAGCTTCTTGTCCATGACAAGGTCGACAATGTCGGCGTTGTCGTGGTCGAGGGGCTGACCGCAGGCACCGACATGCTGTGCGTCTGCACCGAGGATAACTCTGATTTCCGCCTGACCGCAAAATCCGATATTCCCATCGGTCACAAGGTCGCGCTAAAGGATATGACCGAGGGCGATACCGTTATCAAATATGGCGAAGACATTGGCCGTATGGTGGGAGCTGCCGAAACCGGCGGCCATGTCCACACCCACAATATGAAAACCAAACGCTGGTAAGGGGGAGAGATCATGGCATTCGATTTTTCACAAGATACGGTCAAGGCGTGGCGCCGCGAAAACGGGCGCGTCGGTGTGCGCAACCACGTTCTGATCCTGCCCGTAGACGATATTTCCAACGCGGCCTGCGAGGCTGTGGCGAATAACGTCAAGGGCACCATGGCCATTCCGCACGCCTACGGGCGCTTGCAGTTCGGCGAGGATCTGGACCTGCATTTCCGCACCATCATCGGCACCGGGGCAAACCCCAACGTGGCCGCTGTTGTGGTCATCGGGATTGAGCCGGAATGGACCAAGATCATCGTTGACGGCATTGCCGCCACCGGCAAGCCGGTCGAGGGCTTCTGGATAGAACAGAACGGTGACTTTGAGACCATCCGGCGCGCAAGCTGGAAGGCCAAGGAATACGTGCAATGGGCGACCGAGTTGCAAAAAGAGGATTGCCCCGTCACGGACCTGTGGGTCTCGACCAAATGCGGCGAGTCCGACACCACGACCGGCCTGTCGTCCTGCCCGACGGTCGGCAACATGTATGACAAGCTGATCCCGCATGGCCTGTATGGCGTGTTCGGCGAAACCTCTGAAATCACCGGCGCGGAACATATCTGCGAAAAGCGCGCGGCGAACCCCGAAGCGGCAGCGAAGTTCCGCAAGACGTGGCAAGCCTATACCGATGACGTGATCGAACAGTTCAAGACATCCGATCTGTCCGACAGCCAGCCGACCAAGGGCAACATTCTGGGCGGTCTGTCCACGATCGAGGAAAAGGCGCTGGGCAACCTTGAGAAGATCGGCCGCAGCTCGACCTATATCGACGTGCTGGAACCGGCAGAAGCGCCGGCCAAGGGCAATGGCCTGTATTTCATGGACACGTCCTCGGCCGCGGCGGAATGCGTGACGCTCATGGCGGCGGCGGGCTATGTCATCCACACCTTCCCAACGGGGCAAGGCAACGTGGTCGGCAACCCCATCGTGCCGGTCATCAAGATTTCGGGCAACCCGCGCACCCTGCGCACCATGTCCGAGCATATCGACGTGGATGTGACTGGCGTTCTACGGCGCGACATGACCATCGACCAAGCCGGCGACAGCCTGATCGAGATGATCAAGCGCACCGCCAATGGTCGTCTGACCTGCGCCGAAGCGCTGGGGCATCGCGAATTCTCGATGACAAAGCTGTATCGGTCCGCCTGATCGCGGCGAAAACACTCAAGGGCGCGCCGTTACGCGCGCCCTTTTTCATGCGGAATACACCATGCCCAAGCTGACCGACCTGCACACCCGCGCGAAACCGCTTTTGCCGGGGCTGATGCTGAGTGCGACCATCGCCGCCGCTGCCAGCTTCCTTGGCGCGCATTACGGCGCGCCAGTCATGCTGTTTGCGCTGCTTCTGGGCATGGCGTTCAACTTCATGCACACCGAAGGGCCATGCGGTGCAGGTGTCGATTTCGCGGCGAAATTCGTCTTGCGGCTGGGCGTCGGCCTGCTGGGCATCCGCATCGCGGTCGAGGATCTGGCCCAGATCGGCCTGTCCGGCGCGGCGCTGCTGGTGGGCCTGATCGCGGCGACCATCGCCACCGGGTTCATCGCCGCCCCCTTGTTCAACCGGCAATGGCGCTTTGCGCTATTGACCGGCGGGTCCGTGGCGATCTGCGGGGCCTCTGCGGCGCTCGCCATAGCCGCCGTCATCCCGCATAATGACAAAACCGAACGCAATACGCTGTTTACGGTCATGGCTGTGACCGCGCTTTCGACCATCGCGATGGTGGTCTACCCGCTGCTATTCGGTCTGCTTGGCTTTTCCGAAGTAGAACAGGGCTTTCTGATCGGTGCCACCATTCATGATGTCGCGCAGGTCGTCGGCGCGGGGTTTACCGTGTCTGACACGGCGGGCGAAACCGCCACCATCACCAAGCTGTTCCGCGTGGCCATGTTACCCGTCGTGCTGGTCGTGATCGGGCTGGTATTGCGCGCCAGCGGGGCGGGGCAGGGCAGCGGGCGCGTGGCGCTGCTTCCGTGGTTCATGGTGCTGTTTCTGGCGCTGGTCGTTTTGGGCAGCATAGTCGAGCTCCCCGTTTTGCTGGTCGAACAGGTCAACACCCTGTCGCGTATCTGCCTTGTGACGGCGATTGCGGCTTTGGGCGTCAAGACATCGCTGAAAGCACTGGCAGCCGTTGGGCCTGGGCATATGGCGATTGTGGTGATGGAAACACTCGTCCTGTTGACGCTCGCTTTATCGGCGTTGTTGCTATTCCATCCGCTATAGGGGGCAATCAACCTTTGCTATCCTATCGCACAGGACCTTAGCGTTCATTCAAGTGATCGTGGATTACCTGCGCCAAGGCAGCTGAAATCCCCGGCACCGCGCGCAAATCCCCAAGCCCTGCGCGTGTGACCGCCTTGGCCGACCCGAAATGCGCCAGAAGCGCCTTTTTGCGGCCTGCGCCAACGCCGGGTATTTCGTCTAGGGGCGAGGCCGTGAACGCCTTTGAGCGTTTCGCGCGGTGGGTGCCGATCGCGAAGCGATGCGCCTCATCCCGCAGGCGCTGGACGAAATACAACACAGGGTCATTATGGCGCAACGCGAAGGGGCGGGTGCCGGGCCGGTGGAATTCCTCTTTGCCCGCATCGCGGTCGATGCCCTTGGCCACGCCCACCATGGGAATATCGGCCACGCCCATTTCTTCCATGATCCCTGCCACGGCAGAAACTTGCCCCGCGCCGCCGTCGATCAGCAAAAGGTCAGGCCATGCGTCGGACTGGCGGTCGGGGTCTTCTTTTTGCAGGCGGGTGAAACGGCGGGTCAGCACCTCTTTCATCATGCCGAAATCATCGCCGGGGGTGACGGTGTCGTCCTTGATGTCGAATTTGCGATACTGGCTTTTGATGAACCCTTCTGGCCCCGCCACGATCAGCGCGCCAACCGCGTGGCTGCCTTGGATGTGGCTGTTGTCATAGACCTCTACCCGTTGCGGCGCGCTCTCCAGCCCAAACGCATCGGCCAGCCCTTGCAACAGTTTGGCCTGTGCCGTGCTATGTGCCATGCGCCGCGCAAGGCTTTCGCGGGCGTTGCGCAGCGCGCTCTCCACAAGTTCCGCTTTCTCGCCCCTTTGGGGGGCCAATATATCCACCTTGCGGCCTGCACGCTGGGCCAGAAGGTCGGCCATCAGGTCGGGTTCCTCCAACCCATGCGACAGCAATATCTGACGGGGCGGTTCCTTGCCATCGTAGAACTGAGCCATAAAAGCTTCGAGGATTTCGGGTTCCGCCGCGCCCGCGCCGGTGGCCGGGTAGAAATCGCGGTTGCCCCAATTCTGGTTGGCGCGGATGAAAAACACCTGCACGCAGGCCTGCCCCTTTTCCAGATGAAGCGCGATAATGTCGGCCTCTGGCACGCCTTGGGGGTTAATGCCCTGCTGCTGCTGCACATTGGTCAACGCGCGGATGCGGTCGCGCAGGGCTGCCGCGCGCTCGAATTCCATGGCGTTGGACGCAGCCTGCATTTCAACCGCCAGATCCTTTTGCAGATGCGTGTCCTTGCCCGACAGGAAGCGTTCGGCATCCAGCATCAGCGCGCCGTACGCCTCTTCCGAAATGTAGCCAACGCACGGCGCTGAACACCGCTTGATCTGGTATTGCAGGCAGGGCCGGGTGCGGCTGTTGAACACGGAATCGGTGCAGTTGCGCAACAGAAACACACGCTGCAACTGGTTCAGCGTGCGGTTCACCGCGCCAGCACTTGCGAAGGGGCCGAAATACTTGCCCTTGGTGGACCGCCGCCCACGGTGCTTGCGCAATTGTGGATAGGCATGGTCGCGGGGCAGCAGGATATAGGGAAAGCTTTTGTCGTCGCGCAGCAGCACGTTGTAGCGGGGCTTGAGCTGCTTGATGAGGTTCTGCTCCAGCAGCAGCGCCTCGGTTTCGGTGCGCGTAGTCAGGAACATCATCGACCGGGTTTCATCTATCATCCGGGCGATGCGGGCGGTGTGTCCAGAGGCGCGCGCATAGTTCGACACCCGCGCCCGCAGGTTGCGCGCCTTGCCGACATAAAGCACTTCTGACCGCTCGTTCAGCATGCGGTAAACACCGGGTGAATTGTCCAGAACCTTCAGGTAGGACTGGATGCAATCATGGCCGGAAAGCGGGGTTTCGGAACTGCCGTCGGGGGTGTTCTGCATCTGTCTTTTGCTGCCTGTAAGATTGGCCCGATTCTATGCCGGGCTGCACTGAAATCAAACCCTCTACAACCTGAATCCTGTCCACGGAATCTGTGGATAACTTAGTGGATAGAAGTTGGAGGGGGGCAAATTTTCTTTGTTATAGAGGCGCTTTGCTAGTCTGCCTAAAAAATAGGCGATAAATTAAGTCTTTGTTTTTGAACAGAAATTATTTCTTATGTTACAAGCCGTTGATATACAGGCAATTTTGATTGCAAGTTTGTGACGGTTTCGTGAGCGGTGCACAACTTGCGCGTTAATTGTCAGCCGGTGGTGTCAATCGTTCAGGACATCCGCGGTTTTCCAGACCAGATGTTGGCCACCGTCAACGCATAAAAGCTGGCCTGTCACAGCGCGCGCGTCGACGAAATAGCCAAGGGCGGCGGTTATATCATCAAGGTTCGCGCCGCGTCCCAGAATCGTGGCGCGGCGGCTTGCGTCGTATATCTCGCGGGTCTGGTCATGGGCCTGAAGCGTCGGCCCCGGTCCGATGGCGTTCACGCGCACGCGCCCTCCCAATTCTTGCGCAGCCATTTGGGTAAAGGCCCAAAGGCCCATCTTGGCGATAGAATAGGTCATATGCTGCGGCGTCAGGTTGCGCACTTTCTGGTCGATCATGTTCACAACCAGCCCTTGGGCAACAGGTTCACCTTGGGCGTCCGGCTCTGGCGCTGTCACCTGTGCGGCGAAGGCTTGTGTCAGGACGAACGGCGCGCGCAGGTTGCTCATCATATGACGGTCCCAACCATTGCGGGTCGCGGTGGCGATGCTGTCCTGCTCGAAGATGGACGCATTGTTGACCAACACCGAAAACGGTCCGCCCAAAGCATCGGCAGCTTGCGGGATCAGGGGTGCCAGCGCGTCCTCGTCCAGCAAATCGGCCTGCACGCAAACCGCGCGGCGACCCATGGCGCGGATTTCATCCGCAAGTGCCTCTGCATCGGCCTGTGAACTGGCGTAATGGATTGCCAGATCGTAGCCGCGCCCTGCCAGATACAAACACATCGCGCGCCCCAATCGGCGCGCGCCACCTGTGACAAGGGCGTTGGGCATTAATCAGGCTCCGCTCTGGACAAGAACCCACATGTAGCCCGCATAGCCCAGAAGCAAGACCAGCCCCCAGACCCGCGTGATGGGCGCCGCGCGCCAGATGAACGGGGCCAGCACCAGCGAAGAGCCCAACATGACCCACAGGTCCAGACGGAACATTTCGGGCGGGAATGTCATAGTGCCGAACAGCCCCGCCGTGCCGATGATGAACAGCAGGTTGAACAGGTTAGAGCCCACGATATTCCCGAGCGCCACGCCACCCTCGCGGCGGATCGCGGCCATCACGGTGGCGGCGAGTTCCGGTAGCGATGTCCCGATAGCCACAAGTGTCAGCCCGATCAAGGCGTCGGACACGCCCAGATCCTGCGCAATGGCGGTCGCGCCGGTGACAAGAAAATTCGCGCCAAGCGGCAGACCTATACAGCCGAGCACCAGAAACAGCACGATCTTGGGCCAGCCGATTGCGGGGTCTGCGCCCTCCAGCTCCTCTGGTTCGACGCGCGCTTTCAGCCCGCGGCGGATGCTGTCGATCATGAAAAGCGTAAATGCTGCCAGCAGCACCAGCGCCTGCCATGTCCCGATCTGGCCGGTAAAGGCCACCGCAATGAACAAAAGCGACGCGCCGATCATGATGATATAGTCGCGCGAAATGTCGCGCCCCACTGCCATAGCAGAAATTAGCGCGGGCGCGCCCAGCACCAGCAGGATATTGGCGACATTCGACCCGACGACATTGCCCAGCGCCAGGCCGCCCGCATCACCGATTGCCGCGCGCACCGACACCAGCAATTCGGGCGCGGATGTGCCGAACGCCACCACCGTCATGCCGACCAGCATGGCCGGTATGCCCAGCCTCAGCGCCAAGTTGACGGCCCCGCGCACCAGCAGGTCGCCTGCCAGCAGCAGCGCGACAAGACCGCCCAGCACCATCCCAAGATCAAGCAGCATGTGTCATTTGTCCTTGCAGGCGCAATCGTCCTGCCCAAGCAGGAAACGACCACAGGTTTTGCATTTGCGGGGCTTGGGCAGGCGGGTGCTGCGGATCCGGTCCAGTGGCGTGCGATGCTTGGGGTTCAGCCATTTCTGGACCGCGCCCATCACGATCATGAACAACAGAAACCCGACCACGACCTTCAGCAGCATGTGCTACAGCCCGAAGCGCGCATAGAGCGCGCGTTCTTCCGATAGCGTCAGAGCATCTTGCATCAGCGATAGCCCGAAGCGTGATAAAAACGGGCGGCGCGGGCCATAGACACGGAATTTCACCTTGTCCCCGTAGCGCTCCTTGAGGGTTGGCACCAGATGGCCCAACCCGTCGGCCAACCCCAGATCGACGGCCTGCGCGCCCAACCAGAATTCGCCGGTGAACAGATCCTGCTCGGCCAGCTTGTCGCCGCGCCGCGCTTTTACCTGTGTGATAAAGTTCTGGTGGATCTGGTCCAGCAACCCTTGCAGACGTGTGACATCCTCGGGCTTTTCGGGGCGGAACGGGTCCAGTTGCGATTTCGATGTGCCAGAGGTGTAGACCCGACGCTCCACCCCGTAGCGACCGATCAATTCGTGCAGGCCAAACCCCGCCGAAATGACCCCGATGGACCCAAGGATGGAATTGGCATCGGCGAAAATCTCGTCCGCCGCCGTGGCCAGCCAGTAGCCGCCAGAGGCCGCGACATCCTCGACAAAGGCCAAGACCGGCACTTCATGCTGTGCCGCCAGCCGTCGGATGCGCGCCGCGATCAGCGCGCTTTGCACCGGGCTGCCGCCGGGCGAATTGATGACCAACGCAACCGCCTTGGGTTTGCCGCGCTTGAACGCCGTTTCAATGATCGGGGCAAGCGCCGCATCATTCAGCCGGCCCTGTCCGGGGCCGCTGGCGATCATGCCTTGCAGGCGAATAACGGCCACACTTGGCCCACGATTGGCGAAGGGGATAAGGTGTTTCATATCCTCGCAAATAGGCGGGCGGCGCGCGGGCAACAAGAGGGCGGGCCAGATAAACCGCTTGCGTGGTCAAATCGGCTCTGTCCATATGCGTTGGCAGGAGAATGCCGCACATGCTGGACCGTTTGGAAATGTTCATGGCCCTGGCGGCCGAGCGTCACTTCGGGCGCGCAGCAGAGAAATGCGGCATTTCGCAACCCTCGCTGTCGGCAGGCATAAAACAGCTAGAGGGTGAATTGGGCGTACAACTCGTATGGCGCGGCAGCCGGTTCGAGGGGCTTACGCCAGAGGGCGCGCGCGTGCTGGATTGGGCGCGCCGTATCGTGGGCGACGCGCGCAGCCTACGTCAGGAAATGCGTTCCGCCCGTCACGGACTGTCCGGCAACTTGCGGCTGGGCGTGGTGCCGACCGCATTGCCCATGGTCGCGGACCTGACAGGGCCGTTCATCGCACGCCATCCCGGTGTGCAGATCAAGATCCTGTCACGCAGTTCCATAGAGATATTGCAACAGATCGATGACTTGCGGCTGGATGCGGGCATCAGCTATCTGGATAACGAACCTCTGGGCCGTGTCGTGACCGAACCGCTCTACACCGAACGCTACCTGCTTTTGACCGCCAAAAGCCGCCCCTGCGCGCAGCAATCGGCTTTGGGATGGGCCGATCTGGCCGGGTTGCCGCTGTGTCTTTTGACCGATGACATGCAAAACCGCCGCATCATCAATCATGAACTGACTCAGGCAGGCGTGCCGATCACGCCGCGCATCGAATCCAACTCTATCATTGCGCTGGTGGCGCATGTCCTGACCGGCGAGTGGGTCAGCATCGTGAATGCCGACACCGCGGCGCTGCTCGCCGCGCGCCCGGAACTATCTGCGATTCCGCTGCAAGGCGGGCAGGGCGCGAAAGAGGTCGGGCTGATCGCCCCGTACCGTGAACCGCACACGCCGGTTCTGGCCGCACTTCTGGCACAGGCGCGGCGCTTGTCGAAAGCGCGCGAGGGGGCGGCATGAAAGTGCTACTAGCGGGTGCGACCGGAACCATCGGACGTGCGGTTCTGGACCGGCTCTTGGCCGACGGGCATTCTGTAACCTGCCTGTCACGGTCACGCCGCGCCTTGCCCGATGGGGTGGGCAGGCTGGAGGCTGACCTGACCAAGCCAAACGCGCTCTTGCCCGATGCGCTTGAGGGGGTAGAGACTGTTATGTCGTGCATGGCGTCGCGCAGCGGTGCGCCTGCAGATGCTTGGGCGGTGGACCATGATGCCCATCTGGCGCTGCTGCGCGCGGCGCAAAGCGCGGGCGTGCGACACTTTGTGCTGCTCTCGGCCATATGCGTCCAGAAGCCGCTTCTGGAATTCCAGCGCGCGAAACTGGCGTTCGAGCAGGAACTGACCCAATCCGGCCTGCGCCATTCCATCATTCGCCCGACCGCGTTTTTCAAATCGCTTTCGGGACAGGTGGCGCGGGTGCAGGCGGGCAAACCGTTCCTGCTGTTCGGCGACGGGCGGTTGACCGCGTGCAAGCCGATATCCGACCGCGATCTGGCCGCATACATCGTCGGGTGTCTGGATGACCCCGCGCGCGTCGGCGTTCTGCCGATTGGCGGGCCGGGACCGGCGATCACGCCGCGCGCGCAGGCCGACATGCTGTTTGAGATGACGGGCAAAGCGCCCAAGTTCCGCAGCCTGCCCGTCGGTGTGATGGATGCGATTATCGCCGGACTGTCTTTGGGCGGGCGAATGGTGCCCGGTTTGCGTGCCAAAGCCGATTTCGCGCGCATCGGTAGGTATTACGCGACCGAATCGATGCTGGTCTGGGACGGCAGCCGATACGACGCAGACGCCACGCCCGAATTCGGCACCGATACGCTACGCGACCATTACGCGGCGCTGTTGCGCGGCGATGCCGTGACCGATCTGGGCGATCACGCGGTCTTTTGAGAAAGCGGCGGCATCTCGTCCCAGTCAGCTTGCATAGCGCGTGGCCCCGCGCCGTCTTGCATCGACCGGCTTCGACAACACCACCGCGTTATGCGCCCGCTGGTCACAGCCCACGCGCGGGCAAGTGCGGCAGTTGATCCCGATGGGTACGGGCCGCGTCTTGCTGGCACGCAGGCTTTCAGCATAGCCGATCTGGGCCGCATGCTCGACATCGCAGCCCATGGCCACGGCCAAACGAACGTCGGTTGCATGGCGCGACAGGCTGGGACGGTCCACAGAGCAGGAAAAGACGAAGAACTGGCTGCGATCCGGCATTTCCACAAATTGCGGTACAATCTGGCCCGGCGTGCGAAACGACGTGTGTACATCCAGACGCGGACAGGCCCCGCCATATTCGGCCAAGTGAAAATCGGTCGCGTTGAAGCGCTTAGTTACATTCCCCGCCTTGTCCATGCGCACGAAGAAGAACGGCACCCCTTGTGCGCCTGCGCGCTGCAATGTGGTGGCGCGGTGGCATGCCTGCTCGAAGCTGACACCAAAGCGGGTGGACAGATGGGTGAAATCGTATTTCGAGGCCAGCGCCTCTGACAGAAACGCACCGTAGGGCATGAGCACCGCTGCGGCGAAGTAGTTTGTCAGTTCGACCCGACAGCGCGCCAGACCATGCGGGTCTGTGATGCGCGATTGCGACAGCAGCTTGTCGAGCAGTTCGGCATGTTCGATCAGCCCGGCCACATGCACAAGCTGGAACACCCGGTTGGGATGGTCCAGCGCTTCTGACAGCCGCACCTCGCGAGCGGCTTCGTCATATTCGCGCAGCGTGTCGGGCATGTCTGCGGTCGTGACCAGCCGCACATGCAGCCCCAGACGGTCGCGCAGCAGCCCTTTCAGGGCGCTGTAGGTGTCATCTGCCGGAATGACCTTGCCGCCCCAGAACTCTGCCGCAACCGATTCGAGCACGGCGAAATGGTTGTGATTGCGCCGGAAGAAGTTATGCACCGCCGCTTCGGGCGAACTGGGCAGCACGTCGCCTTCATCCGTTCCACTGGTGGCGAGCGACATGAGTTGATCTGTCGCAGCCTGATAGGCGCGGTGCAATGTCAGGAAGGACGCCACAAGGTCGGGGCTGTGAATTTGTGCCGCGCGCAGTTGCGGCAAATCGGGGCGATCAGAGTCGAAAAGATTGTCATGAAGGGCTGCGCGCAGGTCGGCCAGCGTGGCGGTGTCGTCATCTTCCGCGATGTCGCGCCATTCCACGCCATAGGTTTCGAATATCTTGAGCAATACCGGAACAGAAACCGATCTTTCGTTTTTTTCCAATAGGTTGACATAGGATGTCGAAATCCCGAGCGCGCGCGCCATTTGGCTTTGGGTCTGCCCGTGTTCCTGCCGCAGGCGTCGCAGGCGGGGGCCGATAAAGGTTTTCAGCATACGATTGTGTCCTGTAAATTTCACAGATTTACATAAATCATATCATGTAAATCTTCGCATTTACAGCAGGACGCGGAAAGAATTCACGAAAGCTTATTTGTGCCGCATAGTCAGTCATCGCGTTTG
This sequence comes from Roseinatronobacter ekhonensis, assembly GCF_900499075.1. GTDB lineage: Bacteria > Pseudomonadota > Alphaproteobacteria > Rhodobacterales > Rhodobacteraceae > Roseinatronobacter > Roseinatronobacter ekhonensis. The sequence goes on along the minus strand of NZ_UIHC01000016.1, from coordinate 60,983 downwards.
GGAGGACGCCGCCATGACCATCGGACAAACACATCTATTCACCCCCGGCCCGACGCCGATTCCAGAAGCGGTGCGCCGCGCCATGAATGTGGCGGCAGAGGATCATCGCGCCCCCGGTTTCGGGGCGCTGGCCACCGAGATCACCGCAGGCCTGCGTGAGATTCTGCGCATGGACGGGGGCAATGTGTTCCTGTTCCCCGGCTCCGGCTCTGCGGCATGGGAGGCCGCGATCACAAACACGCTCAACCCCGGGGACCGCGTGCTGATGGCGCGTCACGGCCATTTCTCTGTGCTTTGGGCGCAGATGGCCGAACGCCTTGGGCTGGATGTCGAGTTGATCGACGTCGCTTGGGGCGCAGGCTGCCCAGTGAAGGAAATCGAGCGCCGTTTGGGCGCAGACAAGGACGACAGCATCAAGGCTGTCTTTGTCACGCATAATGAAACGGCTACGGGTGTCACTTCTGACGTGGCCGCCGTGCGCCGTGCGCTGGACATGAGTTTCCATGACGCGCTCTTGTTCGTCGATGGCGTGTCGTCCATCGGCTCTATCGAGTTTCGGATGGCCGACTGGGGTGTCGATCTGGCTGTCACCGGCAGCCAGAAAGGTCTGATGTGTCCGGCGGGTCTGGGTATTCTTGGCGTCAGCGACAAAGCGATGGCGGCTGCGAAAACCGCCACCATGCGCCGCGCCTATTTCGAATTTGCCGATATGGTGAACCTGCAAACCGAGGGGTTTTTCCCATACACGCCGCCGATTCCGCTGTTGCACGGGATGCGCGCGGCCATAAACCTGTTGCAGACCGAAGGGATGGACAACGTCATTGCCCGCCATGCCCGCATGGCAACCGGCGTGCGCGCCGCTGTGCAGGCTTGGGGGCTGGAGATGGTCGCCGAGCACCCGACGTTATATTCCAACACCGTGACCGCCATTCGCACACCGATCCACATAGATGCGCGCGAAGTGATCGCCATCGCGCATGATGAGCTTGGCGCATCCTTCGGCGGTGGCTTGGGCCGCTTGGCGGGGCGGGTGTTCCGCGTCGGCCATTTGGGCTGGGTGAATGAGGGCTCGCTTACCGGTGCGGTGTCCATGGCCGAAATGGCCTTGTGGCGCGCGGGTGTCGATATCGAGTTGGGCGCAGGCATTGCTGCCGCGCAACGCTATTGGTCGGACGGCAAGCGCCGCGACCGCCCCCGCGTGGTGGAAAGCACCCCGATCGCGGCTGAATAAACATATCCTAGAAAGGGACATAGCATGTCACATACTTTATACCCGCTGCGGCGGCAGCGTTTGCACCGGTCCGAACTGGCCGTGCCTGCATCCAACATTGACATGGTGGTAAAGGCCGCCGACAGCGATGCCGACGTGGTGTTTCTGGACCTAGAAGACGCGGTCGCGCCGCCAGAGAAAGAGCAAGCGCGCAAGAATGCCGTGCAGTTGTTGAACGACATCGACTGGGCTGCCAAGGGCAAGACAGTGTCGGTGCGCATCAACGGTCTGGACACGCATTACATGTATCGCGACGTGGTCGATATCATGGAACAGGCTGGCGACCGGGTGCATACGCTTCTGGTGCCGAAAGTGGGTGTGCCGTCGGACCTGTATATGGTCGAGGCCATGGTCAACCAGATCGAGCAAGGTTGCGGTCTGAAAACCCGCGTCGGTCTGGAAGCGCTGATCGAGACCGCGCTGGGCATGGCCAATGTCGAAGCCATTGCGCAGTTTGGCGGGCGTCTGGAATGTCTGCATTTCGGGGTTGCTGATTACGCGGCATCCATGCGCGCCCGCACCACGAATATCGGCGGTCTGAACCCCGATTATCCGGGCGACCAATGGCACGCATCCATCACCCGTATGGTCGTGGCCTGCCGCGCTTACGGGTTGCGCGCGGTCGACGGGCCGTTTGGCGACTTCTCGGACCCAGAGGGCTATAAGGCCGGGGCGCGCCGTGCGGCGGCTTTGGGCTGCGAAGGAAAATGGGCCATTCACCCCAGCCAGATCGCGCTGGCGAACGAAGTGTTCAGCCCGCCGGAATCCGAAGTGACCAAGGCGCACCGCATCATCGAAGAGCTGAAGAAAGCCGAAGCAGCCGGTAAAGGCGCTGCATCGCTGGACGGCAAGATGATTGATGCCGCATCCGAGAAGATGGCGCGCAACCTGATCGACGTGGCCGAAGCCATCGCGGCCAAGGGCTGAGACCCCATTCCATAGGGAGGAGAGACCATGGATATTCACGAACATCAAGCCAAGGACATTCTGGCCAAATTCGGCGTGCCGGTGCCGCAAGGCGGTCTGGCATACTCGCCCGAGCAAGCCGCCTTTCAGGCGCGCGAGATCGGTCTGCCGGTCGTTATTAAGGCGCAGATCCATTCGGGTGGGCGCGGTGAAGCGGGCGGTGTCAAGTTCTGCCGCACCGACGAAGAAGTCCGTCAGTTCGCTGCTGATATCCTTGGCCGCCAGCTTGTGACCAAGCAAAGCGGGCCAGCAGGCAAAGGCGTCTACCGCCTTTGGGTAGAGGCGGCGACTGACATTGCGCAGGAAATCTATCTTGGGTTCGTGCTGGACCGCAAATCGGAACGCATCATGATCGTGGCCTCTGGCGCGGGCGGGATGGAGATTGAGGATCTGGCCGAAAACGACCCCGATAGCCTTGTGCGCATGATTGTCGATCCGGCAAGCGGGCTGTGTGATTTCGAGGCCCGTGAGCTGGCATTCCGTCTGGGCATGTCGGGTCCGCAGATCGGGCAGATGGTCAACACCCTGCGCGCTTGCTACCGCGCTTACCGCGATCTGGACGCAACTATGGTAGAGATCAACCCGCTTGCCATCACCGGCTCGGGCGATCTGGTGGCGCTGGATGCCAAGATGAGCTTTGACACCAACGCCATGTTCCGCCGCCCCGAAGTGGCAGCATTGCGTGACCTGTCTCAGGAAGACCCGCGCGAGGCGATGGCGGCACAGTCCGACCTGTCCTATATCGGGTTGGACGGCGATATCGGCTGCATTATCAACGGGGCCGGCCTGGCCATGGCCACGATGGACATGATCAAGCTGGCAGGCGCTGAACCCGCCAACTTCCTCGACATCGGCGGTGGTGCCAGCGCAGAGCGCGTTGTGACCGCGTTCCGCACGGTTCTGACCGACCCGAATGTGAGCGTGATCCTTGTCAACATTTTCGCGGGCATCAACCGTTGCGACTGGATCGCGGCAGGGGTGGTACAAGCCTATAAAGAAGTGGGCATGACCATTCCCGTGGTCGTCCGTTTGGCGGGCACGAATGTGGAAGAAGGTCGCCGCATCCTCGAAACCGCCGATGTGCCGATCATCACCGCAGGCACCCTTGCCGAAGCCGCAGAGGCTGCCGTCAAGGCGCGCCCCAATGCTGCCGCTGCATAAGAAAGGACCATCACAATGGCTATCCTAATCACCCCCGAGACCAAGATCATCGTGCAGGGCATTTCTGGCCGGATCGGCCAGTTCCACGCGCAGGAAATGATCGAAACCGGCACCAATGTCGTGGGCGGCGTGACGCCGGGTCGCGGCGGCACCACCGTGCTGGGCAAGCCCGTGTTCAACACCGTGCGCGAAGCGGTGGAAGCAACCGGCGCCGATGCCTCCTTGATGTTTGTGCCCCCGCCCGTTGCCGCTGATGCGATGATGGAAGCCGCCGATGCGGGCATCCGCGTGGCCGTCAGCGTGGCCGATGGTATCCCGGCGCAAGACATGATGAAGGTCAAACGCTTCCTGCGCCGCTACAAGCAGACCCGCAAGATGCGCCTGATCGGGCCGAATTGCGCGGGCGTTATCAGCCCCGGCGTAGGCTTCATGGGCATCATGCCGCCGCATATCTACATGCCGGGCCGCGTGGGCATTGTGGGCCGTTCCGGCACGCTGGGCTACGAGGCCGCCAGCCAGATGAAGGAACTTGGCATTGGCGTGTCCACCTCTGTCGGCATTGGTGGCGACCCGATCAACGGGTCCAGCTTCCGTGACATTCTGGAACTGTTCGAGAATGATCCCGACACCGATGCCGTGATGATGATCGGCGAAATCGGTGGCCCACAGGAAGCCGAAGCCGCCGAGTATATCCGCGATCACATGACCAAGCCGGTCGCGGCCTATATCGCAGGGCTGTCCGCGCCCAAGGGCCGGAAGATGGGCCATGCTGGCGCTATCATCTCTGCCTTTGGCGAAAGCGCGCAGGAAAAGGTTGTCATCTTGCAGGAAGCAGGCATCAAGGTCGCGCCGAACCCGTCCTCCATGGGGGTGACGGTGGCAGAGATACTTGGCAAAAAGGCTGCTGCATGATGCACCCCGAAGGGTATGACGAAAAGACCGTGGCCGACCCCCAAGCATGGGTCGGCCGCGTGGAAGAACACGATGGCGCACTGACGCCGAACCTGGCGGGCATGATGGGCGCGACCTTGTCGCACGCAGCGGCACCCGCGCATGATCTGCGCATTGGCGCGCCCCTGCCGCCCTTGTGGCACTGGATCGCGTTTCCCGAATTCGTGCCGCTGTCGGAACTGGGCAGCGACGGGCACCCGGCGCTGGGGCGGTTCCTGCCGCCCTTGCCCTATCCGCGCCGCATGTGGGCGGGGGGCAAGCTGGAATGGACGGGTGCGCTAGAGGTGGGGGAAACCCTGCACCGCCGCTCCGAAATCTTGGCCGTGACCGAAAAACAGGGCAGCACCGGGTCCATGTATTTCGTCCGCGTGGGCCATGATCTGCACGGCAAGAACGGGTCCATCCGAGAGGAACAGGACATCGTCTACCTGGACATGCCCGAGGAATTCCGCCCGCCGCGTGCCATTCCCGCGCCCGACACCCCCGATTTCCGCGAGGTCGTGCCGATGAACGAAGCACGCCTGTTCCGTTTTTCCGCGGTGACCTTCAACGCGCACCGCATTCATTACGACATGCCCTACGCGCGCGAGGTCGAGAAATATCCCGCCCTGATCGTGCATGGCCCCATGCAGGCCTGCCTGCTGATGGAAGCCGCGTGTCGCCATACCGGCCAGACACCCAAACGCTTCCGCTTTAAAGGAGTGCACCCGATGTTCCATACAGAGGACACCGCCCTTGTCGGCCAGATGGACGCCGCCGCCCCGGCGGTCGACCTGTTCAGCGTGGCCGCCACGTCGAACCATCAATGCATGCAGGCCCGGATGGAGTGGTCCGCATGAGCGGCATCCTGAAAGGTATGCGCGTGGTCGAAGGCTCGGCTTTCGTGGCCGTGCCGCTGGCGGGCATGACGCTGGCGCAGATGGGGGCGGATGTCATCCGCTTCGACCGGATCGAAGGCGGGCTTGATGCCGGGCGCTGGCCCGTGGCCGCCTCTGGCCAAAGCATGTTCTGGGCGGGCATGAACAAGGGCAAACGCTCCATCGCCATCGACATGAAACATCCCCGCGGGCGCGAGATCATTTCGGAACTGATCTGCGCGCCGGGCGAGGATGCAGGGCTGTTCATCACCAACCTGCGCGTGCGCGGCTGGATGGATCATGAAACGCTGTCGGCTCGCCGCCCCGACCTGTGCATGGTCACGCTGTCCGGCGACCGTCATGGCCGCCCGGCGGTGGACTACACCGTCAACCCCAGCTTGGGCTTTCCCATGGCGACGGGGCCCGAAGGCTCCACCGACCCGGTCGCCCACGCGCTGCCCGCATGGGACTGCATCGCGGGCAACATGGTCGTCTCTGCGCTGCTGGCGGCAGAGCGAAAGCGCCTGCGCCACGGCCACGGGTCGGCGGTTGATCTGGCGCTGAAAGATGTCGCCGCCGCCATGCTTGGGCATCTGGGCGTGATCGGCGAGGTCGAGGTCAACGGTATCTCGCGCCCCAAATCCGGCAACGCGCTTTACGGCGCTTATGGGCAGGATTTCCTCTGCGCCGATGGCAAGCGCGTCATGGTCATTGGCCTGACCGACCGGCAATGGCGCGGGCTGCAAAAAGTCACCGGCACGACAGAGGCAATTGCCGCGCTCGAAGCGCAGCTTGGCACCTCGCTGGCAGACGAGGGTGCGCGCTGGGAACACCGCCACGCCATCACCGAGATTCTGCGGCCGTGGTTCGCGGCCCGAAAGGTCGCCGATTTCGCCCAGGCCTTCGAGGATGCGGGCGTGACATGGTCGCAATTCCGCAACTTCAAAGAGGCCGTGGCCGAAGACGATGACATGTCCCTCAACAACCCCATGTTCAGCGAACTCGACCAGCCCGGTATCGGGCGCTACCGCGTGCCCGGCACGCCCATGGCGTTCAGCCACGACCCGCGCGAAGCGCCCGCGCGTGCGCCGGTTCTGGGCGAACATACCGAAGCAATCCTCGGCGATGTGATCGGCCTGCCCGACAATGAAATCGCGTCGCTCTTCGACGCAGGCGTGGTCAAGCAGGGCAAAGCCTAGCCCCTTCATCCTTGCAAAAATATCCTGGGGGAGTCCGACCCCGCACAGGGGTCGGACGGGGGCAAAGCCCCCTAAACGATAGACTTGGGCGCAGCCCGCTATTTGGTCAGCACCAACAGCTCCGCTGTGACCAGAACCGCATTCACACCCTCTGCCAACCGTCCCTCTATCATGCGCCCATCCAACCCTATGCTGGCGGCATCCAGCTGTGCGCCCATTGGGCTGATATGCCCGTCGGTCAGAAATATCTCAGTCGCATAGCTCTCCAACGCCGTGCCATCCTGCATCCGTGTTCCGATCAGGCTTCCCAAGCCCATTACGCGGCCAGTCAGCCCCAGGCCGACCAGCGCTGCGCCGATATCCTGATTGGGCCGCAGCGTAACCAGATGCGCTGGGGTGCCGCCTGTGCGCCGCGGGTGTGGCTCTGGCCGGAAGAGCGTAAACGCCGTTTCGGGGTCGGGACGTGCCTCCAGACACCCGCCCGACAGCCCCCATCCACGCACCGTGCAATCGCGCGCGACCTCCGCCTGATCCGGCAGGATATGCCCCATATGCCGCCTGCCGCTCGCGTCGGTCCAAATGCCATGCGTATGCGTGAACCGCGCGCCCTCGCGCCAGCCCATATGCACGCAGCCCCGCAAGATAGTTGCGCCCGCACCCATCATGTGCGTTTCGCTATACCACGCCGCGTGACCGTTCTGCGCGGGGCCGGGGATTACGTAGGCCAGCGGGTCCATACCTACGTCGCGCAGGTCCAGAAACCCGCCATCGAACCCGTCCAGCGCCTGCGCCACCGCCTGCCCAATGGGCAGACCAGCGCGCAGCACCACCTCTACCGGATGCGCCTGCACCGGCAGTGCAGTTGCGCGCGGTTCCACCGCCGGGCCGGGGTGCACAACGTGGCGCATCATGGCAATTGTCCGCGCGCGTCCAGTTCGTCGCGGATCATCTTTTTCGTGATCTTGCCATAGGCGGATTTGGGCAATGCGTCCCAGAACACCACATGGCGCGGCAGCTTGTAGCGGGCAATCTTGCCCGACAACCAGTCCAGCAGGTCGGCGGGCGGGGCGCCGGTGCACACACAGACCGCCATCCCCACTTCGCCCCAGACCGGGTCCGGCACACCCAGCACCGCGACTTCGGAAATCGCAGGGTGCATCAGCAGCTTTTCTTCAATCTCGCGCGGGTAGATGTTCGACCCGCCAGAGATATACATGTCCGATGCGCGCCCGGTCAGATAGACGAATCCAGCTTCGTCCATATGCCCCAGATCACCGGTCAGGAACCAGCCACCCCGGAAGGATTTGGCATTGGCCTTGGGGTTGTTGAAATAGCCTGCAAACACAGCGGGGCCGATGACGGCAATCTCGCCTGTCTCACCTGCCGCGACCTCGCGCCCTTCTGCATCCTGTATCTGCACATGCATGCCAGTGCGGGCAAAGCCGCATGTTCCAATGCGCATGGTGTCGTCATCAATGTGGTGATGCGCGGGCGGCAGGACGGTAATGTTACCCGTCACCTCGCCAAGGCCGAAATACTGAACCAGTACCGGACCCAGCTTTTCCAGCGCGCGGATCTGGTCGGCGCGATACATCGGCGCGCCTGCATAGATGACATAGCGCAAGGATGCATGGTCATGCGCATCCACCGCCGGGTGTTCGACCAGCAGCTTCACGATTGTCGGCACGGTGAACATGTTGGTCACGCGCCATTTGGCGACCAGCGCCCACAACTCGTCCGGGTCGAATTTCGCGCCTACGGGCAGGATGGTTTTCACCCCGTGCGCCACTTGGCTCAGTTGATGCACGCCTGCGCCATGCGACAGTGGTGCCACGACCAGCGACGCATCCTCCGGCCCGGTCGCGGGCATCAGGTCACACAGGTGGTTGGTGATGACGAAGGCCATCTGCCCATGCGTCAGCACCGCCGCCTTGGGCCGCCCTGTGGTGCCGGAGGTGAAGAAAAACCAGCACGGATCGTCTCGGCAAACTTCTGCCACCGGCTGCGGCTGGCCCATATGCGGCGTGATCAGCGCGTCATAGTCCGGCCCGAACGCGGCCTGCCCGATGGCGATGGTTGGCAGGTTGCAGGCGCTCGCGTGATCCGCGAATTCCGCCCCGCACAACAGCAGCTTCGCGCCCGACGATTGCGCAAGGAAAGCCACATCCTCTGGTGATTGGCGGTAATTGGCAGGCACCCAAACGGCGCCCGCGCGCCAGCAGCCAAAGACCGCTTCGAACATCTGGTTGCAATTCGCGGATTGCACCAGCACGCGGTCGCCCTTGGCCACGCCATATTCCTGCACCAGAACGTGGGCAAAGGCGGTGGCGCGGGCGTCCAGTTCGGCCCATGTCCAGGACTGGTCACCCCAGACCAGCCCAATGTCGTCGGGCGCGCGGCGCGCGCTCTCAGACAGCAGATGCGACAGGTTCATCACGCGGGTCGAAACCGGCGTCATGCCTTGCGACAGGTCCATGCTCACTTCACCCGCTCCATGATCGACACGTAGTTGGTGACCGCCGCCCCGCCCATGTTGAACACGCCTGCCATGGTCGCACCTGGGATCTGCATGTCGCCTGCATCCTGCGTCAACTGTTGCGCGGCCATGACATGCATCGACACACCCGTGGCCCCGATGGGGTGGCCCTTGGATTTCAGCCCGCCAGATGGGTTCACCGGCAAGCGCCCATCCTTGGCGGTAATGCCGTCGCGGATCACGCGGCCGCCTTGGCCCGGTCCCGCCAGCCCCATCGCCTCATATTCCAGCATCTCGGCAATGGTAAAACAGTCATGCGACTCGACCAAGGACAGGTCGTCCAGCGTGACACCCGCATCGGCCAAGGCCTGCCCCCATGCCATGCGCGCGCCCTTGAATTCCAGCACATCGCGGCGCGACAGCGCCATGATGTCATTGGCCTGCGCGCGCGCGCGAAAGGCTATCGCGCGGGCCATGCTTGCTGCTGTTTCGTCATCCGCCAACACCAGCACCGCCGCGCCGTCGCTGACCAGCGAGCAATCGGTGCGCCGCAAAGGACCAGCCACGCGCGGGTTCTTGTCGGACACCGTGTTGCAAAACGCCACGTCAAACGGTTTGCGCATATGCGCCATAGGGTTCGCCATGCCGTTTGCGTGGTTCTTGGCGGCGATCATCGCCAGTTCTTCGGATTTGTCGCCATAACGCTGGAAATAGCCGGCGGCGATCTGACCGAACAGGCCGGCGAAGCCACCATCAACCTCGGCTTCCTCGGCACGGTAGCTGGCCCCCAAAAGGATATCACCGACCTCTGCAATCGGGGTGGCGGTCATCTTTTCGGCACCCACGACCAGCGCAATGCGCCCACGCCCGGATTCGATGAAATCCATCGCGCCATGCAGGGCTGCCGATCCGGTTGCACAGGCGTTTTCATAGCGCGTGGCGGGTGTATGGGCGAAACGCGTGTCCGCCATGGCGACGAGTGCGCCTTGGAAATCTTGGCGGGAAAAGCCGTTGTTGTAGACGCCCACAAAAATGCCGTCGACATCTTCTGCGCCGATGCCCGCATGTTCCAACGCGGGGGGCAGAGCTTCGGCCATGAGGGCTTCGGTTGTCTCTGCCTCGGACTTGCCGAAGGGTGTATGGCTCCAGCCTATGATCTGCGCTTTGGTCATTGTCGCTCCTCCCGTTTGGGCAGAGATTAGACCGCGACCTGCCCCTTGGCCAGAGGGCGCGCGCATGCAAAAGGCGGGCCGCTTGCGCTGACCCGCCCTTTGTCGTGTCAATCAGCGCTTAGCTGTTGACGGCGTCTTTCAGGGCCTTGGCGATGGTCACCTTCACGGCGCGGTCGGCTTCTTTCGTCATCGTCTCGCCGGTGGCGGGATTGCGGACCTGACGCTCGGGGCGTGCGCGGCACATGACTTTGCCGATACCGGGCAGCGTGACCGCGCCACCGGCCGCGACCTCGCGCATGACCAGCGCAGAAATGGCATCCAGCGCGGCATTCGCGGTTTTCTTGTCGGCGTGCATCTCTTCTGCCAGGGCGGCGACAAGCTGGGTCTTGGTCATCGGTTTGACGGTCATTCTTCTCTCCATGTTAGCGTTTCGCTGCAGTACTCGCGCAGCCGTGAACTGATTTGCGAGGTGCATCTAGCCTTGTTTTCGGGGTGGTGACAATTCCTTGAAGCGCGTAATTTCGGGTTTTGGTCAGGAAAATGGCCAAATCAGCCCTGTTTTGATGGTCCGACAGGCAAAAACCCAAGCCCGCGTCACAGAAACGCAGTCTCGCTGAAGCTGCGCAACTTCCGGCTGTGAATGCGGTCGAGCGGCATGTCGCGCAACAATTCCATAGCGCGGATGCCGATCTGCAAATGCCGCGCGACCTGCGTTTTGTAAAAGCTCGATGCCATTCCGGGCAGCTTCAACTCTCCATGAAGCGGCTTGTCGGACACGCATAGAAGCGTGCCATAGGGCACACGGAACCGGAACCCGTTGGCGGCAATCGTGGCGCTTTCCATGTCCAGCGCGATTGCGCGCGATTGCGACAGACGCTGCACCGGTCCCGACTGGTCGCGCAATTCCCAGTTGCGGTTGTCGATGGTCGCGACCGTGCCGGTGCGCATGATCTGCTTCAGCCCGTAGCCGTCCAGTTTCGTGACCTGCGCCACGGCGTCTTGCAGCGCGATCTGGATTTCCGCAAGCGCCGGAATGGGCACCCAGACCGGCAAATCGGCATCCAGTACGTTGTCCTCGCGCAGGTACGCATGGGCCAGAACGAAGTCGCCAAGCGCCTGAGAGTTGCGCAGCCCCGCGCAATGGCCGACCATCAGCCACGCATGTGGGCGCAGCACCGCAATATGGTCGGTCGCGGTTTTCGCGTTCGACGGGCCAACCCCGATATTCACCAGCGTAATCCCCGCCCCCTTGGCGCGTTTCAGGTGGTAGGTGGGCATTTGCGGCAGGCGCGGCAGCGTCGGTATGTGGGCGTGCGCCTCTGTTATAACAGCGTCACCGGGCGCCACAAAGGCGGTGTAGCCACTGCTCTCGTCGCGTAGCATGTCTCGGGCGAAGGCCTCGAACTCGTCGACATAGAACTGGTAGTTGGTGAACAGGATATGGTTCTGGAAATGCTCTGGCGTGGTTGCGGTGTAATGCGCCAGCCGCGCAAGCGAATAATCCACGCGTTGCGCCGAGAATAGCGCCAAGGGCAGCGACCCGTCCGGGTTGCGCACCCGGTCGCCATTGACGATGTCGTCATTGGTCGTGTCCAGATCCGGCACATCGAATACATCGCGCAAGGACAGGGCCATCTCGCCGCCATCCGGCAGGGTCACATCGCCGCGGCCAGCCATGGCAAAATGCAGCGGGATCGGGGTTGCGGACGGGCCGATCTGGACCGGCATTCCGTGGTTTTCCATCAGCAGTGCGATCTGCTGGCGCAGGTAGTGGCGAAACAGGTCGGGGCGGGTGACGGTGGTGGCATATTCGCCGGGTTCGGCCACATGGCCAAAGCTCAGGCGCGAATCCACCTTGTCGAACCGTGTGCTGACAAACCGGATTTCGGGATAGAATGCGCGGTAGCGCCCCTGCGGCGCGCCGCCTTTTGCCAGCGCATTGAACGACGTGATCAAGAAGTGTCGCGCATCGTGATACAGCTCCTCCAGCCGGGCCACCGCCGCATCAGGATCGGTAAAGCTGGCATGGGACGTATCGGGTGGCGTCAGAATGTCGGAAGGGGTCATGTCATGTCCAATTCGGGCTTTCGGGCAGCTTGCCCGAAGGCCCGGCCCGCGACAAGCGGTCGCCGCCACAAATTGCCCTTCCCCCCCGCATCCCAATCGAATACCGTCTGGCCATGACAACCGCATTTTTTACCCATGCCGATGGCGAGGCGCATCAGACCCCGCCCGGCCACCCCGAAGCGCCCGCGCGGCTTGCTGCGATAGCCGAAGCGCTTGCTGCGCCGGATTTTGCTATGCTTGACCGTCAATCCGCGCCGCTTGCGATGGAAGAACGGCTGCTTTTGTGCCATCCGCAAGCCTATATCGACCGTATTCGCCGTGCGTTGCCCGCCGCTGGAATTTATCAGTTGGATGCCGATACGCATGTCTCGAACATGTCGATGCAGGCCGCATTGCGTGCCGTCGGCGGGGCTTGCGCCGGCGTCGACCGTGTTATGGGGTCGACAGGGGGAAATGCCTTTGTTGCGATGCGCCCGCCGGGACACCATGCAGAGACGGAAAAGCCGATGGGGTTTTGCCTGTTCGGCACTGTGGCGATTGCCGCAAAATACGCCATGCAGATGTATGGGCTGAGCCGTGTCGCGGTGGTGGATTTTGATGTGCATCACGGCAATGGCACGCAAGACCTGTTGTGGGACGAAAGCGGCGCGCTCTTCATCTCCAGCCACCAGATGCCACTCTGGCCGGGCACAGGTGCGGCGGATGAACGCGGCGCGCATGACAATGTCATGAATGTGCCGTTAAAGCCGGGCACTGATGGGGCCAGCTTCCGACGGGTGTATGAAGATGCGGTTCTGCCGCAGCTAGACCGTTTTGCGCCCGAACTTGTCAGTGTCTCTGCCGGGTTTGATGCCCACCGCGACGATCCTCTTGCCCAGCTAGAGTTGCTGGAGGAGGATTTCGCATGGGTCACGGGCGCGCTGTGTGACATCGCCGCAAAGCACTGTGACGGTCGGCTGGTCTCTGTGTTGGAAGGGGGCTATGACCTGCCGGCGCTGGGCCGTTCCGTCGCGGCGCATGTCAAGGTTTTGATGGAGCGCGCGGCATGAGCGACACCCCGATTGACGATATGACCTTCGAAGCGGCGCTTGCCGAGTTGGAGCAGGTTGTCACCCGGCTGGAACGGGGCGATGTGCCTTTGGAGGATTCGATCACGCTGTATGAGCGCGGCGCGAAACTGAAAGCACATTGCGAAGCACGTCTGGCCGCCGCCCAGATGCGCGTAGAAGCGATCCGGCTGGCCGAAGACGGCACTCCCAAAGGCACGGAACCGTTCAACCCATGACCGACTTCCCCGCCGCCCTGAGCGCGGCTGCCGAACGGGTCGAAACGCGGTTGCAAGCCGAAATCGCTTCGCTGCCGCAAAGCACTGTGCGCGATGCCATGGCGTATGCTGCACGGGGTGGCAAAAAGCTGCGCGGGTTTCTGGTTCTGGAAAGCGCGCGGCTGCACGGGATCGGGCCGGATCGGGCGGTGGCGGCTGCCGCAGCGATCGAAGCGATCCACGCCTATTCGCTGGTGCATGATGACTTGCCCGCCATGGATGACGACGATCTGCGCCGGGGCCAACCCACAGTTCATGTCAAATGGGACGAGGCAACCGCCATCCTGACCGGCGACGCGCTGCAAACATTGGCCTTCGGCCTGCTGGCCAGTGAGGATGCCGCGCCCGATGATGCGGGACGGCTGGCGCTGCTCGGCACGCTCGCCCATGCCTCTGGCGGGGCTGGGATGGTGCTGGGGCAGGCGTTGGACATTTCCGCTGAAACCGCCATCGACCCTTTGGACCTGGCCGCAATTACCGACTTGCAGCGCGGCAAGACCGGCGCGCTGATCGCGTGGTCGGCCTGCGCAGGCGCGCGCATGGCGGGGGCCGATCCCGCACCGCTTGCAGCCTATGCGCAGGCGCTAGGGTTGGCCTTTCAGATTGCCGATGACCTGCTGGACATAGAGGGTGATGCGGCCCTTGCGGGCAAACGCCTGCAAAAAGATATCGCAGCGGGCAAGGCGACCTTCGTGTCGCTTCTGGGGGTCGAGGGTGCCAAGACGCGCGCGCGCCACTTGGTCGCGCAAGCCCAAGATGCCCTTGCCCCGTATGGCGCAAGGGCCGATATCTTGCGACAAGCCGCGCAATTCGTTATTGCCCGCAAAGCGTGACACGTGCGCGACAGCGAAGGACCAAGACCGATGCCTGACACTCCCTTACTGGACAAGGTCCAAAGCCCCGCAGACCTGCGCGGGTTGACCGATGCCCAGTTGCGGCAAGTCGCTGATGAGCTGCGCGCCGAAACGATCGCCAGCGTGTCGCAGACCGGTGGTCATCTGGGGGCAGGTCTTGGCGTTGTGGAACTGACCGTCGCGCTGCACGCGGTGTTCGACACGCCGCGCGACCGGCTGATCTGGGATGTTTCGCACCAATGCTACCCGCATAAGATACTGACAGGTCGGCGTGATCGGATGCGCAGCTTGCGTCAGGAAGGCGGGCTGTCGGGCTTCACCAAACGCTCGGAATCGCCCTATGATCCGTTCGGGGCCGCGCATAGCTCGACCAGTATTTCTGCCGCCTTGGGCTTTACCATGGCGCGTGAGCTTGGTGGCGCGCCAGACCCGGCACTTGGCGATGCGATTGCCGTGATCGGGGACGGCGCGATCAGCGCGGGCATGGCCTATGAAGCGCTGAACAACGCCGGCCACCTGCGCAAACGTATGTTCGTAATCCTGAACGACAACGAAATGTCTATCGCTCCGCCCACCGGCGCGATGTCCAGCTATCTGTCGCGCATTTATACCGACAAGCCGGTGCAAGACCTCAAACATGCCGTGAAAGGCGCTCTGTCCTACATGCCCGGGCCCATTCAGGAAGGGGCGCGGCGCGCCAAGGACTTGCTGAAGCACGCAACGGTCGGGGGCACCCTGTTCGAAGAATTGGGCTTTAATTACATCGGCCCGATTGATGGGCATGACATGGACCAACTGCTTTGGGTTCTGCGCACTGTGCAGGCGCGCGCGGATGAACCGGTACTGATCCATGTGCTGACCAAAAAGGGCAAAGGGTATGGCCCTGCCGAAGATGCCGCTGACCGCGGCCATGCCCGCGCCAAGTTTGACGTGGTCACGGGCAAGCAGCAAAAAGCCAAGCCCAACGCGCCCGGCTATACCAAGGTCTTCGCGCAGGCGCTGATTGACGAAGCGGGGCGCGATCCCAATGTTGTCGCCGTAACCGCCGCCATGCCCGATGGCACGGGGCTGGACCTGTTCGCGAACGCCCATCCCGACCGGATGTTCGATGTGGCGATTGCCGAACAGCATGGCGTGACCTTTTGCGCAGGGCTGGCGGCGGGCGGCATGAAGCCGTTTTGCGCTCTTTATTCGACCTTTCTGCAGCGTGGTTACGACCAGGTTGTGCATGACGTGGCCATCCAACGTCTGCCCGTCCGCTTTGCGATTGATCGCGCCGGGCTTGTGGGCGCGGATGGTGCGACCCATGCCGGCAGTTTCGATGTGGCCTATCTGGCGAACCTGCCGGGCTTTACCGTCATGGCCGCCGCGGATGAGGCGGAACTTGTCCACATGGTCGCCACCGCCGTCGCGCATGATGATGGCCCCATCGCGTTTCGCTACCCGCGCGGCGAGGGCGAGGGCGTCGAGATGCCCGAACGCGGGGTGCCGATTGAAATCGGAAAGGGCCGGATGATCCGTCAGGGCAGCCGCGTGGCAATCCTGTCCTTCGGCACCCGTCTGGGAGAGGTGCAAAAGGCTTGCGAGACACTCTCGGCAAAGGGCGTCACCCCGACCGTGGCCGATGCCCGCTTCGCCAAACCGCTCGACCGCGAGATGATTTTGGGTTTGGCGCGCGACCATGAGGCGCTGATCACAATAGAGGAAGGCGCTATCGGAGGCTTCGGCAGCCATGTCGCGCAGCTACTGGCCGATGAAGGCGTGTTCGACCACGGTCTGAAATTTCGCTCTATGGTGCTGCCCGATATTTTCATCGACCAGGCCAGCCCGGCGGCGATGTATAACGTGGCCGCCATGAACGCACCCCAGATCGTGGACAAGGTTCTGTCGGTTCTGGGCGAAGACAGCCGCGCGCAGTCGGCCTGAGCGCGGCAATAAGCATCCGGGCGGTGCCCGGATGCTCTGGTTCTACCACAGCGCCGGATCGTTCAGCGCTTCAACGCATGTGGATGCGCCCTTCAGCGGCGTCAACTCTGCCTCTGTCAGCGATTGCGCCAGCCAGCCTTCGGGAAAGCTGAGGGGCAAGGGCGCCTTTGCCACCGTCTCGTCTATCTGCCGAAAGCCCACACGGCCGTAGAAATTGATATCGCCATAGGTCAGCGCTACAGCCACGCCCGCGTCGCGCAACTGTTGCAAGGCGTGATGCAGTAGCTTTTGCCCCAGCCCTTTGCCTTGCCGGTCGGTGGCGACCGCCATGGGCGACAGGATGAACGCGGTGCGCGCATCGTCTTGGAAGCGCAAGCGGGTAAAGATGGCGCTGGCCTGCACCGTGTCGCCATCCAGTGCAGAGAACACGAATATGTCCCTTGCCGGGGTGGTGGACAGAAGCGCCGCGACGAAATCGCCGATCACCGCGCCCTCATCCGCCCCTTCCGAGTCGGTGAAAGTGGCGCGAAACAGGTCGACAATGGCCTGTGCTTGGGTGGTCTCCGTTGTGAATTCCATTCTGTTTTCCTTTTCAGCGTTGGTTGAGTTGGGCGCGCACGGCTTCGATTCCCTGCCGCGATACGCGGTAGGGCTGACCGTTCTGAGAACGGATGAAGCGGCGTTTTTTCAGCCTAAGAAACAGCTTGAGGGTGCAGTCCGACAGGACAAACCCTTCGCGTGTAACGCAGGTGATGGCGCGTATCTTGCCACGGTCGCACCGTTCATGGTGGATCATCCCGCCAAGGGCGAGTTCGTGCAAAACACGTTGTTCGTGCTTTGAAATATTCACGGCAGTGTCTCGATTTTATGAACACACAAAGACGGGTCACTCGGCGCTCCGCCTGAGTGGCCTCTCGGTCTCGCGTTCCCCTAGCCTTGGGCCGGGAACGGGCTTATGCCCGGGTCTCTTGCATAAAATCTCCGTAGCGTGGCCAAATAACCGCGCGATATTAGGATACACCCGATTTTAGACCGTTTCAGCGTGGTTTTGGCCGCCATCACCAGAACGGTACGTTTGTTGCGCGAAGGTGACAGTCGGCTTCGGCCGCGTTAATCCTGCGCCCGCAGAATGCTGGCGGGGCGCGCGCTCAAGGGCCGCATGGCAAAGAGCAGCCCTGCAACAAGTGTCGCGATCACCCCTCCCGCGATGATGCCAAGGGCAGAGTAGGGCTCGAACCGGTAGGGGCTTTCCATCACGAAACGCATGACCGCCCAGCTTGCCAGCGCGCCCGCGCCGAGCGCCACAATACCCGCTGCGGCGCCCATGAGCGCCGAGCGTAGGGCAAAGCTGGTCAGGATCGCGCGTCGGCTGGCACCAAGGGTTTTCATCACCGCCGCTTCGAACACGCGGGCGCGTTCGCCCGCCGCTGCCGCCCCGATCAGCACGACAAAGCCGGTCAGCAATGTGGCCAGCGCCGCGTAGCTGGTCGCGGTGGCCATGGTCGATAGGGCTTCCGTCACCCGTTCGGCAGCCTCGCGCACGCGGATCGCGGTCACGTTCGGGAACATGTTGGACAGATCCCGCAGGATCGCGCCTTCGGCCGCTTCTGCGGCGTAGACGGTTGCGATATGCGTGTGCGGGGCAGCGGAGATCGGCATGGGGGACATGACCATGACAAAGCCGATACCGCCGGTCGAAAAATCAACCTCGCGCAGGCTGGCGATGGTGGCGGTAATTTCGCGCCCAAGCACGTTGACTGTGACGGTATCGCCAAGGGTCAGGCCCAGCTCATCGGCCTCTTCCTGTGCGAAACTTATCAGCGGCGGCCCAGAATAATCCTCGGCCCACCATTCCCCGGCGGTCAGCGTCGCACTGTCCGGCAGCGCTGCGGAATAGGACACGCCGCGATCGCCGCGCAGCACCCAGTGCCCGGAATTGGGGTGCGCGTTCGCCGGGATGCCGTTCAGTGCCGTGACGACGCCGCGCAGCATGGGCGCGGTTTGCACATCTTCGACATCCGGGTCTTCGGCCAGGCGCCCAAGGAACCCGTCGAGTTGAGCATTCTGGATATCCAGGAAGAAGTAGCTTGGCGCGCGGTCGGGCAGGTCGGTGGCAATGGCGTTGCGCAGGTTGTGATCAATCTGGCCCACGGCAGCCAGCACCGTCAAGCCTAGCCCCAGCGATAGGATAACCGCACCTGCGCCCTCTCGCGGGTTGGAAATGGCCCCCATCGCCATGCGCAGTGCTGTCCGCCCGCGCAGCGCGCGCGACCGTGCCAAGCGCCGGGCCAAGGCCCGCACGCCAATGGCCGCAAGAGCGAGAACCACCAGCGCGCCCAGCACGCCGCCCGCCGTGGCATAGGCCAGACGCGGCGCCGCAGCAAAAGCCGCAGAGATCAGCACAAGTGCAACCACAAGCATGGCGATAACAACCAGATACGGCAGGCGGGGCCAGCTTTGCGTGGCCTCTGCCGCGCCGCGAAAAATGGTTGCGGCGCGCACATGTTCGGTGCGCGCAAGCGGCCAGAGCGTGAAAATAAGGGCGGTCAGCGCGCCGTAAATCGCGGCTTCTGCCAACGCAGAGGGCGATAGCGATATTTGCAAAGATACCGGCAATTGGTCGGCCACCAAGGGCGCGACAATGAACGGCACCAACGCGCCCAGCGTCAGCCCCACGGCCAGACCCAAGCCTGTCAAAACACCGATCTGCATCAGGTAGACGGTAAAGATGGTGCGGCTTTGCGCGCCCAGTGTTTTCAGCGTGGCGATGACGTTGGTTTTTCCGTCCAGATAGGTGCGCACCGCAGCAGACACGCCCACGCCGCCCACGGCCAGCCCTGCCAGTCCCACCAGCACAAGGAAGGACGACACACGGTCGATGACCCGGCGCACCTGCGGGGCCGCGTTGCGGCTGTCACGCCAACGAACCCCCGCGCTTTCCAGCCCTTCAAGGGCCTCTTCGCGCGCGGCATCCAGATCGCTGTCGGGCAGCAGCAGGCGGTAATTCACCTCATACAAGGTGCCCGGCCCCAGTAGTTCGGCATTGGCCAAGTCGGATGTCCGCACCAAGCTGCGCGGGCCAAAGCCGAAATTGCCGCCAAACCCGTCGGGCTCGCGCGTGATATGTGCGCTCAGCACGAAATCCTGCACACCAAGGCGAAACGTGTCGCCAATCGCCAGACCCAGCCGGTCGGCCAAGATCGGTTCCATCACACCGCCGGGCAGGTCGTCCGTGCCTGCCAGTGCATCTGCCAGCGGCATGGCCGGATCAAGCCGTAACTCGCCTACAAGCGGATAGGCGCTGTCCACGGCTTTTACCTGCGTGATCGCGCGCTCGGCATCCTCGCCGCCCGTGCCCGCAACGGCCATGGACCGGAAATCATAGACCTCTGATACTTCGCTGGCGAAGTCGTCGATGAAGGCGCGTTCTTCGTCCGTGGCGTTGCGGTAGGTGAAGCGCAGCTCTGCATCCCCGCCCAGAAGCGTAGCACCCTCGCGTTCCAGCCCTGCGTCGATCGCGCTTCGGATGGACCCGATTGCCGCAATCGCACCCACACCAAGCGCGAGGCAGGCTAGAAACACCCAGAACCCGCGTAGCCCCCCGCGCAATTCGCGCCGGGCAATGTTCCATGCGACCCGCATCATTCCGCGGCCTTTGCGGCGCGCGGATTATCCTGCGCAACCAACCCGTCGGCCAGATGGATGACGCGGTCACACCGTGCGGCAAGGTCGGGCGCGTGCGTCACCAGCATAAGCGTCGCCCCGTGCCGGTCGCGCAACCCGAACAACAGATCCATGATCGCCTGTCCGTTCGGCCCGTCCAGATTTCCGGTGGGTTCATCTGCCAACAGGATATCGGGGCGCGGGGCAGCGGCGCGGGCAAGCGCGACGCGCTGCTGCTCGCCGCCCGACATTTGTGCGGGGTAATGGTCCATCCGGTGGCCAAGCCCCACAGTGTCCAGCTCTTCTGCTGCGCGGTCGAACGCGTCGGACTTGCCCGCCAGTTCCATAGGTGTCGCGACGTTTTCCAGTGCCGTCATTGTGGGGATGAGGTGGAAAGACTGAAACACCACCCCCATATGATCCCTGCGGAAACGGGCAAGCGCATCTTCGTTCAGCGTGGTCAGGTCGTGGCCAAGTGCGGTGATCTGCCCTTCGGTGGCGCGTTCCAACCCGCCCATCAGCATCAGGAGCGACGATTTGCCAGAACCGGACGGCCCGACCATACCCACAGTCTGCCCGCGCACAATGTCGAGAGTGATGTCACGCAGAATAGTGACCGCCCCCGCATTTCCTGCAAGGGTCAAACCAACATTTGATAATGAGAGCACGGAGTCAGCCATGAAAATCGTCCTGAGTCATTTTACTTCCTTCGCATATGGTGTGCTCTGCGCCACTGGCAACCGCGTGCGGGCCGGGGTTTTGGGTTTAACGGCAATCTGTGCGTTTTCCGTCGCGCCCGCGATCGCAGAGCCGGTCCGGCTGGTGGCACTGGGCGACAGCCTGACCCAAGGTTACGGGTTGCCCGAGGGCAAAGGGTTTGTGCCCGTGCTGGAAGCATGGTTGCAAGAGCGCGGCGCAGATGTGACTGTCATCAACGCGGGTGTTTCGGGCGACACCACCGCAGGCGGTCTGGCGCGCATGGACTGGACCTTGGCAGAGCCCGTTGACGCTATGATCGTGGCACTGGGCGGCAATGACCTGCTGCGCGGCCTAAGCCCTCGCACCAGCCGCGAGAACCTTGACGGTATTCTGAACCGCCTGGAATTGGAAGGTATTCCCGCGCTGCTGGTCGGTTTGCCCGCGCCCGGCAATTACGGACCGGAGTTCAAGAACGCGTTCGAGGCCATGTATGTCGATCTGGCTGCGAAATACGACGTGCCCCTCTATCCCGATTTCTTGCGCCCCCTGTCGGAAAAGGCCGATGCCGGCATGTCGTTTCGCGACCTGATGCAGGACGACAATATCCACCCGAACGCGCAGGGTGTTGACTTGATTGTCGAAGCGATGGGTCCAGATGTCATGCAGCTTTTAGAGGCGGCAACCGCGCAGGGCGACTGAAACGGCTGAATCCAGTTGTGGCCTGAAACGGGCTTTGGTAAGCCGCGTTGGACTTTGTGGCGGCGCGGGCCGCGGAACCTGTGGGCGATCCAGCCCCGACGAAGGAAATGACATGGCGCGGAACGACTATATTTTCACCTCCGAATCTGTTTCCGAAGGACACCCCGACAAGCTCTGTGACCGTATATCCGACGCGGTGCTGGACACACTTCTGGCGGAAGAAGAAAATGCACGCGTCGCCTGCGAGACCTTCGCGACCTCGTCCTTGGTGGTGATCGGCGGAGAGATTGGCCTGTCGAACCCGGAACGGCTGAAGGATTACATGGGGCGCATTCCGCAGATCGCGCGCGATTGCATCAAGGATATCGGCTACGAGCAGGAAAAATTCCACTGGAATACCTGTCATGTGCTGAACTTCCTGCATGAACAATCCGCGCATATCAGCCAGGGCGTGGATCGGGATGGTGCGGGCGATCAGGGGATCATGTTCGGCTACGCAGTGGATGAAACACCCGAACTGATGCCGGCGCCCATCCAGTATTCGCACAAGATTTTGCGCCGTCTGGCAGAGGCGCGCAAATCCGGCGTCGAACCCCACCTGCGCCCCGATGCGAAAACCCAGCTATCCCTGCGCTATGAAAACGGCCGTCCGGTCGAAGTGACTCAGCTTGTGCTATCGACCCAGCATGACAGCGAGGCTCAAAGCTCTGACGACATCCGCGCGATGGTCGAACCTTATATCCGTGAGGTTGTGCCGAGCGAATGGCTGACAGACAAGACCGAGTGGTGGGTCAACCCGACCGGCACGTTCGTAATCGGCGGCCCCGATGGCGATGCAGGCCTGACCGGGCGCAAGATCATCGTGGACACCTATGGCGGCGCGGCCCCGCATGGCGGCGGCGCGTTCTCGGGCAAAGACCCGACCAAGGTGGATCGGTCCGCAGCTTATGCTGCGCGCTATCTGGCCAAGAACATCGTTGCGGCTGGCATTGCGACACGCTGCACATTGCAACTGTCCTATGCCATCGGCATCGCCAGACCGCTGTCGATCTATGTCGATACGCATGGCACGGGGCAGGTGGATGACGCTCAGATCGAGCGCGCCGTTGCCAAGTCCATGGACCTGACGCCCTTGGGCATTCGCACCCATCTGGGTCTGAACCGTCCGATATACGAGCGCACCGCAGCTTACGGCCATTTCGGGCGCGAACCCGAAGCCGATGGTGGCTTTAGCTGGGAGCGCACCGATCTGGCAGAGGCCCTGAAAAAATCGCTATAATGCGGCTTTTTCAATCGAAAGCAGAGCCGGGCGCAGCGTTGCACCCGGCTTTTTTCGTGTTCAGCCCTCGCGGGCGGGAACGCGCTGCAAAAGCGGCATCAACTGTGCCATTTCCGGCCCGCGCGCTTGGCCGGTCAAGGCCAGCCGCAGGGGCATGAACAATCCTTTTCCCTTGCGCCCCGTGGCGGACTTGACCGCATCGGTCCAGTCTTTCCAAGCCGTTGCGTCATAGGGTGGGGGCGGCAACAAGGTCATGGCTTGAGCGATGAACTCCGCGTCTTCGTCGGCGATGACCGGTGTGGCCCCGTCGCGGCAAAGCGCCCACCAACCGGACAGGTCATCCAATGTTGTGATGTTTTCGCGCGCAACCTCCCAGAATTGGGGGGCGAGGTCATCCGGCACGCCAAGCGCGCGGATGGTATCGGCCACCGCCGCATACGGCCGCGCTTGCAGGTCGCCACGCGTCAGCGGCCACAGGTCTTCGGCATCGAACTTGGTGGGGGCAGAGCCGAATTGCGACAGGTCGAACCCGTCGGCGATTTCGTCGAGCGACGCACGCAACTCCACCGGCTGGCTGG
Source organism: Roseinatronobacter ekhonensis (assembly GCF_900499075.1). Lineage (GTDB taxonomy): Bacteria > Pseudomonadota > Alphaproteobacteria > Rhodobacterales > Rhodobacteraceae > Roseinatronobacter > Roseinatronobacter ekhonensis. The sequence goes on along the minus strand of NZ_UIHC01000016.1, from coordinate 37,842 downwards.
ACCCAAGCCGCGCCATCAGCGACAAAAGCGCATTCGGCGTGACGCCTTGCGCGCGCAGGTCGCGCAAGGACAGCACGCCAAGCCGTTTCGACAGCGCCTCGCCTTGTGGGCCAGTCAGAAGCGAATGATGGGCAAAGCTGGGGACGGTGCCGCCCAATGCTTCGATGATCTGGATTTGTGTGGCAGTGTTCGTCACATGGTCGGACCCGCGCACGACATGGGTAATGCCCATATCCGTGTCATCGACCACCGAGGCCAGAGTATACAACACCTGCCCATCCGCGCGGATCAGCACCGGGTCGGACACGCTGGCCGCGTCGATTGACAAGGGGCCCAGAATACCGTCGTTCCATTCGATCCGGCTTTGGTCCAGCTTGAAACGCCAATAGCCCGCGCGTTCTGCGCGCAGTCGTTCACGCGCCGACTCATCCAGCCCGAGTGCGGCGCGATCATAGACCGGTGGGCGCCCCATATTCAGTTGCTTTTTGCGTTTCAGGTCCAGTTCTGACGGTGTCTCGAAACACTCGTAAAACCGACCATCCGCGCGCAGCTTGTCGGCAGCGGCCTGGTAGCGGTCCAGTCGTTTCGACTGTTGTTCGACCCGGTCCCATGTCAGGCCCAGCCACTCAAGATCGAACTGGATGGCGTCGATGTATTCCTGCTTGGAGCGTTCGGGGTCGGTATCGTCCAGCCGCAGCACGAATGTGCCACCCTGTTTCCGCGCGATCAGGTAGTTGAACAGTGCGGTGCGTAGGTTGCCGATATGCAAATACCCGGTGGGCGAAGGCGCGAAGCGGGTGACGATGCTGGACATGGTGGAAACCCCTTTTCTATGCGCTTTCCTCTTTCACAAGCCCCGCGCGCATGCAAGACCATGGGCATGAGCGATCAAGCCCCATGGACCAACAGCCTGCCCCCGGATGATGCCGCGTTTCTGGCGCTGGTCACGACCGCCATCGCGGATTTGCCCGCGCCTTTCGATGCCCATGCCCGCGCGGTCGCGGTTCAGGTCGTCGATTTCGCGCCTGATGCCATTCTGGACGAAATGGGCATCGAAGACCCGTTCGAGTTGACTGGTCTCTATGACGGCACGCCCTTGCCCGACAAACTGGGCGAGCAGGCGCTTGGCCCCGATACGATCTGGCTGTTTCGTCGTCCAATTCTGGATGAATGGGTCGCGCGGGGGGATGTTCCCCTCGGTCATCTGGTCGCGCATGTCTACCTGCACGAACTGGCGCATCATTTTGGCTGGTCGGATGCCGATATCGCACGTATCGCGCCTTGGATGGATTAGGCTCTGGCTTGTCAGGCCGGGCGGGCGGTTCTATCGTCGAGTGGTCTTTTGGGGGCGCGTATGCACAAGCTTTGGATATTGATCGCGGTGCAGGCCACCGTCGCCGCCGCGAGCCTTGTGGTAGAGATTGTCGCGGGCCGGATGCTGGCCCCCTATGTGGGAATGTCGCTTTATACATGGACCTCTATCATTGCCGTCGTGCTGGCGGGGTTCTCGGCGGGGCATTGGGCGGGCGGACGGTTGGCGGAACTGTCGCCCGATCAGGCGTTGCGCGCGAATGGCTGGGCGATGCTTGCCGCAGCGCTGACGACGGGCGGAGCGCTGTTCCTGTTGCGCGGCGTGGCCGGTCCAGTGATCACCACGTTTGAACACCCTGTAGCGGTCATCGTGGTGCTGACCACGCTGGTGTTTTTCCTGCCGTCATTCTTTGCCGGCATTCCCGCGCCCATCCTTAGCCATGTGGCCGTTCTGCGCCACCCCGACCGCGCGGGCCGCGCGCTGGGCGCGATGTTTGCCGCAGGCGCGTGGGGCGCGATTCTTGGCACCTTGGCGGCAGGGTTCGTGTTCATCTCTTGGCTGGGCAGCACCGGCACACTGGTGGTGGTGACGGTGGTCTATACCCTTTTGGGGCTGCATAGCCTGTGGGCAGCGCGCGGGTTCGGACGCTGGATGACCCAAGGCACCATCGCCGCGCTTGTGCCGCTGGCGCTGACCGGCGCGACGCTGACGCGCCCCGACCCATGTAGCGTCGAAAGCAATTACTTCTGTATCCGCGTTGTCGAACCCTCTGGTGCCGTGGCAGAGCGTTTGATGGTGCTGGACCATCTGGTGCACGGGGTTTCGGTCGCGGATGACCCGCGCGCCATGCTGACGCCACATGCCATGATGCTCGACGGTCTTGCCCGCCTGCGGATGGACGGGCGCTCGGCTTGGTCTGCTTTCCTGATCGGCGGGGGCAATTACGCTCTGCCACGCGCATGGGCCGCGCATGGCGCACCCGTGGATGCAACCGTGGCAGAGATGGACCCCGAAGTGACGCGGATCGCGGCGGAACAATTCTGGTTCGACCCGGACACCGCCAATGTCATCCATGCCGATGCCCGCCGTGTCTTGTATCAGGACAACGCAAGCTATGACATCGTGATTGGCGACGCCTTCACAGACATCGCAGTACCGGAACACTTGATCACCCGCGAGTTCTTTTCGCTCGTCAATGACAGGCTCAATACCGGCGGTGCGTATATCATGAACGTGATTGACCATATGGACCGGTTGGAAGCGTTGGCATCCGTGGTCGCCACCGCCGAGCAGGTGTTCGACGTGGTAGAGGTTTGGGCCGACCCGCTGCATGACCCGTCAGAGGACCGGCGCGTGTTCATCATGGTGGCAGGCGATGCGCCAACGCCGGTCAGCCGCTTTACCCACATGCACCCTGAAGCGCGGCAGGTCGTGCGGGTGGGCGGAGCGTCCATCCGTGATCTGGTCGCGCGCGAGAGCACCGTTATACTGACCGATGACTATGTCCCGATCGCGCGGCTGATGGGCGCGCGCAGCTAGGCGCAATGACAGCTTTGCCGACGAAGTAGCCGTTGGCGTCAAAGAGTTGAAGGGCTGCTCTTGTCAAATGTTCAAAACAAGCGGGCAGTGATCTGAAACCTCTGGATCGTAGACCAAATCAAATTTCTGCACCACATCAGCATCGCTGATCATCATATAATCGGCAAATCTGCCCGGTTTCTTGTATTGAGAGTTTCGGGTGCTGGTAAATCCGTGTCCTGTCACCAGTTCACAAAAACCTGCATTGGCTAGAATCTGAAGCGTTTCGCTTTCCGGCTCAACATTGAAATCGCCGCAAATCACTCGCACGTCCTCTGGCGTTGATACTCGCCCCGAAAGATCAAGCAAGCGCTGCGCCTGATCCGCGCGTTCGGGTGTATCCATTTTCCCATCTAAATCGCGCAAGCCATGCATATGCGTAACACTGATGGAACGATTGGAATTGTAATCGTACACGCGCACGCCATGCGCACTGCGGGACCGAGGGTGTTCACCGTAGCCAACTGGTGAAAATGTCTTGTGTACAAAATCTTGAACCTGACCAATGATCGGAACGGATTTATGGACAAATGTCGCCAACCCCCATTGCGACGGGATGGACTGGTCTTCATCCCATAAAACGCCCTGCGCGGCTGGACAGAAAATAGCGACATGATCTGGCAAAGCTCTGGATACATCGCGGAAGAAATTTGCGCGTTGCTGCAGAATGTGGTCCCCGTCACGATACGTCAGCCAATCTTTGTCCGAGGTTGGGCTATGGACGACCTCTTGCAAGCATAGAATTTCTGGAGAGGCAGCTTGGACGTAGGGCAGCAGGTATTTGTGGAGCTTTCCACCCCAGCCGTTTAGGCACATAATTTCCATAAAGCCCCCGATCAGCAACCGAACCTGACATTCGCTGCATTTAATCAAATCTGCAAGATGGGCTCTGACCCGACCTTGGGCATTCCGCATCGAGTGACGTAGCCCTAAAACGGAAAGAACAGCGGGATGATAAACACCGCCATTGCGGCATAGAGCAGGTTCAAAGGCAGGCCCACGCGTAGAAAATCGGCGAACTTGTAGCCCCCGGCGCTATAGACGAACGTGTTTGTCTGGTAGCCGATGGGCGTGGCGAAGCTGGCAGAGGCCGCGAACATCACCGCGATGATGAAGGGCCGCGGATCGTAGCCCAGTTCCAGCGCCAGTGCGATTACGATGGGGCCGACCAACACCGCGACGGCGTTGTTTGACACCATTTCCGTCAGCGCATTGGTCAGCACATAGACCGCCGCCAGAATAGCCACTGGTCCCAGACCGCCGACAAGGCCGACGGTTTGCTTGACCAGCAATTCAGCCGTTCCCGTTGCAGACAACCCCATGCTCAGGCCCAGCATGCCGAAGATCAGGAACAGGATACGCCAGTCAATCGCGTCAAACGCTTCTTCTGGGTCCACGCAGCGCGTTAGCATCACCGCCACCGCGCCGATCACGGCCAGCCCGGCGATGGGCATGACATTCAGGGCGGCCAGTATCACCACGCCCAGAACCACGCCAATCGCGATCGGGGCCTTGCCGCGCCGCACCGGTTGTTCCGAGGGCTGGGTCAGATTGACGATGCCACCATCCTCGATCATGCGTTGAATACCCTCTGGGGGGCCTTCCAGCAGGAGCGTGTCGGCAAACTGCAAACGCAGTTCCTGCACCTCGTCAGAGATGTTGCGCTCTTGCCGGTGGACCGCCATCAGGTAGACACCATAGCGCCGCCGCAGTTTCAGCGCCTTGATAGGCCGCCCGCGCAGGTGCGAATTGGGACCGATACTGGCCTCCATCGTGATGGTGCGGTCGGCGGTGACAGGGGCAAAGCCGCTATCGGCCATGTCGCGGAATTCGATCTCGCCGTCTTCCTTCAGCCCCAGAATCTCTCCGGTGTCGGTCTTGATAACCACGCGGTCGCCCGCTTCCAGCACCACGTCGTCCAGTTTGCGCCGCAAAGACACTTCGCCGCGCACCACGTCCAGCACCCGCGCCGCACGGCTGTTGAAGGGCAGGTCGGCCAGCGTTTGGCCAATATAGGTCGATCCGGCCGGGATAAGCAGGCGCGCCATGAACTTGCGTTTGCCGTCCTGCCCCAGCATCGACGCCATCGAAGTGCGGTCGGGAAGCAGGTAGCGGCCTGCGACCATCATGTAGGCCAGGGCCACCGTCGCCATGGCCAATGCAGGCAAGGTCATTTCGAACATGGTGATCGGGGGCTGGCCGGCGTCCGTGGCCACACCGCTCATCAGGATATTGGTCGAGGTGCCCACCAGCGTCAGCGTGCCCCCGAAGATCGCGGCATAAGATAGCGGGATCAACATGCGCGAGGGCGCAACCCCGATAGACCCTGCAATAGAAATCATCACTGGCGTCAGCAAAATGACAACGGGCGTGTTGTTCATGAAGGCCGAGGCCACCATGGCCCCGCCCATCATCAGAACGATGGCACGCAGGTAAGACCCCCGCGCCTGTGTCCGCAACCATGCGCCCAATATCTCCAGCACGCCGGTGCGTTCCAATGCGGCAGACAGGATGAACATCATCGCAATCGTGATCGGTGCGGGCGACGCGAAGACTTGCAGGAAATCTCCCGTCGGCAAGATGCCACTGACCAGCATCGCGGCAGATGCGCCCAACGCCGTCACCTCCGGCGGGTAGATTTCCTTGAAGAAGCTGAACAACACAGCCGCCAGAACCAGAAGGACGAAGATCTGCTCGAAGCTCATGCAGGGCCTTTGAGATGTGAGGGCGGTTTTCGGCAGTTAAGTCTGAAATTGGCGGGCGTCACAATGGCAAATTGGGCAGGGAAACCGGTAGGAAAACGGCGCGATGCAAAAAGTCGCAGGGTAGGCATGGCTTTGCCGGATGTGCTGCATTAGGCTCCGCACAACTATTAGGAAGGGACCAAGCATGACATTCAAGGCGCTCGTTGTCGACAAGCTGGAAGACGGCACGACCAAGGCCACCGTGCAGGAAATGACCGAGGACCGCCTGCCCGCAGGTGAGGTGACGGTCGCGGTTGAGTATTCCACGGTGAACTACAAGGATGGCCTGTGCGTTGGGCCGGGTGGCGGGTTGGTGCGGACCTATCCGCATGTGCCGGGCATCGACTTTGCCGGCACGGTAGAGGCGTCGGATGACCCCCGCTATAAACCCGGCGACGCGGTTGTTCTGACCGGCTGGCGCGTGGGCGAGGCGCATTGGGGCGGCTACGCCCAGAAAGCCCGCGTCAAAGCTGACTGGCTTGTGCCACTGCCAGAGGGGATCACCGCACGGCAGGCGATGGCCGTGGGCACTGCAGGCTTCACCGCCATGCTCGCCGTCATGGCCCTTGAGGATCACGGGCTGGTGCCGGGGCATGGGCCGGTGCTTGTGACAGGGGCTGCGGGCGGTGTCGGCTCTGTCGCAGTTGCGATCCTGTCGGCGCTGGGCCATGAGGTCGCGGCGGTGACAGGACGGCCAGAAACCGAAGGCTACCTGCGCGCACTTGGGGCGACCCAGATTGTCCCGCGCGAAGAGTTGAACGAAACCGTCAAACGCCCGCTGGAATCGGAAACATGGGCAGGCTGTGTCGATGCCGTGGGCGGTGCCATGCTGGCGCGTGTGTTGGGGCAGATGAAATACCGCGCGTCGGTCGCCGCCGTGGGGCTGGCGGGCGGTGCGGGATTGCCCGCGACTGTGGTTCCCTTCCTGTTGCGGGGCGTGAACCTATTGGGGATCGATTCGGTCTTGCAACCCTATGACAATCGCCTGCGCGCGTGGCGGCGCATTGCCGCCGACCTGCCAATGGACAAGCTGGACGCGATGGTTCAGCCCGCCACTCTGGCCGATCTGCCGCAGCTTGGCGCGGATATCCTGAAAGGTCAGGTTAAAGGGCGCGTTGTGGTGGACGTGAACGGCTAAAATCAGGCTCGGGGCATGGCTTGGTGTTTACATAACGGCTTAGGCGATTAGTTTCGCCCAACACCTATCTAACAGTCGCGTAAACACAGAGGATGAAATGCCCCAGCGCCATGATTCGATAAACTCTATGAGCCCCGCAGATAAATTGCTGCGGGTTGGCACTTTTGGCGGTTTCGCGCTCTTGTTGTTGCTGGTGACCGTGCGTAGCTTCAGCGACGGTCCCGGCCCGCAAGACGCGCCGCAAGTGGCAGAGGCCTCGCAAGAGGCGCCGGACCAGACGGCAGAAGAGTCGTCGGCGACCGAAATGGCGGATGCCACGCCACAAGAGGAAGCGACCGAAGAGCCTGCCGACATTGCCGAGGCACCTGAGGCCGAGGAAGTCCCCGAGGTCGAGGTTGCAGAAGCGGAGGTCGAAACGGCTGATGCCGCGCCCGAGGCCGAGACAACCGAAGCCGCGCCCGAGGCCGAGAGTGCCGAGCCGGAAGCGACTGCCGAAGCGGTCGAAGAGACTGAAATGGCAGCCGAAGCAGACGCCGCCGCACCCGAGCCCGAAGTGGCGGAGAGCGGCACGGTGGCAGAGGCCGAAGTCGCACAAGCAGACGCCGCATCAGCGGATGCTGCCACGTCCGAGGCTGACGCCTCTGCAGCGGACCCGATGGCGGAGTCCACCTTTCTGGCCAGTGCCGATATCGAGAGCGGCGAAAGCGCATTCCGCCAGTGTTCTGCCTGCCACCAATACGAGAATGAACGCAACGGTGCTGGTCCGCATCTTGTGGGTATTGTCGGGCGTGACATCGGCGCGGTCGATGACTGGCGTTATTCCGATGCGTTGCTGGATGCCGAGGGCGTCTGGACCCCAGAGCGCCTGAATGCATGGCTGACCAACCCCGACGACTATCTCCCTGGCAATCGCATGATTTACCCCGGTGTCCGCTCCGAGCAGGAGCGTATCGACATCATCGGGTTTCTGGCTGCGCAAGCGCAGGACTGAGCCTAGCCACGCGGCAGGATCAGCCGCGCACATAAACCTTGGGGGCGTTGCTCAAATTCCAGCTCGCCCCCATGCTGCGCCGCGATGGTTGCCACAATACTCAGGCCCATGCCAAAACCCGAAATCGGTGTGCCATCGGCATCGGTTAAATTGTCGCCACGCTGGAACGGATTTGTCAGTCGGCGCAGGCTGTCAGCATCCAATTCGCGGCCGGCATCCTGCACCTCCAGCACCACGCGCTCTGAATAGGCGCGCAGGGTAATGTCGGCGCGCCGACCGTATTTCAGGGCATTCTCTATCAGGTTCGACAGCGCCCGCTCCAGCGCCAGAGGGCGGCCGGTGAACAGCAAACGCCGCGCTTCGGGCAATGCCATGCGGCGAGGGCGCCCTAGCGCAAAGACGGTTTGTGCCGTGTCCATACTGGCCGGCGCGGCGAGCGTCATGCCGACGGGACGGCCTGTGTCGCGATAATCATCGACCACGGCTTCGGTCAGGGCGGCCAGACAGAATTCGCGCGCGCCCTCTGCGGCGATCTCGGCGCGGGTAAAGGTCAGGACTTCCTCGATCATTGCGCCCATGCGGTCCAGATCATCCTCGAACCGCGCGCGCAACTCGGTATCCTCTATCAGCGCCGCCCGAAGGCGCAGGCGCGTGGCAGGGGTTCCAAGATCATGGCTGACGCCCGACAGCACCATCGCACGCCGCGCCAGTCGAGCGCGTTCGTCGGCCAGATAGCCATTCACGGCAGTGATGGTGGCGCGCAATTCCTCTGGGCCGGTCAGGGCCAGATCTGCGGTTTGGCCCGGCCGGCGGCGCGCGGCCAACCCGCGCGCGAAATCGCGGAATCCGCCCGCAGTGTCAGCAGCATGCGACAGCAGCGCCATCAATGCGACGCCAGCGAGTGCCAGGGCCCCGATGCGCCAGTCGCGCGGTTGAGCGGCGCAGGACCATAGCGGGCTTTCGACCCGCCACCATGGACCGTTGTCGGCGCGCAGGAAAACAACAGGGTCCGAGCAAAGCTGGCCCAGCTTGCGCGACAGCGCCGCCATGCCGCCATAGGCTCCGGCCTCCGCCCCCAAATCGGCAACGGGGTATTGCAGGCTGGCGCTGACCACTTGCACCTGCAAACGCACCCCGCCGCCTTGGCCCGCCCCATCGGGGCCGGGCTGGCGAAAGGCCAGCGATGTGATGCGCGCGGAGGACGGTAGCCCGGCCTCTGTCGCACCGGGCGGGGGCGCGGTTGGGGCGCTGCGCCCAAGTGCGACCAGCCGCGTTTCTCCCGACAGGGGCGCGCCCAACAACACGGTTCCTGCCAAGTCGCGGCCTGTTTGGGCGGCATTGTCCAGATGGCTCCGCCATGCCTGAGTCGAGGAGAGCCACAGCCAGGCTGCTACGACGCCTGCACCCATGGCCGCCAGAATCCACAGGCTGGCCCAGCCGCGCAGGCTGCGGATCATGCCTCGACCTCGACCGGACAGGCCAGCACATAGCCCACACCGCGCGCAGTATGGATCAGGACCGGGTCTTTCGGCGCGTCCTCTATCTTGCTGCGCAAGCGGCCCACCAGCATGTCGATGGCGCGGCCTTCAGCGGGGTCGGTGGCCCCTTCCCCCAGAACATCCATCGCTTCTGCGATTTCGTCGCGCGAAAGAGGGATTTCCGGGTTGGCCAGAAAAACCTGCAACAACTGGCGTTCGCGCGTCGAGAGTGCCACCTCGTAGCCGCCCGGCGCGTGGGCGCTGGCCTCTCTGGTGTCGAAGCGCCAGCCCGCAAACCGGTAAACCCGCGCCTGTCTGCGGTAAGCGAGCGATGCGGCTCGCCGCGCGCGGCGCAGCACAGCGCGCACACGGGCGACCAGCAAATCGGGATTGAAGGGTTTGGCGATATAATCATCGGCCCCAGAGCGATAGCCTGCCATGCGGTTGTCATCAGCGGAGAGTGCCGAGACCATGATGATCGGAACATCGTGTTCCTGCCGCAATTGCTGGCAGATGCGTAACCCGCTTTCATCGCCCAGCATCACATCCAGCAAGATCAGGTCCACGCGCCCCGCCGCCATTTGCTGTGCCACACCCGCGCCGTCACGCGCGCCTGCGACGGCAAACCCGTTGCGTTGCAACCAGCCGACCATCATGGCGCACATGTCTTCGTCATCATCGACCACCAACAGGCGGGGAATGGCCATTCGCGCTCTCCTGCACGTCGCGTCTGGCTTGGTGTAGCACCATCCGCACGGGTTTTGTAACAGCCTGTAACAAGGTGCCGCAAAATCCGTCAATTGCGGACTGCAAGGCCGTTGCGTGATGCCCGTCGCTTGCGTCATGGTGCGAGGGTCTGGCGGATGTCCCGCCAACCATCTGGGAGGATGATCATGAATATGAAGACGATTCTTGCGACGTCGGTCGCTTCTTTCTGCATGGCCGGTGCTGCGCTCGCAGAGCCTCAGGCAGAAGTTCTGCATTGGTGGACCTCGGGCGGCGAAGCCCGCGCTGTTGCCGTGTTGCAGCAAGAATTCGCCAGCCGTGGCGGCGAATGGACCGACATGCCCGTGGCCGGCGGCGGTGGCGATGCGGCCATGACTGCCTTGCGTGCCCGTGTGCTGTCGGGCAATGCGCCGACCGCTGTGCAACTGAAAGGCCCCGCCATTCAGGAGTGGTACGCTGAGGGCGTTTTGGCCGATATTTCCGATGTGGCAGAGGCCGAAGGCTGGGCAGACATCCTGCCCGCATCCATTGCCGGTCACATGCAGTGCGAGGGCACATGGTGTGCTGCGCCCGTGAACGTGCACCGTGTGGACTGGGTCTGGGCCAACAAGGCGATCCTGGACGAGCACGGTATTGCCATGCCCACCACGTGGGACGAGTTCAACGCCGCGGCCGACAAGCTGCAAGCCGCAGGCATCACGCCGCTGGCGCATGGTGGTCAGGCTTGGCAGGACGCGACCGTTTTTGAAACCGTCGTTCTGGGGCTTGGCGGGCCGGATTTCTTCCGCTCGGCGCTGATCGACCTGGATATGGACGCGCTGACATCCGACACGATGAAAGCTGCCTTCGACCAGATGCGCACCATGCGCGGATATGTCGATGCCAATTTCTCAGGCCGTGACTGGAACCTTGCCACCGCGATGGTCATGAACGGTGAAGCCGCCTTCCAGATCATGGGCGACTGGGCCAAGGGCGAATTCCTGGCCGCCGGTCAGGTTCCGGGCGAAGACTTCCTTTGCGGCTCGACCCCCGGTGACGGCTATCTTTACAACGTCGACAGCTTCGCGATGTTCGAAGTGGACGGCGAAGACGCGCAGGCCGGTCAGGCATTGCTGGCAGAGCTGATCGTCGGTCAGAACTTCCAGAAAGTGTTCAACCTGAACAAAGGGTCGATCCCGGTGCGCAGCGACGTGTCGCTCGACGAGTTCGATTCTTGCGCTGTGACATCGTCCAATGACATGGCCGCCACGTCCGAAGCCGGTTCGCTGCTGCCATCCTACGCGCATGGCATGGCGCTGCGCGGCGCGCAGGCCGGGGCGATCACCGACGTTGTGACCGCGCATTTCAACAGCGACATGTCATCGGACGATGCTGTGCAAATGCTGGCCGACGCAGTCGCCAACTCGATGTAACGCCAATCGGGCCGGGGGCATCTGCCCCCGGCCCACGCGCGGCACCGCGCCGCCAGTGGCCTTGCGCCATCCCATTCCCCAACCGAAGGGAGGCTTCCCATGCAATGGCTTGAACGCCATGTGCCGAAGCTTGTTCTGGCACCCAGTTTCATCGCAGCCCTGCTTTTCGTCTACGGCTTTATCGGCTGGACGGCATGGGTCAGCTTCACCCGTTCGCGCTTGCTGCCGAATTACGACCTTGTTGGCACCATCCAGTATGAGCGTCTCTTCGCCTCTCCGCGCTGGGAAGTCGCGCTGAACAACCTGTTCGTGTTCGGTGTTCTGTTCATCGGCGTCGCGATGCTGCTGGGTCTGCTTCTTGCGATTTTTCTGGATCAGAAAATTCGCACCGAAGGCGTGCTTCGCACGATCTACCTGTATCCGATGGCGCTGTCGCTGATCGTGACCGGCACCGCGTGGAAATGGATGCTGAACCCCGGTCTGGGGCTGGAATCCATGGTGCGCGGCTGGGGGTTCGAGACCTTCTCCTTCACTTGGATCACTGATCCCGACATGGCCATTTACACCGTGGTCATCGCCGGTGTCTGGCAGGCATCGGGCTTTGTGATGGCGCTGTTTCTGGCTGGGCTGCGCTCGGTCGATGGCGAGATCATCAAGGCCGCGCAGGTCGACGGCATTCCGACCCACCGCATCTATACCGCGATCATCATTCCAAGCATGGCCCCGATCTTCCTGTCGGCCTTTATCGTGCTGTCGCATCTGGCGATCAAAAGCTTCGACCTGGTCATTGCACTGACCGGCGGTGGCCCCGGCTACGCGACCGACCTGCCCGCCACCTACATGTATGCCATGGCGTTTTCGCGCGGCGATATCGGGCAGGCTGCGTCAAGCGCGATGATCATGATGATGATCGTCTTCGCGATCGTGGTGCCATACCTCTATTCAGAGCTGAGGGCGAAACATGACTGATACATCCTATGCCCCGCCGACCCAATCTCGTGGTCTGAAAATCGCGCTGCGCTGGGGGCTTTACCTAATGCTGGGCGTATTCGCGGTCTGGTATCTGCTGCCCTTGTTCGTGATGCTGACGACCTCGTTGAAAAGCCTCGAAGAAATCCGCACCGGCAGCCTGATCGCCCTTCCGCGCGAAGTAACATTCGACGCGTGGCGCACCGCCTGGTCAGGGGCCTGCACCGGCATTCAGTGCGAAGGGTTGCAGCCCTATTTCTGGAACTCGGTCATGCTGGCCGTTCCGGCTGTCATGATCTCGACGGTTCTTGGTGCCATGAACGGCTATGTCGTTGCGCAATGGCAATTTCGCGGCGCGAATATCATCTTCGCGTTGATGCTGTTCGGCTGTTTTATTCCGTTCCAAGTGGTGCTGTTGCCCATGGCGCGCACGCTCGGCATCTTGAATATCGCGGGTAGCATTCCGGGGCTGATCTTTGTGCATGTCGTCTATGGTATCGGGTTCACCACGCTGTTTTTCCGTAACTACTACGTGACGATCCCGGCAGAATTGACCAAGGCTGCAAAAATCGACGGGGCGGGGTTCTTCCGCATCTTCTGGTCGATCTTCCTGCCGCTGTCTCTGCCGATCATCGTTGTGACCGTCATTTGGCAATTCACCCAGATCTGGAATGATTTCCTGTTCGGTGTGTCCTTCAGTCAGGCGGGCACCCAGCCGATCACGGTTGCGCTGAACAATATCGTAAACTCCACCACCGGCGTGAAAGCCTATAATGTCGACATGGCCGCCGCGATCATCGCCGCGCTGCCGACATTGCTGGTTTATGTCGTCGCCGGGAAATACTTCATCCGCGGGCTGACCGCAGGCTCTGTGAAAGGTTAATCCCATGTCCCATATCCTAGAGGTCGACGGCCTGTTCAAAAGCTATGGTGCGACCGAGATCCTCAAAGACATAAATGTCAGCATCGACAAGGGCGAATTTCTGGTTCTGGTTGGTCCTTCGGGCTGCGGGAAATCCACGCTTCTGAACTGCATTGCGGGGTTGGAGCCGATCACCGGCGGTGCGATCCGAATCGCGGGACAGGACATGACCGAGGTCAGCCCCAAGGACCGCAATATCGCCATGGTGTTCCAAAGCTACGCGCTCTACCCCACAATGAGCGTGGCCAAGAACATCACCTTCGGCATGCAGGTGCGTGGCGTGGACAAGGCCACACAGTCCGCCAAGTTGGCCGATGTGGCGCGCCAGTTGCAGATCGAACCACTGTTGAACCGGCGTCCAGGCCAGTTGTCGGGCGGCCAGCGCCAGCGCGTCGCAATGGGCCGGGCACTGGTGCGCGACCCGGCGTTGTTTTTGTTCGACGAACCACTGTCGAACCTTGATGCCAAGCTGCGTGTTGAAATGCGCACAGAGATCAAGCGCTTGCACCAAGACCTCGGGGCAAGCATGGTCTACGTGACCCATGACCAGATCGAAGCGATGACGCTGGCGACCAAGATTGTGGTCATGAAAGGCGGCATTATCCAGCAGATTGGCACCCCGCATGAGATTTATACGCGTCCCGCCAACACCTTCGTCGCCGATTTCATGGGCTCGCCCGCAATGAACCTGATCCCAGCGCGCGCCACGCCGAACGGGCAGGGCAGCGTGATCGAAATTGCGCGGGAGGGCGCGGAACCACTGCGGCTGGACGAGCCGCGCCATGCTGGTTTGAGCGGAGAGATACTCTTGGGGCTGCGACCCGAGGACATGCACGAAGCGACCGCGCGCGCAGGAGAAGCGTTGCAGGGCGGCGCCGTGCGTGTCGATGTGGTGGAGCCTGCTGGTGCCGACACATATGTCGTCGCGCGATTGGGTGGCAAGGAAGTGACCTCGCGCCTTTCTGCCGACACGCAGGCCCGTGCGGGCGCAGCGCTCGAATTTGGGTTCGATTTGTCGAAAGCGTCGTATTTTGCGCCCGAAACTGGCGAAAGGCTTGCCTGATCACGGGGCTGGGCGTTTTGCAAATCGCCCGGACCTGGCTTGTCGGCGCCAAAAAGCGGGTCGCTTGAAATGTCTGACTGCGTCGCGGCATCCGTGCTTGCGGCTCGTCTGACGCCTCCAAGCCTTGCGCGGCAATCCGCCTGCGGTGTCACCCCGTCGCCGACAACAGGCTTAAGGCAACGGCGGCACCACTCATCCCCGCTTGGCTGGCGCGAAGTTGATCCATCAGCAGAAAGCGCCGGGTGATCGTTTCGATCATCTCGGGTTGGGCCAGTTCGGCAATACTATCGGTTCCGAACCGGTTTCTGGCTGCGTCCTGCAATCGGATGATTTGATCGTCGATATCCAGCGCTGCAAATTCCTTGGGCAAGCCAAGGGCCGTTTCGACGACGCGCCGCGTCGGCGGATCGCCCAAGACGGCGAACCACCGCGCTGTGTCCGAGCGTGTGCCAGCCGCGATTTCCGGCAGGCTGCGCTCGAATGCCAAGGAAAAGCGCATCGTCTCTTCGCTGTCACCAACGGCGATTTCGAATTCCTTGGTCTGGTATTGACTGATCAATCGGTCTGCCAGACCCTCTGGCGCGCTGCCGCTTCCTCCTGGCGCTAAATGTGCCATTTCGCGTGCCAGCGCCAGATAGCGTTTATCGGCCAGCCGGTTGCCGAGGGCAGAGCGATCCGACGTGCCGTCCGATATGACCTTGCGAATAAATGCGCGGTTTTCGAGGTCCTCTTGCAACCCGAAAGCGCCCAGCACAACATCGAGGGCCTGCAGGTTCTCCACCAGATCACCAACTGTGCGCATCGCCGAAAAATCGCGCTGAAAGCTCTGTGTCACGCGCTCCATTCGCGGGCTATTGGCAAAACTGGCTTCTTGGCGGGCTTGTGTGCGTTTCAAAAACGCCCATCCGGCAAGACCGCCAATCGGGACAAATGGTTGAAAGCTCATACCCGATGCGCCGCTAAAAGACGTGCCTCGCGTGGTAACAGCGCGCGCAGGGATTTGAGAGCTTGGTAAAACTCGAAACCAACCGCCGCCTCTGTTGCATCTTTCAGCAATCGGTCGCTATCAGGGTCCAGAAAGACCTGACTGAGTTGCTCGATCGCGCGCAGAAGCGGCGTGTGCAGGTCTTCGACCTTCGCATCGCCAGACAATAGAAGCTGCGCCATGTAGCAGGTTCGTTTCACTGGTGTGGTCGCCTCATCGGGATGGATCGCGTCCCGCAAGCGCAGCACTTTTGCATTCGGCGTTTGAATTGACAGGCTTGCTCTTTTGTCACCATTCTCGATGACGGCACCGTTCAGAAGCACCCGTTCGCGCGGGGCCAGCCTTATGACAAGACCCGTCATGACACCCCTCCCTGGCCTTTCAGGCCGCGCATGACGGCGATGTTCAGATCGACCAGAACCTCTGCATCTTCGTCGCCCCGCAACACTGCCTCTGTGTGCGTCATGGTGAATTGCGCCAACCCGAGCAACTGTCCTCTGAGGTTTTTGGGCAGCCGGTTTGCATCTGATGCCAAATCCAGCGCAAGTTCGGTCCATAGTCGCCGGTTCGCGGTCAAAGCCTCTGCGAGCGCGGGAAAATTGGTAGCCCCGCCTTCGATAGCGGTTCGCAAGCGAGCCGTGATTTGTGCGAAAACATCGTATTCTATGGACCGTGGCGGCTTGTGCGAACTGCTTGGTGTTCCATAGGCCGCAAGAGCCTGAGCGTGGGCGTTCATTCCATGTCCCCCGAAAATGGTTGCATTGGGCGTGCCGACCTCCAGCCATGGTGTCGAAAACGCTGCCATCTAGTGCCGGTTCGTAGTTTTCGGCGCCTGTGGCCCCGTTTCGTCTGTCGAACTCACCGTGAAAGTCGGTGTCTGGACCCCGGTGTCCCTGGGGTCCAGACGGTTATTATTAGCGGAACAGGGACAGAATGTTCTGCGGTTGCTGGTTAGCGATCGACAGCGATTGGGTTGCCAACTGCTGCTGCACCTGAAGTGCCTGCAAACGCGCCGATGTCGCTTCCATATCGGCATCTACAAGACTGCCAATGCCGGTGGTCAGAGAGTCTGTCAGGTTGCTGACAAACTCGGCCTGGGTGTCGATCCGCTTTTGGATGGAGCCAAAGGCCGCTGCTGCGTCAATCCCTGTCTCGATCAGCGTTTCGATCGTACCAAGTGCCCCTGCTGCATCGGTTTCCACGTCAATCGTGCTCAGGGTTGCAAGATCGCCGGCGCCGGCATTTTTGAATTGCGCGGTTACAGCGACGTCATCGGTCCCGTTATTGGTGAAAACCAAATCACCCGGGCTTCCGCTGTCATAGTCAACTTCAAGCCCGTCGACACCGAGCGCATCAATCGCATTCTTCAGGCCGACTGCCACTAGGTCTGCGGTCGTGGTCGCATCGACATCGCTTTGACTGACCGTGTAAGAGACTGACTGATCACCGATGCGCAGGCCGATCTTGTCACCTGCGACATAGGTCGGATCTTCGATTGTCAGGGTTTCGGTTCCGCCTGCCCCATCAAGCGAAAAAGCCGCCCGGTCCTGGTCTGTGGATGCTGTGCCCGTTGCAAGCGAGAACGCCGCTTTTGCGGCGTAGCCGCCCGTCGACATATCCTGACCAGCAACATCAATTGTACTGGCCGTGACATCCGACCCGGAACGATCCAGCGACGAGAGAACGGAAACGGTCGCGTTGTTCGTCAATAGGTTCAGGCCGTTGAATTGTGCCGCACCGATCACCGATGTGATCTGCTCGCTGAGCGCATCGATATCCGTCTGGATCTTTCCGCGGTCCACGTTTTCTTCCTGCGCGCCGACGATCAACCCTTTCATCTGCGTGAGCAGATCGGTAACTGTTTCGGATGCCTGACGGGCCACACCTATGGTGGAAGAGCCCAGTGACAGGCTGTCGGAGATGGCTTTGAAGCCTTTTACGTCCGATTCCATGGTTTTGGAAATGGACCATACAGCGGCGTTGTCGCGCGCTGAGCCGACGGATTTGCCTGTAGAAATTTCGGCTTGCGTTTGTGCGAGCCCTTTGTTGACGCCGCGCAACGTTTGCAGCGCGACCATCGCGCTGGAGTTGGTCAGAATGCTTGACATGGTGTTTACTTTCACAAGAGTGCATTTTGCACGATGAAATAAATCGCCTTTTCGGGCGGGTTAGATGCATTCTGCAGGCGACCCGGCTTTGGGTCGGTCGACAGTCCGGTCGATGGCTTCATATTGGCTATGAACGGTTTAGAAGTCGTGAACCGGGCCAAAGCAAACAAAGAGTGCGCGTGGTTTTTCATCCATATGGTTAACACACCCCATCACGCTTTCTGAACCAACTGGCGCGTGGATTGTTGCAGCGGGTGACGCGTTCCATCGGCACTATAGGCCAGCGTCTGAGGACCGCGCGCGTCACGGGTTACAAGCGCACGGGCCGTCTTGATCGCGTCCGCAACCATGCGGAGCAATTCGGAATTCCGCTGGGTGATCGAGCGAAGGCGCTCCATTTCTGCCGGTGCAAGATGGGTCTCTGCAAGGCGCTGGGTCGCACGGTCCTTGCGGTCCGCGATCTGATCGAGAGACTCTATATCACCCGACAAAAGCGCGGCCTGCTCCGCCATCAGGACCGCGTGAATCTGTTCGAACGGTGTGGAGCGCATCATGTGCCCCCCTCAACGCTGTCGGACGTGTAGTGGCGAATGATCACTTCGGCCAGGCCGACGCCGCCGCGGTCAGCGATTTGCTGGGCTTGGGCATTCAAAAGAAATGACGAGAACTGCGCCTCGCCAATTCCACCCTCCGATGATGCACTGCCGGCACCCGCCGCTGAAAGCATTTGAGCCAAAAAAACAGCCTCAAACTGGTTGGCCACTGTCTGAAGCTTTCCCGCTGGCAGGGTCGGTCGCGACAAAGCGGTTACAGATTCGATCATTATTCTCTCCATCTTACCCAGCCATTTTCCTGATGGTCGGTAAAGATTCGGTAAGCAGTTGGTGTCAAAATGCTGACGAGGAGGGGCCTATGCCTGATTTCACATTGCAAACAGATTTGACACCGCCACACAGGGGGCGGCAGACGAAGGCAGACACGCAGCCGTCGGAAGATACAGGCTTCGCACAGCATCTATATCCGGAGCAGGCTGCCGGGACTCCACAGGCCGCGCTTCACACCCGTGTCGGGGTGGTTGAAAAGGATGGGGTGGACACCTTGGATGCGGACCGGAGGAGCGCGCGCAGGGATTCTCACACCGCGCTCTGGCACTTGCCGAAGGGGATTGACCCGACTTTGGGTTCTTCGCGTGAAACTGAAATGGCGAAAACCGATTTGTCAGCGTCGGGCGAGGTGTTGAAGGACGGCGCGCAGCTAGTGGCGCTCTCCGGCAATAGCCAAGACGTGTCGCTAAAAGTTGGCGGTCATCCGCTAGAGGCGGACGGCGCGCGCGTTCTACCGCTGACGCAGGGTTCAGCGAGCTTGGTGCCGCAAGAACATCGATCAGCCGCAGGCGCATCGGGCGGGCCAGATCAGGGTGTAGCAGTGGAAATGCCACAGGTTTCGGAAACCAGAAAAATCCAAAATGCGCAGTCTGAAACGGTTTTTCGCTCTGCAGAGAGCCACATTCCCGTCGCACCCCTCGCCCTGCGTCCGGATACGGCGCAAGGTGTCGCGCGCCTGTCACCTGCTGCGCCAGCTTTGGCTGTGTTGAACGCTTTCGTTCCAGAGCCGCGCAAACTGCAAAGCCTGCCAGACCAGCGGTCGTTCGAGCGCGTTGCAAGGGATCGGTCGGGTAACATGGTGCCAGTTCAGGGGCCGCAACCAGCCCTGCCGGGCACTGTTGCCGCCACCGCACCGGCCACCATAGGGACAAAGCCGATAGCCCAGCCTGCTTCGGCGCTGCTGGTTCCCGAAGTGCCCGAACCTTGGCATAACGCGCCGCTGAGGGAGCGTGATGCCATCGGTCTTGCAACGCCGCATGCGACAAACCAAGTTGCCCACTCCGGATCGCAAAACTTCGCAGCGCCAACCACGCCACCGTCGCCAACGGCGCAAATCGCCCAGATGCTCGCACAGACAAAAGGCGACGTGTTCGAGATTACGCTGTCGCCGGAAGAACTTGGGCGGGTCCGTATCCACCTGCAGCAATCCGAGATCGGTTTGCAGGTTTTGATTGCGACCGAACGGCCTGAAACACTGGATTTTCTACGTAAAAATATCGCGGCCCTATCTCGTGATCTGTCCGATCTCGGCTTCGCGGGGGCGCGATTCGAATTCGAACAGGGTCATCAGGACGGACAGCATAACGGGCGATCCAGCGATGCCGATTTGCCCGCTCAGATTATGCCCGTGCTTGGTACCGATGTGCCGCCAAGCCTTTCGCCCCAAACCCAAACGAACGGTTTGGACCTGCGTTTTTAGCCCGCAGCTGCGTTGCAACTTTATAGAGGAAATCTGCCTATGCTGGACCCGCTTGCTCCTGTGAACACCCCCCAACGCTCTGCGGTGCCGCAAACAGCGGCAGATCAGACCGAAGCGGGGGATTTTCAGACATTCCTGACAATGCTCACGGCCCAAATGCAAAACCAGAACCCATTGGAACCGATCGAAGCATCTGATTTTGCTGCACAACTTGCAACCTTTTCCGGAGTGGAACAACAGGTTCAGACGAATGAATTGTTGGGACGTCTGGCAACGCAAATGGGCCTGGCGGATCTTGCGGCATGGGTGGGGCGCGATGTTCTGAGCCCGGCGCCGGTGCAATATAACGGTGCGCCCCTGCAGCTTATTCCACCAGAGGTGTCGCAGGCGAACCGTGCAGAATTGGTGGTTACCGACAGCAATGGACGCGAAATCGGCCGATATGACGTGGACCCTCGTAGCACCGAAATTCTGTTTGAGGTTCCGCCCGAGGCGGGCGCTTTCGGAACAGGCGAATTTTACAGCTTCACGATGCTGAGTTACCGCGATGACGAGCAAATCGCCGAGAACCCTGTGCTTGGGTATGCCAATGTGCGCGAGGCGCGCTCTGATGGCGGGCATACTTTGCTGGTGCTTGACGGTGGTCAGATTGTCGACAGTGAAGATGTGATCGGGCTACGCGATCCCGCCCCGACACCTGCCTAATAGAGGGCGCTCATATGTTCGACAGGGGCGGATCAGGTTTTTTGAGGGGCTTTAGTGGCGTGTGCACAGTCTGCGAGCGCTTTTGGCAAAGCGGTTTCAAAGGCATCCAGCGGGCCATCCGGTGCCGCGCTGACCCTGATACAGCGATCTTGCGGTGCGACAAAGGGCATGCGTACGAAGATATCACGCGCCATCAAAGCATCGACGAGGCGTCGGGCAAAATCACCGTCGCGCCCGGTATCCAATGCCACGAAACTGGCGGCAGAGGGCAGCGCATAGAGCCCGCAATCGGCCGCAATCTGCGCAATCCGAGCGCGCGCGCGCGCCACATCACCTTGAACACTCTGCAGCCATGCCTGGTCCTGCAGTGCCGCCAGCGCGCCCGCTTGTGCGACCCTGCCCATACCGAAATGGTTCCGGATGCGGTCGAACATCGCAATCAGGTCCGGCGAGCCGATGCCATAGCCAACCCGAAGCCCCGCCAGTCCGTAGAGTTTGGAAAATGTCCGCATACGGATAACATGCGGGTTATCCGGGTCAATTTCAGGGGCGGTGCCGCTGGGAGATGCGTCTATATAGGCCTCATCAAGCACCATCAATGTGCCATGGGGAACGGCCTTGATCATGCGTTCCACCACTCTGGCGCTGTGCCAAGTGCCCATCGGGTTGTCGGGATTGCAGAAATAGAGCAGTTTTGCCCCCGTCTCATCCGCCCGTGCAAGGAGCGCACCGGGGTCTTCGTGATCGTCGCGATAGGGCACTTTGTGCAAGACGCCGCCATAGCCTGCGACATGGTAGCTGAAAGTCGGGTAAGCGCCGTCCGATGTGACCACCGGATCGCCCGGCGCGACCAGCATGCGTACCAACATTCCCAACAGCCCGTCAATGCCCTCCCCGATGATGATATGCGCGGGGGTCACACCATGGTGCTCAGCCAAAGCCGCGCGCAGGTCATAGCACTCGGAATCGCCATACATCCAGGATTCGGGCGCGGCGCGGCGCATGGCCTCGACTGCTTTGGGCGACGGGCCGAATCCGCTTTCATTGGCGCCGATTCGTGCCCTGAACGGACGTCCATTGGCGCGCATTTGCGCGTCTGGTCCGACAAATGGCACCGTAGCAGGAAGGTCAGCGACCAGCGGGGTGAAGCGCGGTGTTTTCATGCGACAGGGATAGGCGAGCGACATCGGCAGGGCAAGCCTGTGTCAAACCGTTTCGCCGTCATCGAGCCTTTGCAAAAACGTGTCGGCCTCGGCCAATACCGTTCGGCGGCGATCGGGGTCCATACGGTCGAAAGTGCGATACATCTGCGCCATGCGTGGATTCTGCGAAAAACGGTCCCGGTGGCGGATCAGAAAGTGCCAGTACAGCAGGTTGAACGGGCACGCGCGCGGCCCTGTCTTGTCTTTCACACGGTAATCGCATGACTTGCAATAATCTGACATCCGATCAATGTAGGCGCCGGAGCTTACATAGGGTTTCGATCCGACCACACCGCCATCGGCGAATTGCGACATGCCGATCACGTTGGGCGCTTCGACCCATTCGTAGGCATCGGCGTAAACCGCCAGATACCATTCATGCACATGCGCCGGGTCAACGCCTGCCAGCAACGCGAAATTTCCCGTGACCATAAGGCGCTGAATATGGTGCGCGTAAGCCAGATCGCGGGTTTGCCCGACCGCATTCTTCAGGCAATTCATACGCGTCTCCGCGCCCCAAAACAGGTCGGGGAGCACGCGGTCATGTGCCAGCGTATTTCTGCCGGTGTAGTCTGGTCCTTCAAGAAAATAGATGCCGCGCATGAACTCTCGCCAGCCGATGATCTGCCGGATGAAACCTTCGACCGAATTGAGAGGGGCTCTGCCGTTGTCATAGGCCTTGGCGGCGCGGGCACAAACCTCTAGCGGGTCCAACAGCCCCGCGTTCAGATAGAGCCCGATCACCGCGTGGTAGAGATACGGGTCATCCGTCAGCATCGCATCCTGATAAGTGCCGAAATCGGGCAGCGCATGCGTGATAAAATGGTCCAGCACCCGCAACGCACCTGCGCGGTCGGTCTGGAAACGCAAGGGACGGAGCGTGCCGAAATTGTCAGGAAAGCGCGTTTCGACGAGGTCAAGAACCTCATCTAGAACGGGATTGCCCTGCGCCTCTGGCGGGGCGTTGCGAAACAGGTCGCCCTTGGCCGGTTTGCGGTTGTCATGGTCGAAATTCCACTTGCCGCCCGCGGGTTTGTCGCCCTCCATAAGCAAGCCAGTCTTGCGTCGCATCTCGCGGTAGAAATACTCCATCCGCAAGGATTTCCGGCCCTCCGCCCATGCCTCGAACTCGCTGTGGGCGCAGATGAAGCGCGTATCCTCCAACATTGTCAGTGTCAGGGGCAGATCGCGCAGCGCCAAGATCAGGCGCCATTCCCCGGGTTCGGTGCACAGCACGCAGTCGGTTCTGAATTCTTCGGCGCGGCGTAGCAATTCGGCGGGAATCGAACCCGCGTTTTCCGTGTCATCCAGCCGGGTGTAGGCAACGCGCCAGCCACGCGCTTGCAATGACGCTGCAAACTTGCGCATTGCGGTAAAGGTGAAGGCTATCTTCTTGGGGTGGTGCGGGACATAAGACGCTTCGGATGCGACCTCGGCCATAACCACCACATCTTGCGTCGGGTCGGCATGGGACAGCGCCGACAACCCATCCGACAGTTGGTCGCCCAGAACCAATACCAGTTTCACCATGACACAGGTTTTCCGGCATAGTCGAAAAACTGCCCTGACTGCTCAGGTCCAAGGGTATCCATAACGTCCAGCAAGCGCGTGGCGGCATGGTCCGGCGCGACAGCGGGATGGCGCCCAAGGTATTTTTCGGTAAAGGGCGTGGCAACGGTGCCGGGGTGCAGGGCAATACAAGCAAGCTGCTTGTGAGAGCGTCCCAGCTCTATCGCCGCGCCGCGAATGATCTGGTTCAACGCCGCCTTGGCCGCGCGGTAACTATGCCAACCGCCAGCGCGATTGTCGCCGATTGATCCCACGCGCGCGGACAATGTGGCCACAACGCAGGGTGCATCGCGGGGCATAAGGCGCGCAGCGTGGGCAAGCACCAGCGCCGGTCCGGTCGCGTTCAGCGCGAACTGTGCGGCCATGCCCTCGGGGGTGATGTGTTTCAGTGCCTTTTCCGGGCTGTGTTTGTCGATCTCCAACGCGCCCGTGGCGATTATTATGCGCTGAAAGGGGCCTTCCAGCGCCCCCATCTGGTTATTGACGGTGGCCGCATCGGTGACGTCCAATCCGTCTTTGCTGCGCGACAGACCCGTTACTTGCCAGTCGCGCCGAACCAGCTCCGCGCACAGCGCCCGGCCTATTCCGCCCGATGCCCCGATCACCAGTGCTTGTTGCATGCTGCCTCCTATTCAACGCGGTAGCTAGAACGGGCGGCGCGACGGTCCAGCGGATGCAAGCGCAGCCTGATCAATATCAGGCCAGTCTTTCTGCCCATTTGCGGGCAAAGGGGCCGACCAGCACCGCCAGCGGCACGGCGATTGCCCAAGCCACCGCCCAAGCATAAGACCAACGCCCGAAATAGCCTGCGTCCAACCCGGTATTCACGGCCGTGATAAAACCGGACACGATGAAGGACATGATCGTGCCCATTAGCATGCCCGTTAAGATGCATAGTTTCATGGTTTGCTCTCTTGTCCGATAACATAATCAATAGTTCGAATATGTTATCGGACAAGGAATGTCACCCCAAAGCTGCGCTGCATCGCGCACATGTGTCGGGGTGAGCGTGGCTGCCCACATCTGGGCTGATTTTCCAGCAGCGCTGACATTTCTGTCCTTCGGCGCGTGCAAACACAACCGCAACGCCCGGTGCATCGTCCAGCGTGAAAGCCCCGTCCGGCGCGGTTTCGGTGCTCAGCGTCACGCCCGAGGTGATGCACAAGTCCGCGAAGGTCGCGGGGTCGGTCACGATTTGCGCCTGCGCTTCGGTCAGATGCACGATTGGCGCGGCTTCAAGGCTGGCGCCGATTGTTTTGGCGCGGCGTTCGGCTTCCAAAGCGCCGGTGACGACGCGGCGGACCATCCGCACGGTTTTCGCGCGCTCGGCCAGTGCTTCGTCCAACCAATCCGACGGAGTTGCCGGAATGTCGTGCAGATGCACGCTGTCATCGTCAGACGGGAAGCGCGACAGCCACACATCTTCCATCGTGAAGGGCAGGATCGGGGCCAACCAGGTCACCAAGCGGTGGAACAGCAGGTCCAGCACCGTGCGCGCGGCGCGGCGGCGCAAGCTATCCGGCGCATCGCAGTAAAGTGCATCTTTGCGGATGTCGAAATAGAAGGCTGACAGGTCCGTTGTTGCAAAATTGAACAAGGCTTGGAACACGCCTTGGAAGTCGTAGGCGTCGTAGCCCTTGCGCACGATGCCGTCCAACTCTGCCATGCGGTGTAGCATCAGCCGTTCCAGTTCGGGCATGTCGGCGGGGGCGACGCGCTCATCTTCCGACCAGCCGTCCAGATTGCCCAGCATGAAGCGCAGCGTGTTGCGCAAGCGGCGGTAGCTGTCAGCCACGCCTTTCAGGATTTCCTTGCCAATCCGCAGATCCGCCGTGTAGTCGGATTGCGCGACCCACAGGCGCAGGATATCCGCGCCATATTGGTCGATCACCTCTTGCGGGGCGACGGTGTTGCCGAGCGATTTGGACATTTTCATGCCCTTTTCGTCCAGCGTGAATCCGTGTGTCAGTACGCCCCGATAGGGCGCGCGGCCCTTGGTGGCGCAGGCTTGTAGCATCGACGAATGGAACCAGCCCCGGTGCTGGTCGGTGCCTTCCAGATACAGATCGGCAATCCCGTCCGGGCTGCCATCTTCGCGGTCGCGCAGCACGAAGGCGTGGGTCGATCCGGAATCGAACCACACATCCAGAATGTCAAAAACCTGATCATAGGCGTCTGGGTCATGCAGATTTCCAAGGACACGTTCCTTGAACCCTTGCACATACCATGCATCCGCCCCTTCGACCTCGAAGGTGGCCTTGATCCGGGCATTGACCTGTTCGTCGCGTAGAAGGAAATCGGGATCGGTCGGTTTCGCGCCCTTTTTCACAAAACAGGTGAGCGGCACGCCCCAAGCGCGTTGGCGCGACAGCACCCAGTCGGGACGGTTTTCGATCATTGAATAAAGGCGGTTGCGCCCGGTTTGCGGCGTCCATTTCACCAGCCGATCAATGCTTTCCAGCGCACGCGCGCGGATCGTGTCGCCATGCTCATTCATGCCATCATCGAGCGGCTTGTCGATGGCGGCGAACCATTGCGCAGTGTTGCGGTAGATCAGCGGCGCTTTCGACCGCCAGCTATGCGGATAGCTGTGTTTCAGCTTGCCTTTGGCGAAAAGCGCGCCGGCATAGGCCAGTTGCTTGATGACGGCCACGTTTGCGCCGCCTTCCTTGCCATCGGGTTTGACGATGACCTCGCCGCCAAACAGCGGCAGATCGGCGCGGTAGCTGCCATCTTCCAGCACATTATAGGTCATCGGCAGGCCGTGTTTCAGGCCGACCTGATAGTCGTCATCGCCATGGCTTGGGGCGGTGTGCACGAAGCCCGTGCCCGCGTCATCGGTCACATGGTCGCCGGGCAGCATGGGCACATCGAAATCCCATTCGCTGTTTGCGCCCTCGACGCCCCGGAAGGGGTGGGCCAGTGTGAGCGCGCCGAGTTCATCCGCCGATACATCGCGCAAGCGCTGCGCCGTGACCTTGGCTTGCCCAAAGGCGCTTTCGGCCAGCGCATCGGCCAAGATGACCTTTTCGGCTGCATCCATCTTTGCGCCCTCGGGCACCTCTCTCACTTCATAGAGGCCGTAAGAGATGCCGGGGCCGAAACACACCGCGCGGTTTTGCGGGATGGTCCAAGGCGTGGTGGTCCAGATGACGACCGACGCGCCTTCAAGCGCACTAGTCTGCACCGCGAACCGCACCCAGATCGTATGCGATGTATGCTCGTGATACTCGACCTCGGCCTCTGCCAAAGCGGTCTTTTCGACCGGCGACCACATCACGGGCTTTGACCCCTGATAGAGCGAGCCGTTCATCACCAGCTTCATGAACTCATCCGCGATCACGGCCTCTGCGTGGTAATCCATGGTCAGGTAGGGCTTGTCCCATTTCCCGGTGATGCCCAAACGCTTGAATTCCTCGCGCTGCACGTCGATCCACTGGTCGGCGAAGCGGCGGCATTCCTGACGGAAATCGACCACGTCGACCGCATCTTTATCCAGCCCTTCGGCGCGGTATTTCTCTTCGATCTTCCACTCGATCGGCAGGCCATGGCAATCCCAACCCGGCACATAGCGCGCGTCGCGGCCCAGCATTTGCTGGCTGCGGGTGATGAAATCCTTCAGCACCTTGTTCAGCGCGTGACCGATATGCAGGTGGCCATTCGCGTAGGGCGGGCCGTCATGCAGGATGAAAGGCTTGCGACCCTCGGCACCAGCGCGCAGTCGATCATAAATGCCAAGCCGTTCCCAACGGGCCAGCCAGTCGGGTTCGCGCGCAGGCAGGCCCGCGCGCATCGGAAAGTCGGTTTCGGGCAGGAAAAGCGTGTCTTTGTAGTCGGTCATCTTCGGCGATCTTTCGCAAATTGTGGAACGGGCAAGCGCAAATTTGACCCGGCACTCCGGGCGCGTCAGAGTGCCGGGACGCTAATTCGCTGGATGATCGCTATATATGCCATGCGCGCCTTATAGGGTTGCGTTCGCGCAGCGTCCAGAGGGGTGCTTGTCTGTTTTGGCCGCTGCGGATAGCACTGGCACAAACAGGAGGACCGAACATGCTGATGCCCTTTCACTTCGCCTATCATGTCCATGATCTGGACGCCGCGCGCGGCTTTTACGGCAAGGTTCTGGGGTGCGCGGAGGGGCGGAGCACCGACACATGGGTCGATTTCGATTTCTTCGGCCACCAGATCAGCCTGCATCTGGGAGAGCCCTTCGCCAATGCGCCCACGGGTAAGGTCGGCGATCACATGGTGCCGATGCCGCATTTCGGGCTGGTACTGGATGTGGACCGCTTCCGCGCGCTGTCCGAGCGGTTGGACGCGGCGGGCGTCGATTTCGTGATTCCGCCGACCCTACGGTTCAAGGGGGAGCCGGGTGAGCAATGGACCATGTTCTTCCGCGACCCGTCGGGCAACCCGATAGAGGTGAAGGGCTACCCGGACGCCGCTCAGGTTTTTGCGACCTGACATTCTTCGGCGATCCAGTCAGCCACGCCGGGGCCGATGGCTGAGAGCGGAAGGGCAGTGATTGCCGGCAACTCGTAGGGGTGCTTGGCCGAGATGACGGTGCAGAGCGCGTCAAACCGTGTTGCGGGCGCTTTCATTCGCAACAGCACTTCGCTTTCCGAATCTATTTGCCCTTGCCAGTGGAACAGGCTTTCCAGCCCCGGAAGGATGTTGGCGCAGGCCACCAGCCGCGCCTGTAGCGCAGCATGCGCAATAGCGCGCGCGCTGTCTTCGTCCGGGCAGGTCACTTCCACCTCTATCACGCCTGTCATCGTATCCAATGCCCCGCATCCATGATCCGCTTCTTGCGCCCCCAATATGTGAAGGGCGGCGGGGTGCCTGCCATGATCTGGCGCAAATTGGGGCCGTTTTCCTTGAAGATCATGCGCCGGAACGCGACATGCTGGTTAAAAATATCCCATAGGTGCGGGGCGCGCGTGACCTGTTCCAGAATGTCCACCGCATGGTCGGAGCCATAGGCATAAATTTCCGGCAGTGCGCGGTAATGCAGCGATTTTTCCGCGTCCAAACCAGTGTTCCGTCGCCCGCCGCCCAAAGCAGCCACTGCCAGCGGCAGCACAATCTGGTCCAGCCAGGGGTAGAGCGTTTGCGTGGCCAGCTCGGGCGGCGGATCGCGCGCGATGTCCTGCGCGTAATGCAACAGCCGCGTGCCCAACTGATGCGGGCACTCTGCGGTAAACCAGCCTGCGTTGAAATACAGGTAGCGTCGCCAGTCATCCGCGCCGAATTGCGTGTCGAGGGTGGGCGTCATGTCCAGCCCGAAACGGTCATAAAGCGCGCCCCAGATCTGCGCCAATGACGGTCCGTAAAGCGGCTCGCGCGGCCATGTTGGCTCGACCATGGTCGAAGCCGTGGGTGGCCCCGCCACCACGTCGGCAATCGGACCCGTGACAAGCGTGTCGGTATCGAAAAAGGCAAACGGCTCTCCGGCCGGTAGCAGGGCCAGCGCTTCCAGCTTGTTGCCCTGCGGGTAGCGCGCCCCAAAGACCTTGTTGTGCAGCGGCACGATCTCTGCCCCCAACGCCCGCAATTCGCGCCGGATCGCGGGGCGACTGATGCGCGGGTCATCTTCCCAAAGCGGCCCCGGTTGCGGTTCCGCCACAACAAGCCGCAAACCGCTATTCGCCGCGACATGCCGCAGGCTCGCGGCGAAAAGCAATGCCTCGTATTGCAGTCGCCCATTCTGCGCCACAATCAGGATATTGCGGATCGTTCCCATACGCGCCCTTTTTTGTTTGTCACGCTACAGTAAGGGCAAGGGCACATTCCTGAAAAGCGATTTCATCTTGCCATAAATACTCATGGCGCAGTCTCGGCCAAACGCGCAGAATTCGGGAAGAGCCTGCCGTGTCAGCAATTTGGGATATTGACCGCCAAACCGCCCAAGGCAGTTTCCTTGTATTTTTCCGACATATCGGCCCCGGTCTGGCGCATCGCCTCGATGCAGTTGTCAAGCGGCATGAAATGCGTGCCATCGCCGCGCAGCGCCAATGATGCGGCGGAGACTGCCTTGATCGCGCCCAAGCCGTTGCGTTCTATGCACGGCACCTGCACCAGCCCTTTGACAGGGTCGCAAGTCATGCCCAGATGGTGCTCCAGCGCGATTTCGGCCGCATTTTCCACCTGTTCGGGCGAGGCCCCTAGAACGGCAGCCAGCCCCGCGGCAGCCATAGCAGAGGCCGCGCCGACCTCTGCCTGACAGCCGCATTCCGCACCCGAGATAGATGCGTTGTGTTTGACTAGCCCGCCGATTGCGGCGGCGGTCAGCAGGAAATCGCCCAGACGCGCTTCGGATGCGCCGGGCACATGGTCCAGCCAGTAGCGGATCGTGGCGGGCACCACACCCGCCGCTCCGTTTGTCGGAGCGGTCACGACCTGTCCGCCCGCCGCGTTTTCCTCGTTGACGGCCATTGCATAGATGCTGATCCAGTCGTTAATCACATGCGGCGCGGTCAGGTTCAGCCCGGCTTCGGCTTTAAGGGATTGATGGATCGCCTTCGCGCGCCGGCGCACATTCAACCCGCCGGGCAGGGTGCCATCGCTGTCCAGACCCCGGTCGATACAGGCGCGCATGACCGCCCAGATACGTCGCAGCCCTGCATCCAGCGCGTTTGGCCCCATGGTGGCCAACTCATTGGCACGTTTCATCTGTGCAATCGTCTTGCCAGAGGCGCGTGCCATCTCAAGCATCTCGCTTGCAGTGGCGAAAGGGTAAGGGAAGGCCACGTCGGGCGTGGGCGGTTCCGCGTCCAATTCGGTCTCTGTCACAACGAAACCGCCCCCGATAGAGAAGTAGGTCTCTTGCGCGATCACGTCGCCCTGCGCGTCGGTCGCCATCAGGCGCAGCCCGTTTGCATGGCTAGGCAGGGGCGGGCCGTAGTCGAATATGAGGTCGGTATCCGGAGCAAAGTGCAGGGTGCCAAGGCCCTCCACCTCGACCGTCCCCTCGGATTTGATCCGGGCCAGTGCGGCATCGGCGCGGGTTGCGTCATAGGCCGACGGGATGAAGCCGGCCAGCCCAAGGATGACAGCGCGGTCCGTCGCATGCCCCACGCCGGTAAACGCGAGCGAGCCATGCAGACTGGCTTTGAGCCCCGCCACACCGAAGGGCAGGCCGCGCAGGTGATCCAGAAACCGCGCGGCGGCCACCATCGGCCCCATCGTATGGGATGATGACGGGCCGATCCCCACCTTGAACATGTCGAACACCGACAGAAACATCGCACACCCCTCGTTTTCTCGGATAAAGCTAACCTTAGTTTGCACCAATCCCAACACGGGAAACGACATGTCACCTTCCAAACAAGACCCCTTGGCAGGCGCGTCGCGCTGGGGCAGGGTTGCGCCATGAAACCTGTGCTTGTCCTTGCCCCGCTTTTGGCCCTCGCGGCCTGTTCGCCTACCACCAGCCCGCAGGCGGGCCGCAGTCTTTTCGCGCAAAACTGTGTGCAATGCCACGGCGCGGATGCCCGCGGCGGTGATACCGTGCCAGACCTGACGGGCATCGCGCTGCGGGCGGGCGGCGCGTATCCGCAGGTGATGGTTCTTGACAAACTTGACGGATATGCCCGTGGGCAGGCGGCCTATGCGGGCGTCAAGATGCCGGAATTCGGATATCTTCTCACAGGGCCATTGACGCGGGTGCCATTGCCGGATGGCATGTCGCGCGAACTGCCCGAAAAGATCGTTGCTTTGGACAGTTACCTGCGCAGCATCCAGCGCACGGGCGATTAGCCCTTAAACCTTGGTGGCAAAGCGCCTATAACCCGGCCAATAGTATTGTGAGGGCCCGCCATGACCGACCAGATGACCCCGATTGATCGTGCCAAATATGCCAGTGCCTATTGCGCGGCAGATTTCGTCAAGGATGGGATGCGCGTGGGCCTTGGCACCGGATCGACCGCCAGTTGGCTGGTGCGCCGTCTGGGCGCGCGGGTTAAGAATGAGGGCTTGCGTATTATTGCCGTGCCGACCTCGACCCGGACAGCGCAGCTTGCGCACGAGGTGGGTATAAATGTTGTCTCGCTGGATGAAGCGCGCTGGCTGGACCTGACAATAGACGGGGCCGATGAATTCGATGCCGAACTGACCCTGATAAAGGGGGGCGGCGGCGCGCTGCTGCACGAAAAGATCGTGGCAACGGCGTCGGACCAGATGATCGTCATCACCGACCCTGCCAAGGAAGTGAACGCACTGGGCGCCTTTCCCTTGCCGGTAGAGGTGATCCCGTTCGGCTGGCAGGCGTCTAAAGCCTTGATCGAAGAAATTCTTGCCAGCATGGATGTTCTGGACCGCCAAACCCGTCTGCGCATGAATGGTGACGCGCCATATGTGACCGATGAAGGCAATTACATTCTGGATCTTGCCTTGGGCCGAATCGGCAATGCGCGGCAATTGTCGCTGGTGCTGAACCAAGTGCCGGGCGTGGTTGAAAATGGGCTGTTTGTGGACATCGCCGATCAGGTCATAATCGGACATCCCGATGGCGCGGTAGAGTTGCGCGATCTGTCGGACGGGTCCGCGCAGGTCAGCCACCGTCAGGTGGAGCTGGCAGAGGCCAGCAATATCT
The DNA here is from genome assembly GCF_900499075.1 of Roseinatronobacter ekhonensis. GTDB lineage: Bacteria > Pseudomonadota > Alphaproteobacteria > Rhodobacterales > Rhodobacteraceae > Roseinatronobacter > Roseinatronobacter ekhonensis. The sequence goes on along the minus strand of NZ_UIHC01000016.1, from coordinate 6,043 downwards.
TCGACGACATTTAAGGGGGCACCATGCCATTCGACTATGATCTGTTCGTGATCGGCGGCGGGTCCGGCGGTGTGCGCGCGGCGCGCATTGCCGCCAGTGAACATGGCGCAAAGGTCGCGCTGGCTGAAGAATACCGCATGGGTGGCACTTGCGTCATTCGCGGTTGCGTGCCGAAAAAGCTGATGGTGTTTGCCTCGGAATTTCCCGGCCGCGTGGCCGATGCGCAGGCCTATGGCTGGGATGCGCAGATCGGCGCGTTCGATTGGGGCGCGTTCCGGTCAAAACTGGATACGGAATTGACCCGGCTGGAATCGGCGTATCGTAAGGGGCTGGACAGCGCGGGCGTGACGGTCTTCGACTGCCGCGCCACGCCCGATGACCCCCACACGGTGGAACTGGCCGATGGCCGCAAGATCACCGCGCGCCATATCCTGATCGCCACCGGCGGCGCGCCGGTCGTGCCGGACCAATGGCAGGGGCACAATGTTCTCACCTCGAACGAGGTGTTCTTGATGGACCGCCTGCCCAAATCCATGCTGATCGTGGGCGGCGGCTATATTGCCAGTGAATTTGCCTGCATCTTTAACGGGCTGGGCGTAAAAACCACGCAATTCTATCGCGGCGCGCAAATCCTGCGCGGGTTCGATGAGGAAGCGCGTGGGCATATCGCGGACGAAATGGCGGCCAATGGCGTTGACCTGCATCTGGGCACGGATGTGGTCGAGATGCGCGCCGAGGGCGACCAGACCTTCGTCAAGGCGACCACCGGCCATGACGGCACTTACGATGCGGTGATGTTCGCCACGGGGCGCAGGCCCAACACCGACGGGCTGGGGCTGGACAAGCTGGGGCTGGAGCTTGGGCCGGGCGGCGCGATCCCGGTGGACAACTACAGCCAGACCGCAATCCCCTCGGTCTATGCCGTGGGTGATGTGACGGATCGTGCCAATCTCACGCCGGTCGCGATCCGCGAGGGGCATGCCTTTGCCGATACCGTCTTTGGTGGCACGCCGCGCTATTTCGACCATGGGCTGATCCCGACGGCGGTTTTCACACGTCCCGAATTCGGCACTGTCGGAATGACCGAGGAAGAAGCCCGCGACCAAGGCCCGGTCGATGTGTATTGTGCCGCGTTCCGCCCCATGCATAGCCTGTTTGCAGGCCGCAATTCGCGGGCAATGATGAAATTGATCGTGTGCCAGACGACCGACCGCGTGCTGGGGTGTCACATCGTCGCGGATGGCGCGGGAGAGATGATCCAGCTTGCCGGCGTCGCGGTGTCCATGGGGGCGACAAAAGCGCAGTTCGACGCGACCTTGGCGGTGCATCCGTCAATGGCCGAGGAACTGGTCACAATGCGGAAAGCCATCCGCAGCCATGCGCGCTAAGGGTTGAATTCGAGGGTTATGAACCCACTTGTCAGACAAAGCTGTAAATCAGGAATGGAGTCCAGATGTCCGGAAATAACGGAGGGCCATGGGGAGGCGGCAATCGCGGCGGTGGAAACCGCGGCGGCGATGGCGGCAACAACGGCAATAATGGCCCGCGCGGTGGTGGTGGCCAGCAGGTTCCCGAAATCGAAGAGATCGTGAAGAAGGGCCAAGAACAACTGCGCGTCCTGATGGGCGGTCGCGGTGGTGGCAATAACGGCCCGTCCGGCGATGGCGGCGGCGGTGGTTTCAGCAAACGCGGTGTGTTGTTGGGCCTCGTCGCGCTGGTGGCGGCTTGGGCATTTGCATCGTTCTACACGGTTCGCCCCGAAGAGCGGTCGGTCGAACTGCTGTTCGGCCAATATTACCAGACCGGCAACCCCGGTCTGAACTTTGCGCCTTGGCCCGTGGTCAGCAGCGAAGTGGTGCAGGTGACGACCGAACGTGTGACCGAAGTGGGCACCGGGCGGTCAAACCTTGACACTGGCCTGATGCTGACGCGCGACGAAGCGGTTGTGGATATCGAATTCCAGGTTGTCTGGAACATTGCCGATCCCGCGCGCTTCCTGTTCAACTTGGCCGATCCGCGCGAAACGGTGCGCGCGTCTGCGGAATCCGCGATGCGTGACATTATCGCGCGTACAGAACTGTCGCCAATTCTGAACCGTGACCGTGGTGCCATTGCGGCCGACCTTCAGGGCGCGGTGCAGGATTTGCTCGACAGCTATGATGCAGGCATCAACGTAATTCGTGTGAACTTCGACAAGGCCGACCCGCCAGAGCAGGTGATCAGTGCCTTCCGCGACGTGCAGACCGCCCGTCAGGAACGTGACCGGCTGGAGCGTGAGGCCGATGCCTACGCCAACCGCGTGCTTGCAGAGGCGCGTGGCCAGGCTGCACAGCTTCGCGAAGAGGCCGAAGGTTACCGTGCGCAGGTGGTCAACACCGCGCAGGGTGAGGCCAGCCGCTTCGTGTCTGTCTACACCGAATACGTCAATGCGCCCGAAGTGACGCGCAAACGCATGTATCTGGAAACCATGGAACAGGTTCTGGGCGATATGAACCTGACAATTCTGGACAACGTAACTGGTGGCGAGTCGGGTACCGGCGTTCTGCCATACCTGCCGCTGAATGAACTTGGCCGCCAGAGGAGTGCAAACTGATGAAAAAAGCTGGTCTTATATTGCCAGTCATCGCCGTGGCCGTGGTGCTTGCGTTTTCGTCGCTGTTCATCGTGGATGAACGTGAAAACGTGCTTGTGCTGCAATTCGGTCAGGTGAAACAGGAAATCACGGAACCGGGCCTTGGGTTCAAGGTGCCGTTCATTCAGGAAGTGGTGCGCTACGACGCGCGTATTCTTGGCCTGCAAACCCAACCCTTGGAAGTCACCCCATTGGATGACCGTCGTCTTGTTGTTGACGCGTTCCTGCGCTGGCGCCTGCGCGATGTCAGCGACTTCCGCGAAGCGGTGGGTCTTGACGGTGTGCGCGGTGCGCAAGGCCGGATCGAAAGCATCATGAACGCGTCGATCCGCGAAGTCTTGGGCTCGGTGCCGTCCAACTCTGTGCTGTCGGAGGATCGTACCGGGTTGATGAACCGCATTCGCGATCTGGCGCGGCGTCAGGCGGACTCTTTGGGCATCGAAGTGGTCGATGTGCGTCTGACGCGTACTGACCTGCCGCAAGAGAACCTTGAAGCGACCTTTGCCCGGATGCGCGCCGAGCGCGAACGCGAAGCCGCGGACGAGCGCGCGCGCGGTAACGAAGCCGCGCAGCGTGTGCGCGCGCTGGCCGATCGGACCGTGACCGAACTGGTGTCGAGCGCGCAGCGTGATGCCGAAATCGTGCGCGGTGAGGCCGATGCCGAACGCAACCGGATTTATGCTGACGCCTATAATCTGGACCCGGAATTCTTCGCCTTCTCGCGCTCCATGCAAAGCTACGCGGCGGCGCTGCGGGGTGAGAATTCGACCATGGTACTCAGCCCGGATAGCGAGTTCTTCAACTTCCTGCGCACGGATGGCCTGAGCGGAGAGTCGCTCGCCGCTGCCGAAGCCTTTGCCCGCGAGTTGGAGGAGAACCCCGAAGCCGCGCGCGAACGCCTGCCTGAACCCAGCGCGGAAGAGCCGGAGTCGGTGCGCGAGCTTGAAGATATGATAAGCAATTAAGGGATGGTCGGCGTGAATTTATCCACGCTCGTCCTTGCCCTTGGATTGGTGCTTATTCTGGAGGGGCTGGTGTTCGCACTGGCCCCTTCCCGCGTTGAAGACCTGTTGCGCGCGCTGTCGCAGTTGCCAGAAGGTGCGCGCCGCCTGATCGGGGCGCTTGCCTTGGTTTTGGGCGTCCTTCTGTTCACCCTGTCCGGGATGATCGCGGCGCCGTAACCTGCTCTCACCTTTGGTTGAAATATCATTTCACGAATTGCGTTTGTCCTGATCTGCCATATCTATGCAACAGAGTGTGGGCCAATGCCCGCCGATCATGACAGTGAAAGAGGAGTTCACATATGCCTTCCACCGTCGCGATAGCGCGCCAACATGACAGCGCGGGGCTGTTCCGGCTGGTCCGTCTGACCATGCTGGCGCTTGTGCTGACCTTGGCTCAAGCCACCGTTCTGTTGGCCCAAGACCGCCCCGAAAGTTTTGCTGATCTTGCAGAGCGAGTCAGCCCCGCCGTGGTCAACATTACCACGACCACCACTGTAGCGGCGCGGATGGATGATCGTCCGCAACTGCCCGAAGGGTCCCCGTTCGAAGATTTCTTCCGCGATTTTCTGGATGATCCACGCGGTCCGGGCGCGCCACAACGGCCACGTCAGGGTCAGGCGCTGGGCTCCGGCTTCGTGATTTCGTCCGAGGGATACATCGTGACGAACAACCACGTCATTGACGGCGCCGATGAGATCCAGATCGAGTTTTTCTCTGGTCTGACGCTGGAAGCCACATTGGTGGGCACCGACCCGGCGACCGACATTGCTTTGCTCAAAGTCGACCACGACGAAGAGCTGCCCCATGTCGGCTTTGGCGATGCCGAAGCCACGCGCGTGGGCGACTGGGTGATGGCCGTCGGCAATCCGCTGGGGCAGGGCTTCTCGGTCAGTGCCGGCATCATCTCGGCGCGCGGACGTGCGCTGCAAGGCAATTACGATGATTATATCCAGACCGATGCCGCCATTAACCGTGGCAATTCCGGTGGTCCGTTGTTCAATATGGATGGCGATGTCATCGGTGTGAACACCGCGATCCTGTCGCCCACCGGCGGCTCTATCGGGATCGGGTTTGCCATGTCCTCCAACGTCGTGACCGGCGTGGTTGATCAGTTGCGCGAATTCGGCAGCACGCGCCGCGGTTGGCTGGGTGTGCGCATCCAGAACGTCTCTGACGAGATGGCCGAAGCGGTCGGGCTGGAAGAAGCCCGCGGTGCGATGGTCACAGAGGTGATGGATGGACCGTCCAAAGAGGCGGGAATCCTGGCCGGCGATGTCATTCTCGAATTTGACGGCGGCAATGTCGCGGATAGCAACATGCTGGTGCGTCGGGTTGCTGACGCCGGTGTGGGGCGCGCGGTAGATGTGGTCGTTTTCCGCGATGGTTCGGAGCAGACGGTGTCCGTTACATTGGGTCAACGCGAACTGGCGGCGGCCAATAGCGACGGTCCCGGAATGCCAGAGCCGAACCCCGAACCCTCGAGCTTTCTGGGGATGGAGCTTGCGCCGATAACCGATGCGCTGCGGGTCGAAATGGATTTGCCCGCCGGTATGCGCGGTCTTGTTGTCGGCTCCGTCGAGCCTGACAGCGACGCGGGTAGCAAAGGGATTCTACCCGGTGATCTGATCACAGAGGCCAACCAGCAACCTGTGAACAACGTCACCGACCTTCGCGAACGGGCCGAAGCGGCCCGAGAGGCGGGGCGCAAGTCGCTTTTGGTCTTGTTGCGCCGTGGCGGTGATCCCCGGTTCGTGGCGCTTAGCCTCGAAGAGTGACGCCACCGAACGGAAACGAGAAACGCGCGCCCAGAGTGGCGCGCGTTTTTCATGCGAAAATTCTAGGCTCAGTTGCGGCCGAAGTCGCGGGGTGACAAACCGAGCCGTTGTGCGGTCTCTAAGGTGAGGATCGGGCTGTCGAACCCGGTCGCGCGCTGGAACGCGCGGACCGCATCGCGGGTGGCCGAATCCGGTCGCCCGGTGATTGGTCCGGAATAGTAGTCGCGCGCCTGCAAAGCGCGTTGCAGGCTTGCCACGAACACGCTTGTCACCGTTTCCGGGCAGGGCACGCGGAAAGCAGTTTCCTCAATCACGCCATTTGTCGGGGCCGCACCGCTTGTAGAGTAGCGCGCCCAGCAAGCCCGGTTCGGGCTGGCGGGCAGTGTCAAACTGGCGGTTTCGACCCGCGCGCGCGAGGCGTCGACATCTGTCGCCTGTGCCATGTCTGCAGTTGCAAGTGCTGTCAGCGCAACAACAGCGCCAATGTGCAGCGCGATAAATCGGTTATACTCCGAGTCCTGCAGAAGCCGAATTTGTTGACTTGACTGCTGGGTTTGGAACGATTCAGCTATTGCTTATGATCCGCCCTGACTTTCTTTCCTCACCAGCCCGCCTCGAGCTTGAGGCTTGCG
>NZ_UIHC01000044.1 GCF_900499075.1 Roseinatronobacter ekhonensis | reverse complement strand
CTCAATCCAATTGAACGTCTTTGGGCGGTCTTGCACCATTATGTCACCCACAATCGCTACTACCGAAGTCAGAAGCAATTCGCCGACGCCATCCTTGCATTCATGCGTGAGACCATCCCGCAGGAATGGAAGAAATTCCGCGACAAGGTGTCAGATAACTTCCGCGTCATAACACACGAGAACTTTCGGGTTTTGGAGTAGAAGAAGTATATTCAGCAGTTTTGGAATAAATGCGATCGTGGATGAAAACCCAGAGCCATCCATCCCAAACTTAAAACCGGTCGAGAAGCGCAAGAAAGGCGGAGACGGCCGAAAGCTTGTTACGCTTCGCCAAGCCCAACGACTTCTACAGCCTGATGACCGCAGCTGTGAACGGGATAGAAGGCGTTTGCTCGTCGTAGAATCCTGCTGCTATGTCGGGCTTGATGCTGGGTGGCGCCTCACTTTCACAACAGATAGTTCAAAGCAAGAAAATCAGCGCGGTGGTCGAATTATCAGCCTTATCGAGGAGGTGATTCCAATGGTGACCCACAACGCTAAGAAGGACTACGGACACACGCTGAAGGACGACCTAGAATTAGTGAAGCGCAGATTTGAAAGACGAGGAGACATTGCTGCGAAGTGAAACCGGTGTTCCGAACCTGATACAAGCGTCTGCGATACGAGGTGACAGGCAGCTATGCGGGACAGAGCAGACGTTCACTGAAGCGCAGAAATCTGACTTGTGAAGCCGCGAATGCCATCGTTAAGCTGAGTGAGGGTCAGATGGCGCGGTGTCCGGATGCCTGTTCTTCGCCCCACGACGGAATGTACGATCTCCCGCTTCAGAAACCTCGCAAATCACGAATCCGCCCCGCTGAATGTATCCTTTGACGGGCTCCAAGAAGGAACTGAAGTTTCGGTTCAACACTGCCGTGCTTGTCTCTCGCTCAATATCAGCAGGGACTATCCGCCAGAGCTTAGGATCGCCTTGGCATCGTTCCCAATCCGAAATTGCAAACACAGTGCGGCTGATCCCCCCAACTACCCCTATCGCAACGCCGTCGGTTAGTGCCTGCCAATGTAGACCGATGTTCCAGCAGCAGACCGTTGCTTGCCTATAGTTCGGCTTGAAACCCGGGTTTTCTATCCTGTCAACACCATCCCACATTTTCCCAACTGTCTGTCCAATGTTGAAAATGAAAAGAGGACGGTTAATGAGTTCAGTCGGGAAATCGCGTCCTGCTATGGGAGGTGCCGCATATTCATAAAGGCGACTACCCTCAATAAGACCGTGCGTCTCGAAGTCGTGTCCTCCCTGAGCGTTCAACAGCCTGTAACCGCACGCCGTAAACGCATCAATCAGGGCCGCTTCAACACTGAACGCCTCTTTGTCATTTCTCAGGTGTCGACGGATTATCTTCCAGTTTACCTCGCACCCACTATCCCAAATTTCTTGAATCTTTCGAACCTTTGATATCTCGTCCAGTGCTAGTTGAGGTTGATTACCTCGGTTTCGATCATGCCTTGCTTCAGTGAAGTGGTGAAGCGCGCGATCATTACCGTGCTTTCCGCCACCTTTTCCGACGTAAAATGGCTTCCTGTCTCTTGGGTCAAACAAGGCGTAAACATACAGGCCGAGAGAAGAATTAACATTGTTATCGAACGCTCGATGCTGGTTGAAATCTTTATCATCAGACATTTTTGCCGTTCCCTTCAATATGCGCACATCTTAGCCAAGCCGACGGTGCCCAATCCTGTTCAATTGATTGTCTAGCTGTCAAGGTCGGGCGCGTGAGGCCGCGCGTCAGCGCTCGAGGGCATTTCGATGAATGGCTGTCTGCTCGCTGGTCTGACCGTCTAGCTTGGGCGCGGGAGCCACCATTTGGCAACCTATGTCAGGTGACAAATGCCAGGCGCGCGGGCGCGAGCTACCCACTTGGTCTCACCCACAAGTGGTAGTGCATGATCACGGCATGACAAGTTTTGGCCCCACTCCTCGATCAAAAGAATCTGCTGAGGTGCAGATCGATGCAGCTGCCCGGCGTCTGATCGGCTTGCTTGCAGTTCAGACGGCTGCGGAGTTGCGCGCAGTATCCGAGGAGCCCACCAAGGAGCGCGACGACGATGACCGCCCGCAAAAGTAATCCTGTCCCCAACAAGCTGATGACAGTTGCCGAGATCGCTGAGCTAGACGGCTGCAGCGAGAAGACGGTGCGCCGCGCGATTGATGCGGGGCTGCTGGAGGTGGTGCGGATTGGCCCGTCTGGCCGGTCTGTGCGCATCGATCCGGCGGCGCATCGGGCCTATCGCCTGGCCTGCCGCGGCTGACCCTACGGGTTCATAAATGTCCATTTAGGTCATGTGGTTAGTCATCTCTCGGGAAGACGCCCACACCGCTAATTTCTAACTATTCATGCTATTGTTTTCCCGAATGACCACCCCTGTCCACGCCTGGTCTCCCGAGACCAATCATGACCCAAAAAGGAGCTCCCTATGAAACACGTACACCCCAATCAGATCGAGTTTGCATTCGTGCTGCCCGACACGCCGATGTTCGCTGATATTGTCGCCGCGGTTGAGGCCGACTGCGATCTGCCCCCGACCCGCCAGCGGGATATGATCTCTGGCTTAAACCGCGTGGCGAAGGCCCTGTTGAAACCGCTGGACGAAGTTCCGGTTGATACAAAATGGTTGCAGCCCCGGCTTGCCAAGATCGAACCCGCTGCACTGGGGATTTCGCCAAAGTCTTGGCAAAACGCGGTGAGCGACGCGCGGGCGGCCATGGCGCATGTGGGCATCGTCAAACGGCGCCACCGTCATATTGATGACCTGTCGCCTGCTTGGCGCGATTTGTGGAAGACGGTGTTGGCCATGAAAGACCAAACCTTGTCGCTCGCCCTGCCCCGCTTCGTGCATTTTTTGTCTGCGGTGGGTGTAGAGCGCGAAGACGTCACGCAAGAGAGCGCCGATGCCTTTTTGGCGGCACTGGAACGCGATGAAATTTCAAAATCTCCGACCACGGCATGGCGGACATCGATCAATGCCTGGAACCTTGCGGCCCGGCGTATCGCAGGTTGGCCCCAAATCGAATTGACGCTGCCGCGCCGTCAAAAAATCTGCAAGCGCCCAGATGCTGATCTGCCGCCTCTCTTCCTGGAAGATCTGGAAGCCCATCTCGAACGCATGTCGAAGCCTGATATTTTCGCGGAGGAAAGTATGGCGCGGGCTTTGCGTCCCCACACCATCCAAGCCTACCGACGCCAGCTCAAGCGTTTTGTCTCTGAACTGCTGAACGCAGGAGTTCCGACCGAGGAGCTATGCTGCGTGTCCGCACTCTGCGATCCAGCCCGTGCAGAAATTGGCCTGCGCCGAATGGTGGCGCAAAACGGTGGTGACACGAACAAGCTAATTGCTGAGATCGCCGCGCTGCTACGCAATCTTTCGTCAAAGCTCGGCCTGAGCACTGAGGTCCGCGAGCAACTGGCCAAACTCGCAAAACGGGTCGCTGTGCCCGCGCAAAAGGGCATGACACGCAAAAACCGTGAACGCTTGCGCCCATTGCAGGACGACAAAACGCTCCTGAAGCTCCTGAACCTGCCAGATAAGGTGTTCGCGCGCGCAAAGGGCAAAACCAAGCCCTACATGGCTGCCCTGGCGCGCGAGACAGCCTTGGCGATTGCTCTGCTGACCAATTGCCCGCTGCGCATCAAGAACATCGCTGAGATCAATCTTGAGCAGCATTTGCAGCATATGGGTGATGGTCGTGTGTTTCTCTTGATCGAAGAAGAGGATGCAAAGACCCGTCAGCCGATGCAGTTCGAGCTGCCCAAGGACTTGGTGCACATGCTCAAAAAACATCTGGCCACGCGGTCACCGCATATGTGCGCCAAGGGAAGCGTCTGGCTGTTCCCGCGCCGCGATGGCGAGGGTCCGATCACCGGCAATGCGCTTTCGGCGCGCCTGAAGGCTCTGATCCGCAAGGAAGTCGGCATTTTGATGAACGCACATCTGTTCCGCCATTTGGCCGCGCTGATGTGGCTTGACGCAAACCCAGGCTGCTATGAGGTGGCGCGCCGCATCCTCGGCCATTCGAGCACCAGCCACACGATCAACCTCTATTCCGGGCTTGAAGCCCAAGGGGCAACCCAAGCCTTCGCCGCACTTCTGGCGCAACAGAAAGGAGGCCGGTCGTGAGCCTCATCATGCCAATCCACAGCTGGCCTGCCCGCGACCAAGTTCTTTGGACCAGCTTGATGCAGCAAGGCGGCCCATTCGACGATCGAGGCGCGTTCGCGCATCTGCGCGACACCAGCCGCAAGACACTGTCGGACAGCTATGGCCGCTGGCTGGAATGGCTCAACCGGTACGAACCGGATGTCCTGGGCGAGGCCCCTGCGCAGCGCGCCTCGATAGAGCGGTTGCGCGTTTGGCTCGCCGCACTTGGGCACAATTCAAACATGACCCGGCTCATGTTTGTTGAAGGCGTTATCCGGGTGCTCTCAAAGGCGGAGCCAGACGCAGATTGGTCGCGTCATAGGAAACTTGTGGCAGCGCTCAAGCGTTTGGCCGGACGTGGCGACCCTGCCCGCAAGCGGGGCCGGATCTTGTCGAGCCGGGTCTTGTTGAAGGCCGGGATGGATTTATCAGGTCCCGACGCCGACGGCACATCGAATGCGTTGCAGCGCGCCCTCAAGCGCCGTGACGGGGCCATGCTCGCTCTTTTGGCCATGATGCCTATGCGTGCGCGCGCTTTCAGCAGCCTAGAGATCGGCACCTCGCTGATTATCAGACCTGAAGGTTTCACCATCGCGCTCACGGAAGACATGACCAAAACGGGGGCACCCTGGGAGGCAGATGTTCCAGAACCGGCCGCATCAGCCCTGCGCCACTACCTTGATGTGGCGCGTCCATTTTTGATGGCCCGCACCAATCAAAGACATGATCGGCTTTGGGTCGAGAAGAAAGGCGCACACATGCGCCATGACACTGTCCGCCTTCGCATCGCCAAAAAGACCACAGACAAAACCGGCATTCGCGTGCCACCGCATTTCTTTCGCGACGCAGCGGCTACCACGCTGGCGCGCGAAAGCTCGGAGGCCGCACGGCTTATACGGCCTATCCTGGCACATTCCAGCTTTGAGACCGCCGAGAAGCATTATATCCATGCACAGAGCCTGGACGCGTCCCGCGCCTTTATGCAGGTGGTACGGACGCGCAAGACCGCGAGGATACGCTAATGCGCGCAGCAATTTACAGTCGGTTTTCTTCGGCGATGCAAAGCGATGCGTCGATCGAGGATCAGGCGCGGCTTTGCGCGGCATGGGCCGCGCGGGAAGACTGGCCGGTGGTTGCGCGGTTTGAGGACCGGGCGATTTCAGGGGCATCGATGGTGCGCCCAGGGCTGCAAGCGCTGCTCGAAGCCGCACAAGCTGGCAAGTTCGACATCCTTCTGACGGAGGCGCTAGACCGGCTCAGCCGCGACCAGGCTGATGTGGCCGCGATCTACAAGCGGCTGAGCTTTGCGGGCGTCACGATCGTGACACTGGCCGAAGGCGAGATTTCGGAACTGCATGTCGGGCTGAAGGGCACGATGAACCAGCTGTTCCTAAAGGATCTGGCCGCCAAGACGCGCCGGGGCCTGCGCGGGCGTGTGGAAGCGGGCCGCTCGGGTGGTGGTAACAGCTATGGCTACACGGTCGTGCGCCGCTTGGGCGAGGACGGACTGCCCGTGACCGGGGAGCGTGAGATCGACCCAGCCGAGGCCAAGGTCGTTCAGCGTGTGTTCAGGGAGTTTGCCGAAGGGCAATCTCCAAAGGCCATCGCGCGGCGGCTGAACGACGACCAAATCCCCGGCCCGCGCGGCAAGCTGTGGCGCGACACCGCGATCCGCGGCCACCAGCAACGCGGTACCGGGCTTTTGAACAACGAGCTCTATATCGGCAAGCTGGTCTGGAACCGGCTGCGCTACGTGAAAGACCCCGAGACGGGCCGCCGCGTGTCGCGCCAGAACCCGAAGGAAGACTGGATCATCGCCGATGTTCCGGAGCTGCGCATCATCGATGACACGCTCTGGCAGCGTGTGAAGGCCCGGCAAGGCGAGATCACCGGCAGCGACCGGGTGCAGAACATCAAAGCGACCCGCTTCTGGGAGAAACGGCGCCACAAGCATCTGCTCACGGGCCTTCTCAAATGCGGCTGCTGTGGAGGTGGCTTTGCCTCTGTCGGGCGTGACTATGTCGCCTGTTCCAACGCGCGCAAACTCCGCACGTGCAATCAGCGCAAGTCGTTCCTGCGCAGTACGCTGGAGGCCGCGGTACTCGACCTTTTGCACAATAAGCTGATGCAGCCCGAGGCGGTCGCCGCTTTTGTGGCGGAGTTCACCAAGGAGATGAATGCGGCGAATGGCCAGCAAAGTGACGCACGCGCACGGCTGGTCAACGAAGAGGCCCAGATCAAGCGCAAGCTGGAAGGGCTTTATGACGCCATTGCCGATGGGCTGCGCACGACGGGGCTGAAGGACAAGCTGCTGGGGTTAGAGGCGCGTCTGGCAGAGATTGCACGAGAGCTCGCGGAACCAGCCCCCTCGCCTGTTCGGCTGCATCCCAACCTCTCAGAGCTTTACCGGCGCAAGGTTGAGCAGCTGGCAGACAGCCTGCGCGACCCGGCTATCAGGCCAGCAGCGCTCGACACGATCAGAACCCTGATCGAGGCCGTGACGGTGCATATTGATGATATGGGAGAGGTGACGCTGGCGCTTGACGGCGCGCTGAGCGCAATGATCGACACGTCACAGCCTGGTGTGCTGCGCGGTATTGATGCGAGTTCGGTAAAGGTGGTTGCGGGGACAGGATTTGAACCTGTGACCTTCAGGTTATGAGCCTATAACCCAATAAATCTAATAGATTATGAAAAACAAACACTTAGCCGACAAGCCTTTGAGTTCCCGAAATTTCCCACCCTGCATTCACCGACATTCGCCCGCATTCGGCCGCAAACCCAGCGCGAAATGTGCATTCGCGGGTTGATGTGGCGTTGATGTAGCCAGACACTCGATCATGATCGCGATCGGCCCTTACCGGACGGTCAGGCTGACGCATACGCCGCAAAGCGGCTTCCCCAAAGCGGTCGGTCACCCCAGATATCGCCTGAACGCGCAAGGGCTGCCACAGTCGAGCGGTTGCGACACTCTTGCCATGTTTTCCGTTACTGTTCGGGGGGCACACGACTACTAGAGAACTCTGTTGGATGCAGGCACCAGTGCCATGATGGGCCTTGCCTTTGGGTAAGTGAAGCCAAACGATTCCGGGAGTTCAGATGCTTCAAGCCGCAACGACAGCGCGCGCAAGGTCGCTGCATGTTCTACGGATAGTTCGGTCGGTGCCGCTTCCAAGGCGGTGCAGTGATTGAGCAAAGTCAACAGCTCCCCATCCCTAAGTATGTTGGACTGACCATGCTGCAGTCCGAGGACAATACGATGGACGGTCGCCTTCGTTCCCGTCAGTTCATCCTCGACCCGTGCCAGCAGGATTGGGCTTTCGAGACCTTTGAGGTACGCGGCAAAGACCGGCTGGTTGACTGCATGCTCCAGAAGCTTGTCGACAAGGGAATGCCCGATCCCCATCATTCGGTTCATCTGTTCCTGTGGCGCGAGTTCGCGGTCGAACGTCAGGCCATCGTATCGGGATTTCAGATCCAGATCGTTGCGCCAGATCTCGGGCGTCGCGATCGAGAGACCCGCCTCAGAGGTCGTGACCCTGCGCCCGTGTGTCTTAGCGGCGTTCCGGAAGAACGGCTCGAGTTGCGGTAGGTCAAGTTGGGGAATTTCCTTGGCCATGCTTGCGAAATCGAATTTCGATGCAGAGCCGAAAATGCTTCGGGCCGTAGCGAGCGCATTGTCGCCGCCGAAGCGATTGCTGTTGGCTGTCCACCAGCTTCTCAGGGTTTCCCGGCCTTGTTTCGAATAACTCTCGGAATATAGCTCGTCGAAAACCGAGGATCCAGCCATGCCGATCACGAGCTGTGCAATGTCCTCGGCTTCCTCCATCGAGGCGCTGAGCGTGGCCTGGATCCGCGCGAGTTTTTCTTCGAGAAGGGACCAGATACGCGCCTCGACAGTTTCAGGGTTTCGCAGCAGGTAGACAGATACGGCACGGTTCTGCCCATAGCGGTTGAGGCGACCGACCCTCTGGTGCAACCGCATCGGGTTCCAAGGAAGATCAACATGCACCAGCGTGGCGCAGCAGTGCTGAAGGTCGATACCCTCGCCGCCAGCCTCAGTCGAGATCAGGAAGCGGGTGCGTCCGGCATTAAAATCTTCGGCCGCCGTGTCGCGAGCTAGGTTGCGCGTCTGGGCGATACCGCTGGCATCGGGGAGCGTGAGGCGTTCGTCACCATTGATAAAACCGGTGCTCCCTTCGCCGAAACGTGCTTCCAGCGCGTTCAGGACGAGGGCCTGGGTGGCCTTGTATTCGGTGAAGAGCAAGACGGGCTCTCCGGCGGGGAGCTCGGTCACGATCAAGTCGATCAGTCTCTGGATCTTCGTCTCTTGGGTGATTTCGTCGGCGCGAGCGAGGATCTCGTCGAGGCGGGCAATCTCGTCGCTCATGAGCGTCGGGGAAGTCTCGCCCACGGAGGTCTCCTCGCGCTGGGATCGTTCGTCGTCATCTTCATCCTCTGGCGGCTCGACGATCTGGGCGGCACCGCTTCGACCTTGCGCAATTGTCGTCGCCAGCATGCCTCGGCGCTTCGACAGGGCGCTGCGGATCGCCGCGATGGAACTGGCGGCAAGCTTCTGTAGCGCAATAAGCAGGAGCATGCGCGAGGTGCGCTCACGGCCGGCAAGGTCGCTCGCATAGGCCCGACCGTCGAGGATGAACTCGCTCATGACGTTGTAGAAATCCGCCTCCGCCTCGGTATAGCCGTAGTCGACGGTCTGGGTCATCACCGGCTTGAACAGCGGCTTGCCTTCGAGGTCGGTCACCGTGGCCTTGTTGTTGCGGATCATCGCTTCGGGCAGGTGCGCAAGCTGCTCCTCGATGTCGCGCTGGGGGTCGAAAAGATCGGGCCGCAGGAGGTGCATCAGGGCGAGGAAACCGAAGTCTTTGCCCCTATGTGGCGTGCCGGTGAACAGTACCAGCGAGCCGATCTTGCCCGCGGCCTGCATGTCCTTTAGCAGGTTATATGTCAGGGTTGCGCTGCGTTCGACCGCCTGGAAGTGGTGCGCTTCGTCGACCAGAACCAGATCCCACGGCTCGGCCTTCAACAGGCGCTCGCGCGCCTTGTCCATGCGGAGCGTATGGAACGAGGCGACCACTTTGTCGGCAGTCTCCCAGTAGCTGACCCTATCGCGATCAAGGTCAGCAGAATAGAGGTTGAGACGGATGTCGAACATCGTCTTCATCCGGTCTCGCCACTGCGGCGCGAGCCGGGCCGGGGTCAGGACGAGGACGCGCTTCACACGGTCTGAGGAGAGGAGCGGATCGAGGATCAGGCCCGCTTCGATGGTCTTGCCGAGGCCGACGTCATCGGCAACCAACCAGCGGGCGGGCCAGTTGCGCGTCACCTGGCGGCAGACCCAGAGCTGGTGGGGCAGAAGCTTGACCCGGGTGCGCGTGAAGACGCCCCATTGGTCGTTGATCGACCTGATCAGGAGCGCCTGCACCTTTGCCAGCGTGGCTGTCGGGTCGTCCGTAGTGAGGTCGGCAAGGCGATCCTCCAGCGACTCGATGCGCATCAACTGGGCTGTCCCCACCCTGTGGATGTCCGTGCCGAACTGGACGAGGCTGAAGACCCCCTGATCGACTACGATACGGCCTTCACCATGATCAGGATGCCGAACGGATTGCTCAGGGGCGAAGGTCGTCATTTAATGGGGTCCTTTTCTTCGTCGTCGGATTGCGGCTCAGTCGAGGGTCCTGGCATGAAGATGTCCTTCTGCGCGCTCTCGTGCCTCTGGGTCATCAATAGCTGGATGGGAAGGTCAAGGGCGCCACCGAAAGACGCGCGGTCCCTGAGACCTGCCTCGAACTCCGGGTAGATTTCACGTGAGGCATCCATTCCGCCCAAGTCACGCAGATGTCTCCAACCTATCCGATCCGCAAAACGCTTCATGGCCTCGGAATTCGCCCAGCCGTAGCCGTGCATGTACCCGCCGAGATCGCCCCAGATTCCGGCTCGCACGCCCTCACGGATCATCCAGTTCGCGCCGGTTCCGAGTGCACGGATCAACGAGGCCCCTTCGGTGCCGCGCCGCTGATGCGACGGCGAGGCACTCGGCCACCAATGATCGACGAGGCTGATCGCACCGTCACGTTGCACGAATCTTGGCAGGTTCTGGTAGACGTCGACGTAGTCGGGAAGCCAACGCGCGACGACGTAAAGCTCTCCCAGCGCCCGGCGCCAGCGGCGATAGTCCTCGGCCTTGCCATCAATGCTGGCAAGCTCGTCCAGTCGATCCGTCCATGGTTTGTAACTGTGAACCTGCGAGATGCGCGCCATCTCTCCCCACCAGCCGGCGCTCCGGGCGTTTTTGATGAAGTTGCGGCTGGCGGTCGCGTTGCCCCATTCGATGCTTCGGAAGACGCCCTGGGCGAAGAAGGTGAACCAGCCTTCAGGATCATCGTCGAAGTGCTTGTCGCGGAGCCGTTCCGGCTTGGAGTTTGCAGGGTAGGTCTCCAAGCTGTAGTTGCTGCAAAGCTCCTGGGAATGTCGCGTCCACCATGCATGGAGACGCTCGAGCACGAGTGCTGGATCCGGCTGATCCTCAGGCTGGTCAGTCCCGGAATATACCTGTTCAGGGGCAAAGTAATGGGTCCCATCGAGGCGTTCCTCGTGTTCGCCGGCGTAGAGATGTGGAAGAATGTGCCGCAGAAGATCGTTACGGTTCAATCCTTGTGCGAAGTCACTGTCGCAAAACGCTTCGAAATCGGGAGGTAGCCAGCTACACTGCCGGTTGCCCAACTCCTCGGCCAACTTTCGACCTTTTTCGCCGCGTATCATGTACATCACGACCGCGCGCTTCGCTTCGATCGCTTTGCATTCGCGGGCGAATTGGGAGAGCTTTGTCGGTGCAAGAAGGCTGCCGAGATGACCGCCACCGCGTGCGAGTTCGTAAAGGTTGATCGCGTTTCCGGTGTAATCCCCGGACAGTATGTATTCCGATGGGACGAATTCGGAAATCAACTTCTCGTCTAGATCGGCCCGTTCATCTTCGTACGGCATGAATGCTGCTGGGCCCCATGTACCAACCACCATGCGGAACTTCGCAGCACGCAAATGGTGCAAGACCTGTTCTCTCTCGTCCTGCTCCATGCGCGCGGATGACAGGATACCGCCAAGCCATGTCGCCAGTTCGGGGTCGATCCGGCGAGACTCATTGAGAACTTCCGCGAGAAGGCCGCCGCCATGCAGGGGACTTGGAACCCGGAGGCCGATGCGTTCGAGCGTGCGTGCTGCCTGGCTCGACACGCTTCTCGACAGCATCCGCTGGGCGGCGGGATGACCTGCAAGCCGATTAGCGGCACCCGGCAAATCCATCACGCCGGCGACTTGCCAGCGGACTTCAGTGGCTTGCAACAGGGGCGCAAAGGGAGCGGCGAGACCTGTCGGGAAAACGGGCGCATTGCAGACGATGCTTGCCCAGCCAAGCCGGGCGGCATCGAGGGTCTGATTGGTGATGTCACGCGGTCGGGTATCGTCCACGTGGAGCGACCCCAACAGATCGTGACGCAGGTCCGGTGCGAAGCTGTCGGCCAATGCGGTCCAGAACATGGATCGTCCTTCGTCCGGGTCTGGGATGGTTAGCCCAGCCTTGAAGGCGAACGTGGGCCAGTCGTTTTCAAGCAGCGTTGCCAATGCCTTGAGCCTGCGCGCGAGGCTGGTGCCGTGCTTACGGAAGAGAGCTTTGCGTTCGTCCAACGTGCCCCGCAGGTGCCCCCGGCCCGGGTTAACTGCAAAGCTGCGGCTGTTCATTAGCCAGCGCGGGCGCGCGTCGACATCCAGCGGTGCCAGCAACCACAGGCCGGGTGTTCCTTTGGCGGGGGGGATCGGCCCAGTGGGACCGAGAGGCAGGAACAGCGTGGTATCGTCGTCCAGGTCCAAGACAAGCGCCTTGCCGGCTTCGGTTCCGGTCAAGGTCAGAATGCGGACGTTCTCGGCTCCCGTGTCTTCGAAGGAGGCGCCGAAGGTCTCGACGAGAGCCTCCTTGCGGATATCGACCTGCCGGATGCCGCGCGCCATGGCGGGCAACCAGCGCGCCGACCGGCGGAAGGCGTCCCAAGCCGTGTCGTAGTCCTGTCCCGCGTTTTGATCGAATTCGATGATCGTGGCGGGGCGGCCCTGCCTTGTCGCATCAAATGAACGCTCCTTTCCTGAATCCCAAGGATCGGGCAGCAGCCCACCGCGAACGTGGCAGGCGACGTGTCGGCTGGCAATGCGCACCTGATCGGCCAGCAGATGTACTGCCTTGAAGCCGAGGCCGAACTTACCGGTCACGGCCTCCGCGCGATCCTTGTCACTGAGGTTGAGCAGGAGCATGTGGTACAGGTCGCGGTGCCATCCCATGCGTTCGCCGTGACTGCCTGCACCGACAACGTTGATGAGCCTTCCCCAGTGACTCATGGTTGTGGTTCCGCGATCTCGCGACAGCTCGAACTGTCCGGGAGCATCACTCCAGGCTGGATCTTGCTGCCAGGCGTCGTCCGCGTTCTGGAAAAGCTCGAAAAAGATTCGTGCCGGGGCGTATCCGTCCTCTGTAATCCGCGCCCGCACGCGTTCCAGCAATTCCGCGTGACCTGCGGGTTGATCGACTTTCGTCCAGAGCCGGTCCTTGAGCTCCTGGCGGATGGCATCGACACCGTCTCCAGCGCCGCGCACGGCATCCTCGTAGTCCTTGCGCGCGCGTTCCAGAGTGCCGCCTGGCCTCGGCTTCATCTCGCCAAGGATCTTCGGCATCTGGTCACGGATTTCGGCCATGACCGCACTCGCGACATGTTCGGCAAACCGCGCACGACCTGCAAGCAGCGCGTCCAGAGCTGCGCGTGCTTCGGGTTGATCCCTTACACTGCCGACATATTCCTCGGCGAGGGTACGGCAGAATTCAGTGACATGTCGGTCCGTCAGCCGCACATCGTCCGGCAACACGACGTCGAGAGCGCGTCGCCTTGTCAGATTATGCAGGTCCTTGGTTTGCTCGTTCTTCCAGTTCTGACGGATGGTTCCGACGATCTCCAACGGCTGCGCGTCCCCGAGCGGGAGCATCACGGGTGTTCCCGCGATGCTGACGAACTCGTCCTCACCTTGCAGATCGCGTCGCGGACGGAACTGGATTCGCATTCGGGCGGATCGGGCCATGAGGCTCTGGTCGCTACCTTTTCGATACGCCGTGTCTACCTGGTTCTCGAAATCGCGCTCGATCCCCTCGATCACCGGGGTGGCCAGCCCAAGCTCATCACGCATCAGCGCGCGCCAGCAATCCGACCGACCGAGCATGAACACCAGAACTGCCAGCATCTCGGCGGGAACGGCACGTTCCGCACGGTCAAGGATCGGCCTCAGGCTATCGGCGGACTGCTTTTCCGTCAGTTCAGCGGGCGCATCGCTTGGGCGAAGCTTTCGCGAGTCGTCTTTCGAACCCTGTGCCGATTGCGAGAGCAGCCGCGACAATTCGGGGTCAAGACGATGCGCGAAGGCAACGGCACCGCCATGCGCGACCACCTCGTCGGCGGCACGCCAGGTTCCGTCGCGCGTTGGCACCTGTGTTCCGGAAAGGATTTCCCCGATCTGATCGTTCGACGTTCTCGCCAGAAAGCGGAAACCCGAGTCATAGACGGCACGGGCAGACTGGTTCCCTGAAGCGGCGATGCGTGAGAGAGAATCCATCCAACCATGGAAATGGTCAGGGTCAGGAGCCCCGTGCTGCTGGACCTCGCGTACGATGGTCTGTGCCTCGGCGCCTGGCGCCGACAACAACCAGGCAAGAAGGGGCCATCCCGGCAAGGTCAAGTCCGCGCCGTCTTTTGCGAGGGATTGCAGGTAAGGGGCGATATCACCGGGCCGCTCGCCGATCCAGCACGGGAGGCTTCCATCAGAGAGACGGTCCAGAAGGGCACTTTTGCTTGCGGCGGTGCCCTTCAGCACACCGTCCTTCACCAGAAGACGCAGGGTGTCCTCGTCGAGCAGGCCGACTGGTACATCCTTGCGTGTTGCCATGTCCGAGGGGAGCAGGCCCGAATTCAAGCCAGGTAGATCCATGACGGCTGCGGGCGCGACTGTGCGCCCGTCGATCAGGGTGAGCCATTGCGTCTCAGCAAGCAGAGGTAGCGTTTCCGCTGTCCTGCCATCCCGAATGGCTGCGATGATTTGCGCAACATGTTTTGCAGGCTCGGGTTGGCCGAGCAGGAAGGCAAGTTGCCGCTCCGCGGACCAAATGCGCGCCGAAGTGATCCGGCGAAACTGTTCCTGCGCCGCATTGCCGAACGGGGCGTGCAATATCGGCACGTCGATGCCGTCCGGAAAGGGCAAGTCCGGGTTCTGGCGAAAGCCATGCACGGCAGCAACGCGCCCCTGGTTGGTCTCGAAGATCGGCAGAAGTTCGAGATCTTCGTCCGGAATATTCGCCGTGAAGAAGGCCGAGAACAGTTCGGGCGAAATCGGAGTGGCTGCGATATGCTTCTGATTGGCCAAGAACTTTTCGCCCAGTGTCGCGCCATCGAACTTCCGGACGCCGAGCTGTCGCTGTTTCACGGCGTCAACGCGCATCATCAGGGTCGAAGTCACCAGGATGGTCTTGTCGTCTCTACCGACAAGGCTGCGCGCGAAAGTGTCGAGTTGGCCGTTCCCCCCTTCGATCCACAGCAGGTCGCGGTCATCGAAGCAGGCTTCGCGGCGTCCGGCAAGGAGCGCGCGCAGGTACTGGCGGTACTTGCTCTCGGTGCTCCAGAGCTTGTGCATCAGGTCGAGACGCGCTTCATCTGGTCCCGAAGCATCGGCCTCCGCGGCAAGACGCGCCGTTTCGTAGGAAGGATCTTTCGCATAGGTCAGACCGGCTCCGAGCTCGGTCAGGAGCTGGGCAGCCTCGGCGTAGTTGATCATCATGGCGCCGGCACCTGGAGCTGCACGTTCGAGCAGCTCGACAAGCTTCCGGTTCTCGTTATTGTACGCGAAAAGGCGACCGCTGCTTGCTGCCTTTGACAGATCGTCGAGGCTGGCGCTGCGCGGGAAGCCAAGCCCCTTGTCGACACGGACGATGTGCAGTGTCCGGAACTCCGGATCGCTCTGCGCCTCGGCCAAATTGTCTCCCATCGCCTTCAGGATGGCAATTGCGGCGGTTGCGGCCGCGTCCTCGGTCGCGGTGTCCTTCAGCAGCGGTTGCAGGGCCGTCAACAGGGCCTTCGCTTCGATCAGCGACAGGGTTCGGGCTCCGAAGCTTGTCGGACGCCAGTCCTGGTGAATACACAGCGGCGCGGCCTCGACCGAGGCCAGCGTCCGGCGCATCTGGCTGCTGCGCATCACGCTGGGTGGCATGGGCAGCACGCAATCATCCGGAAGATGGCGAAGGACCATCCGGATGTGTTCGCCCTCTGCCATGTCGACATCGCGCTGTGTCATCGCCCGGCGAAGCAGGTCTAGGATAGGAACAACAAGTGCTGCCGACTTGTCCACGCTCTCGCGGCGTGCAAATTCAAGGAATTCGCCGAATTGTGCGAGCTTTCCTCCCTTACCGAACACGGCAGGGGTCAGGAGTGCGGCCATCTGTGCAAGCTCCTCGTCCTGCCAAGCCGCGGCAACTGGTGCCAGGACTGCGTTGGATCCGACTGTCGGAACAAGGTTCCACTCAGACAGGCGTTCCTCGAGATCGGGGATCAGCTCCAGGATCCGGGGAAGCCGGGTGTTTTCCGGCGCGGGCAGTGCGCGGAATTGGAGACTCGGCGCGTTCAGCGTCCAGCCGATCTTTCGGTCGTTCAAGGTCCGCGCCAGAACCTGCCGCGACGAGATTGCATCGCGATGGTTCCTTATGAGCCCGGACGCATTCAAGCCGGATACGACTGCCTGTAGCCTCATCTCGGTCAAGGCGTCTGACTCGAGCGCATCCATCAACAAACCTGGCAGCAGAGGCAGCACGAGTTCGTCGCGCACCCGTGCGTTCCACGCGGCGCTGACGTCGTCCGGCATGTCCTTGTCATGACCGAGGATGGCGTCCCGTCCGCTGGTTACGAAGAAGTAGCCATGCAGGAACAGCCGCACCTGTCCGGTCCCGACGACGCGGGGCGCGCTTTCGCTCGCGACCGGAAGGAAAACGGACCACGTGATGTCGAGTTCATCTTGCCCGTCGGGATCGACGAGAAGCACCACGGCACCATGCGGCAACGCCTTCTGTGGAACCATGGCATCGTCCTGCCGGTCGAGGATATCGGGCCAACCTTCCGACGCGGTCAGATCGGTGCCGAAATCCGCCGGCGCCATCATTTCCTTGCCGACGCTGCGGATTCCGGCGCACAGCGGACCACCGAAATCCGTCTGCCCCGGCGTTGCAGGATCAAAGCGCAAGCATGGGGAAGCGGCCCGATCAATGACACTGGACGTGCCATCGGTCACGATAACTTCGAGTTTCCGGACGTTACGCAACAGCGAAACGATGCCAGACAGCCAGAACGGGTCGTTGGCATCATCCAGCAAGCTTGTGTCGTAGGACTTGGGTAGGAAGCCGCTGGTGGTCGTCTTCGGTTTGAGGGTTGGGCTCCGGAGGGGATACCATTGGACCATCTGACGAGCGGAGCCTGCGAGGCCACTGGACAGAAGCAGATCACGGTCCCGCGTGGTCAGTGCGGCTTTCCATTCGACGCATGCATCACCGGGTTTCCCGATGACGATATAGGGATTGACCACGAGGGAGGGCACCTCAGTGTCGTGCCCATCAGAAACAACGAGGAAAGCATCGCAGACGTGGAACGCCGTCTTCTGTCCCATCCCGAACCGCCCGATGGCAGCGGTGTCGGTGGCCTTGATGCTGCCGCCGAAGCGCGCAATGCCTTGCGCTGATGCCGCGTCATATCGGCCGTCGTTCGCGACCATCAGCCCCGGAACCCTAAGGAGCGGGTGATCTGCCTCGGGCCAGCCGGGCAGGACTGCGATCCTGACTTGCTCTGAACCGGAATCATCCGCGTTTTGCAGCAGTTCTCGCAGGAGCGTCCGTCCGCCCTCGAAATGGTAGCGTTCCTTCAGGTTGGTCCGAAGGTCCTCGATAATCGACTTTTCGTCACGGTGCATCGTCATAGGCAAGAAACTCTTCTGAATAAGCGAAGCGGCGGAAATAGATTATGGCAACCCGCACTTTCCAGAGTGGAACGGATGAGCAGGCAAAGCGCAAGATCGTCTCGGCTTCGAAGTTCTCTCGCAGCGAGGATCCCGATGGGCGGCGATGCCGCCCATCGGTGAAGCTGGTCACCCGGCGCGTAAGAAGAGTACTTCTTGGGAGCTAAGTCCGTTTTGTCTGCCCGTCGCTTAGCCCTCTGAGCGGGATGCGAAGGTCCGCTGTAGCTGATTGCCGCGGGCGCGATGCCGCAGCCTCACGGGCAGCTTCCCGCCCACTGTGTTGAATTTTGCGCCGCAGACGTCAGGCCCTGATTGACAGCAGATTGCCTGGCCATCGCCCTCATCCTCCAACAGGCCAACAAAACCATCTTTGCTTATCCACAGCATCTTGCCCTTCCTGCACTTGATCCGAATCGAGGGCCTGTGCACGTTTGACGTGTGGGGAGAGCAGTCCTCAACCAAAAGTATAACAGGTCTATAGGAAAAGCCGTTTCAGCGATGTCGTGGTGCTTTGGCGCCCCTGACTTCGTTGTCTCCAATCACTTGCCCGGTGCTTTTCAAGCGCCGGCTGCAGGCGTTTTGAGTTCGGCTTGTCCTCTGTTCAGTTGAGGATGTATCAGCCATGGCATTGCCACCCCGTGTGTTCTTCACCCTCCAAGAGATCGCTGATCGCTGGGGGTGCCCAGTTTCCGACATGGCGGGCTGGGCAGCAATGGGTACTCTCAAGATCGTCACGGGCATTCCGCCCATCGAATGCGGCGAGCTCCGCGTCGCTGGCCTGGTCCAGATCCAGCCTACGGACGTCCTGCCGATGTTCCGGCGCTGTGGGACCGGTCCGCACGAGGCTCATCTGAAGCGTGTACGACAGCTGGATAGGGAAGACTGGCTTTACATTACCGCGCCGGAAGAAGGCGTACTGGTCTCCTTCAGCGATCTTTTGATCCTGGGGCAGGAAGTACAGCGCTTCGAGGTTGTCCACAATATCTTCGGTCGTGTCGCCGAAAGCGCTGGGCTGGGCGACGATGGCGATTACGACTGGACCGGAATGAATGTCGAAATCACGCGCAGAGTCTTCGAGGAGGGCTTGCCCAAATCGCAAGGAGAGTGGATCCGGGAGCTGCAGGACTGGTTCGCCGCGCGGTCGGAGACAGGAGATTTTCCAGACGAACGTTCGATCCGGCGGCGATTGACCCCGATCCTCAAAGCACTGAAGTTCAAGAACCCGCCGCGTTGAGCGGTTTCATGCCCGCGCGCTGGGCAGTCTGTGAGGGCGGGTTGGCCGGGGCATCAGAACGATCCGCGTCATGAACGAGCTGGGGCCTTGGTTTGAACGCACTGGCAACGGCATCGACGCCCGCGCGCAAGGGCGAGTCCATCAGATGGGCATAGCGCTGGGTCGTCTGCATCTGGCTGTGCCCGAGCAGCTTGCCAATCATTTCCAGCGAGGCGCCGCCGCTGACCAGCAGCGAAGCAAAGGTGTGGCGCAGGTCGTGGATCCGCACATCCTCGATCCCCGCTTCTTTCTGGACGCGCGCCCAGAACCGACGGATTTCCTGAACGGGTTGGCCGAGGGTGTCGCCGGGAAAGAGCCAAGGCGACCCGCTGACAACAGCCAGGCGGCGTTGGCGCACAATCGACGCCGCTTCGTCCGAGATCGGCACCCGGTGGACGCGGCGCTGTTTGGTTGTCGTGGCGGGTTTCGTCCAACTCAAATGCTCGAGGTTAAAATCCTCAAACCGTGCCTGCCGCACCTCCCCGACACGGGCGCCGGTCAGCATGCAGAGCCGAATGATCCCCGCGGCACGATCATCCTCGGCCCGATCCAGAGCCATGGCGAGGCGGGCGATTTCCTCTTGCGAAAGGTACCGTTCGCGCGGGGCTTCCATCCGCCGACGAAACCCCATCGCAGGATTGTCCTCGCGCCAGCCCCATTTGATCGCATAGGCAAACATCTTGCGGACAACCTCGCCGACACGGTTGGCACGAACCGGCGTCGGCTTGGCCCCCTGCAGCTTGCGTGCGCGGTTGTTCGGCTTTTGCTTCGCGGGGCGCGCCCGTCCTTCGGCGACCTTGTTCAGAAGCAGCTCGACATCATAGGACGAGACCTCGGTCACCAGCATGTTGCCCCAAGCCGGGCCAATGAACTTTTCCATCATCGAGCGTTGGTCCGCTGCGTTCAGCGCCGCAAGATGCGGCAGATGCAGATCCACGTAACGCTTGATCAGATCGCTCACCCGCGGAGCTTCGCGCATGGCGTTACGCGTCGCCAACGGGTCACCACCTCCGTCAATCTCGCGGCGCAGTTCCTTGGCCCGCTCCCGCGCAGCTGTCACCCCCCATTCCGGCCAGCGCGCGAATGTCATTCTGCGTTGGCGACCTGCATGGCGATAATCGAGTGTGAAGGCCCGTCCGCCGCCCCTGTAGATGCACACGGCAAAGCCTCGAACATCGGTATCAAAA
This sequence comes from Roseinatronobacter ekhonensis, assembly GCF_900499075.1. Taxonomy (GTDB): domain Bacteria; phylum Pseudomonadota; class Alphaproteobacteria; order Rhodobacterales; family Rhodobacteraceae; genus Roseinatronobacter; species Roseinatronobacter ekhonensis. Next base: position 4,074 of record NZ_UIHC01000044.1, on the reverse strand, counting down.
ATCTGGTAGTCCCGCCCCTCGGCGGGAACGGCGTCGCGAAGGACTTTCTCGGTCAGCTTCTGTCTGTTCACCATGCGCAACCCTCTCTCCTGGCCCTGTCATGACGCGTAGGTTGGGCCCGCAATCAAGCAGAGCATGGCCATGGGGGTGGCAGGGAGGCACGGGGTGGCACGGGTGAGACAGGCGGCGTGCCACCCCTGTTTTTATTGGCGATCCCGCGTCGATTGCGCGCGCTCGGCTCATCCGGGCCAGACCTGTCGACGCGATGACAGCCCGTCAGGAGCCATGCAGGCAGCTGTAAACGGGTATCAGCTTGTAAATTTCCAATGAAATCAGGGGGTGGCACGCCATTTTGTACGGTGCCACCCCCTGTTTGCCGCTGAATGCACGCGAATCCCCTGTAAATCCGGGGATTTGCCGGTGGTTGCCGCCGAATGCCAATGAGCCCGGAATTGCCGCAGCGCAGCGTAACCATCGGCCTTGGACCGTCCAACGGACAAATCGCCAATAAAACAAGGGGTGGCACGAGGGTGGCGGGTTTCGTGCCACCCCGTGCCTCCCTGCCACCCCGAATGATATGCGTGAGTAGTCGCCAGCAAAGACCCGCATTGGGGTCGCAACTCTGGAGACACAACATGCAGGACCTTTCTGGTGCATCCGCGGGCAAGCCTTCGCCCAGCGCCTTGATGAGTGGCTGGATCAGCCGCCCGGATCTCGCGCGACAGCTCGGGGTTACCGAGGACACCTTGCGCCGCTGGAACGCGGCACGATCAGGGCCGCCCTGTATCCGGGCCGGGCGCAAGATCTTCTATCGGCGCTCTGCCGTCCTGGACTGGCTGGAAGAACAGGAAACGAGCGCTTCCCGCCGCAAGCGTTCGGGAGGCCGTCGATGAGCGCCCCCCTTCCCTTCCGCAAACGCAGAGCGCGCGACCAGGTTCGATTTGAGTGGATCGATGAGCGGCTGCGCGAAGCCCGTTTCGTGATGGCCGATGTCGCCCATCATTCTGACCACCTGCTGCGGCTGGCCTGCAATGTCCTCGTCCAACACGGCGAGACGCCGGAGGAGCGCGAGGATGCACGGATCCTGCTCGTGGTGCTCGACGCCAGGCATCACGGTCGGCGCGGCGATCAGCGTTCAGACCCGGAGGTGCGGCGATGAAACGGCGCGGCACACCCGAGGCGGACCTGCAGCGCGCGGTGGTCACCACCCTGCGCTTCGCCCTGCCCAAGGGGGCGATCATCCATCACTGCGCCAATGAGGTGACCGAGTCCGGCCCGCGTGGTGCCAAACGCCAGGCCATTCTGGTCGGCATGGGCGTCCATCCCGGCTTTGCCGATCTGACGGTGCTCTGCGAGGGCCGCGTGCTGTTCCTCGAGCTGAAATCCCTCAAAGGCAAGCTTAGCCCAGCGCAAGAGGCGTTTCGCGATGCTGTTCTGGCGCAAGGCTTCGGCTGGGCCTTGGTCCGGTCGCTTGATGACGCGCTGGGCGCCCTGGCGGATCATGGGCTCACCAGCCGTGTCCGACCAGCTGGGAGGGCCACGCAATGAGCCATGACGCCACCAACTGGGCCATCCAGCGGCGCGGGCTGAAGCCTACCACCAAGATCGTGCTCTGGCATCTCTGTGATCGCTACAACCCAGACTTCGGCTGCTTTCCGTCACAAGAACGGCTGGCCCATGATTGCGAAATCAGCCGGTCCACGCTGAACGAACATCTCAATCGGCTCGAGGCGGAAAAACTGCTGCGCCGCGTGCCACGCATAGATCCCGTCACCAAACGCCAGATGCCGACACGCTACATCCTGGGGTTCGAGAAAGGTTTTACACCACATGATCCCGAGCCATGTCCAGAAACCGGACATGGGGATTTACCCTGTGACGAGGATGCTGAAACCACGCCTGAAATCACCCCAACCATTGCCAACCAAGCCGAGCCGTGTCCGGAAATCACACACGGAAATCCACCCGAAGCCGTGTCCGGATTTTGCCCCGACCCGTGTCCGGAAAATGCCCAAAGCCGTGTCCGGAATCCGGACACTAACCTTGTAAGAGAACCACTAAGTAAACCAGTAAAGGAGGAGGAGGATGCGCAAGCGCGCGATTCCGATTTTGATCGGTTCTTCACAGAGCTGCTGAGCGCGCTGGGCTTCGCCGCCAATGCCAGCCTGCCCGCCTGGTGGCAGGGCTGGCCAGCGCGGGCCCATGTGCGTCGGTGGATCAACGACCTCGGGCTGTCAGAGGATCGGATCCTTGAGACCGCCAAAGAGACCAGGCGTGATCATCCCAACCCGCCCGACGGTCCCAAGGCCCTGGACCGCGCCATGGAACGCGCCGCCCAGCGCGCAGCACAAGCGGCCGCCGCCAAGGCCAACGGCGGGATAGCCAAGAGCCGTCGCAAGACCCAGGGCACGCCACCGCCCAGCGCGGATGAACTGGCGGCGTTCTATGCGGCCAAGGTGAACTCCGACGAATATCTGCCCAAGAACATGATCAGCGCCGCCATGTGCGGATTGATGCTGGAGCGCGGGCTGGTCACGCCCGAGCGGCTTCGACAGCGCGGGGTGCGGTGAATGGTTTTTTGCCACGTCCCCGGGGCGAAGTGTCCCTCTGCACGGGAAGCGGAGGCCTTGATCCGCGCCTCATGTCGCAATGTCCCGAGTTCCCGATATCAGCTCATGCGCGGAGCGCTCTTACTTCTGCCCGTTGCCCGGTCGCCCTGGACCTGGGGGCCGACGGATCGAGCGAAGCGCCCAATGCAGGTGGACCTCATGGAAAGACTGCAGCCATGAGCATGCAGAGACGGATACCCCGCGCAGGCGGCACACGGGTCAAGCGCGCGCTGGGCGTTCAAGCAGCACTGGAATGGGCATTCCGGGTCGAGAAAGCGCAACTGGAATTGCCGCCGCCTCAGGACGTCTCCGAGGAAGGTTTCGGCTTTGGCCTCGAATATGTCCTCATGCAGCGCGCCGCCCTAGGCTGCAAGGCCGACGGCGGTCAGCACAAGATGGGCAGCTACACCCATGCAGACGCAGAGGTCATTGCCGCCATCGTTGCCGGCATGCCCGACAGTCTCGGAGGCATTCGCATGGCGATCCGCGTGGCGGAACTCGCCCGCGCCGGGCTGACACCCGATTGGATGCCGGGTGCCATGCCTCGCTGCGTTCCAGTGGAAACCAGGCGCAACCAGCACGGCGAACGGGCGGTGACCGAGGTGGTTGGCACTGAGCGGGTGCTCCACCGTGGACGGTGGCGCAGCGTGGACGTCTTGGTCTGCCGCGTCACCTGGCGACCACATCCCGAGCAGATCAAATCAGCGCGGCGCGGTTATCACAACTGGTGGCAGGCACTGGACTGGCTACAGGATGGATTGGCAACGAGCGGCATGCTGCGGGAGGTGGAGGTGACGGCACCGATGCCGAAGGTACGGCCTTGGGGAAATTAATGAGATTTACCCATCCGGATGGGAGCCGGCCTTCGATTCGTTCCGGTCCGCACCGACACGAAGGGCGTATTGTGTTGAAAAACTCTTCCTTGATCGAAGTCTGAACTGCTGATTCAATTCCTGTAATCGAGGGGGAGGACCGGCGATGATGGGACCGAGGCAGGAAGCGCAACCGGCGCTGTTCTACGAGTTCTCGCTTGAGGATCATGTCCCACAGGATCACCTGCTGCGCTCCATCGACCGGTTCGTCGATCTGGGCGGCATCCGCGCGCATCTTGCGGAGTTCTACAGCCACACGGGCCGCCCCTCCGTCGATCCCGAACTGCTGATCCGCATGCTGCTGGTCGGGTATTGCTTCGGCATCCGGTCCGAGCGGCGGCTCTGCGAAGAGGTGCATCTGAACCTTGCCTATCGCTGGTTTTGTCGCCTCGATCTGAGTGACCGGGTCCCCGATCATTCGACGTTTTCAAAGAACCGACATGGGCGTTTCCGAGACAGCGAACTGCTACGCCACCTGTTCGAGACGACCGTCGCGCGCTGCATCTCTGAAGGTCTTGTCAGCGGTCAGCGCATGGCGATTGATGCCAGCCTGATCGAAGCGGATGCCAACAAGCAAAACTCGACGCCGAAGG
>NZ_UIHC01000067.1 GCF_900499075.1 Roseinatronobacter ekhonensis | reverse complement strand
ATAAGTCCACAGAATACATCTCCCCACCCTCCGCTCATCAGCTTCAGGTGTCAGATTGCGGAATTTTACTCCGCGACGGTCAGATCATCAGACCGTTTCTGTGGGCATTTTGTCTCCGGGATTCACAGACAGGCGTTCATGGCGCGACGGCTCTCCTCCTTCATCGTCGGTTTCTCCCACCGCACGCAGTACGGCACCAACCTTTAGGGCCAGCACCTTTGCAAATTCAGTTTTTCCGGTGCCAGGCGGACCATAGAGCAGGATGTTCACGCCCGGCGTGCTGTTGGCCAGAGCTTTGGACACTAGGTCATGCATCAGGTCTGCATCTCGTCCCAGGCCTTCGAAATCCGGCCATTCAGCCTCGGGAGCGCCCGCACTTTGAAACATCAACGCGATCAAATTGTTAATGCTTCCCACCTCGGCCAAAAGCGCGAAGGTGAGACGATCAGATAGGTCAAACGGCATGCGATGATAGCGCCCGCCGCTGTTGCGCTGCACCAGCCCCGAGCTTACCAGCCGACTGGAAGCGCGCATGGCAGCCCGGATCTCAGGCTCAGGCGCTAGGCAGAACCACGACAAAAGAAGCGGTACTGTGACCTCCTTCGTCTCCAAGGCTCCATCGACGACATGCTCAAACGCGTCGAAGATCTTGTATAGAGCAACGAAGGTCAGCATGGATGTCTCGACCGGAGATAATCCGAAATGATCACCAAGTAGAGCGGCATTGCCTTGCACGATCTCGCCCTCGCCGCCACCAGCGCCTGGAACCAGGTTGCGGACGAGTTCTCGAATCTTCTGCCACCAAACCGCGCTTGGGCGGGTGCGGGGGCGCTCAGGGCATTCAACTTCGGTCAGATACTCCAGCCAGCCGGGCAGTTCTTTGGCAATTCGGCTTGCTGGACCAAAACGACTGGCAAGTCGGGCGATCAAATCTAGTGCAAGGTGTTGTTCGTGGCTCATTTACATCTCCATCTGTGTAACAGAGATGGCATGGCCATACGTCATATCTGGACAGAAGGTCATAAACCCGGAGCAAATTAATCCAAAGACCGCCTCAATAATATCCTTCAAACAAGCGCTAAGGGCCGCGCCCACTCGATGGATCGCCCGGCGACTTAACCAGGACGTATAGAACATTGCTGCCAGATTCGACTTGAGCAATGCAGGTGAAACCTGCGTAGCTGTACGAGAAACTCAGGTCCGGTTTTTTGACCGGAGGCTGGTCTTGGCATCTAATCAGTGTCGGCGTTTCACCTATCCTTGACCGCTGCTAAAGTCCGCCGAGACAAAATGGGTTTCAAATGGCATCGAAGACGACACTGAACGCAAAAAACCTTGAGACGCTCGGTGCTGCCCGGCTGGCCGATTTGCTGATTGAGATCAGCACTGGCTCGGCCGTGGCCAAACGGCGGCTACGCTTGGAACTTGCAGGAGCGCAAAGCCCGAAGGAAGCGGGGCGGGCGGTGGCCAAGCGGCTGACCAGCATTGCGCGGGCCCGCAGCTTTGTGAATTGGCAAAACCGCAAGCCACTTGTCACCGATCTGCAAAGCCAGCTCCGCGCGATCAAGGAGCGGATCGCCCCGGCCGATCCGGCTGAAGCACTCGCACTGGCCTGGCGCTTCATGCAGGTGGCAACACCGCTTTTCGAGCGCTGCGATGACAGCAGCGGAATCGTCATTGGCGTGTTTCACGACGCCTGCGCGTTGTTGGGCGAGCTTGCTCTCGCCGCCGGGGCGCAGCCTGAGTTGCTGGCTGATGCGGCGATTGAGGCCCTGCGCGACAATGGCTATGGCCAGTATGACGGTTTGATCGCCATCCTGACACCCGCGCTTGGGCAAGAGGGGCTGGCGCATCTCAAGCAGCGGATCGAAACGCTTGCCGGGACGCCGGTTCCCATCCCACCGAAAGGAGAATGGGAGGTAGTGGGGTATGGTAGCGGCGGTGCGACCTATGCGCACCAGATAGAAGAACGCTCCCAGAAAAGCGTGGTGGAGATGGCACTGAAGGACATCGCCGATGCAATGGGTGATGTGGATGCCTTCATCGCCCAATACGATGCGAGGACGCGCAAGGTGCCGCAGATCGCTGCCAAAATCGCGACGCGCCTGCTGGCCGCGGGCAGGGCAGGGGATGCGCTTGGCTTTATCGAACGCGCTGATATGAAAGACAGCTGGGTGCCGCGCGAGTGGCAGGATATCCGTCTTGAGGTGCTGGAAGCGCTTGATCGCAAGGACGAGGCGCAGACCTTTCGGTGGAGCTGTTTCGAGAGCACGCTCGAGTCTGGCTACCTACGCGACTTTCTGAAACGGCTTCCAGATTTCGAGGATATTGAGGCCGAAGAACGGGCGATGGCTCATGCTGCAGCATATTCAAGCCTGCGGTCCGCGCTTGGTTTTTTCCTAGGGTGGCCGTCGCCGGATCGCGCTACCCGGCTGCTGATCGACCGCCATGACGAGATCGATGGCGACCGTTATGAGCTGCTCGTACCCGCTGCTGACGCCTTATCAGAGAGATTTCCGCTGTCCGCTACACTTGCCTTGAGAGCCATGATCGACTTCACGCTGTCAAAGGCGAGGTCTAAGCGCTACGGCTATGCCGCTCAGCACCTAGCCGAATGCGAGGGCTTAGCCGGTCGGATTGAGGATTTCGGGACGTTTGAGGGTCACGCCACCTACGTAAAGCGCCTGAAGCGCGACCATGGACGCAAAACAGGTTTCTGGGGGCACTTCGCATGACGACGCACTATGACATCATTCCTGATATCCATGCGGACATCGACCGCCTGACGCAAACGTTGTCGACCCTCGGCTATGTGTCGGACCGGGAGGTTTGGGGACATCCAGAGGGGCGTATTGCTGCGTTTCTGGGAGATTTCATAGATATGGGCCGGGCGAATAAGGCTGTCTTGACCCTCGTCCGCACCATGCGTGATCAGGGCAATGCGGTCGCAATCATGGGCAATCACGAGCTGAATGCGCTCTTGTATCATCAGCCTGGTTTGAACGCTGACGGCACCGATGATGGCTACATGCGCGCGCATTCCGACAAGAATCGGGCCCAGCATCAGACGTTTCTGGATGAGTTCCCCGTGGGGCATGCGGACACTGCTGAAATGTTGGAGTGGTTTCTGACGCTGCCCCTGTTTCTCGATCTGGGCGGGTTGCGCTTGGTGCATGCCTGTTGGGACGATGTGCGGATCGAAACGATCCTCGCCCGGCGTCCGAGCGGCCTTCTGGCACAGGACGATCTCCAAGAGGTTGCGCTGGAAGACGACGCAAGTGGTTTTGCTGAGGCAGTCCTGACCACTCTGAAAGGACCAGAAGCAGAACTGCCGACGCCTTACTTCTTCCACGATATCAAGGGGCACAAGCGCACGGGGCTCCGCCTCAAATGGTGGCAATCAGGCGCGATGACCTGGCGCGATGCAGCACTGTCGGTGCCTGACCCCGCAGCGCTTCCTGGGACGCCAATCGAGGGCGAGGTCGCGTTTCGCGCTTATGATGCCGAGGCGAAGCCGGTGTTCTTCGGCCACTACAAAAGGCTTGGCTCTCCGGCGATAGACGCGCCAAATGCGGTTTGCCTCGACTATCCCCGCCTGACCTGCGCCTACAAATGGGCTGGTGAACATCAGCTGGATCCGAAAAATCTCATCCTTATCGATTGAGTTTGCGGGAGTGACTGGCAAGCCACGCGAACTTCACCTTTCCCCCTTTTGAAAGCATGGTGATGCGGTGTCTCACCGCGAAATCTCCCCCGCCAGCACAGCCCTGCCATGCACCGCCAAGATCGCAGAGAATCTCTGGCATCTGAACTGCCGGATCACGTCGATGACCCTGGCCTCGTAGCTGGCATGCCCGATCAAGCGACAAAGGTCCGATGCGTGAAACTGACGGTTTGCGCTTGGCGCAGCCTGGATCTGATCGAGCAATTCACGCTCTTTTGGATCAACCACCCGCTTCGGCGCCGGGGTAGGTTCCGAGCGAGGCGGTGTTCCCGATGCAGTGCGCCACCGACGCATGAAACCAAGCAAGAAACCTGCAGGAACCCTGCCGTTGCCTCGCGCCCGGTTGAACGCGAGGAAGCGATCCCAGATCACTTGCGTGTCGACGTTCCAGCAGGGTAGGGCGGTCTTCGCTGCCTTGATCAAGTTTGCCCAACAGGTCTGAAAAACGTTCGAGTTCGCGGTGATTTCAATCAGACCTGAGAATATAGTTTTGTTATTATTATCTCTAGATAGTGATGTGTCACCCTCACCTGACACGAGATCATGGGTTTCCTCCGCTTTATCAAAGGCCGCGAACCGGAAGAGCCATGGAGCAAATTTGCCGTTGGATTTCTGGCGCACCAGCTCCAAGTCCGACGCTTCGAGTTCGCTCAGAAGGACCGTCAGATACTGGCGCGAGATGCCCATCTTATTTGCCAAGACAGAGAGGGTGTAGGCGGCTGTCCCGCGCGACAGCCCGTTATAGCCCTCCTTCCAGGCGATACCATCAAGGATGAGAGTGGCAAGCTTGTGAGCGGATACGGACAGATCAGTCTGCGTAATGCGTCGTAGTATCAAGCCGGTTGTGGGTTCCATGGTCTGGGTCTCCTGAGAGAACCGACGACATGTCGTGAGACAACAACATTCTTGCCAGCAAAACAACTTTGCTGGTTGCGGGTGTTTGGACAGTGCGCTAGAAAATTCTTGTTCACGGATTTTTCTAGCGCGGCGTCAGGCTTCACGGTCTGGCGTCGTTTCCTTTTTTGGGTTGATTGCACGGCTTCAGGTGCAGGGGTTTGCGAGGAGCGCTCAGGAAACCTCACGCTTGGTTGGTCAGTAGCGGACTTCTTCGGAGCCGTAGTTCCCGGCGTGATCACGCCAGTCCACGAAGACAGACCGATAGAAATAGCTTCTGCATCCTTTCGGGATGGTTAGTTCAGACGCGGTCGGCACCTGGGCCACGCCGGACCTTGTCCAGCGATAATCACCTTGAAGGCCGTATGATCCCAAGCGCGTCGAGTCGCTTCGATTGCAGTCGCCATCGCGGTTTTCGTTTTGGCGGTATTGGATATGGTAGACGCGGATGCTCCTCACGAAGTCGAAGGCGTCGCCCGAGATGTCGATGTCCGCTTGATCATCGGCTTGGACGTGAACAAGAGGCAGGGGAGCCGTTTCCTGACGGACCGAGAGCGGATCGCGGAACGCAATGTCATAGAGCCGCTCCATGAGTGACATCGGTGCAGGCTCGTTGAAAGACGCCCCCATCGGGCAACGCCAGATCTGCAACGGCGGCTCGATCGGCCACGGTGTGATCCGGCGAATGAACACTGCCCGCGCGTGCGCGCATGGTGCGGATGCAGGCCATCCCCCAGAAAGACATAGCAGGATCGCGCAGTCGACCTGATAGGCTTGGGCCGGGGCGGCCGAACCCACAAGAGAGGATATGCTGATTGCCGCGGCGGCTGCCACGCTATGGACCATGTGTTTCATGATGCCGACTCCATCTATAATGGTGCAGCGATACGAAACAACATTAATGATAGCAAGGAGATTTGATTGATTATGATGCGCAAGTTTCAGCGTAGCCACTTATCACATCTTGGACCGTAACAAAGCCTTTTGAAGCGTTAGCGGTCAGAGAACCGGCCAAATTGGCAGAATAATTGTCACTTTCTAACTGATCAACCATATGATAGCGTTTGCTTTTTATAGAGATAAATCACGGCCATAAAAGTGGCCAGAAAGCAGGACAAGTGACGATCTCCGATGATGGCGAGACAGTAGGTCTGTTCGAGCCTCTCATGGTTTCGGAAGGTTCTCCCGCCCGGGCGGGTTTGAACGATCTCGCGCTGGAGCTGGCTGAAAAGTCTGCGGGGTTCCGGAGTGGATTGCCTGCTTCCGTCTCGGATGCCCTGGCAGATCTCGTGCGGGCGATGAACTGCTACTACAGCAATCTCATCGAGGGACATGACACTCATCCCATCGACATCGAACGTGCGATGCGGAACGACTACAGCGCCGATCCATCGAGGCGTAACCTTCAGCTCGAGGCCAAGGCGCATGTCGCAGTCCAGAAATGGGTCGATGAAGACGGAATGTCGGAGCCAGCGACCGCGCCTTCGTCGATCGTCGACCTGCATCGCCGCTTCTGCGAACTTTTGCCGCCTGAGCTTCTCTTTGTTCAGAATCCGAAGACAGGCGAGCAGATCCCGGTTGTTCCGGGCGAGCTTCGCACCCGCTATGTCGAAGTTGGACAGCATGTCGCCATCAGCCCAGGTGCTGTGCCGCGCTTTCTCGAACGAATGGACAAGGCTTACAGCCTACCGGGCCGAATCGAGGCGATCCTTGCGGCTGCTTGTGCCCATCACCGACTTCTCTGGGTGCACCCCTTTCTGGATGGCAACGGAAGAGTTGCCCGACTGATGTCCTATGCCATGCTGCGCAAGGCTCTCGACACGCGTGGCCTTTGGTCAGTAGCGCGCGGGCTTGCACGGCAAGAGGCGGCTTACAAAGAGCACCTGGCCACCTGTGACGGTCCCCGTCGTGGAGATCGCGACGGACGCGGCACGTTGAGCGAAGCCGCACTTGCTTCGTTCGCGGGCTTTTTCCTGCGCACCTGCATTGACCAGGTGGAGTTTATGGAGAGCCTCATGCGGCCGGGTCGACTGCGTGACCGCATCCTGATCTGGGCGGAAGAAGAAATCCGCGCAGGAGCGCTACCTCCGAAATCCGATACCGTGCTGAAGGCCGTGCTCTATCAGGGGCAGATCGAGCGCGGGGAGGTCGAGACCATCCTTGGCACCAGCGACCGCACCGCGCGGCGGGTGACATCTGCGCTCCTAGAAGCGGGCGCATTGTCCTCGGCATCAACGCGGGCACCGCTTAAGCTGGCGTTCCCCGCTAAGTACGCGGGGAGGTGGATGCCCGGGCTGTTTCCCGACAGGGATGAATGAGAGAGCGAAGATCGACTGACGACGTTAACAATGTGATTTGAGGTGGAGAAATTGATTAGCTTCAGAAAAGGTATCAAAAATGAGTTCGCTAAACTCCCGCCCGAAACGGAAGATGACGAACGGGCTAACATTATCAGGGGGCGCCTGGCAGAGGTTTTCGGATCGCCGCAGCTGCGTGAGGCGAAATGCAATACGGTTGACCAACTGCAGTTGGTCAACGCACTGAGTCCCGTGGAGAATTTGTAATGAGCAATCTTACCGAGAGGCGACGTATCGTATTTCGTCACGTCGAAGGGGAGTTTTACGCGGTTTCGCGAAATGGCGGCGCAAAACATCCGGGATACTTGTACCTACCTCAGGGCGCGTCCCTGACGGATGAGAATATTATTGGCACCGAGGATCTGGACGAGTTGGCACGTGCAGCATTGGACGAGCACTGTGCTGTACGCTGCAAGAATCTGACCACTGGGGCACAACATTATCTGCGATTTAATGAAAATGAACTTTGTAGTTATGAAATCGGCCCGGAGATTGCAAAGGCCCTCGGAATTCCAGAAATCATGAGTATGGGCGACAAGAAGGCCTCGTTGTCACGCCAAGCCGTCGAGGCGGCCATGGATGCGTACGACGGCTACCGTACGAACGGGACGGGTGGGGACGTTTTTGACGCCTTTGGCGATCCGCGAGATTATTGGGTGCGCTCATCGCGAGAACGCGAAAATTGCGTTTACCCAACCAAACCGCTTGTTGGTTACATACGTAATCTAAGTGATCTGAATGGGGGCTGGAGTAAGAAAGATAGTGCCGCTGCTACGCTTCATAACGCTGGCTTCATCATCGTGGATCAGTACGATCAGCCCGTCGAGCGCCCTGATCGCTACGAGCATCTGATGGAAGGCGCAGACCGGATCAGGCTCTGTGCTCTGAACTATTTCATCGAACCTGCGAGGGAAAAGGCAGCAAGGGATGTCTCTATCCGCGCGGGTGATCTTGCATCCGCGATAGGGTTGAAGGACGCTTTTCCAAACATCTGCCAAGCGCTTGGTGGCGAAAAATTCCAGAAACTGGCGCAAGTGCCGGCGCCCACAAGCACAGAACCAAACCCAAGCAGCTCTACCATTTTTACATATAAGCTCAATTCTCAAGTGGAGGCGGACGCCGTGACCGACACAACAAAAGCACCAGCGCCTTCTGCAGTGAACTTGATCCTCTATGGCCCGCCAGGTACGGGCAAAACCTATCGAACGGCATGGGAAGCAGTTCGGCTTTGTTTGGGCGAACAGATCGCATCCGGGTTAAAGGGCAGCGCTCAGCGAGCTGCCTTGATGAGTACTTATCGCAAGCTTGTGAGCGAGGGGCGTGTCGAATTCGTAACCTTTCACCAGTCGATGTCCTATGAGGAGTTCGTCGAAGGGCTGCGGCCGGAAACGGTAAGGGATGAAACCTCCGACTCTACAACTGATCCAAGCGCGACGGGTGGCTTCCGTCTGCGGGTCGAAGACGGGGTTTTCAAAAGGATCGCCCGCCGCGCTGATACTAGCCGGGGTCAGAATTCGACGGGTGAGCGGCTTTCGCTTGAGGGGCGGAATGTTTTCAAAATGTCGATCGGTGCTGTGGCGATTCCAGAGGATGCCGGAATTTTCGACGAGGCAATCAATGAAAACTGCGCGATCTTCGGCTTCTTCCGCTCTGACTTCTCAGGGGATGAATTCACCGAACGACAGGCAATCAAAGCTCAGGTCGAGCAAGACTACACCGACGAGGAACTCGGGTTTTCGCTGACCTCAGCCGTGCAAATGACGGATATTTTCCGCAACAACTTGCAACAGGGAGACGTCATCCTGGTCAGCAAGGGAAACCTGCTGATCCGCGCCATCGGGATGGTCGAAGGCGACTACGAATTCCACCCGCGGGAAAGCTCCGAAACTTACCCGCATCGCCGGGCTATGCGCTGGCTTTGGGTGGACGAAGCCGGAATGCCTGCCAACGAATTCTATAACATGGCCATCTCTCAGCGCACGATCTATCCTCTGCGCAAGCAAGAGCTGAACATCGCGCTTGTCGAACGGTACATGAACTCTCAATCCACCGATGAATCCGTGTCACCCGAGCCGCACGTCCTCATCATCGACGAAATCAACCGGGCGAATATCTCGAAGGCATTCGGCGAACTGATCACGCTCCTTGAGCCTGACAAGCGGCTCGGGATGGACAACGAAATCCGCCTGACACTTCCTTACTCGAAAAAGCCGTTTGGCGTGCCTCAGAACCTGCACGTCATCGGTACGATGAACACAGCCGACCGTTCCATCGCTCTCTTGGATACAGCGCTACGCCGCCGGTTTGCTTTCCACGAATTAATGCCTGATCCGTCTGTTCTTTCGAACGACGTTGAAGGAGTTGATTTGCGAAGACTGCTGTCCACGATCAACGAGCGCATCGAGTATCTCTTTGATCGAGAACATCAGATTGGTCACGCGTATTTCACTGGCTGCCAGACGCAAGCGGATATCGATAGCGCCATGCGTGACAAGGTGATCCCTTTGCTGGCGGAGTATTTTTACGAGGACTGGTCCAAGGTTGCGGTTGTTTTGGGCGACTCTGGACAAGGCCCGTCTCGGTTCCTTGATGCGAAACAAATTGCTGCCCCTGCGGGAATGACCGAAGACGACTTTTCCGGCGATAAGCTGAGGTGGACCGTCAAAGACAGGTTCGACTTCTCGGAGTTTGTTGCCTGATGCCTGCGTACACCCTGCGCGAATGGGAAACGCTGCCCCATGGTGAAGGGGAAGGCTGTATTCCCGAGCACTTTGCCGGACGTCTTGCGGCACTGGCGAAGGCATCGGCTTTTGCAGGCAAGGGTGGTGGCGGTGTTCTCGAGGAGCGCCGTCATGAACTGAGGGCACGAGGGGTTGTCGGCGTCTTGGCGACAAATGGCTGCAGTCTTGAAATCCTTCCCAAGATCGACGTCGATCAACAGGGCGGCGAGGTGCTGCAGAACGCGGCCATTCGCAAACGTCTTGTTCACATGCTTGCGGTCGCGCTCGATCTCAAAATCGAAACGGGTCAGGTTACGGAGCTCGACTGGCAGCGTGAAACCCTACTGGAAATTCTTATCCGGATTTTCTGCAACAAGCTGACCGATGCCGTTCGTCGCGGCATGCCGCGCCGGTACATCGGTCAGGAGGATGACCTCGCGGCCTTGCGCGGAGCCCTCGATCTGCCTCGTCAGTTCACGCGCCATGCGGCAAACCCCTCGCGGCTGGCGTGCAAATTTGATGAGTTGTCAGATGACATCGCGCTGAACCGCATTATGAAAGCGACCGTTGCGCATTTGTTCAGAATGTCACGAAGCGCCAGCAACCAACAGCGGTTGCGAGAATTGGCCTTCGTCTATGCCGATATTACCGAAGTATCTGTTCCCGCGCTGAAGTGGGACGAGGTCGTCATTGATCGGACCAACCGCGCATGGCGAGAGCTTTTCGGGATGGCACAATTGTTTCTCCGTAATCGCTATCAAACGACGAGCGCTGGTTCGGGCCGGGGGACGGCACTCCTTTTCGAAATGAATGCGCTTTTCGAAAAGTATATCGGTCGGTTTGAAGTGGTCCGGCAAATTTGGACAGCGTGCTAAGATGTATCCAACGCGCACGAATGGATACGAGAATGACAAAGCGACGGAACTTTTCAGACAAGTTTAAAGCTGCTGTGGCGCTTGAGGCGCTG
>NZ_UIHC01000014.1 GCF_900499075.1 Roseinatronobacter ekhonensis | reverse complement strand
GCGCCGTGCGTGGGTAAATTAGGCGTTCAAGGTCGGTGTCAGACATCTCTGGCGGTAGTGGCCAGGACAGATTTACCTCGGCAGCGCGATCCAGATATGCCTGAACCGTTGTCCGCCCAATCGTCAGGCTGACACCAATTTTACGGGTCGAAAGACCCTCGGCAGACAGCCGCAAAACATCTCGTATCTTCCGCATCGGCAATCTCTTCATCGGGCTTCCCTCAAAGCTAAAAAGCCAGACGGTAGCCAGTTACAGATTGCCTCGCAGCATCACATCACAGGGTGGCCGGATGCTCCGGAATCAGTGGCCGGATAAAATCGGAATGGGTGGCCGGATACTTTCGGAATCACTGGCCGGATGACCCCGGAATACGCAGGTCGATGCCGAAAAAGCCGGCGTCACCTTCTCCATCCACCCGGTTACGCGGCGCAAGGACCGGATGCTGATTGAGGCCGTGTTTGGGCTTGGTGAGCAGGTTGTCTCGGGAGAGGTGACGCCGGACCATTACGTGGTGGACCGCAAGGGTCGGAAGAAAAAAGAAGACCTCTATCATGGCGGGGTGCTCGCGGATAGCGAGTTGTCACAGCTCGCCGACCTCGCGCTTCAGCTGGAGGTTCACTACGGCAGGCCCCAGGACATCGAATGGGCAATCCGTGGCGACAATGTCTACCTGCTTCAGTCGCGCCCGGTCACGGCATGAACGACGACGCGCCGCGACGTTCCCGTCGCGAACGCAAAGCACTTCGTATCCAGGCCCGTGCAGCCCTCCTTTCTGGAAGGAAACTGAAGATGAAGTCGATGATCAAGCTCACAGCTTTGGCCGCAATCTTGCAGGCGGGCATATTATCCGTGGCGCACGCGCAAGAGCTGCCGCCTCTTGTGCCGCAGCCCAATGCGGAGATGGTGACTTTCGAACACCTAGAGGCACTCAATGAATGCGACTGGGACCGTCTGATGGCGCAGTACCCCGAAGAAGTGCTGTTCATCCTGCCGAACGGGGTAACGATCGAGGGTCGGACAGCCATCGGAGAGCTGTTCACCGGGTTCTGCCTGCCGCGCGAAGAGGGCGGGCTGGCCGGTGCGACCTTCATCACGGAAACGGTGCGGACCGTTGGCGGCACGGTCAATGTCAGTTGGCGCCTAGAGGCCGACTGGCTTCAGGAGCCCTACCGCGGCGGTGACGCATACGTGACGAAAGATGGGCTGATGTACGTTCAGGTGACGACATTTGACCCGGCTGACATGAATTTCGTCGACTGAAGAGTTTTCCGGCGGTCAGCCCGGCACGCCGGTCAATACGAGGAAGGACAGACAAAAGATGCTCATAGTTGACGCGATCTTCATCGGGCTTCTGGAAGCCTCGCCGCTGATCCTGGCTGCGATGGGCTTCACGCTGATATTCTACCTCAACGGCTTCATGAACATAGCCTACGCCGAAAGCATCACCTTTGGCGCCTATTTCGCCATCCTGTTTAACGTGGTTCTGGGTGCACATTTCTATGTCGCATTGTTGCCGTCTATGCTGCTGTCAGGCGCGATGAGTGTCGCCGTCTATCTGGCGATCTTTCGTCCCGCGCTCAATCGCGGGGTGGGACCGACCGAAATGATCATCCTCTCGGTCGGTGTTTCGTTCTTGTTGCGATATGGTCTGATCCTCATCGTCGGTCCCGAAAACCTCTTTCTGAACGAACCTTCGATCGTTTACATGCAAGTTCTGGGACTCGGCGCCACCAATCTGCAACTGGTCGCTCTGGCGCTGGTTTTCGCGATGGCAGGCATTCTCTACTGGATGGTGTACTACACCGGACTTGGCGAGCAGATGCGCGGACTTGCCAATAATCGCGAACTTGCGATGGCAAGCGGCATCAACCCCCATGTCACCTCGATGGCGATCTGGTTCATTGCGGGCTGCGCGGGCGGGATGTCCGGTGTGTTCTCGGGCGTCTTTGCTCAGGTCACCCCTTACATGGGCTGGAACGTGATCCTCATCACCATGCTGGTCACCATTGTAGCGGGTGTCGGAAGCGTTCGCGGAGCGTTTGTCGCCGCTGTCGTGGCGGGCATCCTCACCGCCTTCATCACACTGGTGACCAAGCCCCTATACGCCGACGTGGTGTTGCTGCTGGCGTTCATCGGGGTCCTTACATATCGCGGCGCGAGAACAGCCTAATGGATTATCTTATCTTCTCCCTATCGCTGATGATGGTTTATATCGGCCTTGCCCAGCTTCTTCATCTTCAGTTTGGCATGGCTGGCATCCCCAACTTCGGTGTCGTCGGATTCTGGGGTATCGGGCTCTACGGGACCGGCGTGCTCTACGTCCAGTTCGGTTTCCCTCTGTTTCTCGCGATTATTGTTGCTTCGGCCGTTGCTGCGGCAGTGGGCTACGTGCTCGCGCTTCTGGTCTTGCAGCGAAGTGGGCAGGCCATTCTTGCGGCGACCTTGGCTTTTGCCGCCATCGTGGCAACGCTGGTGGTCACTGAAAAGGGTCTGACAGGCGGCGTTCAGGGGCTTGGCACCATCGGTTTTCCACTGCGGGAGCTTGACGCGCGAAATCTTGTCTATCTTGGGCTTCTCGTGGTGATCGTAGGCGCGATGATCTGGGTTTCGGCGCGGGTGCGCGACTCGAGGTTTGGCCGCATCCTTTCTGCGATCCGGGACAACGAGGAACTTGCCGCAAGCCTCGGTAAAGACACTGCCGCCACCAAGAGGATGCTCTTTGCGATTACCTGCGGATTGATGGGCGTGCTCGGCGGGCTGACCGCGCCGCTCCACCAGTTCCTTGTGCCCTATCTTTTGGCACCATCGCTGACTTTTGCAGTCTGGATCGCGCTGGTGCTCGGCGGGAAAAACCACAACCTTGGTGCCATGATCGGTGTGTTCGTAACTTTCGGACTGTTCGACATCTTGGTCGAAACTTACGCGCCGGTCCCGGCAGAGCAAGCCATCCTGCTGCCGAACCTCAAGCTATTCTGCTACGGCGTTCTGCTTGTCGCCATCATCATGTTCCGGCCCACCGGGCTTCTTGGTGTGGACTCTCCTAGGTCCCCCAAAAGACCTGCCTCGGGCGCAGGGCGGGACGTGTCCACGAGAGGGGCCGAATGATGCAACTTGAAGCCACAAACCTTACCAAGTCGTACCATGAGCACGAGGTGGTCAATATCGAAAAAGTGGCTTTCGGCGCCATGGGCCTCGAAGGGCTGATCGGGCCGAACGGGGCGGGGAAAAGCACACTGATGGGCCTCCTGACACGCCGGATTGCACCGACAAGCGGATCGATCAAACTGTCCACTGACACCGGTACAAAGAGCCTCAATCCGTTGCGCTCTCACGAGGTGGCTCGGATCGGGCTTATCAAGACAAACCAGCGCATTCAGGGGTTTGACAGCTTGACCATCCGGGACTCGCTCAGGCTCGCCATGACCCCCCCTGACGCGGAAGGACTAAAGAGCATTTTCGCCAAGACGCGCGACAGTGACGAAGTCGAGGAGAAGGTCTCTTACTACGTGGAGGCGTTCCCGTTCACGGATCGCGAGGGACATGCCCGGTCTGGCGGCGAAAAGAAGCTCGTCGATATCCTGCGCTGCCTGATAGCAGAGCCGAAACTGCTCTTGATGGATGAACCTACCGCGGGTTTGCCCGACGACATCACCCGAAAAGTGATGAACATGGTGCGCGAGAAAGTGGCCTCCGGCGCCATGCGCGTCGTCGTGGTGGAGCATGATCTGCCGCTGATTTGGGAATATTGCGACTACGTTCATTTTCTCTCGGAAGGCTCGATCCTGTTTGAAGGCGAGCCCGACGAGGTGAAATCGAACCGCGTTGTCGCAGAGAAGTATATGGGAGTCTGAGCGATGTTCGAGGTCGAAAACCTGCGATCCGGATATGGCGAGATTGGCGTGTTGAAGGAACTCAGCTTCGCGGTGCAGGACGAGATCTTTGCCGTTCTCGGCTCCAACGGTGCCGGGAAGACGACGCTCCTGAAGACCCTGGCGCGGCTTTTGCCGGTCCAATCGGGCCGTCTGAAGCTTGACGGTAAGGATGTGACCGATGCGCCGGCCCACACGATGCCGGGCGCCGGCGTGGCCTATGTGCCGCAGGAAGGGAATGTCTTCCCCGACCTGTCCGTGATGGAGAACCTGTCGATTGGCGGGCGCACCGGGCACCGACCAAAAGCTGAAAAACTGGAGGAAGTGTTCACGCTCTTTCCCAGGCTAAAGGAGCGCACGTCCCAGGCAGCGGGTTCGCTCTCGGGTGGCGAAGGTCAGATGCTCGCCGTCGGGCGGGCGCTGATGCAGGATCCCAAGGTTCTTCTGCTCGACGAACCCTCGGCCGGACTATCGCCGATCTTCGTCGATACCCTGTTCTCGAGCATCGCCGAGACTCGAAAAGAGCGTGGCGTGACGATCGTTTTGGCGGAGCAGAATGCCGTCAAGACGCTAGAGATCGCCGATCGCGTAATGGTGCTATCGCTGGGGGAAATGCACCTGCTGCGCAATCGGTCAGAGCTGACCATGAAAGATATCACGGCAGCGTATCACATCTGAACTTTGGAAGAAGTGTCAAACGGAGGAAAGAGTTATGACAACGGAGGAGAAGGTTATGACAAGGAAGACGATTCAACTTACCAGCGCTATCGCACTCGCGGCGGGGCTAGGCTTCGCAGCAACTGCGTCTGCCCAAGAGGAAACCGTGGTCGGCCACCTGACCTATCATACCGGTGAGTTCGGCGCTTTTGGCCCGTTCTTTGATGGTGTGGCCGAGGTCGCCATCGCGAAGATCAACCAAGATCCGCCGCTCGGCCGTCCGTGGCGCGCGGTTCACCAGGACATCGGCACGGTGGGTGAGGCACGTGCCGCCCGCAAGCTGGTGGACAGCGATGGGGTGCATATTCTGCTGAACCCGGCGCACAGCTACATGTCGTACCGCGAGTTCATGCTAGAGACGATTGCCGAGCAGGGATACCCGATTATGCCGTCGGTTCACGGTGGTGCGATCGATGGGTCGATCGGCGGCGTTGCCGAGGAGCCGATTTTCCGTGGCTCGCCGATGGACACCGCTCAGGGTACGGCGGCGTTGCTTTACGCGCAGCAGGCGGGCAAGAACCGCGTTGTGATCGTCGGCACCGAAACTGCAGGAGCGCAGCTTCAGAAGAACGCCGCGCTGCGCACCGCCGAAGCTCTGGGCATGGATGTACTGGACGATTTCGACATCCAGGCTTCTGACAGCAACTACCGCTCCGTCGTGTCTCGGATCGCGCGGCTTGACCCTGAGGCGGTCGTCATCTTCTCGTCCACCAATGCAGGCGGCTCGATTGTCAAAAACGCTGCAGAGGCAGGCGAAAGCTGGTTCGTCGTAGGGCCGACCGACTGGCAGGAGACCGAGTTCATCGATACCGCCACCGAGAGCGCGCTCGCCCAGCATGAGGAAGTTGCGATGGCGGCCTTCGCCCATGCCGAGAACCCGGCTTGGGAAGCCTATGAGCCTTTCGCAAACTCCTCGCCCAATATCGAGGATATCGGCGATGTCGCGAACTCCTATGCTATTCAGTACTATGACGTGATGATCGCCACCGCATTGGCCATCGAAAAGGCCGGTGAGATTAGCTCCGAAAGCTGGACCGAGGCGATGTACGACGTCACCGGCGGCGATGGAGAGATCGTCTACACCTACGAGGATGGTCTCGCGGCGATCCGCGACGGGCGCGAAATCAACTATGATGGCGTGACCGGGACCATGGAGTACACGCCCACCGGCATTGTCTCCGGCCTGTTTGGCATCTTCGAATGGCAGGACGGAGAACTCGTGCAGATTGACAGCGTCGATGGTGACGCCGTGCTTGAACACGAAAGCATGTAAGAAAAGCTGCCCAAGGGCCGGGCAATGTTCTGGCCCTTGGGATGTCGCGACGCGTCGAAAGAGGCTCGGCGCCGGACGCAACCAGCAGGAGAAATGGGAAAATGGACATCAGATGGTATGGTCATGCCTCGTTTCGCCTTTTGCCCAAGGCCGGTCCCGTGATCATCACCGACCCCTATCTGCCGGAACTTGTCGGGTATGCGCCCATCCCCGATCCGGCAGATATCGTGGTGATCTCCAGCACCGATGACGATGGCCACTGCCGCGAAGATCTGGTTCCCGACAACCACGCGGTTGTCGATGCACTAGATGTGGCGCTGAATGGCGGCAGTCGTGTCGTGGACGGTCTGACATTCAACGCGATGGAGGCGATGGAGTACGAACATCATCCCGAGCACGCAGTACCGGGCCAGAACGCAATGTACCGCTTCGAGCTTGACGGGATCAGGATTGCCCACATGGGTGACGTCGGGAACCGCCTGACATCGGCACAAATGGAATTTTTTGAGGATGTCGATATTCTGCTTGCGCTCACTGGCGACGCGCTCACGATCAAACTGCCCGACCTGATGGAGATGATCCATCGGATGCGCCCGCGGATCGTGATCCCGATGCATTTTCGCACACTGGCCTACAAGCCGCAGCGAGGCGCATGGATTGAGGCGTTTCTCGCTCATTTTCGAGCTGACCAGATCGACTACGCGCTCGGCTGCGATGTCACTGTCTGGAAGGCAGACATTCCGGATGAGACCCGTGTCCTTGTCATGGATTACCACCGTTCCGCGGCGGATTCGGGGACCAAGATACCTGCGAGGGTCGGCGTATGACGCCCTTCGACTATTTCCGACCTGCGAACCTAGTGGAAGCGTCTGAAGCCTGGGCAGAGGCAGGCGCATCGGCCCGGCTTCTCGCCGGTGGCACAGATCTTACGGTTGCCTTGCGCCACGGGCATCTTTCGACCCGGCTTGTCATCGACCTAAAGGCGGTGGCGGATATCAAGCCGGATATAGCGTTCGAGAGTGGCATTCTCAGAGTAAGTTCCAGCACGACAATGATGCAACTTGGCCGTTTTCTAGCTGAAAGGGGCCTTTTGCCAGCATTGCGCGAGGCGACCGACGTTGTCGGCTCGATCCAAATCCGCAACCGCGCGACGCTCGCCGGCAACATCTGCAACGCGTCGCCAGCCGCAGATACCGTGCCGGTGCTCGCAGCACTCGGTGCCAGCGTGGAGCTATACGGAAGAGGTGGCACCCGTGTGCAACCGGTTGCAGAGTTCATCGAGGGCAATCGGAAGATTGACCTCGGCGCCGGCGAGATCGTCGTTGCGGTGCTCATCCCGATTCCCGAAGCCCCGCTCGGCACCGCCTTTGATCGGATCACGCGGCGCCGTGGGGTGGACCTCGCCACCACGAACATGTGCTGTACGGTCAGCGCGTCTGGCGAGGTGATCGTAGCCTTCGGCGCTGTGTCGCCGCGGCCGTTGGTGCTGCGCGACGAATCCGGCGTGTTGGGCGACCCTACGAGTGCGCCTGCTGACCGCTTGGCTGCGATCCGTTGGTTAGCCAGGCAGGCGGCGCCCATCTCTGATGTGCGCGCCAGCGCCGAGTACCGCACCGCGATGCTTGAAGTGATGACCGAGCGCGCCCTTGCAACAGCACAGTCAAGATTGGCGGAGGCAACGACCCATGCCTGATACTTTCAAGCCTCAGGATAATGCTGCGGCACAATTCGGCGCAGTCGGAAAAGTCGACCTGATCGTAAACGGGAAACGCGTTTCACGCGAAGTCGCCCCACATATCTCGCTTCTGGATTTCTTGCGTGACACGTTGGGTCTGAAAGGCGCAAAAGAGTGCTGCGCGGTCGGTGAATGCGGCGCTTGCACCGTGATCGTGGATGGTCAGCCGGTCAACTCATGCCTGATGCTCGCTGTCGAAAGCGAAGGGACTACCGTCGAGACAGTGGAATCGCTTTCGGCCGGCGGCCAACCGAGCACCGTTCAGCACAGCTTCCTCAAGTGCGGTGGCGTGCAATGCGGCTTCTGTATACCCGGTATGGTGATGTCGGCTGAAGCGCTGCACCGGGCTCGTCCGGAGGCGTGCGAAGCGGAGGTGCGCGAGGCCCTTTCAGGCAATCTTTGCCGCTGCGGGGGCTACAACCGGATGTTCGCCGCGATGCGTGATGCCGCCGGTGAGAGCGTCCACGAGATTACAACAGACCCGGTCACGGGGAGCACTGTGGGCGCCGACATTCGCCGCGCCGGCGGGTTGGAGCGGGTCACCGGCAGTCAGCTTTTCCTAGCGGATATCGACATCACCGGAATGGCGCATCTCAAGCTCGTCACCCTTAATGTGGGTCGTGCCAGTATCAAGGGGGTCGACACCCGTCGGGCGCTGGCGGTGCCGGGTGTACTCGATGTCATCACCGCCGCCGAACTGCCACAGCCGGTGCCTCGTTTCGGCCCGGCCTATCAGGACCGCCCGGTCATTGCAGTGGATGAAACGCGCTATCACGGTGAGCCGGTAGCAGCCGTCATTGCCGAGACCAAAGATATCGCGGCCTATGCCGCAACGCTGGTCGACGTGGACTATGATCCCTTGCCCGCTGTCACGTCTATCGACGCCGCCGTCGCATCCGACGCGCCGCTGGTGCAGCCCCCCGACCTGCGACCGGATGATCCGCTGGCGCACAGCAATGTGCTGAAGGACATGCATTTTGGCTGGGGCGACGTGGATGCGGCCGGAGCTGGGGCCGACCTTGTGGTCGAGAACGTCTATACTTTCCCGATGGTGACCCACTTTGCCATCGAACCCCACGGCTTTATCGTCGATGCTCAGCAGGATCGTCTGAAGATCTGGAGCCCGGTGCAACATCCTTTCCTTCTTCAGAAGGTCATGGCCCAGCTCTTCGATCTTCCTTTGAGCGCGGTGCAGGTCATCGCACCCGATCCCGGCGGTGGCTTCGGTGGCAAGCAGATGCCAAAGTTCGAGCCGCTTGTGGCCTACGCCTCGCAGAGGATCGGGCGGCCTGTGCGGCTTGTCCTGACGCTGGAGGAAACCTTTCAGGCGGTTCGACGCGCGGGCGCCAAAATCCATGTACGCTCGGGCTTCTCGAAAGAGGGTGCCCTACTTTTCCACGATATCCAATCCGATTACTTGATAGGCGCCTATGTTGATATTGCCGAGCGGGTGACCACGAAGGGTAACTACCTGGCTTGCGGCCCCTACCGCGTGCCGAACGCCCGCATCCACGCCCGCCCGATCCTCTCCCACACAACGCCGAGCTGCGCATACCGCGGATTTGGGACGCCGCAGGTAAACTGGGCGGTGGAGAGTCAGATCAACGAGGCGGCACGGCGACTTGGGATGGACGGCCTTGCGATCCGCCTTCGCAACGTGGCTGACAAAGGCGACGAGGTGGTGCCGGGGGATCAGCCCGCCGACGGGCATTGGCTGCAATCACTTCGGAAAGCTGCCGATATGCTGGGCTGGGATACGCCAAAGCCGTCCGGTCGAGGCCGCGGAATTGCAGTGGGTATCAAGGCGGGCGCAACCACGGGGCTGTCCAACTCTACGGTGCGGCTACTGGCGGACGGATCTATACTTGTTTTCGCCGGTACGTCGGACATGGGCCAGGGCGCGCGTACGATCTTTGCCCAGCTTGCCGCCGATGCGCTCGGTGCGCCCTATGACCGCGTGGAGCTGATCATGGGGGACACCTCGGTGGTGCCCTTCGATTTGCAGACCTCGGCCAGCCGCTCCACCGTGTTCATGGGAACCGCAATTACCCGTGCCTGCGAGGACATTTACGCCCAGGTCATTGAGCTTGCGAGCGATACCCTCGGAATTCCAGAAGAGGATATCGCCATCGCGGACGGGCGCATCATTCTGCCCGGCGGCTCCGAGACGATCTTCGAATTCGTCCAGAAGAACCTCGGCAAGTGGAATGGTGAACTTATCGGCAATGGCCGGATGCGAAAGCCGACCGTGGCCGAGCACCCGCTTGGCGGCACACCGGCTTTCTTCGAGTTCAACTGCACCGCCTTCGAGGTGGAGGTGGACCGCAAGACGGGCGAGGTGGTGATTCACAAGCACGTCACCGTGGGCGACGTGGGTAAGGCGCTCAATCCGCTTCATGTCGAGATGCAGGACGAGGGCGCGGCGATCATGGGTCTGGGCCACTCGCTCTACGAGCAGATCCTGATGGACGAGTCTGGTCAGATCAAGAACCTCGGCGCCATCGATTACCGGATCGTAACCACCAAGGATATGCCGATTTCTCTGAAAACCGGGATGATTGAGAACGCGGACGGGCCCGGACCGAAAGGATCGAAGGGGGTGAGCGAGGGAGCGATCCTCTGCACCGCCCCGGCGCTCGGAGCCGCAGTTGCCGATGCCACCGGCGTCGCCATCAAAGACCTTCCGCTCACCCCCGAACGGGTCTGGCGCGCCCTGCGCCGCGACCCAGCAGACAGCTCAGGAGGCCCAAATGCTTGATAACAAGAGAACAATGGACGCCCTTGTTCTGACCGCGCCGAGGGAATTCGGAATTCAAGAAATTCCGATCCCCACGCCCGAAACTGACGAGGTGCTGTGCAAGGTTGACACGACTTTTATCTGCGGCACCGATCCGCATATCATTCAGGGTGATTTTCCGGGCTTCTGGCCGAAGGAGTTTCCGCTGGTTCCCGGACACGAGTGGTCCGGCACCGTGGTCGAAACCGGGTCCAGGGCCAATGCCCTCGGCTGGCGCGAAGGCGACAGGGTCTGCGCGATTTCCCATGTGGGCTGCGGCTACTGCCACAACTGCATGACTGGTCGCTTCAATATTTGTCTCAATTACGGCCACCCAGAGCGGGGACACCGGCAGCACGGCCATTATACGCCGGGTGCCTATGCGCAGTACATGTGCGCGTCGGTCAAGAGCCTATACCGTATCCCCGACGATATGAGCCTAGAATACGCCGCGTGTGTCGATCCGTTGAGCATCGCGCTCTATACGGTCAACCGGACCCGGATTCAGCCTGGCGACGATATCCTCATCATGGGCACCGGGCCGCAGGGCTTGATGGCGATGCTTTGCGCAAAGGCAGTCGGCGCCGGAAGAATTTACGTGGCCGGGCATGGCGCGCGGCTCAGGCTGGCCGAGGACCTTGGTGCTATCGGGATCGACTACCGCAGTAGCGACGTCGCGAAGACGGTGAGAGACATGACCGATGGTCTGGGAGTGCCACGGGTGTGCGAGTGTGCCGGGACCGCGACCTCGATCCGGCAAGCCTGCGACGCTGCTGGCAAGGGCGGCGTGGTGTCCGTGATCGGCATTCCCCACGAGGATGTCAGTCTGCCGCTCAAACGGATGGTGCTGGACGAGGTCGAGATTGTCGGCAACCGCGCGAACCCCAACACCGCACAAGCCGCCATCGCGCTCATGTCAGAGGGCCGCGTCGACCTGTCCCCGCTCATGACCCACCGTTTCCCGCTCTCACAGTTCGCCGGTGCGCTGGAGACATATGAAGGGCGCCGGGATGGGGCGATGAAAGTGGCGATCAAGCCGAACTGACAGGGACGATAGCAATGACGGTCGAGATCGAGTGCATCCTCGAATGCAACAATCATCTGGGTGAAGGTCCGGTTTGGGACGTAGAGGAGGGCCGCCTCTATTGGCTCGACTGTACCGGCCCGCGCTTTGGCAAGAAGGCGGTCTGGCGGATGGACCCAAAGTCAGGGAAAGTGGAAAGCTGGGATCTTCCCAAGGATATCGGTGCCATGGCCCTGCGTGAGAGGGGCGGTCACGTCGCAGCGATGTGCGACGGATTTTACTTCATGCATATCAAGGACGACCGGATTGATCTGGAACTCATCAAGCATGTCGATGCCGATATCGAGCGCACGCGGCTCAACGATGGCAAGGTCGACCGGCGTGGCCGCTTCTTCGCAGGTGGCATGGACGATCTTGAAGAGCTCAAGAATTGCGGACTCTGGCGGCTGGACCCGGACCTTTCCGTCACGAAGGTCGAGGACGGTATAATGTGTACCAACGGGCCTTGCTGGAGCCCTGACGACAAAACGTTCTACCTCGCCGATACATTCGTGGAAGAGTTCTGGGCCTATGATTACGACATCGACACGGGAGGATTGGCGAACAAGCGGGTTCTTGCAACCACCAAGGCAGATGAAGGTGTCGCGGATGGCTCTACGGTCGACGCCGAAGGCTACCTTTGGAACGCCCAACTCATAAGCGGCGATCTTGTGCGCTATGCCCCCGATGGCAGCGTGGAAAGACGTATCGG
Organism: Roseinatronobacter ekhonensis; assembly: GCF_900499075.1. Classification (GTDB taxonomy): domain Bacteria; phylum Pseudomonadota; class Alphaproteobacteria; order Rhodobacterales; family Rhodobacteraceae; genus Roseinatronobacter; species Roseinatronobacter ekhonensis. The sequence continues at coordinate 63,304 of NZ_UIHC01000014.1, read as the reverse complement.
GATGCCGGTGAAAAACATCACCAGCGTCATGTTCGGTGGCGACAATCTCGACGTGATATATGTGACCTCGATGGCGCGTGTAAAGCACCCAGCAGTTCACGACATGTTCCAACAACAAGAAAAGCCGCAATTCCTCGCTGGTAGTCTTTTCGCCGTCAAAGGCCTCGGCATACGTGGCCTGCCTGAACCGCGTTTCGCCGGCTAGCTCAAGGAAGGCCCACGACATGACCACGACCGAGTCACAATCGGGAAAAGTCATCATCACCTGTGCAATCACGGGCGCGATCCATACGCCGTCGATGACGCCCTATCTGCCAGTCACCGCCGACGAGATTGCGCGCTCAGCGATCGAAGCGGCTGAGGCCGGTGCGGCGATTCTGCACCTGCACGCGCGCAATCCGGAGACCGGCCAACCCGATCAGACCCCGGAGGCCTTTGCGCCGATCCTCGGCCGCGTCAAACAGGCCACGGGCGCAGTGATCAACATCACCACCGGCGGCAGCCCCTACATGAGCGTAAGTGAGCGCGCGGCTCCGGCCGCAACGTATCGGCCCGAAATCGCATCGCTGAACATGGGGTCGATGAATTTCGGCCTGTATCCCATGCTGAGCAGGTTCACCGAGTTCAAATTCGATTGGGAACGTCAGCATCTGGAAGGATCGCGCGACCTCGTTTTCCGCAATTCCTTTCAGGACATCGAGTACGTTCTGGAAACCTGCTACGGCCACGGGACGCGGTTCGAATTTGAGTGCTACGACATCGCGCATCTCTACAATCTTGCCCACTTCGCCGATCGCGGGCTCGTCAAGGCGCCCTACTTCGTGCAATCGGTATTCGGCCTGCTGGGTGGGATCGGGTCGCACCCAGAGGACGTATTGCACATGAAGCGCACGGCCGACAGGCTCTTCGGAGACGACTACCGATGGTCGGTACTCGGGGCAGGGGCAAACCAGATGCGCATTGCAACCCAAGCGGTCGCCCTTGGCGGAAACGTGCGGGTCGGCCTAGAAGACAGCATTTGGGCGGGAAAGGGCGAACTTGCGACATCAAACGCCGTACAAGTCCGAAAAGCGCGGCAGCTCATAGAGGGCCTTGGGCTATCTGTTGCGACACCGGATGAGGCACGCGACATTCTTGCGCTGAAGGGGTCTCACAACGTGGGATTCTGATTGAGGTTCGGGGCCGGCCCGTCGTCTTGGGTATTCAGCGTCTGTCATGCCCAGCCAGAAACCTCACGCGTCGTGTGGCGTGGCGTTCATCAGGCCCAGCGCAGGGGGTGGTGGTGGACGGTTTTGTCACCTCTGGCGATCCACCGCCTCTAGAGATCGAGAGATCCCTCACCGGCCCGCGCCGGGGGTGCCGGGGCTTTGACCTTGAGCCGCGTGGTGTAGATTTATTCCGCCGCATCCGCGGCAAGGGTGAAAACCGGCTCCATCTTTGCCAGCATATCGGCTGCAAGATGGCACTTGATCTGATGCGCCGCGCCAAGCTCGCGCATGGGTGGCACCTCTGTTTCGCACAGATTGCCCGGCACCTCTGTTTTCCAGGGGCAACGGGTTTGAAACGGACATCCAGACGGCGGGTTCATTGCAGAGGGAATATCGCCTTCCAGCACGATCCGCTTCTTGATGACCGATGTATCGGCCACCGGAACCGCAGACAGCAGCGCCTCTGTATACGGGTGGTAGGGGGGCGCGAAGACCTGATCTGTGGTGCCCAGTTCGACCACATGGCCCAGATACATCACCATCACGCGGTCCGACAGATACCGCACGATGGACAGATCATGGCTGATGAACAAGAGCGTCGTGCCGTTTTCGCGTTGGATGTCCATCAGCAGTTCCGTGACCGCCGCCTGCACCGACACATCCAGCGCCGAGACGGGTTCATCGGCCACAACCACCTTGGCATCGCCCGCAAAGGCGCGCGCAATGCCCACACGCTGCTTTTGCCCGCCCGATAGCTGGCGCGGCATGCGGGTCGCAAATTCGCGGGGCAGCTTCACAAGGTCCAGCAATTCCAGCATCCGGTTTTCGCGGTCTGCGGTTGTCTTGCCAACACCGAAAACTTCCAACGCGCGGATGATCTGCGCGCCCACGGTCATGGACGGGTTGAGCGTGTCGAACGGGTTTTGGAACACCATCTGCAAATGCGACACCGTTTCGGTGTTGCGGTGTTGAATGGGAGTGGATTGCACGTTCTCGTCAAACAGCATGATATTGCCAGAGGTGGCGGTCTCGAGCCCCATCAGCACCTTGGCGAAGGTTGACTTTCCGCAGCCGGATTCGCCGACGATGGCCAGTGTCTCGCCCTCTCGGGCATCGAAACTGAGGGTTTCATTGGCTTTCACGACTTTGGGGTCGCCGCCTGAAAACAGGCTGGAGGCCGCAACTTCGTAGTATTTTCGAACATCGTCCATTTGCAGCACGACGTCGCCAATCTCTGAGGCGGCGACCTGTTTGTCGGGGCTCCAGACGGCGGTCCAGTCGATGTCGCGGATGCGATTGCAGCGGCTTTGGTGACGGTCGTCGCCATCTATCAAATCCATCTTGATGTCGCCGACGTCGCATAGCCCTTGCTTGAAATAGTCGCAGCGCGGGCCGAAATTGCAGCCGGGCGGGCGTTCATGCGGAAGCGGAAAATTACCGGGGATCGCGCGCAGGGGCCGCGAGCCCTTGTTGGCGCTGGGCAGCGGAATGGCGCGAAACAATGCCTGCGTATAAGGATCCCGCATGCGGTTGAACACGTCGCGAATATTGCCGGTCTCGACCGCCTCGCCGGAATACATGACACAAAGCCGGTTGCAGGTTTCCATCACCAGCCCCAGATTGTGGCTGATGAACAGCATGGATGTTCCGTATTTGCGGCCCAGATCCTTGACCAGATCGACGATGCCCGCCTCTACGGTCACGTCCAGCGCCGTGGTGGGTTCATCGAGGATAAGAAGCGCGGGATTCGCCATAAGCGCCATGGCGATCACGATGCGCTGCTGCTGACCGCCAGACAACTGGTGCGGATAGGCGTTGAGGATGCGGTCCGGGTCCGGCAGGCGCACATCGGCCACCAATTGCCGCGCCCGCGCTCGTGCCGCGTCTGCGGCCATGTTTTGATGGATCATCGGCACTTCCATCAATTGCCGCCCGACCTTCATCGCAGGGTTCAGGCTGGCCATGGGTTCTTGATAGATCATCGCGATTTCAGAGCCGCGCAGCTTGCCCAGTTCCTGCGCGCTCATGGTGTTCAGATCACGGCCCTTGAAACGGATCGACCCGCCCACAATGCGCCCGTTCACACCCAGATCCTGCATGACGCCCAAGGCGACCGTGGATTTGCCACAGCCGGATTCGCCGACAAGCCCCATCGCCTCGCCCGGCATGATAGAGCAGGAGAAGTCCATCACCGCCGGGATTTCGCCCGCGCGTGTGAAGAACGAGATGGAAAGGGTCTCGATTTCGAGGATGGGTTTGGACATGTCCCAATCGGTCATCCGTCGCGCTCCTTTTGGAGGGGCAGTCGCGGGGGTTTCACACCCCCGCGCCCCCGTGGAGTATTTGTGGAAAGATGAAACATCAGTCTTTGAGGCTTTCTTCGCGCAGCCCGTCGGCCAGCAGGTTCAGCCCCAGAACCAGTGACATAAGCGCGAATGCGGGGGCAAGCGCTGCGTGCGGATAGACCGTCAGCAAGCGGCGGCCCTGATTGATGGTCGACCCCCAATCGGGGCTTTCGGGGGCAACGCCAAGGCCGAAGAACCCCAGTGTGCCCAAAAGGATGGTCGTATAGCCGATGCGCAGGCAGAAATCGACGATAAGCGGCCCGCGCGCATTGGGCAGGATTTCCCACAGCATGATATACCACGGCCCCTCTCCGCGCGTCTGGGCGGCAGAGACATAGTCGCGGGTTTTGATGTCGAGCGTGATGCCACGCACGATACGGAACACCGTGGGCGCATTGACGAAGACCACGGCCACGAACACGTTCAGCAGGTTCGGCGACATGCCCCAGATGCCCAGAGGGTCTGCGTTGAAGGCGAGCCCCGAATAGGCCCAAAGCCCAATCACCAGCACCGCGCCGACATAGAGGTTGCGTTTGGGGGGCTGGGTGAAGAACCGCGCGTTCAGCAAAACCGTGAAGAACAGGACCGGCATAAGGAACAGGATACCGGCCATCGCGCGGGGGATGGGTGTGTCCTGAATTTCGGGTGCGACCAGCAGGAAGAACAGCAGGATCACCGGAAAGGCCAGCACCAGATTGGCGATGAAGGTCAGCCCCGTATCCAGCTTGCCGCCGATATAGCCCGCTGGCAGGCCAAGGCTGATGCCGATCATGAAAGAGATCATCGCGGCGAAGGGCGCGATGCGCAACACCTCACGCGCGCCGACCACCATGCGTGAAAACACGTCCCGCGCCAGCGCGTCGCCGCCCAGCAGGAAATAGTCATAGCCTCCCGCCGGGTCGCGCAGTGGCAGGCCGGGCGCTGCATTGCGCATGCCCGAAAACTGCGCCAGCGGGTCATGGGTCAGGATCATATTGGCGAATAGCGCCGCAAAGACCCAGAACATGACCAGTGCAAAACCGATCATGCCGACGGTGGAATCGAACAATTTGCCGTACAGTCCCAGACGGCGCTTGAACGTGATCGAAACGGCGAACAATGCCACCAGCGCCACCCAGACGGGCAGCAGTTGCACAAACAGGCGGCCAAGAATATCGAGCCAGCTTAACGGGTCCATCTTCCCACGCCTCCCTTACGTTACGCGGATGCGTGGGTTGAGATACACATAGCCAATATCCGAGATAAGCTGCGTGATGAGCACCACCAGAACAGCGACCACCGAGGCGGCGAGCAGCAATTCGATATCGTTGTTGGCCGCAGCTTCGAACAGGGTCCAGCCGAACCCGGGATAGCTGAACAACACCTCGACAATGACCACTCCGTTCAAGAGCCACGGGATTTGCAGCATGATCACCGTGAAGGGCGCGATCAGCGCGTTGCGCAACGCGTGGCGCAACACGATATTGGGAAAGCTGACGCCCTTGAGGCGCGCCGTGCGGACATATTGCTGCGTCATGACTTCGGTCATCGACGCGCGGGTGATCCGTGCGACATAGCCCATACCGTAAAGTGCGACGGTCATCACCGGCAGCGCGAAATTCCAGAAGGTAATGTTGTCGAGCGCCGAGCGCGCGTTGCCCTGAAACAGCACCGGCCCCTCTATCCAGCCCCAACTTACCAGCAGCGGCGACAGCCCCACCGTGGAGGACGCCAGAAGCGCGATGAACACCACGCCGGACACATATTCGGGTGTTGCGGTTGAAGCGATGGCGAAGGTCGAAAGCGTGCGGTCGGTGCGCGAGCCTTCGCGCATCCCGGCCAGAACGCCCACCACCAATGCCATCGGCACCATCACGATCAGCACCCATAACATAAGCATGCCGGTCGCCCCCAGCCTTGCGCCGATCACCTCTGATACAGGCGCCCGAAAGCGGGTGGAATTGCCCCAGTAGCCTTGGATCAGGCCGCATCTTGCCGGTGCAGCGCCGGGCTCTGTCGTCCCGCTCAGGATGTAACAGCGCCCGGATTGCGCGCCGTCATCGGCGGCATGAGTCCAGCCGCGTGCCACGCCCAGCCATTCGCCGTAGCGCACCAGCATCGGCTGGTTGTAGCCATTGCGGTCCAGCCAACTGGCCACCTCTGCATCGGATATGCGCGAGCCGGCTTGGGTTTTGGCCAGTGTTTCCAGCTTGGCGGGAATATTGGTGAGGTAAAAAACGACAAAGGTCAGGCAAAAGGCTGTGACCAGCATCACACCGATACGGCGGGCAAGGAAGAACAGCATCCTGCCTCCTGTCTGCTAGGGCACCATCTGGCGCGATGGCATCAAGCGATCCGGGCCGGGCGCGGCGCGGCGTTGCGTGCCGCGCCCGAACAGATCAGGACAGCGCGTAATGCTGGTAGCGTATTTCGAACGACGGGTGCATTTCCGCGTTCAAAATGTTCGGACGCAAGTTGCGATAGATGGACCGCCAGAAAGGTATGATCGCAACCCCTTCTTCCTGCATGATCTCTTGCAGGCGCTTCATCACGTCGCGGCGTTCGTCGGCATTCGTGATACCGCTGGCTTGGTCCAGCAATGTGTCAAATTCGGAATCTGAAAACGCACTTTCATTCCAAGCCACGCCACTGCGATAGGCCAGGTCCAACACCTGCACGCCGAGTGGCCGGTGCGCCCATTCGGTAGATGAGAACGGATAATTCAGCCAGTCGTTCCAGAAGGTTGCTCCCGGCAGGATTGTCCGTTTGATATTGATGCCCGCCCCGCGGATCTGGGCGGCGACACTGTCACAGGAGGCAGCTTGCCATGTATCATCGATCGAGATCAACTCGAACTCATGATCGGCAAGGCCGGCCTCAGCGATCATCTCTGCAGCGCGCGCGGGGTCGACGGTCGGCGCAGGCAGTTCCGCGTATTCGGGATGGATCGGGCAGACATGATGGTTTTCCGCGACGACGCCCAACTCATTGTAGCCCAATTCAAGCACTAGCGCGTTGTTGACGGCCATCTGCAAGGCGCGGCGCACATTCACATTGTCATAGGGCGCGCTTTCTTGGTTGAAGCGCACAGCCAGTGTATTCGCGGTGATCGCTTGCGAGGACGGCATGCCGATAGCTTCGAAAATATCGATGAAATCGCCGGTCGTCTGATAAGTCAGGTCGATTTCGCCGCCTTCTGCCGCAGCGATCCAGGCCGCCGGGTCGGTGCCCAGGTCTATAAATTCGACACGGTCCAGATAGGCACCATTTCCCTCGTTCCACCAGGTGTGATCGGGGTTGCGCTCTATCACGGCACCAATGCCTGTGTCGTAGCTGACCGGGCGGTAGGGGCCTGTCCCGATCGGTTCGGCAATCGGATCATCGCCGGTGAATGACGGGTGCACCACGGCGGCCGGATAATCGGTCATGTTGACGATAATCGCGATATCCGGTCTGGACAGGTTCAGTTGGACAGTAAGATCGTCGACCACCTCCACGGCGCCGTCGCGCAGCTTGCCATCTTCGGACAGCGCGCTCATCCGTCCGGCCATCGAGTTACCCTCGACCGAGGCATCGCACCAGCGTTCGATGTTATGCGCCACATCCGAGGCCGTGAACGGGTCGCCGTTGTTCCATGTGACGCCGGGGCGGATTTTCAGGGTATAGGCAGTCGCATCGGCATTGGCCTCCCAGCTTTCCAGCAACACGGGCTGCACGGTGCCGTCGCGTTCATAGCTGACCAGATATTCCAGCCAGCCGCGGCAGACATTGGACAGTTCCGACCAGTCCCATGTTCGTGGGTCGCGTTGCGCCTTGATCGCCATCTGGATGCGCATGCTGCCGCCCATCTGGGCAGTCTGAGCCGTTGCCTGTGGTGCAGCAAGCCCCAGCAGGCCATAGGCGGCGGGTGCCGCAACACCCAAGGCTGTGGCGCGGGTCAAAAACTCGCGGCGACTTAGTTTGCCATCTTTGCACTCGCGCGCGTATCCGCGTACCCCTTGGTGCAGGCCGTTGCTGCTGTCTTTTGTCATCGTCGTCTCCCTAGTGTATTTCGCCGTTTTTTGGTCGACCGGTTGCGCTTGTTTTGCAGGTGCGCGGTCAGTTTGCGCCATCAGTGTATCAAAAGCGACATCGTCGCTGGTTTCAAGCATGTATCGCCCAGCAGCTTGGCCGATTTCGTATGTGTTTGGGTAAGAACCTGTTTCAACAAAAATAATGTCAAGGGTTGCGCCTGCATTTGCAGGTGCACCGCTCGGTCACCACATCGGTGGTCACGTGTTTTTCCGGCGCGTCCTGCCAGTGTTCACAAGGGTCATGCGTATGACTTTGCGAATTGGATAAAGCAATCTCAGCGGATCAACAGGCGCGTTCCGGCCTTTAGAGTGCGCAGCCACCCGAACCGCCTACTTGGCGGGAAGCGTTTGCATCATGCGGCACAGAACCTCGATCGCTGCTGACATCGCTACTGCATCGACATGCTCTTCGGGGTTATGGCTGATACCGGACTTGCAGCGGGTAAACAGCATCCCGACAGGGCAGAGATCCGCCATGGCAGATGTGTCATGCGTGGCCCCGGACGGAAGGGTCGGCGCGTCAAAACCCAGCCCAGCCGCCGCTTGGGACAGGTGGTTGATGATCGCTCCGTCGCAAAGGGTTGCCGGTTGCGCATATGTGCGCGTAGTGTCGAGTTTCAGACCTCTGCGGGTAGCTATGTTCTGGGCAGCATCCGCCAGGTCAGCGCCGGCCTGCGCGCGCTGCTTGTTTATGGCCGAGCGCAATTCCAGCGTCATCTCGACGTGGCCGGGCACCGAATTGACCGCGCCGGGCCGGACCTGCAACGTGCCGATATTCGCCAAAAGCGCGTCAGTGTCTTGGGCCAGGCGCTCAACCCTGCCGATCAGTTCAGACGCGCCAGCCAATGCGTCGCGGCGCAGCGCCATCGGCACAGTTCCGGCATGGGCTGCTGTGCCGGTAAACGCGATCCTGTGGCGCTCGATCCCGCAAATGGCCGAGACAACACCGACAGGTTGGCCAGCATGTTCCAGCACTGGCCCTTGCTCCAGATGGGGTTCGATCCAGCCCAATATGCCTGCCGGATCGCGCTTCAGGGCGGGTAGTGTATCCGGGCGAAGGCCGAAGCCTTCCATTGCGCGCCGCAGCGAGATGCCATCGCGGTCGCACAGGTCCAGCGCAGCCATGTCGAACGTGCCTGCCAGAACACGCGGTCCCATCAGGGCTGTCGGGAAGCGCACGCCTTCTTCATCGGCGAAGGCCAAAATCTCTATGCTGTAGGGCAGCGTGATCCCGTCCTGTTGCAATTTCATCAAGGCCAGAACCGGCAGCACAACCCCCATTATCCCATCATAGGCACCGCCCTCGCGCACCGAGTCCTGATGCGAGCCCATCAGCAAAACCGGCGCCGCGCGTGGTCCATCCCGCCGTCCGATCAACGTGCCTGCCGCATCCATCGACACGGCCAGCCCGGCCGCGTGCATCAGCTCTGTCAGGATATCGGTGGCCGCCTTGTGTTCGGGGGTAAAGGGCAGGCGGGTCACGCCGGGGCCGGGTTCAGAGCATTGCGCAAGCCTGTCCAGCCAGTGTTGCGCTTGTGTTCCCCAATCGGTTTCATCCATGCCCGCGCTCCGGGTCGTTTCGGGTGGGCACCGTCGGCAGCCATTCAGCATAGTCGCCTGTCTGGCTGCGGTCATACAAATCCTGAAGCGCCCGGATCGGCGCTTCGGCCCAGTCGATGCGCAGGGTCAGTGGGGGGGTGTCGTTCGACACGACCAGCAGTGCCGCCGATTGCAGGCCACGGGTGTCGCCGCCTGCGGCATCGGCGGCTGCCAGCGCCGCCAACAGCCGTTCTGGCAATGCGCCCTGGCTGGCAAGGAATGTGTCGCGCAACGCCACCAACACATGGGGGCCGTCAAGCAGATTTCCCGACACGACCAATCCCGGAGCGACCAAGGCCCCTTTCCAGTCTGTATTCTGCGCGCCGGTGTGACAGGCGGTGCCCCCTTTGCGGTCTAGCACCGCCAATTGCCGCCAATCGTGCCCGCGATCCCGCGCCACCAGCGCGGAAAGCGTGTCATTGGCGGTATGGCCGTCGCGCATGCGGTCAAGCGCATCCTCGCCCCACAGGATTGACGGTGACGCGCCCTGCGAGGCCGACATGCCACCGCGCGAATCGCCGCGCAACACCCATCCCCCGACACAGAGCGACCCCGTCGCCGCCGCGCCGCCAAATGCCCCGGTGCTCAAATCTTGCGCAAGAATCGAAAAAGTCATGTGGTTGTTTCCCGTGTTGCCACCAATTTATCATGAAAATTTTGACCGATGCAAATTATCATGATAATTAGGCTGAAAATAAACTTCACAACAGGGAGTGCCGGATATGGCCTTTTCTTCACTGACCCGTCGCGGCTTCGGGGTTTTGACAGCCGCATTGTTGGCCAGTTCGGCGCTTGTTGCGCCTGCCAGTGCCCAGACCCCGCCCGGTGTGCTGGTTGTCGGTCAGATCGCCGAACCGCAGGCGCTGGACCCGCATGCTGTGACCGCCGTCAATGATTTCCGCATTCTGATGAATATCTATGACGGTCTTGTGCGCTATGCCTCCGGCACGCTGGAAGTGGAGCCCGCCTTGGCCGAATCCTGGGAGATTTCCGAGGATGGAACAGTCTACACGTTCAACCTGCGCGACGGTGTCAGCTTTCATGATGGCAGCACATTCGATGCCGAGGACGTGGTGTGGAATTTCGAACGCATGCTGAATGAGGACCATCCCTATTACGACACTGGCCCGTTCCCGCTGTCGTTCTTTTTCAGCGCAATCCAGTCGGTCGACGCGTTGGATGCCTCGACCGTGCAATTCACCCTGAACGAGCCTTATGCACCGTTCCTGTCGAATCTTGCCTATCCGACCGGGCTGATCGTGTCGCCCGATGCGGTGATGGAACATGGCAGCGATTTCGGCCGCAACCCGTCGGGCACCGGCCCGTTCCAGTTTGCCGAATGGCGCTCTAACGAGCGGGTGGTCGTGACCCGCAACGAAGATTACTGGGACGGTGTCGCCAGCACCGAAGCTGTCATTTTCCGCCCGATCACCGACGCCAACACCCGCGTGGCCGAAATGCTGGCCGGTGGCATTGACTTGATGGTCGAAGTGCCGCCCGTGGCAATTTCGCAGTTCCAGAGCGATGCGCATACCGTACATGAACAGGCAGGCCCGCATGTCTGGTTTCTGATCCTGAACGCCAAGGAAGGGCCGTTCGCAGACAAACGCGTGCGGCAGGCCGCGAACTATGCGATCAACAAGGAAGCGCTGGTGGATGACGTGCTGGAAGGCACGGCCACCATTGCCGCGGGCCCGACCCCGCCCGCCTTTGCATGGGCCTATAACGAGGCGCTGGAACCCTACCCCTACAACCCCGACCGCGCGCGTGAATTGTTGGCAGAGGCCGGCGCAGAAAGAGCCAGTCTGACCTTCTACGTCACCGAAGGTGGCTCTGGCATGCTGGACCCGATCCCGATGGGCACCGCCATTCAGGCCGATCTGGCTGCCGTGGGGCTGGATGTCGAGATCGAGACCTATGAGTGGAACACATTTCTGGGCGAGGTAAACCCCGGTCTGGAAGGCAAGGCCGACATGGCGCAAATGGCGTGGATGACCAACGACCCCGACACGCTGCCCTTCCTTGCGCTGCGCACCGATGCCTGGCCCGACGCGGGCGGGTTCAATTCGGGCTATTATTCCAACCCCGAAGTGGATGCCTTGCTGGAAGCCGCCCGTGTGGAAACCGATCAGGCCGAACGTGCGCGGTTGTACCGCGAAATGCAGGCCATTGTGCAAGAAGACGCGCCATGGGTGTTCGTCGCGAACTGGAAGCAGAACGCGGTCACATCGGACGCGGTCGACAATTTCCAGTTGGAACCGTCTTTCTTTCTGCTGCTGAAAGACGTGGTCAAAAATTGAGCCGGGGCAGGGGGCGCTCGCGCCCCCTCTTGGCCTTTGGCCAATTCACCCCCTGAGGATATTTAGGCAAGGATGAAACAGCAGGGGATGCGCGGATGGGCGGCTATATCCTGAAACGGCTTTTATCGGCCATTCCGGTCTTGCTGGGAATTACGGTGATCGTGTTCCTGATTATGGCCATGATCCCTGGTGATCCGGCCACGGCGATCCTGGGCAGCTATGCGACGCCTGAAAATGTCGAGCGCCTAAACCGCCATCTGGGCTTGGACGAGCCCTTGTGGCGGCAGTATTTCATTTGGCTTGGCAATCTTGTGCAGGGCGATTTCGGGCGTTCTTTCGCGCTGAACCGGCCTGTGCTGGATGAAATCCTTGACCGGTTCTCGGCGACGCTTGTGCTTGCGGGCACCGCATTTGTGCTGTGTTCGCTGCTGGGTATTCTGGCCGGTGTGGTGTCTGCCGCACGGCAATACGGGCTTGCGGATAAGGCCATCACCTTCGTGGTGATCCTGGGTATTTCGGTGCCCTCGTTTTTCCTTGGCATGATGATGATCCTGCTATTCGCCGTGAAACTGCAATGGTTTCCCGTATCGGGCATGTATTCCATCTGGGGCGGCGGCGATCTGCCCGACCTGATCCGCCATCTGACCATGCCCGCGCTGGCGCTGTCGGTCGTGGCCACGGGCGTGATCGCGCGGCTGTCGCGCGGCGCGATGCTGGAAGTGCTGCGGCAGGATTTCGTCCGCACCGCGCGCGCCAAGGGCGTGCATGAGCGCCGCGTGATCTGGGGCCATGCACTGCGCGCCGCGATGGTCAGCATCATCCCGGTGCTGGGTATCCAAGCCGGGTTCGTGCTGTCGGGCGCGGTCTATATCGAAATGGTGTTTCAATGGCCCGGCGTGGGCCGGATGCTGGTCGACGGCATCCTGAAGCGCGACATCCTGCTGGTGCAGGGGGGCGTTGTTTTTGTCGCGGCCTGCTACGTCGGGTTCAATATCGTGGTCGACGTGGCGCAAAGCCTGCTGGACCCGAGGATCCGCACATGACCCTGTTCCTGCGCCTTTTGTTTCGTAACAAGTTGGCAGGCTTTGGCGCTGTGGTGCTGGGCGTGATCGTGGTGCTGGCGGTGCTGACCCCGATCCTGCCCTTGCAGCCGCCGAATGAAACCAACACAGCCGACCGGTTTCTGCGGCCTCTGCAAGGCGGGCATTTGCTGGGCACCGACCATCTGGGTCGTGATCTGCTGTCGCGGCTGATGTGGGGCACACGGCTGTCGCTGGCGGTCGGCTTTGCCGCCGCATTGGTGGCCGGACTTGTGGGGGCCGCGATCGGCGTGGTTGCGGGGTATTTCGGCGGGCGCACAGACAACGTGACCATGCGCGGCGTCGATATGCTGATGGCCTTTCCCTACATCTTGCTGGCCTTGGCCATTGTGGCCGTGCTGGGGCCGGGCCTGTTGAACGCGCTGATCGCGGTCGCGGTGGTGAACATTCCCTTCTTCGCGCGCAATATTCGGGGCGTGACAGTGGGCATAGCCCATCGCGAATTCATAGACGCCGCGAAACTGGCGGGCATGGGGCACACGCGCATTCTGCTCAGCGAGGTGGTGCCAAATATCGTGCCGGTCGTGGTAATCGCCATGTCGACCACCATTGGCTGGATGATACTGGAAACCGCCGGGCTGTCCTTTCTGGGCCTTGGCAGCCAGCCACCGCAGGCCGATCTAGGGTCCATGCTGGGCGAGGCCCGCTCGGCGCTGATCACGGCGCCGCACACCTCGGTGGTGCCGGGCGTGATGATCCTGCTGATCGTGATGTCGGTCAACCTGCTGGGGGACGGGATACGCGATGCGCTGGACCCGCGCTTGCGCTCGGGTGCGCTGGCGCGGCCCATGGCAACCACCCGGGTGGAGCGTGCAGGCGCACCGATGCCCAAGCCTGAGGACGGGCTGTTGCAGATTGATGATCTGGAAACACAGTTCCATGTCGGCACGCGCGTGTACAAGGCTGTCAACAAGGTGTCTCTGGCGTTGAATCCCGGCGAATGTCTGGGGCTGGTTGGCGAAAGCGGGTCGGGCAAATCGGTCACGGCGCTGTCGGTCATGGGGCTTGTGGCCTCGCCCCCCGGCGTGATTACTGGCGGCGCCGTGCATCTGCAAGGGCAAGACCTGATCGGCGCGCCGTATGAACTGCTGCGCACGCTCAGGGGCCGTAAGGTGGCGTATATCTTTCAAGACCCGCTTTCGACCCTGCACCCGCTGTACCGCATCGGCGACCAATTGATAGAGGCGATCCGCGTCCATGACCCGGTTAGCCATGCCCAAGCGCATCGGCGCGCGGTCAAGCTGCTGGAAGACGTGCGCATCCCCAATGCGGGTGCGCGCGCAAGGGCCTATCCGCATGAACTGTCGGGCGGTATGCGCCAACGTGTGGGCATTGCGATGGCGCTGGCCAATGATCCCGACATCATCATCGCGGACGAACCGACCACCGCACTGGATGTGACGGTGCAGGCGCAGATACTTGCGCTTTTGTCGGACCTGCGGCGCGACCGTGGTCTGGCGATCCTGTTCATCACCCATGACTTTGGTGTTGTCGGCCAGCTTTGTGACCGGGTGGCGGTCATGTATGGTGGCCGAATTGTCGAGGCGGGGCCAACCGGCGATGTTCTGACAGCGCCCGCACATCCCTACACCAAGCGGCTGATCGCCTGCGTGCCGGAACTGGGTGGCGGCCAGCGCGCGCTTGCGGCGATTCCGGGCTTGCCCCCCGCGGTCGACAATTTGCCCGAGGGCTGCGCCTTTGCGCCGCGCTGCGACAAGGCCCAGCCAAGCTGCAAGACCGGAGAGATTGATCTGACAGGCGACACGCGCAAGGTGCGCTGCCTGTTTCCAGAGGTGGCGCTATGACCTTGGCCCTGAAAACGACAGACCTTGCCAAGACGTTCGATATGGGCAAACGGCTGTTTGGCCCGCCGCGTGCTCAGGTTCACGCAGTGCACCCCGTATCCTTGCAGGTGCGGCAGACAGAGACCTTGGGCATTGTCGGCGAATCCGGTTGCGGCAAATCCACCTTGGCGCGTATGCTGGTCGGCCTGACCCCGCCCACATCCGGCACGATAGAAATAGAGGGGCGGGCGCTGGACCGCGCCGACCCGGCGGCCTTTGGGCGGCTCATTCAGTATGTGTTCCAAGACCCTGTTTCCAGCCTGAACCCGCGCAAGACGATCCGGCAGATCATGGAAGCGCCGCTGCGCCTGCTGCACGGGCTGACGGGACAGGCGTTGGACGACCGGGTCATGGAGCTGTTCGATGCCGTCAATCTGCGCCCCGAATTCCTGACCCGCTACCCGCATGAGTTTTCCGGCGGGCAGGCGCAGCGTATCGGGATCGCGCGTGCGCTTGCCGCCAGCCCGCGTATCCTGATCCTTGATGAGCCCGTCTCGGCGCTGGATGTGTCGGTGCAGGCACAGGTGCTGAACCTGCTGGCCGATCTGAAACAGCGGCTGGACCTGACCTATCTGTTCATCAGCCATGATCTGGCCGTGGTAGAGGCCGTAAGCGACCGCATCGCGGTGCTGTATTTCGGGTCGGTGGTGGAAACCGGACCCGCCGAAAAGGTCTTTGCAGCGCCGCGCCATCCCTATACCAAGCTACTTGCGGATTCCGCACCCGTGGTGGCGCGCGCGCTTGGCGGGGCGCAATCGGGCGAATTGCCCGACCCGCTGAACCCGCCTGCGGGATGCGCCTTTGCCGGGCGCTGCCCGCGCGCAACCGATCTGTGCCGCCGCATCGTGCCCGACCTGCGCGCCATTGAAGGAGACCAGTTTGCCGCCTGCCATCATCCGCGCGATCCCTGAACGCCTGTCCCGCCCGCAGCAGGTGGCAGAGGCGATCAAGTCATGGGTCATGGCGAATGGCTGGGTGCCGGGCGACAGGTTGCCGTCAGAGCAAGACCTGATCGACCGTTTCGGCATGGCCAAGGGCACCATCCGCGAGGCCATCCGCATTCTTGAAGCGCAAGGATTGGTGAAATCGCGCACCGGACCGGGGGGTGGGGTGTTCGTGCATCAGGTGTCCGAGGAACGGGCCACAGCGCTTCTGGGGAATTATTTCTACTTCCAGCATCTGACGATAGACGATGTCTACCAGATCCGCACCGTGCTGGAGCCGGAGCTCGCCGCCTCGCTTGCCGGCAAGCTGTCCGAGGCGCAACTTCATGCGCTGGAAGAGGTGATGACCTGCTATGCGGCCCCCGCGCGGTCCGCGCAGGAAGAACGCGAGCAGCATATCTCTTCGCTAAGGTTTCATGCGCTTCTGGCCGAGATGTCGGAAAATCCGCTGCTAAGGTTCCTGATCCGCTTCACCGCCAATATGCTGGCGGATATCACCGTGTCGCGCAAACTCTATGCGCAGCCCAATCAAGAACTCTGGTCGTCGGGGTTGGATTACCAGTCACGCCTGGTATCCGCCCTGCGCGCGGGCGATGCCGCTGCGGCGCGTCAGATTCTGGCAGAGCACATGAAAAATGCCCAGCGGCTAATGCGCATGCAAGAGACGGTTCTGACCCAGCGTTTCCTGCCGGAAGGCACGATTATTTAGGCAGCCCTTGCGCAAGGGCGACCAGCGCCTGCCCGAAAGCAAGGCTTCCGTCATTGGCTGGCAGGGTTTGATAATGCAACACCCGATAGCCGTCAAGCCGGGCCATACAAGCCGACAACAAGACTTCGTTCTGAAAGCATCCTCCAGTCAGGGCAACCGCAGCCGCCTGTCCTGTGTCGACCAAGGCGCGCGCCTGACTGCAGAACATCTCTGCAATGGTCGCATGGAAGCGCGCTGCGATGCGCGTAGTCGGCTGTCCCGTCTCTAGATCGGCTGCAATGGCGCGAAACAGGGCATCGGTCGGGATCGCGCCGGATGCGGCAGGCAAGACATAGGGCGAGGCCACGCCATATGCCTGCGCCTGCGCTTCCAGCGCCATTGCGGCCTCTGCTTCATGCGTCTGGCGCATTGGGCAAAGGCCCAGAAGGGCCGCCACGGCATCAAACAGCCGACCTGCGGAACTGGACAGCGGGGCATTGACCTGCGCTGCTACGGCTTGACGCAGCGCCGCGCGGGGGGCGTCTGGGAACACCCTGTCGGCAAGTCCCCCCAAGCCCGCCATGTCCAGACGCACCAGCGCGTTGCGCCATGGCTGTGCTTGTGCCAGATCGCCACCAGCCAAAGGGGCGGGCGCGAGCCATGCAATCCGGTCGAACCCATGATAATCGCCCAGCAACACTTCGCCGCCCCAGATCGTGCCGTCTGGTCCCAGGCCCAACCCGTCCAGCACGATCCCTGCGACCGCGCCGCCATCCTTCGGCCAGCCATGCTCGCCGATGCAGGCGGCCAGATGTGCATGATGGTGCTGAACTTCGACCACTGGCAGGCCCAGAGCTTGGCCGGCTTGCGTGGCACGAAACCCTTGGTGCAGATCCACCGCAACACCGGCGGGGGAGTGGTCGAATAGCGCAGCATAATCGGCCATGGCGCGCCTGTATTCGTCCCATGTCAGCGCATCGTCCAGATCGCCCAGATGATGCGATAAAAGTGCCTCGCCGCCGCGTGTCAGGCACAAGGCCCCCTTCATCTGGCCGCCCATGGCCAGCATTTCAGGTGCATCCTCGAACCCCGGTGGCAAGCGCGTGGTGCCGGGTGCGCGCCCGCGCGCATGGCGCAGCACCATGGGACCATATGGCGTGATGCGCTCGACCGAATCGTCCAGCCGCCGCGCGATGGGCCGGTCATGCAGCAAAAACGCATCGGCAAACCCGGCCAGCTTTTCGCGGGCCTCTGCGAGCGTTGTGACCTGTGGCTCGCCCGACAGGTTGCCGGATGTCATGACCAGCGGTCCGCCGAACCGCGCCAGCAGCAGGTGGTGCAATGGCGTGTAGGGCAACATCCAGCCCAAGTTTGTCTGCCCCGGCGCGACCGACGGGGCGACAGAAACGCCCTTTTGCGCCAAAAGCAGGATGGGTGCGGCAGGGTCCGACAGGCGCGCGGCCTCTTTGGGCGAAACGGCGCAGGCGGTGCAGATCATGTCCATATCGCCCATCAGCGCGAAGGGCTTCATGGGGCGCCGCTTGCGGTTGCGCAACAGTGTCACTGCCGCGTCATTCTGCGCATCACAGGCCAGATGCACGCCACCCAAGCCCATGACGGCCACGATTTGCCCGCCGCGCAAAGCCTCTGCCGCCAGTGCGATCCCGTCACCCGGCTGCTCTATGCCCGCCCGTTCCAGCCAAAGGCGGGGTCCGCAGGCGGGGCATGCGATTGGCTGGGCATGAAAGCGACGGTCGGCAGGGTCGGCATATTCCGTTGCGCAATCGGTGCACATCGCAAACCCGGCCATGCTTGTTTGCGCCCGGTCATAGGGCAGAGCGCGCAAGATCGAAAAGCGCGGTCCGCAATGGGTGCAATTTGTGAACGCATACCCTGCCCGCCGCCCGTCCCCCATAATTTCCGCCAGACAGGCCGCACAGGTCGCCGCATCGGGTGTCACGCGTGTGCGTGCCGCCCCGGCTGCGCTTGCGACAATCTCGAAACCTTCGGGCAGGTCTTCGAATTCAGCCGCTGCGACCTCGACACT
The DNA here is from genome assembly GCF_900499075.1 of Roseinatronobacter ekhonensis. GTDB lineage: Bacteria > Pseudomonadota > Alphaproteobacteria > Rhodobacterales > Rhodobacteraceae > Roseinatronobacter > Roseinatronobacter ekhonensis. The sequence goes on along the minus strand of NZ_UIHC01000014.1, from coordinate 45,177 downwards.
ATCGACCCGCGCCAAGGGCGGTGCCTCGTCGCGCAGCGCGGCGGCGAAGCTGTCCAGCCCGGCGCCAGCGGCCTCTATCAAGACCCCTTCCGCATCGTTCAAAACCCGCCCGCGGATGCCAATGCGCCGTGCCAGCGTCCAGACAAACGGGCGGAACCCCACGCCCTGAACCTGTCCCCGCACCCTGATCCGGCATCCCTGCATGCTCATGCTTCATCTTGCTCCAAATACTCCGGGGGAGTCGCCGAAGGCGAGGGGGGCAGCGCCCCCAAGCGCCGAAGCCGCCTGAACGTCCATTTCAATGCACCGTGCAGACCATGCAGGGGTCAAAGCTGCGCACAATATGCTGCACGGCGATGGGGGTGTCCTCTCCGGCAGCGACCGGCGCGCCGACCAGCGCGGCTTCCAGCGGGCCGGGGGTGCCCGCTGCATCCCGCGGGCTGAAATTCCAAGTGGTGGGCGCAATGATCTGGTAGGATGCAATGCGCCCGTTCTCAATCCGCAGCCAATGGCCCAGCGCACCGCGCGCGGCTTCGACCAGTCCCACGCCTTGACCGTCACGCGGCAGATCCGCGCGCTGCATGAAGCTGGCATCAGGGTCGATTCCGTGGGCCATGTCTTCCATCAACAATTGGGTGCGCGCAATCTCCAGCAGTCGGGCTGCCACCCGTGCAAGCACGCCGCCGCCCTGTGCCGCCATATCACGTGCCAGGGGGTGGCCGTCGATCAGCTGCCTTGCAAATGCGCCGCATTCCATGGGTTGTCCGCCCATCCGTGGCGCCTTGCACCAGCTATAGGCCGTGTCGCGCATGTCCAGATCGGGTTCGGTCTGGCCTTGGCTGGGGTGTGAGGGCGCGCCGAGCATCCAGGCATGGCTGACATCCTCGACAATCGCGTCCGTGTCGGGCGCGCGTAGCGCTTCGTTCTGCCAAAGGCCGGGCGCGAAACCGTGACCTTCGGGGCCGGGATACGCGCCAAAGCTCAGGTAGCGCCCTGCGCCCTTGCCCATTTGGGCCAAGTCCAGATCACCCGCCAGCCGCAGGAACAACCCGGCATCGCCACGCCCCCAATCAAGCGCCTTATCCTGTGCCGTAAGGGCGATGAACTCTTCGACCGGCGCGCCGAACAGCTCGTTTTCCAAGAACCGTCGGAACCCGCGCAGGTCTGAGCGGATGCGCACGCGTTCGGCGGCGCTGGGGCGACGGGTCACGCCACCGGGTTGGATGGCCAGCGTGTGCGGCCATTTCCCAGCCAGCAGGCCCAATATATGCATCAGCTTCGCGCGCGCCGTCACGGCATTGCGCGCGCCAGAGCCTTGCATCGCGGTAAAGCGCTCGACCACCTGCCTGTGCCACGGGCGCGCACTGTAAACTGGGCGTGCGAAATCGGGCATGAAGAACAGGTAGAAATGCGTCAGGTGATCGCAGACATTTTCGACCGCGTGGATAAGTCCGGCCACGCGGGCGCCTTGTGGCGTCGGGGCCAGCCCCATTGCCGCAGCCAAGGCCCGCGCCGCAGCGGCGGATTGGCTGATAGAGCAGATGCCGCAGATGCGTGGGGTGATCGTCAGCGCGTCGCGTGGGTCACGGCCTTCCAGCATGCGCTCGAACCCGCGATACAGCGGCGCGTTCACGCGCGCGCTTGTGACCGCGCCATCGGCGATGTCCAGATGCACTTCCAGATCGCCCTCGACCCGGTTGAACGGCCCGACCACCAGTCGTGCATTGCTCATGATCGGGGCTTTCGCACACCGGGCGGCACGTCCAGCCGGTCCGAGGTTGCGTTATGGGCCAACCTGTGCGGTGTTGCGGCCTTGGACAGTGACGCCAGCGCCATGAACCACGCTTTGGGCATATCGGTGGGCAGGCCCACGGGGATGCCCGCAATTTTTGGCGTTTGGGTAAAGGAATGGCGCGGGTTCTCGAACTCTGGCGCGGTGCAGTTGATGCACGGGTATCCGCCAGAGGTGCAGGACCCCGACCCGTTCCAAGGCCGGATATTGCAATCGCCCACGGCCTGCGTGCCCACGCAGCCCAGATGTTCCATCATGCAGCCCAATTCAGACAGCGCCGTCGCGCTGGCCTTGTATTCGTAGAACTCGTTCTTGGAGCAGCCATGATGCACCAGATGGTCGGCATAGAAGCGCGGTCTTGCGAAACTGTCCAACCCGTCCGCGCCCAGAGTGCCTTCGGCCAACAGCATCAGCGTTTCCAGCACCCAGCCCGGATGGGTTGGGCAGCCTGCCACGTTGATGACCGGCAAACCCGTCTGGTCGCGAAACCCGACGGGCAAGATGCCGCCATCATGCGCGCCCTCATATTGCAGGCCTGCCGCGTCGGAGGGATTATCACCTGCCGTGGTCACACCACCGAACGCTGCGCAAGACCCGACCGCCACAACATGGCGCGCGCGGGGGGCAAGGGCTGTCACCCAATCCATCATCGACCGGCCTGTGCCCGATAGCATCTGGAAGCGACCGGTGCCGCGCGGCCCGCGCGCGATCGCGCCCTCCACACAGAACAGGTCGAGCGCGATCTTGCCCTGTTCAATCTGTTCCAAAAGCCCACGCACCTCGGCACCGCTGCTGGCACTGAATGCGGGGTGCCACAGGGTTTCTATGCCCGCATCCTGCAAGCTGTCGAACACGTCCGGGTCTTCGGCGCAAAGCAGCGACATGGTGCAGCCACCGCAGCCAGACGCTTGCAGCCAAAGCAGGTTCATGATGTGCTCTCCGCTTGTGGCAAGGGAAGTTCCAGCCGGAAACACGCACCATCGGGCTGGTTCGGACACAGCCGCAATTGCCCGCCATGTTCCTCTGCTATCTTGTGGCTGATCGACAGGCCCAGTCCCGTGCCTTGCCCCACCGGCTTGGTGGTGAAGAACGGGTCGAAAATCGCGGCCTGGACGTCGGGCGCAATGCCCGGACCGTTGTCGGACACTTCCAGAACGGCAAAGCCGCTTTCGGTGAAATGGCGCAGGCACAGCCGCGCATCGGGTTGCCCGTCCAGCACGTCGAGCGCGTTTTGCACAAGGTTCATCACCACTTGCTGGATATGACCGGCGCGGCCTGTGACCATTAGCGTTTCGCACCCGTCATGCTGCAAGACGACCCCGCCTGCGCGGCCCCGCTTCACCCAGTCTGCGGCGACACGGGAAACCTCGACCAGATCGAAGCTGACCATTTCGCCATCGCCGCCTGCCGACAGACGGCGTAGGTCGGCCACGATGTCGCGCACGCGTTCTGCCCCGTCGCGCGCCCCGTGGATTGCTTCGCGCAGGTTGCGCAATTCGCGGTCCAGCCGCAGGTCTTCGCGCAGCGCGATCAGCTCTGCGCGGCTGGCCCCGTCGGCGACGCGGTCAAAATAGGTCTCGAACTTGGTCGCGTAGCGTTCCAGCGCATGCGCATTGGCGTAAACAAAGCTGATCGGATTGTTCAGCTCATGTGCGACACCGGCCAGCAAGCGGCCCAACGAGGCCAGCTTTTCATTGCGCACCAACTGTCCCTGCATCGCCTTCAGCTCGTGATGGCTATGCTCCAGCGCCTGATAGGCATGGCGCAATTCGCCCACCGACCGCCCCGCCAGCACATAGCCCGCCACGCGCCCGCGCTCGTCACTGCGCGGCGAGATGATGATCTCATAGGGCATCGGGTCGGGTTTGGCTGCCAGCTCCAGTTCCAGCGTGACCGGGGCACGGTTGGTGCGGCACGAGTCCAGCGCGGCGTTCAGCGCCGCCTGATCGCGAAACAGCCCGGCGACCTGCCCACCCCGCAGGTTGGCCGCGTTTTGCTGCAACCGCGCAGCCAACGAGTCTGACAGTTGCTCGACCGTGCCGGTGCGCGATACGACCAGCAAAATATCGGACACCGAAGACAGCACCGATTCCAGAAAACCGCGCATCGATTCCAGTTCGGAATTCTGTGCTTCCAGCTTTTCCTGATAGTGGACCAGTTCCGCATAGGTGCGGTCCATAGCCTGAATGACATCGCCCCATGCCTGATCGGCGATGCGGTCATCCAGATGGGTCAGCAGCGGTGCGCTGGAAGCGATGGGTGTTGACGACGGTTCCATCACGTTACCCTAACGCAGCTTGCGCGGCGTTTGAAGCCATCTTGCGCCGCGCCCTGCGCGCATGGCAGTCTGGGACAACCGCAAGCCGAAGGATAGCACATCATGCAGCGCGTGACCGTCACACTGCCCGAAGGGCTTTGCTCAGAGCTGGATGCCTTCACGGCGGCGCGGCGCTATGACAACCGCTCGGAAGCCGTGCGCGACTTGTTGCGCGGCGCGCTCCGCGATAGCGCGGGGGCAGCGCAGCCAGATGGTCAGGCGATGGGCGTGCTGTCCTATGTCTATGACCACCACACCCGCGATCTGGCCAGTCGTTTGATGCACCATCATCACGACCACCATGCGCTGACGGTCACAACCAGCCATGTGCATCTGGACCATGACACCTGTCTGGAAACGGCCATCCTGCGCGGTCCGGCCGCGGCGCTGCGCGCCTATGCCGACGGGGTTCTGGGCCAGCGGGGGGTGAAACATGGCAACCTGTTCCTGATCCCGATAGAGCGGCATGAACACACCCATGAACATGGCCATGAAAGCACACCGCACACGCATTTGCATGTGAAGGACAGTTTCTAGCCTCTTGCCAGAGACGCAGGCACCTCTTGCCCGTGTTGTGCCATCAATGCTGCATCGCTCAGAATGTCATGCGCCGCGCCATCGGCACAAAGGCGGCCTTGGTCGATCAACAGGATGCGTGGGCACAACTCCAGCAGGAATTCCAGATCGTGGCTGGCAATCATCATGGCCGTGGGCAACTTGCTCAGCAGGTCGATCATGTTGCGTCGCTGGCGCAGGTCCAGTGCGGCGCTGGGTTCGTCCAGCAGTAAAAGCGCGGGGCGCATGACCAGCGCACCCGCAATACAGGCGCGCCGTTTTTCGCCACCCGACAGCTTGTGGACAGGCTGATCTTCCAAGCCGGTCAGGCCGCATTCGGCCAGTGCTTGGGTGGTGCGCGCCGCAACCTCGGGCGCAGGCAGCCCCAGGTTCCGCGCGCCATAGGCCACGTCTTCGGCCAGCGTCGGGCAGAATAACTGGTCATCGGCATTCTGGAACACCATCGCCAGCTTCGGGTTGAACCGACCGGCGCGTACGGGCGTGCCGTCGAAGCTGATCTGCCCCGCGCGGGTTGGCAAAATTGCGGCGATGGTCTGAAACAGGCTGCTTTTTCCTGCGCCATTCGGTCCGACCAGTCCGACCCGCTCACTAGTGGCCATGTCAAAGCCCAGATGCTCCAGCACCGGCGGCCCGTCCTGCCAGCCGATGCCGACATCCGAAAGCGACAGCAAGCTCATGCGGCGCGGTCCAGCCAGATCAGTGCGGCGGCGCAAGCAACCGCCAGCGCCAACGCCGCCAGTTCGCCCATGCCGATGCCTGCGACGGGATGCGACGCCCCATGCCCGCGCAGCCGCATTGCCGCCCAAAGCCGTTCGGCCCGATCCTGTGCGCGGATAAGACTAGCGGCAAGTATGAGCGCCCGGTCAGGCAGGGCGCGCCACCCGGTTGGGCCCGCCCGCAAGCGGCGGGCCAGTTCAGCCCGCGCCAGCTCCGCGCGGACCTCATTCAGGTAGCGCAGGGTCAGCATGGTCATATCTGTTATCAGTGCAGGCAGGTGCAACCCGCGCAACCCTTGGGCAAGTTGCAATGGTGACAGACGGCCCAGAAGTGCCCAGACCAGTGCGACAATGGTCAGCATCCGCACCGCGATCATGGCTCCGGCCTGCAAACCCTCAGCATAGAGCGGGACCGGGCCAAGCCGAAGCACTGTGCTGTCGCCAAGGGACAGTCCCAAACCCAGCACGAACGCCAGCGCCAGCGCGACGGGCGCGCGAAAGCGCCGCCACGGCGCGCGGCCCAGCCACAGAGCAGCGCCCGCGAGCAATGCCAATACCGGCAGCATGGCAACGCTATTCACCGCCGATACGGCAAAGGCCAGCACAAGGCTGGCCAAGATACGCGCGCGGGGGCCTATACTGTCAGGCATGGGCCAGCAAGCGCGGCTCTACACGGCGGAGCACGCGCAGCAGCACCACCACGATCACAGCTTCAGCCAGCACAAGCGGCAGATGGGCCAGAACCAAAGCAGCAAGGGCCAGGCGCTCTGCCCCGGCATCCAGTTGCGGGGGCAGGCCAAGCAGCACAAGCGCCGCGAATAGCCCCAAGGCCAGTAGAACCGCACCGCCGCCCGCCAGCGCGGCCGCCAGATCGGGCCAGCGCTGGCCCATCCGTGCCCAAAGCCCATATGCTGCCAGCGCAGGCAGCCCGAAGATCAGCCCGTTCAGCCCCAGCGTGGTCAGCCCGCCATGGCCAAACATGACCGCTTGCAGGAACAGGCCAACCAGAATGGCTGGCATGGCATACCAGCCCAGACAGATGCCCATCAGCCCCGCGAGCATTAGATGCACCGACGCGGGCGGCACGGGAATGGCGATGAGTGAAGCTGCGAAGAACACCGTGACCAGCATGGCCGCGCGGGGCAGCCCTGCGCCGGGGTCGGGCAAGCGGTTGATGCGTGACAAAGCCAAGGCGGTCAGGCCTGCGCTGGCCCCGTAGCCTGCCAACGCCATGCCCACCGGAACGATTCCATCGGCCAGATGCATCGTTTAACCCCTCTTGTTGCGGCGAAAAAACAGCACTGTTCCCAGCGCGCCCCAAGCGACCAGCGCGACCATCAGCGCGCGTTGGCCCCAATCCTGCGGGCGCTCTACCGTGACACGCAGCGCGTTTGCACCTTGCTCGAAATAGGTGATCGCGCCGTGGCCCGCGGCACGCACCTGCACGGTCCAGCGCCCCGGCGCGGGGTCTGGCACGAACACGAACCGTCCGTCGGCATCGGTCTGGCCCAAGGCAATCGGCGTTTGCGGCGCATCGGGCGCAAAGGCTTGAACCTGTGCGCCCGCCATCGGTTCGCCCGTGTCGAAATGCGCCTCCAAGGCGATGGCCTGTACCGGGGTGGCGGTCAGCTCTGCCCCATGCGCCAAGGCGGACGCGGGCAGCGCCATTGCCAGAAGCAGGCTACAGGGTCGTATCATGGCAATGCCCTTCGCCGACATGGCCCAGATGGATGCCTTGCAGCGATATGTCATGCGTGCCGCCGCTGGCGAATTGATCGAACCCGAGCGCGGTCTGGTTCATTGCATCATCAGCGGGCAAATCGGCACGGCCGAAGATATGGTCCAGATGCAGCGTGATCTCGACCTGCCCCGGCGCGGCATCAGTCACGAAGCCCTTGCGCGTATCGCCGACGAATTCGCCGCAAGCATAGGCGATGCGGTCGGCACTGCGCAGGGTGAAAGCAACCTCTTGCCCGTCCTTGGTCGCCATGCCTTGCAACACAAGCGAATAGCCTGCATCGGGCCCGTCGGTTGCGGGCACCAGCCCCCATGACAATGCGTTGTAATGGCCTGCCTCTGCGGGCAGCGTGGCAAGATCAATGCGCCCGTCCTCGCCCGCCTCGGCCAGATTGACGGTAAAGGTGCCATCAAACGGCAGCGCCGCACCGTCGATACCGGGTCCATCGGCGGCAAAGGGTGGGTCGGTGCGCCACGCTGTGACATCCGCAAAGCTGGCCTGCACGCGGCCGAAGCTGATTGTCCAGCCATCGCGTGTCAGCTCTGGCGCGGTGAAGCCTTCGGTCGCAAGCGCTTCTCCCGTCACTTGCAGGCTCAGGGTCTTGGCTTGCACGGTGATCGGCAAGGCAGTGGCGGCAAGGGCAAGGATCAGGCAGCGCATGGCGATTTCTCCATTAGGTCAGAATTGTATGACGAATATGCTTATTTGTCATACGCGCCCCCGGGCACCTGTCAAGCGTGCCGTCGGCGCTGCTCAAACGCTGTGCAAGGTGCATGTGGAAAGCCCGTTTCCGAGGCGGTTTCGGACTGGAAGCCCCCTCACCGGAGCGAAAATGCCGCTTGGCATACAAAGGCACACCAAAACAACCGTTTAGCCCGATCCGGCGGCAGGCGCGCTTTTTCCTGCCACCAAAATGCATCTTGGCGCATTTTTTTGGGCAATCAGCCAGACAAGCACCGGAGGAGGCCGCTTTGACCCAGCCAGAAACCACGACCGAGCGAATCGAAACCTTTTACGAGGTGATGCGCGCGCAGGGCATTACGCGACGCAGTTTTATGAAATACTGCTCGCTCACCGCAGCGGCCCTTGGCCTTGGCCCGGCCTTCGTGCCCAAGATTGCCCATGCGATGGAAACCAAGCCGCGCACGCCGGTCATCTGGTTGCACGGGCTGGAATGCACATGTTGTTCGGAAAGCTTTATCCGGTCGGGCCATCCGCTGGCCAAAGACGTGATCCTGTCCATGATCAGCCTTGATTATGACGACCTGCTGATGGCCGCTGCCGGCCATCAGGCAGAGGCCGCGCTGGAAGAGACGATCCAGAAATACAAGGGCAACTATATTCTGGCGGTCGAAGGCAATCCGCCGCTGAACGAGGATGGGATGTTCTGCATCTCTGGCGGCAAGCCATTTCTGGAAAAACTGAAACGGGTTGCCAAAGACGCGAAGGCGGTGATCGCATGGGGTGCTTGCGCGTCCTATGGTTGCGTTCAGGCCGCAGCCCCGAACCCCACGCAGGCGACGCCGATTCACAAGGTCATCACCGACAAACCCATCATCAAGGTGCCCGGCTGTCCGCCGATTGCCGAGGTGATGACCGGCGTCATTACCTACATGGTGACGTTCGACAAGATGCCGTCGCTGGACCGGCAGGGCCGCCCGCTGATGTTCTATTCGCAGCGCATCCATGACAAATGCTACCGCCGTCCGCATTTCGACGCAGGCCAGTTCGTCGAAGCGTGGGACGACGAAGGTGCGCGCAAGGGGTACTGCCTGTACAAGGTGGGGTGCAAGGGCCCGACCACCTACAACGCCTGTTCCACCGTGCGCTGGAACGAGGGCGTCAGCTTTCCCATCCAATCCGGCCATGGCTGCATCGGCTGTTCCGAAGACGGGTTCTGGGATCAGGGCAGCTTCTATGACCGCGTGACCGATGTGACCCAGTTCGGGGTCGAGGCGAATGCCGACCGTGTGGGCCTGGCTGCGATGGGTGTCGTGGGCGGGGCCGTGGCGGGCCATGCCGCGCTGTCCGCGCTGAAACGCGCGCAGCAAAAGGCGCAAGGTCATGCCAACGCGGTCAAGGATGATGAAAAGGCCGCCAAGGCCAACAAGGAAGAGGCGTAAACCATGCTGGAAACTCCGAACGGTTATTCGATGGACAAATCCGGCCGCCGGATCGTCATCGACCCTGTCACCCGCATCGAAGGCCATATGCGCTGCGAGATCAACGTGGATGACCAAGGCGTCATTCGCAACGCGGTCAGCACCGGCACCATGTGGCGTGGGCTGGAGGTGATCCTGAAGGGCCGCGACCCGCGCGACGCGTGGGCCTTTACCGAGCGGATCTGCGGCGTCTGCACTGGCACCCATGCTTTGACGAGCGTCCGCGCGGTGGAAGATGCGCTGGGCATCCAGATCCCGGACAACGCCAATTCCATTCGCAATATCATGCAGTTGAACCTGGAAATTCACGACCATATCGTGCATTTCTACCACCTGCACGCACTGGACTGGGTGAACCCGATCAACGCATTGCGCGCCGACCCAAAGGCGACCAGCGAATTGCAACAGATGGTCAGCCCCGCGCATCCGCTCTCCAGCCCCGGCTATTTCCGGGACGTGCAGAACCGGCTGAAGAAATTCGTGGAATCGGGGCAGCTTGGCATTTTCAAGAACGGCTATTGGGACAACCCGGCCTATAAAATGCCGCCCGAAGCCGACCTGATGGCGACCACGCATTATCTGGAAGCGCTGGACCTGCAAAAGGACATCGTCAAGATTCACACCATTTTCGGCGGCAAGAACCCGCATCCGAACTGGCTGGTGGGCGGTGTGCCTTGCCCGATCAACATGGACAGCGTGGGTGCCACGGGCGCGATCAACATGGAGCGGCTGAACCTTGCAAGCTCTATCATCGACCGCTGCATAGAGTTCAACAACAACGTCTACATTCCCGATGTGATCGCCATCGGCAACTTCTACCGCACATGGCTGCATGGCGGCGGCTTGTCGTCGCAAGCCTGTCTGGCCTATGGCGACATTCCCGAAAACGCCAATGATTTCAGCACGGAAAACCTGCATTTGCCGCGGGGTGCGATCATCAACGGCAACCTGAACGAAGTGCATGATGTCGATGTGCGCGACCCCGAACAGGTTCAGGAATTCGTCGATCATTCTTGGTATACTTATGGCGAACCCGGTCGCGGGCTGCACCCTTGGGATGGCATCTCGGAAGCGCAGTACGAGCTTGGGCCGAACGCCAAGGGCACCCGGACCAACATCAAGGAACTGGACGAGGCGGCCAAATATAGCTGGATCAAGGCCCCGCGCTGGCGCGGGCACGCGATGGAAACGGGGCCGCTTGCCCGCTACGTCGTGGGCTATGCCAAGGGGCATGAAGACATCAAGGATCAGGTCGACGGGCTGCTCCGCACGATGGACCTGCCGTTTGAGGCGATCTTCTCGACCTTGGGGCGCACCGCTGCGCGCGCGCTGGAGTCGGAATATTGCGGGCGCTTGCAGAAGTACTTTTTCGACAAGCTTGTGACCAATATCAAGAACGGCGACACTCACACCGCCAATGTCGAGAAATGGGACCCCAAGACCTGGCCGAAGGAAGCCAAGGGCGTGGGTATGACCGAAGCGCCGCGCGGATCATTGGGCCACTGGATTCGCATCAAGGACGGGCGGATCGAGAATTATCAATGCGTGGTGCCCACCACATGGAACGGCAGCCCGCGCGACGCACAGGGCAATATCGGGGCGTTCGAAGCGAGCCTTATGAACACCCCGATGGAACGCCCGGACGAACCCGTGGAAGTGCTGCGCACTCTGCACAGCTTCGACCCGTGTCTGGCTTGTTCCACGCATGTCATGTCGCCCGACGGGGACGAACTGACCACTGTGCGCGTGCGGTGAAGGGGGGCATGACATGAGCGTTCAACCCGATACCGACACGCCGTTCCACAAGGCGGGGCGGCACAAGCAAACCTCGATCTATGTCTATGAAGCGCCGGTACGCATCTGGCATTGGGTCAATGCGCTGGCCATCATGGTCTTGTGCCTGACCGGCTATTTCATCGGCAAACCCCTGCCCAGCTTTTCGGGGGCAGAGGCCACCTACCAGTTCTTTTTCGGCTATTTGCGTTTTGCGCATTTTGCCGCCGGAATGGTGCTGACCGTGGGCTTTTTCGGGCGCGCCTATTGGGCGCTTGTGGGCAACCACCACGCAAAGCAATTGTTCAGCTTTCCATTCTGGAAGGCCCATTTCTGGGCCGAGGTTTGGTTCGAGCTACGCTGGTATATGTTCTTGGAACGCGAACCGAAGAAGTACGAGGGGCACAACCCGCTGGCGCAAATGGCGATGTTCTTTTTCATCACCGTGGCCACGCTCTTCATGATCGTGACGGGTTTTGCGCTGTATGCCGAGGGCCTGGGCAAAAGCCACTGGTTGTATTCGATCGCTGGCTGGGTCATCGAACTGGCGGGCAACAGTCTGGACGTGCATATGCTGCACCGGATGGGCATGTGGGCCATGCTGATCTTTGTGGTCATCCATATCTATGTGGCGGTGCGCGAAGATATCATGTCTCGCCAATCCATCGTCTCTACCATGATTTCGGGGCACCGCACTTTCAAAGACGACCGCCCGGACTAGACCCGGCATATCACACAGGGGTGAATCAGCCCCGGAAAACGGCCCTGCGGGGCCGTTTTGCATGTCATAAGCCGCAAGATGGATTGCCACAAAGCAGAAATGTGAAAACAAACTTTCCACCTTTCTGCGGCGCGGCATGCAGTGGAATGCCGAAATATAGTATATATTTCATGGATTTATTTATTTTCACTGTTTCGATCAAAACCTGCATCTTGAGCGCATGGAAAGTTGTAATTTGTATTTGACCGCAGGTGCAAAGCTTGCAGTCAGCCAGCCCGGCAAGATGGAGGATCCCGTGGCCAGCCAGACCAATCCAGAGAATATTCTTGTCATGGGCATCGGCAATCTGCTGTGGGCCGACGAAGGCTTCGGCGTGCGCTGCGTGGAACATCTGTCGCAGAACTGGGCTGTCCCGCCCAATGTGCACTTGCTGGATGGCGGCACGCAGGGGCTGTATCTGCTGCCTTTTCTAGAGGCTGCGGATGCTTTGATCGTCTTCGATGCGGTGGATTACGGCATCGAGCCCGGCACCATGAAGCTGGTCGAGGATGATGAAGTGCCCGCTTTCATGGGCGCAAAGAAGATGAGCCTGCACCAGACCGGGTTTCAGGAGGTGATTGCCACCGCGCAATTGCTGGGGCGCTGCCCGGACCGGCTGTTCCTGATCGGCGTGCAGCCAGTTGAACTAGAGGATTTCGGCGGCGGCCTTCGCCCGCTGACTGCCAGCCGTGTGCAGCCCTCTGTGCAGATTGCCGTCGAAAAGCTGCGTGAATGGGGCGTGCAAGTGCAGCCGGGTCAGACCGTCGCCCATGATCTTGCCGACCCCTCATTGACGCGCGACGCCTATGAAGGCGGACGCCCGTCTGAGGATGTCGCTTGCCGCACCGGTGACGACCGCTTCTTTCCGGCCAAGGTGTAGCTGCGATGTGTGTGGGTCTTCCAATGCAAATCGTATCGGTCGACGGTATTGCCGCGACCTGCACCGACGGGACGCAACACGAAACGGTCGATCTGTCGTTGCTGGGCGATCAGGCTCCCGGCACATGGGTGCTGACCCATCTGGGCTGCGCCCGAGAGGTGATTTCAGAAACCGAAGCGCGCCAGATCATGGCCGCGCTCGAAGGTTTGCGCGCGATCATGGCAGGGGGCGACGCCGGCGATGCGTTTGCCGATCTGGACGCCCGCGCACCGCAACTGCCGCCCCATTTGCAAGCCGCGCTCGACGCGGGCCACCCTAACGGTTGAGGAGGTTTTCATGTCCCACCCGCTTCTGACACGACTGACCAATGAGATGGGCTGGCCTCATCTGACAGATGCCGACGCCTTGTCTGCGCATCTGGCGTGCCCCGGCCTGCATTGCCTGTTCATTCCCGGCGACCCGGCGCGCAATCTGGAAACCGCAGATGCCGCCGTGATCCTGCCGGAATTGCAACAGGCGTTCCAAGGCCGGTTCGACTGTGCGCTTGTGGGTGACGCGATCGAAGCGGGCTTGCGTGAAACCACGCGGGTTCTGAAAACGCCGGGCTTCTTGTTCTATGATGGCGACCGTTTCCTTGGTGGCATCGCCAAGGTGCGCGACTGGGACGACTACATGGCGCGCGTCCCGCATATCCTGTCCACCCCAGCCGAAAGCGACGCGTAATGGAAAGCCCCTTCACCCTGCCGCCCAGCGGGTTTGGCCCCGGAACCCAAGCCGATGACGACGCGCTGGAATACATTGCGCTGCCCTCTGGCATGCGCACCTACACCGCCCATACGCCAGAAGTGGATGACCCCGCCTCTGTTGCGCCCGCTCTGGCCGTGTTGGCGCAGATTGCCCATGCCTGCGATACCGTCGCGCAAGGCGGCGGTCGGGCACAGGTCGCGCTGGAGGGTCTGAGCGGTATCGCCCGCAAGTTTCTGGCCGATACGCTCGGTCAGGGCGAAGTGTCCATGAAGCTGCGCGGTGTTCCTGCCATCGCGGTTCAGGAAAGTGTGTTCGCCGGCGTTTGGGTGTTAAAGGGCGCGGGCGTGGATATGGCCGAAATCGGCCCCGTGCCGGAACAAGCCGTTTTGCGCGCGAACCGCCCGCACCGTGCCGCAGCGCCGGACGCCCCACGCGCGGCTGGTGTGGTCAATGCGCCCGCGCTGCTGGAAGAGCTGTCGGACAAGGCCCGCGCTTGGGCCCCCGGCACGCAGGTGCATGTCGTGAACCTGACGCTCTTGCCTCACACGCCCGAAGACCTTGACCACATGGCAACGGTCTTGGGCGAAGGCGCGGTCACGATCCTGTCGCGGGGCTATGGCAACTGCCGGATCACGGCGGCAGCGGTTCCGCATGTCTGGCGTGTGCAGTTCTTCAACTCCAGCGACACGCTGATACTGGACACTTGGGAAGTCACGGATATGCCCGAGGTTGCGCTGGCCGCACCAGAAGATCTGGCCGACAGCGCCGACCGTATCCGCGACGTGATAGAGGCGATCCGATGAGCGCGCCCGGGTTCGAGGGCTCTTATCTGGGCGCTGGTGCCAAGATTTCGGCGCAGGCCGTCATGGAATGTAAGATATGCTGGCAGGTCTATGACCCTGCCCATGGCGATGAGAGCCGCCAGATCAGCGCGGGCACGCCCTTTACCGCGCTGCCCGATGACTGGACCTGCCCCGGTTGCGGGGCCGCGCCCGAGCAATTCATGGTGCTGCGCGACGAGGGCCAAGGCGCAAGCCAGATGGATAGCGCCATTGCCCGGCTAGAGGCCGATTTCCGCGAAATCTACAATGGGAAGATGCGCGATGTGCCGCTGTGCAATCACTCTCTGCATGTTCAGGCGGTGGGCTTTTCCGACTGGCAGGGGCATTACCTTGGCGTGCTGATCGCGCCGTGGTTCATGAACCTTGTGCTTCTGGCAGGGCCGGATGACGCATGGTCGGCCCTGCATTCGGGCGAGAAAGAGATGATCGGCTTCCCATCTGGCAATTACGAGTTCATCCACAATACCCGTGACATGGTCGGCGGCTACAAGGCATGTTCGTTGTTCTCGCCCATGTCCGATTTCAACAGTCAGGTGCAGGCGGTCGATGTCGCACGCGCGGTCATGGCGGCATTGTTCGACCCGGAGGCGTTGGAACGGCTGGAAGACGGGGCAGAGTCACTGACACCGCAAAAACCCGATCTGCCGCGCGGCGAAGCCCCGAAATTGCAAAAGGCCCGTCCGCTGGAGCGGCGCGCCTTTATCACCGGTCGTGTCTGACGATCATGTCGGGTGAGCTTGTCATAAACCAAGGCGCGCAAGGCTGGGTGTTCAACCTGCCAGACCCGCCGCCGCTGGCACAGGTGCTCGCTGGCAAGACACCCGAGGCCGCGGCGCAGCTACTGGCGCGCATTTTCAATCTATGCGGAACGGCGCAGGGCATGGCCGCGCGGCTGTCGGCGCAGCGTCCCGACGGGCCTCGCGCGCTGGACGGCTTGGCGCGCGATGTGGTGCGCGATCATCTGTTGGCGCTGTGCATCACCTTGCCGCGCATATGCGGTTTGCCGGTGCAACCGCTGCCACAAGATTGGCAAGCGATGGGTGATCTGTCGGGCGCGCTATGGGGTGGACCGCGCCCCATGGTATTGCAGGACTGGCTGAACGGGGGCAGGGGGTTTGCACCACTTGCCAATGCGGTCTGCACGCGCTTTCCGGGGCGGCTGGCAGCATCGCGCCCACTGCCATTTGCCTGCGCCACCAGCGTGGGCCGGTTTGAGCCGTTGGAAAACAGCCCCGCCATGCGCCACGCCCAAGATGCGCTTTTACGGCAGGCAGAGGCCGCGCATGGGCGTGGCCCGCTCTGGCGGTTGCTGGGCCGCATCTGCGATGCAGAGGATGCCGCTTTGGGCCGGTTGCCCGCGCCGCAGCGCCGCGACGATGGCACGGCGCTGGTGCCAGCCGCGCGCGGGGTTTATGCACTGCGGTTACACCTAAAGGATGGGCGGGTTGGTGGCATATCGCGATCTACCCCCACGGATCATATGCTGGCTTCGGGTGGCGCGTTGCGCAGCGCGCTTGACAGCGTGCGCGACATGATGCTGGCCCGTATCGTGCTGGCGCTACATGACCCATGCCTGCCCACAAGGCTGGAGGAAACCGCCCATGCATGAGATGTCGCTCGCCGAAGGTATTCGCAGCACAGTGATGGATCAGGCGCAGGCGCATGGCTTTACCCGTGTGACCCGTTTGCGGCTGGAAATCGGCCGCTTTGCCGGGGTCGAAAAACCAGCGCTGGAATTCGCCTTTGACGTGGTCATGCGCGGCAGCCCCGCCGAGGGCGCGGAACTGTCCCTGATAGACCTGCCTGGACGGGCCCTGTGCTACGATTGCATGGTAGAGGTGGAAATCAACGACCGGCTGGACCCCTGCCCGCATTGCGGCGGTGGCAAGCTGATGCCGCAAGGCGGCGACGAAATGCGGATAAAAGACATGGAGGTGATCTGATGTGCACAGTTTGCGGTTGTAGCGAAGGCCCGAAGATTGATGGCAAGGCCACGGCACATTCTCATGCGCATGATCACGATCATGCACATGACCACCATCATTACGGGCATGGCGCGGCAGGTGTTTCTGTTCCCGGCATGAGCCAAGAACGCCTGATCGCGGTCGAAACCGACATACTGGCCAAGAACAATGTCCATGCCGCGTCGAACCGTCGTGTTCTGGGCGCGCTGGGGTGCCTTGCGGTCAATCTTGTTTCTTCCCCCGGATCGGGGAAAACCACGCTGCTGTGCAAGACCATCGAGGCGCTGGGCGATCAGCCTCTGGCCGTGATCGAGGGCGACCAGCAGACCAGCAACGACGCCGACCGCATCCGCGCCACCGGCGCGCGCGCGGTTCAGGTGAATACCGGCAAGGGGTGCCATTTGGACGGCCACATGGTGGGCCACGCGATGGATGATCTGCGCCTTGCACCGCAAAGCATGCTGTTCATCGAAAACGTGGGCAACCTTGTCTGCCCCGCTGCGTTTGATCTGGGCGAGGATGCCAAGGTCGCCATTCTGTCGGTGACAGAGGGTGAAGACAAACCCCTGAAATACCCCGACATGTTTACCGCTGCAAAGCTCGCGATCCTGAACAAGACCGACCTTGCGCCAAATTGCGATGCGGATCTGGACGCCTACGAGGCCAATCTGCGCCGTGTGAACCCCGACATAACCGTGCTGCGCGTCTCGGCGCGCACCGGAGAGGGGATGGAGGCATGGCTTGACTGGCTGCGCGCGGGGCTTGCCGCCAAGGCCGCACCATGACCCGCTCTGCCCGCCCCTCTATTCTTGTGGTCGATGACGAGCCGCATTCGCTGGCCTCTATGCGGATGGCGCTGGAAGACGAGTTCGACATTCTGACCGCCACGAGCGCCGAAGGTGCCCTGCGCATTCTGTCGGATGAGTGGGTGCAGGTGGTGTTCTGCGACCAGCGGATGCCCGGAAAAACCGGTGTGCAATTGCTGACAGAGATGCGCGAACGCTGGCCGGAAATCGTGCGCGTTATCATCACCGGCTATACCGACCCCGGCGACATGGCCGATGCGATCAATGCCGCCGGGATCTACCAGTTCCTGACAAAGCCGTGGCATCCCGAACAACTGCTGATGGTCGCGCGCAACGCCGCCGACCTGTTCACCATGACCCGCGAGCATGAACGCCTGTCGCTGGAAATGAAGCATTTGGGCACGACCACCGAAACCAAGCTGGAAAAGCGCCGCCGCGACCTGCGCGAGCGGCAGGGTTTTGACGCCATCTTGCGCAGTCCGCAGTCGCGCATGAACGCGGTGATAGAGGCCGCGCGCCAATATGCCAGTTTTGACGTTCCCGTGCTGTTAAGCGGCGAAGCCGGAACCGGCAAGCGTGATATCGCGCAGGCCATGCACCATGCGTCCTTGCGCGCAGACAAGCCGTTTTATGCGCTCAACTGCGCGGGCCTGCCCGAAGACTTGCTGGAACTGGAGCTGTTCGGCGCCAAGCGCGGCGCTGTGGCGGGGCTGGCCACCAACCGTGTCGGGCTGCTGCAAAAGGCCGATCGCGGCACGCTTTATCTGGGCGGGGTGGAAACCTTGGGGCCACATTTGCAAATGGCGCTGGTGCGGGTGTTGTCCGAAGGCGCCTTTCAGCCGTTGGGCGCACATGAAGCGGTGCGCACGCAGGTGCGGCTGATCTGCGGGCTGACCGGCGATCTGCGCGAATTGATGGCCGAAGGGCGGCTGCGCACCGATCTGGGCTATGCCATTTCCACTGGCGAAATCTCCCTGCCGCCCTTGCGCGGGCGGCGCGGCGATGTCGCCATTCTGGCACAGGCCGCGCTGTTCGACGCGGCAGCCACCCACGGCAAACAGGTGCAGGGCTTTGA
The DNA here is from genome assembly GCF_900499075.1 of Roseinatronobacter ekhonensis. Classification (GTDB taxonomy): domain Bacteria; phylum Pseudomonadota; class Alphaproteobacteria; order Rhodobacterales; family Rhodobacteraceae; genus Roseinatronobacter; species Roseinatronobacter ekhonensis. The sequence goes on along the minus strand of NZ_UIHC01000014.1, from coordinate 27,029 downwards.
CGATACCGCGTTGGAATTTCTGGAAAACTATGACTGGCCCGGAAACCTGCGCGAGTTGGAGAACGAGGTGACGCGGATGCTGGTGTTCGCCCAGGACCCCAGCTTGGGCGCGGACCTGATCTCGCGCCATATTTTGCAGTCAGAGCCCAGCGAAGAGGGCGCGGATCGGAGCCTCGGGCCGATCCTGACGGGTGAGGGCACGCTCAAGGACAGGGTGGAACTGGTCGAAATGCGCATCCTGCGCGAAACGCTGACGCGCCACCGTTGGAACAAAAGCCGCACCGCTGCCGAACTTGGGCTTAGCCGCGTGGGGCTGCGCGCCAAGATTGACCGCTACGGTATAGACGACCCAACCGGCCAAAGTGCCACAACCGACGAGGAGGTGTAGACCATGTGCCTAGGTATTCCCGGCCAGATCACCGCGATCACCGATGCCGACCGGCTGACGGGCATGGCCGATGTGTCCGGCGTGCGGCGCGAAGTGTCGCTGGCCCCCGTGGCGGACGGCCCACTGGACGATTTGATCGGGCAATGGGCGCTGATCCATGTGGGTTTCGCGATGGCGATCATCGACGAGAAAGAGGCCGCGCGCACGCTCGATGCGCTGCGCGATCTGGGTGAGGCGCAGGAAGCGCTGGACGCCATGGCAGAAGGCCAGAAAGCGCTGGAGGGCAGCCAATGAAACATGTCACCGAATTTCGCGATCCGGCACTGGCGCGCAACCTGCTGGGCGAAATCGCCCGGCTGGCCGACCAGATCGGGGCAACGCGCGACAAGCCGACGCGCATTATGGAAATCTGCGGCGGGCATACCCACGCAATCTTTCGCTTCGGACTGGACAAGCTGGTGCATGAGGGGATCGAGTTCATCCACGGCCCCGGTTGTCCGGTCTGCGTGCTGCCTATGGCGCGGGTCGATGAGTGCATAGAGATCGCAGAGCGGCCCGGCGTCATCTTCACCACCTTTGGCGATGCGATGCGCGTGCCCGGAACGCGCGGCTCGCTGATACAAGCCAAAGCGCGCGGTTGCGATATTCGCATGGTCTATAGCCCGCTGGACGCGCTGGAAATCGCGCGCCGCAACCCCGACCGCGAGGTGGTGTTCTTCGGGCTGGGGTTCGAGACGACAACCCCCTCGACCGCCTTTGCCATTCAGGCCGCCGCCCGCGAAGGCTTGGGCAATTTCAGCGTGTTCTGCAACCATATCACGGTACCCGAACCGCTGCGCGCGTTGCTCAATGACCCTCATATGCAACTGGACGGCTTTGTCGGGCCGGGCCATGTCAGCATGGTCATCGGCACGCACCCCTATGATTTCATTGCAGAGGAATTCGGCAAGCCTATCGCCGTGGCAGGGTTCGAGCCGCTGGATCTGTTGCATTCGGTCGCCATGGTGCTGCGCCAGATCGCCGAAGGGCGCGCCGAGGTGGAAAACCAATACGCCCGCGTGGTGCCTGAGCATGGCAATCCGGCATCCTTGGCGGCAATCGCTGATGTCTATGAGCGGCGCCCCAGCTTTGAGTGGCGCGGCTTGGGCGAGATCGACGCTTCTGGCCTGCGCATTCGTCCGGCCTATGCCGCCTTTGACGCAGAAGAGAAATTTGGCGTGGGCTATGCCACCGAACGCCGCCACGTCCCCGAGCCCGAAGGCTGCGCTTGCGGCGCGGTGATGACCGGGCGCATCAAGCCCACCGCCTGCCCGCAATACGGGTTGGGCTGCACGCCGGAAACACCGCTTGGCGCGCTGATGGTCAGTTCCGAAGGGGCTTGCGCGGCCTATTGGCAATACGGTGGCGCGCGGCTGGCAGCACAATAACGCCATGGACCGACGGGGTACCCTGCGGTCCATGGCATCTTTTTGAGTATTTTTGGCAAGATGAAGAGGCAAGCATGGCGCTGCGCGACACCCATGTAACCATGGCCCATGGCGGCGGCGGGCGTGCAATGCGCGACCTGATCGCAGAGGTCTTTACCGATGTGTTTCAACCACCGGGGCACGAGGATCAGGCGCGGCTGATGGTGGACGCATTACAAAAGCCGGGCGCAAGGCTGGCCTTTACCACTGACAGTTTCGTGGTGTCGCCACTGGAGTTTCGGGGCGGCGATATCGGCAAGCTGGCAGTCTGCGGCACGGTCAACGATCTGGCGGTCGGCGGCGCGCGGCCGCTGTGGCTGTCGGCGGCGTTCATTATCGAGGAAGGCTGCGAGATCGCGATGTTGCGCCGGATTGTCGCGACGATGGATGCAGAAGCGCGGGCCGCCGGTGTGACCATCGTGACGGGTGACACCAAGGTGGTCGAGCGCGGCGCGGCGGACGGCGTGTTCATCACCACGTCCGGTGTTGGCGTGATCGCGCCGGGGGTGGATCTGGGCGCGGCTCATTTGCGCGCGGGCGACGCGATCATCGTCAATGGCCCTTTGGGCGATCATGGCGCGACGATTATGGCGGCGCGCGGCGATTTCGCGCTGCAAAGCACGCTGGCTTCGGATTGCGCAGCGTTGCACGGTGTTATGAGCGCAGCGATGCAGGCTGCCCCCGACATACGGGCGGCGCGCGACTGCACGCGCGGGGGGCTTGCTTCGGCGCTCAACGAACTGGCGAGTGACGCCAAGCTGGGTATGGTGCTGGACGAAGCCGTCCTGCCGCTGCGGGACGAAGTGCGGGGGCTATGCGAGATTCTGGGCCTTGACCCGCTCTATCTGGCGAATGAAGGGCGGCTTGTCTGCTTTACCCCGCCCGAGCAAGCGGAGGCGGTTGTCACGGCGTTGCAAACCCTGCCAGAGGGACAAGGCGCCTGTGTGATTGGGCATGTCACCGATGCACATCCCGGTCAGGTGCGCATGCAAACCCTGTTCGGGGGCGCGCGCATCGTCGATATGCTGATCGGAGACCAATTGCCCCGGATATGCTGAAGCCTTTGTAGAGTGTGGCCGCGCGCCACCGTGCTATCCGTACGGCCAGAACGGTCCTGTGTGACGGGCACGCATTACACCCTCTGGCCATCCGCGCTGAAGAAACTGATGCGTTCGGTATCGAAGGACAGGCCGACAGCTGCGCCGGGCTTCACAGGGCTATCACCTTGGATGCGCGCCATGATCTGTCCCAACGCGCCGCAATCGGCCACTATAAAGCTGTCGGCCCCAAGATACTCGACCACTTCGACCACGCCCGAACATTCGCCCTTACCGGGCTCGACCAAACTGATGTGTTCGGGGCGGATGCCGAGGTTCACGGCGGGTGCCGTGCCAGCGAAAGCGCCAGTGCCGCCACCCTCCAGGTGAAATGCCCCTGCATCTGTTCGACAGGGTAGGACATTCATCTTGGGGCTGCCGATGAACTGCGCGACGAACAGGTTCGCAGGACGCTCATACAGCTCTTTCGGCGTGCCGACCTGCGCGATCTTGCCGAATTCCAGCACCACGATGCGGTCGGCCAAGGTCATCGCCTCTACCTGATCATGGGTCACGTAGATCATGGTGGCTTTCAGCCTGTGATGCAGCTTGGCGATTTCCAGACGCATCTCTACCCGCAAGGCGGCATCGAGGTTGGACAGAGGTTCGTCGAACAGGAAAGCGGTCGGGTCGCGCACGATGCATCGGCCGATGGCCACGCGCTGGCGCTGCCCGCCCGACAGATCCTTGGGGCGACGGTCCAGGTAAGGTTCCAGCTTCAGCACCTCGGCCGCGTTGTCCACTTTCGCGGTGATCTCTGCTTTGGGCGCTCCGGCGGTTTTCAGCGAAAAACCCATGTTGTCACGCACGGACATGTGGGGATAAAGCGCATAGGACTGGAACACCATCGCCAGCCCGCGCTTCGAGGGTGGCTCTGCGGTCACGTCGCGACCGTCAATCTCCAGGCTGCCTCGGCTGATATCTTCCAGCCCGCCGATCATGCGCAGCAATGTGGATTTGCCACAGCCCGACGGGCCGACAAAGACCACGAATTCGCCATTGTCGATTTCAAGGTCGATCCCCTTGATGACCTGAACCTCGCCGAACCATTTTTCGACCGCATTCAACCGGATCAAACCCATCACACGCCTCCTGCCGAGGGAGAGGCCCATGCCAGCCAGACCGCCGCCGTCCATGTAAAGCTGGCGCCGCCCGCAGGGGCGCCCGTCAGCGGATCGTAGTATTCAGCGAACCCATGTTCCGACATCATCTTTGCGGTGCGGGCGCGCAATTCGTCCGCTTCGGCCGTGTGGCCCATATCTGCCAATCCCAACCCGATCAGCATGTTGACAATGGCCCATGTCGGCCCGCGCCAATAGCGTTTGGCGTTGAAGCTACCGCTTCCGACCTTCTGGCTGGGCACCGGGTAGCGGCTGTCAGCGAATGCCTCTTGCAACTCTGCCAGCATTTTGGGGCTTTCGACTAGCCCGAACCAGCACAGGAACGACGCGTTTGAAACCGTTCCGGCGTGATGGCCAAGGTTCAGGTTGTAGCCGTCGAAAACGCCCGCGTCATTGCGCAGACCTTGCGCGCCAGTGGTCAGTTCCGCTGTCCAGCGGTCCAACTCGCGGCGATCCTCTCCCAATGCATCGGCCAGTGCGGCAAGGTCGCGATTGGCGCGCAGCAGAACAAAGGTCATGAGCGGGTCGGCCACTTTGAACGGTTGGTCCTGCGCGACCTTTGCGTCATCCCACCCCAAGCTCCGTGCGCGCTGCACCAGCCAGATATACCGGTCGTAATCTTCTTTCGTGGGCCGCATAGAGGCGTCGACATGTGCAGTGTCGCGGCGGGTGTATGCATCCACGCCGACAGGGTCGATGGCCTGCATTGCGCTGTCCCAGTCGGGCGCGTTGTCACGCCCGCCTTCCCACGGGTGGGTGATGAAAATCATGCCGTCCGAATTGCGCCATGACATGAACCAGCGGTGCCATGCCACCAGTTTGGGAAAGAGCGCCGCGATATGCGCGCGACCTTCCTGCGGGTCTTTGTCATAAATCATCCGCGCGAACGTGGCCGCAACAGGTGGCTGAGAGATGCCGGAGGACGCAATCGGCCCCTTGCCGTCAGTGTCCCAGACATCCTGCCCCGGAAAGTACCTCGGATCAGGCTTGTGGAACAGGATATGCGGTAGCATCCCGTTGGGCCACTGCCCCGAAAACAGCGTTGTCAATTCCAGCCATGCGCGGTCAATGTCGAACTGCGCGAAGCCCCAAGCGGCGAAAGCACTGTCCCAATTCCATTGGTAAGGATACAGTCCGTAGGTCGGCAAAGTATAGCCGCCCTGATCGTTCTTGCGCAGGATCGCGCGCGCCGCTTCGTCTAGGGCAAGATGGTTCATTGTCGTCATCCTTTAACAGAGCCTGCGGTCAGGCCCTTGGTCATGAAACGTTCCAGCCCGAGAAACAGCGCCATGATCGGCACCGTGGCAACGACCGCGCCCGCCATAAGGTGCTGGCGCGGGATCTCGGAGGAATTGAGCGAAGCAATGCCGCGCGTCAGGGTGAATTTGGACGGGTCGTCCAGCAGCATGAAGGCAAGCAGGAATTCGTTCCACGCGATCATGAAGACATACAGCGACACGCTTGCGAGCGCCGGTAACGCCAGCGGCAGGGTGATCTTCCAGATCACTTGCAGCCGGTTCAGCCCGTCCATCAGCCCGGCTTCTTCCACCTCTTGCGGCAGGCCCCGGAAATAGCCTTGCAGCATATACAGCGCGACCGGGATGGTCGTGACCGGATAGATCAGCAAGATGCCGAAAATTGTGTTGCGCAGCCCGGTCATGGAAAAGCCGATATAAATGGGCAACGCCAGCACGATGATCGGCACCATGTAAATCAGCAGAATGGAGCGCGAGAAAACCGCCTGCCCCTTGAAGCGCAGGCGCGCCACGGCATAAGCCCCCGGCACGCTGAACAGCAGTGTGATGGCCACCGTCATCACAGAGATGAACAGCGAGTTCACCATGTAGGTGCCGAAATTATAGCTGGCAAAAAGCTCGTAATATGACCGGAACAGGCCCCAGCCTTGTGTCAGATCCAGCGAGAAATCGAGCGGGTTGGCGACCAGTTGTTGCTGGTTCTTGAGGCTGGTCATCACCATGACATAGAACGGGATCGCCACGATCGCGGTGAAGAAGATATAGCCAAAGCCCGTCAGAAAACGGATCACCGCATCCTCGAATTCGTGCCGGGTCAGGGTGCCGGGGCGGATTTCGGCAAACATGACATGCAGCGACCAGCCCGTGCCCAACCCAGCCAGCAGTGCCGCAATTCCAAGCGCTACCGGGCCGACACCGTCTGTCAGCATCGGCCCGAACCCGGCCCCAAGCGTGAGGGCAAACAGCGCCACCGCGGCAGCCATGGCAAAGCCGCGTTGCGGCACGCGCAGCAGCACCATGCCCAAAGCCGCGCCCATAACCAGAGCTTGCAGCACGGACGGGCGGAACGCATCGCCTGTGGCAAAGCTCATGGTTATGGCAACGCTGGTGGCGATCACCACCGTCCAGAGCGCACCAATGACGGCGGCGGTCAGGTATCCGCGACGGATGTGCGTCATAGCCCGTCCTCCCGGCTCATGAACTTGAAGAAGAACACCGAGAAACTGAGCAAGCACAGGAAGATGACCACCGCAACAGCGGCACCCGCACCGATATTCGACACGGCAAAGGCCTGTTCATAGACATTGACGGTCAGGGTGCGCGTGCCCGCGTTTCCGCCGGTCAGCAGGAAGATGTCGTCGAACTTGTTGAAGGTCCAGATAAAGCGCAGCAGGAACAACACGCTTAGAATGCCCAGTAGCTGTGGCAGCGACAGATACCAGAATTTCTGGAACGGGGATGCGCCGTCCATATCGGCGGCCTCATACATGTCCGTGTCGATGGCCTGCATCCGCGCAAGGATGAACAGGAAGGACAGCGGGAAATAGCGCCAGATCTCAAACACCGTGACCATGATCAGCGCCAACGGGCGTTCGCCGAAGAAATTGATCGCGCCGTTCGTCACGCCCATCTGGATCAGTAAAGCGTTGGCAGAGCCGGAGAACGGATCGAACAGGATCAGCCATGAAAAGGCGACGGCAATGATCGGGGCGACATAGGGAAACAGGTATAGCCCGCGCAAAATGCCCTGCCCGCGAAAGGATTTGTTCAGCAAAAGCGCCGCGAACAGGCCAACACTCAAGGCGCCGATTGTTCCGAACACCGTGTAGAACAGGGTCACGCCGAACACGCCCCAAAATTCGTCGCCGTCGAAGATGCGCGCGAAATTATCTAGCGTAAACGTGGTATTGGTCAGGATGCTGTCGGATTGGCCGGAAACGGTGGGCAGGCTGGATTCGGCCAGCTCTTCCGTGCGGTCGGCATCTTCTGCGACAAGCGGGATAATGATGCGCTCATTATAGCCGCCCTCGATCGTTCCAATAGGACAGGTCAGGTCACGCCCGCTCAGGGTGCAGGGCGCGGGAAGGTCGCCGCGCAAGGCGACGCCCTCGGGCAATGTGTCGGACAGGGTAACGCCCGTGACCTCGATGTCCTGGCTGGAATTGCGCAGCCGGTATTCGACCCGCAAATCATCGCCCGCACCGCGCACGCTCTCGCGTAAAATGGGCGCTGGCGGGCGCAGGTCGGCCAGCCCGATGGGCTTGAAGCTGATCCAGAAGATCGCCAGCAACGGCAGCACCACAACCAGCGCAACACTGACAAGGGTCGGCGCAAGCAAGCCCCAGGCAAGCCGGGCCTCGCGCCGCGCAAGCGGCGTGGTTCCGTTGGGTGGAACGGCTGACATCGGAATTCTCCTGACAGGATCAGGGCCGCCGCTGTTGGGCGGCCCTGTCTGGATTACTCGATGGCGGACAATTCCGCATTCATCGCGGCTACGGCTGCGGCGGCATCTACCCGACCGTCGATATAGTCGCGCACCACGCGGTTGATGGCTTGGCTGTTGATCATCTTCGATGCCAGCGCAAGCTGCCCTTCGGCCACGCCCCAACGCTGCGCCACATCCAGACCGCCGACGATTTCGTCGATCATCGCGGCGTCATACAGGTCGCCCAACGGGGCCTTGCGGTCTACGCCAACCGGGAGCGTTGCCCAAAGCTCTTTGAACTTGGTAGGCTCATCGGCTGTGCCCGCGCGTACCGGAAACTTGCCCTCTGGCGCGATGGACAAGGTTTGGCCGTAGCCCGCATCGACCGAGAATTTGACGAACTCCATCGCGGCGTCGGTATCGGCATCGGCGCTGATCCCGAAATAGCGCACATCGCCCCAAGCCGCGCCATCGGGGTTGGACGGCCCGGCGAAATTGGTCACGATGCCGGTCTTGCTGGCCAGTTCCGAAGATGTCGGGTCGTCATTGATGGTGGGCGGGGCGCTGTCGCGCAGACCGGCCAGTTCATCCAGAATGAAGGGCGACCAGATGATCATCGCCGCGTTGCCGCTGAAATACAGCGTGCGCGACTGGTCCCAGTACAGGTCGCCGGGTGGCGAGGCTTCGGCGATCGCCTTGTAAAATTCGAGCACTTCGATGGTTTTCGCCTCGTCCAGCGGCTGAAACCCGTCCGGCCCGACCGGCGACACGCCATTGGCCAGAAACACATGCTCCAGAACCTGGCTCATGAAGTTTTCGTCCACTTTGGTGGCCGCAACGAAGCCGTACATTTCCGGCGGGTTGTGCAGTGCCTCGACCGCCGCAAGCACGTTCGAATAGCTTGAAGGTGCCTCCAGCCCGGCGGCCTCGAACAGGTCCTTGCGATAGATGATCATTTGCGTCCAGCCATCAACCGGAACCGATGCGGTGTTTCCCTCATGCGCCGCCATAGAGATCGCGCCGGGGGCGAATGTGTCCACACCCAGATCTTCGATCACCTCTGTCGCGGCGTCGGTATCCAGAATTCCGGCTTCGGCCCATGGCAGCGCATATTGCAAGGTGTGGTAAATCACATCCGGCAGGTCGCCAGCGGCAAAAGCTGCCGTCGCGCGCGTGCCCAGATCGCTTTCCGTCACCGGGATCACCTCGACCTCGACCCCGGTCATTTCCAGAAATTGTGCCGCCATCTCTTCTTGTTTGGCCAGTCGTTCGGGCTGTTCCTCGGTTGTCCAGAACCGGATGGTGTCGGCCGAAACCGCCAGCGCCGACATGCTTAACGCAAGTGCCGTCCCTGTCATCAATTTGGTGAAACGTGTCATTCTTCTCTCTCCCTTTGGTGCCGTAGTTCGGTGGGTTACGCCTTGGCAGGGGCAACCCCGTGCGAGCCGCGCGACCGAAACGCCGCGCGACCCAATTCTCGTAAGTCTTCCGGTGGTGCCCCGCGACACCGTTTGATCAACAGTTCAGCCAGCCGCGCTCCTGCCGCCCGCGTGTCGACCCGGTAGGTCGATAGCGGCGGGTCCAGAAGCGTGGTTTCGGGAATGCCGTCATAGGAAATGACCGACAGGTCCGTGCCGATCTTCAGGCCGCGGTGGCGCGCGGCGTCATAGACGCCCAAAGCCGCAGCATCGACAGAACAGACAATTGCGCTGGGCGGGTGCGGCAGGTCCAGAAGGATTGCGGCCGCGGCCGCGCCTGCATCGCGCCCCATGGCGGGCGGCGCGATCAATTGCGTGTCATGCGACAACCCGCTGCGGGCCAGCCCTGCCAGGTAGCCGTCATGGCGCAGCTTGGCATAGGAATAACCGTCAGCGCCGGGCACAAAGCCGATGCGCTTATGGTCAAGACCCGCCAGTAGCATGACCGCATCCTCGATGGATTTTTCGCTTTCGATATCGAACCATGCGCAGCCACCCGCATCTTCTGTGCGGCCATAGAGAACGAAAGGCACGCCCCGTGTGCGCAGGAAATCAATGCGCGGATCGTGCAGCTTTGTCCGGGGCAGGATGAACCCATCGGCCTTTTTCTCGACCGTCAGGCGGTCCAGCAGGTCGAGCGTTTGCTCATCGCTGCCTGCGGTGGCGACGGTAAGCGTCCAATCCTCGGCAGAGGCGGCTTGCGACAATCCCGCGAGAAACTCTGCAACAAACGGGCGATGTGCGTCATGCTCGTTGACCTGCAACACCAACCCAAGCGACCGAACCCGGCCCGTGCGAATAGCCTGCGCATGGCTTAGGGGCCTGTAACCCAGCTTTTCGGCGGCCTTGCGAACACGCAGCCGCGTGCGGTCAGAAATATCGGGGTGGTCGTTCAAGGCCCGGCTGACCGTGCCTTTGGTCAGGCCAAGCTGTGCGGCCAGATCCACAATACGCACCCGTTCGGGCAATGCCGAGGGTTCCGCAGTTTCTGTCGCCTGCATGTGATTCGTCCTCCCAACTCTCAAAATCTATTCCGAAACCGGTTTCGACAACAGTTTATGTTGAGTAGCGCAACAAAGCGGGGTTTTCTGGCAAACCGGCGGGGTTCAGCTAGCGACGCGCGCAGCCCAGCCACGCGGCCCTGATCCGGACCGGCACTTTGGCCTTTGTGGTGGTTCTAGCGGTCGCGAGGGTTGTCAGGGTCCAGATCAAACCTGTCCGGCAGGGTCAGCCCATGCGCCAGATGGTGCTCGACCGCCATGACCGAAACCCCGTCACGATAGAGCCAAGGGTCGCGGGTGTCGCGTTGCCAAGCCTCCATCTGCTGGCGGAACGATGCCAGACGGTCAGCATGCTCGGGCGCATCTGCAAGGTTGCGCACTTCTTGCGGGTCGGTTTGCAGATCGTATAGCTCTTCCGGCGGTCGCCGCAGGTAGTTGCGCAGCGGTCGCTGGCCGATCATCACCGGGTCGGTTCTGCGAATGCCCTGCCAAGACAACGACCCGTAGAGATCGCCGGAAAATGGGAAATCCAACTGCCACGCGACGTTGCGATGATACTTGTAGCGCGGTGTGCGCAGGAACCGCGTCGGCCAGTAATTCGTCACCTCATGAAACGTGTGTGATCCGAAGACGATCTGCCAATCCGGCAGCAGGTCGGCCCGCTCTAGAATCGGCAACAAGGACCGGCCTTTGCGTTTTCCGGGCGTCGCAGGCGCATTGGCGACATCCAGAAAGGTCGGCAACAGATCGGTGAAGGAAACAAGATTGGGGTTTGCAACGCCCGTCTTTTGGCCCGGACGGTGCATGATTAACGGCAAATGCACCCCTGCATCGAACAAGGTGGTTTTAGAGTTCAGGAACGGTGCGCCATTGTCGGACAGGAAAACCACAAGCGTATCATCGGCAAGCCCCTCGGCGCTAAGCGCGTCAAGGACCAAGCCCACACCCCGGTCAAGCCTGTGGACGGACCGGTAATAGGCGGCAAGCTCGTCGCGCACCTCTGGCAGGTCGGGCAGAAAGGGCGGCACGTGGACCGCATCTGCGGGGAAAACGGGGTCCAGCGCCCCGAACGCGTTATTGCCGAAGCCGCCGCGTGTTTCGTCGCGGTGCGGGTCGACAAACCCGATGGTCAGGAAAAACGGGTCACGGTCGGCGGCGCGGTCGCCGAAATAGGCGCGGGCCCGATCCGCCACCCAACCGACATCACGCGTTCCGCTCTCCTCTCGGTGCTGCCATGGGTAAACCTCTGACGGGCCGACATGCACTTTGCCGATAATGCCGGTGTGATAGCCGGCCTCTGCCAGCAGGCGGGGCGCGGTGGGCACATCCGCAAAGGTCATGAAATGATGGTGGTCGTGGTGCAGTCCGTATTGACCGGTCTCATGCGTGTGCAGGCCCGTATAGATCACCGACCGGCTGGCCGAACAGGACGCGGTTGAGGTGAAAGCCATGTCAAACCGCGTGCCGCGGGCCGCCAGCGCATCAATATTGGGCGTGCGGATCGCAGTTTCGCCGTAGCAGCCTGCCATGCGGCCAAGGTCGTCTGCGATCATCAGAAGAATGTTCATTCGCTGGTTCCTTGCGATAAAAGCTCCGGCAGGTGCAGCGCAGTCTTGGCGCGCGGGAAGGCGCGGATTACCGCGCTTGCAACCGCGCAACCCGCTGAAAGGCACGACGCCACATCGTGCCCGGCCTGCGCCGCAGCAAGGTATCCGGCATTGAACGCATCGCCTGCGCCGATCGTGTCAAAAATCTCGGCCTTTGGGCTGCTGGCGGCAAAACTCTGGTCATTCGCCAACGCAATGGCGCCATTCGGCCCGCATTTGACGACGAGCACGGTTTCTTTTGCAAGGGTTGGTGCGATCTCGCTGATTGCGGCTTTCAGTGTGTCGGCACCCGTCATGCCCAACAGCTCTTTGTCGTTTATCAAGACAAGCGCGCTTTGTGCGATCCAGTCTTGCATCAGGCCGCGCATCGCGACGGTCCAGCCGTCACCGGGCCAGCCGGGGTCAATGGCCACCCGCGCGCCCTGTGCCTTCAGATCAGCCATCAGTGACAGGCAATCCTCGGTAAGCCCCGGCATGGCAAACGCGCCGGAAACAAGCGCATATGCCCCGTTCAAAGGCCAGTCTTTCAACCCGGACCGAACCTGCCCCACGTCGAAGCTGTCCAGATGCCCGGGGGTCGAAAAAAAGCTTCGTTCTGATCCGGGATGCAGCACGCCGAAACTGACAGAGGTCGGCCCCGCAATCCGTGCGATCCGGTCAAGCGGACCTGTGAACGCGTCCGCGATCATCTGGCCGACCGTGTCCGTCCCCGCAGAGGCGATCAGCCCGGACCGCGCGCCCAGACGTTGCAACACAAGCGCCGTATTGGCTGCCGATCCCCCGACACGGCTGTCGGCATGGTCCAGAAAAACCTCTGTGCCCCTGTCGGGCCAGTCGGACAAGACGCCGCCAATCAGGTCCAGATTGGCGTTTCCGATCACGGCGATGGGTCGTGTCGTGGTCATTACGCGACCTGTCTGGGTGCGGCAGTGTTGGGCGGTTTCAAGCCTGTGTTCATGGTCTTCGTCAGCCCGGTATCGGCCGTCCTTTCGCATCGAAAAGATGAACAGAGGCCGGATCGGGTGTAAGATGGACTTCGTCGTTGGCGTGCACTTCTGAGCGGCCCTCTATCCGGACATTGACTGGCCCGACCCCGTCGACTTCGACATGAACGAATGTATCGCTGCCCAGCCGTTCGGTCAGGATCACGCGTCCGCGCCAGTCGCCAGCGTCAGGCGACAGGCTGATATGTTCTGGCCGGATGCCGTAGGTTTCGGCCCCGTGCGCGGCGGCCACGGTGCCATTCAGGAAATTCATCCGCGGGCTGCCGATAAAGCCTGCCACAAACTGGCTGGCGGGACGCTCATATAGCTCCATCGGGGTGCCCACCTGTTCGACGATTCCGCCGTTCAACACAACAATTCGGTCCGCAAGGGTCATCGCTTCGACCTGATCGTGGGTGACATAGACCATCGTGGTGTCCGGCAGTCTTTTGCCAAGGCTGGCGATTTCCAGGCGCGTGTCGACGCGCAGCGCCGCGTCGAGGTTCGAGAGGGGCTCGTCAAACAAAAAGACCCGAGGGTCGCAGGTGATCGCGCGCCCGATGGCAACGCGCTGCCGCTGCCCGCCCGAAAGCTGCTTTGGCTTGCGATCAAGGAACGCTTCGATCTGCAACATCTTCGCGGCCTTCTCGACCCGTTCGCGGATTTCGGCCTTGTTCAAGCGGGCCTGTTCCAGCCCGAAGGCCATGTTTTCGAACACCGTCATATGCGGGTATAGCGCGTAGGACTGGAACACCATTGCGATCCCGCGTTTTGCGGGCAACACGTCGTTCATGGGCTGGCCGTCGATCCGGAGTTCACCCCCGGTGATGTCTTCAAGCCCCGCGATCATCCGCAGCAAGGTCGATTTTCCGCACCCGGAGGGCCCTACGAACACAACGAATTCGCCCTGCTCCAGTTCCAGGTTGATGTCGCGCAGCACCTCGACAGTGCCGTAGGATTTGGACACGTTTTTCAGTTCGACTGTCGCCATGGATTATCCTTTCACGGCGCCGGCGGTCAGGCCGGACACGATCTTGCGTTGAAACACCAGAACCAGCGCCACCAGTGGCAGCGTCACGATGACCGAAGCGGCCATGATATTGCCCCAAGGGATTTCGAATTCGCTGCGCCCCGAAATAAGCGCGATGGCCACGGGCACCGTGCGCTGGCTGTCGGTCGACAGGAAGGTGAGCGCGAAAAGAAACTCGTTCCAAGCGTGGATGAAGGCCAGAAGCCCCGTCGTCACCATCGCGGGCCACATCAGCGGGAGGAACACGCGGCGGATGATGGTGAAAGACGAGGCCCCGTCCATGATCGCAGCTTCCTCTATTTCTATCGGAAGGTTGCGCATGAAGGTTGTCAGAACCCAGACCGTGAAGGGCAGGGTGAATATCATGTAGGAGAAGACAAGGCTCCAGAGCGAATTGAACAGGCCGAAATAGCGGATCACTTCGAACAGGCCGGACAGCACGGCGATCTGGGGAAACATGGACACGGAAAGCACCGTCAACAGCAGCAACCCACGCCCGCGAAACCGGATACGAGAGAGCGCATAGGCGGCTGTAACGGCCAGAAACAGTGACAGGATGACCACAACAGTGGCGACAAAGACCGAATTCAAAATCTGCTTGCCGAACACGCCACCCGACAGCATGGCCTGATAATTGGCTAGGTTCAGGGCGCGCGGCAGATAGTTCACCTCGAACAGGGCCTGACCGTCTTCCAGTGATGTAAGGATCGCGTAATAGAAGGGGAACAGCGCCTGAAGGACGATAACGCCGACAAGGATGTAAAAGCCAATGCTTTGCCAAAGGGGCGGTTTCATGAGCGTTTGCCCTCCAGATCCATCCGGGTCGCCATGATGAAGGTGATCGTGATCAGTGCGATCACCAGAAACAGCAGCGTCGACGCCGCCGAGCCATAGGCAAACTTGTCGTAATCGAACAGGTTCTCGCGGGCGAAGACCGACATCGTCCGCGTTGCATCGGTGTTGGGTGTCAGAACATAGACGATATCGAAGACCCGCAGCGCGTCGAGCGCGCGGAACACAACGGCCACCAGCACGGCAGGCATGATCAGCGGCAGCGTGATCTTGCGAAACACCCGCCATGGGGGCACGCCGTCCAGCTTTGCGGCTTCGTAAATATCGCCGGGCACCATTTGTAGACCGGCAAGAATAAGCAGCGCCATAAAGGGCGTGGTCTTCCAGATATCGACCATCAGCACCGCCACCATCGCCGTATCGGGAGAGGCGGTCCATGCAATCGGCTCTGCGATCAGTCCAATGGTTTGCAGCATGTCATTGATAATGCCGAACTGGTCATGCAGCATCCATGCCCACATCTTGGCCGACACAATGGTCGGGATTGCCCAAGGGATAAGGACAGCGGCGCGTACCAGACCGCGACCGCGGAACTGCTGGTTCAGCACCAGCGCGATAATCAGGCCAAAGACCGTTTCGAAACTGACAGAGACAACGGCAAACAGGATCGTATTCCAGACCGAGCGCCACCAGCGGGCATCGGCCAGCAGGCCATAGTACTGGCCCTCGCCATCGCCCCAAGCGACATATTCAAGGTAATTGCGAAAACCCACGAAACGCGCTTCGCCCATCAGGTCCAGCGACGCATCGGTAAAGCTGAACCAGATCGTGCGTCCCAGCGGCCAGGCCGCAACAATGGCCAGCGTCAGCAGCATCGGGGCAAGGAACAGCCAAGCCGACCGGGTCCGGCTGCGCGACAGGCGAGATTTCTGGACGGTCTTGGACATGGATCTGCTCCGCAAAGGTGTCCGGGCGTGGGCCGCCCGGACAGGGATCAAGGCTGATTACCAGCGCGGACCGCGCAGGCGCGTCAGTTCGGCCTCTAGCCGCGACAGGTTTTCTTCTGCCGCGCCATTGCCGGACAGCGTGTTGTGCACGGCAGTCCAGAATAGCGAAGACGCCTCGTTATACTTGCGTTTCGCGGCTGCCGAAGGTCGCGCCAGCGTCCCGTCAAGCACCGGCTTCCACAGCGGGATGAACGGCTGCTCTGCGGCCACATCTGCGTCGTTATACACGGCGGTCAGGGTCGGTGGGCGCGATGTGACAATCGCACGTTCCTTCTGGTTCTCATAGTTGGTCAGAAACTTGATCAACTCGATCGAAGCTTCCTGGTGCTCGGAATATTTCGAGACGCCCAGTTCCCAGCCGCCCAGTGTTGCGGCAGACGACATCCCCTCTCCGCCCGAGGGTAGTTGGGTGACGCCGACCATGCCTTTGACGGGGCTGTCATCACCCTGCACCAGCGCATAGGCGTAGTTCCAGTTGCGCATGAAAATCGCATTGCCGGACTGGAACACGCCGCGCGCGTCCTCTTCTTTGTAGTTCAGCACGCCTTCGGGCGCGATGGTTCCGATCCAGGACGCGGCGAGGGTCAGCGCCTCTGCGGCTTGCGGATTGTTGATGCCGATGGACCCGTCGGGTTCGACGAAATTACCGCCGCCATAGCTTGCGACCCATTCCATCGCGTTGCAGGTCAGCCCTTCATAGGCAGCGCCCTGGAACACGAAGCCTTGCAAATCGCTGTTGCCTTCAGCGCGCTCGCCCTCAAGGATCAGTGCCGCCGTCTCTGTCAGCTCTGCCCACGTGGCTGGAACCTCTTGACCGTATTTTTCCAGCAGATCTTGCCGGTAATAAAGGGCAGGGGCGCCGATGAACATCGGCAGGGCCACGAGTTTGCCGTCAACCGTCTGGCCCTCTAGCGTCGAGGGAATGAACTGGTCCCGGATATCGGCGGTCGCCTCGGTCAGATCGACGAAATGCTCGGCGAGCTGTGGGGCCCAGATCACGTCCAGCCGGTAAACGTCGATATCTGTCGATTGCGCGGACAGCCACAGCCGGTACTGGCCAAACTGGTCGGTCGTGCTTTCGGGCATCGACACGATCGTGACGGTATGACCCGTCTGCGCTTCGAATTTGTCAAGCTGGCTGCGCAGAACTTCCTGGTCTCGACCGACGGACCCGTGAACGATCGTCAGGTCCTCGGCGATTGCGCCGGTCGCCAGCAAGGCCGCGCCCGCCAGTCCGGTCATGAGATGTCTTATCAGTGTCATTGTTACCTCCTGTCGTGATTATGGTCTTCTTGGTGGTGCAACTTCATCGAACGAAGATCGGTGAAGTCCATGCCATCTGGCCGCTGAGTTGCCTCAGTCGCAGATAGATCGTTTCGCCAGAGGACAGCGCGCCCAAAGGCACGTCCCCGTGCCATTGCCAGTCCGCTATGCGGGGCAACTGGTGAAACCGCCATGCGGGGCTGTCGATCGGGCCAAGATTGCCGCTTTTGGCACCTTGCGACAGCCGCGCCGCCGGTATGCGGATATCTTGTCCGCAAAGACATGCTTGGATAACGGCATCCGGCGTCAAGGCCGCGCGCAGCATCAGTCCCTGCATGGCCGGGGTTGTGTTGTTGGGGTTCGCCTCGGCGGTCACGGCAAAGCGAACGCGGTGTCCGTCCATGCTGATCTGCGGGATGGCGTGGCCACTATCCTGCCCTTCTAAAGGCGATACGATCTCTGGTCCGCGAAAGCGCGGTTCGACCGCGCGGATATCACCACCCTCCAGCCATAGCGTTCCGTCCCAGTCGTGGCGCAGGCCCCGAGCGCCCCAGCCCATCTCCAGATGGATCAAGGTCTCGGCGCTTTCGGGGTCGATGGGCTGCGGGGTGATTGCCGGGCTGATCCTGTGCCAGAGCCGTCCGTTGCGGATTACGTCGATGCTGTCGACCGCGCCACCGGCTACGGCCTCTATCCCCAGTGTCGCTTCATCCTGTGCGGCAACATAGTCGCCCTGAAGGCTGCTGCCGATCTGCGCCAGCAGATGGATGCGGTCGCCTGTCAGGGCATTGGTGTGCCGGCCCCGCATCGCGGTCCAGAACGCATCGCGGTCATGTTCGGGCGCATATAGCGCCATGCGGCCATGCCCGTAAGACCCCGGAAACCCGCTGTGATGGTCTGTATTGCCCACAATACCGAAGCGATGCCCCAGCGCCAGCCCATGGGACATGGTGGACTGCCCGTCCACCGGCCCCATGGAATGCAGGTAGCCGCGTTCGGTTTCGGACTGCTCTGCGCAACCATGCATCGACAGCATCTCGACAAAAGGGGACAGGTCCGGGTCGAAACTGTCCCAGTTGATGCCGCGCGCGCCGGTGCGGTAGCCGATATGGTGCGGAAAGGCGAAAGCGCGCGCGCCGTATCGGGCATCCAGCGCCGCTTTCAATGCAGCGGGGTCATCGGCCAACTCTAGCGGTCCGTCCGCCAGGTCGGCCAGAACGATCGTGTAGTCGCCATGCGCCGCAGAATGGATCTCATATCCCGGAAAGACCGTGAATGTGCCGGGATCATCCGCCGCGCGCAGCACTGCGTAGTGATCCGGCCATGCGGCCCGCAGCTTGGCGAACCCCTTCACATGAAACTCTACAATGTGGGCAACCGAAGGGTCATCCACCGGCATGTCGGGCCAATGTGCATGGCCTGTGACCGACACGAAATCCAGTTGCAACGCGGCCTTTTTCAAAGCGTCGGGAAAGGCGCCATGGCCATAGGACAGGTCGGAATGGTTGTGGATGTCGCCATAAAAGGCCCGCAGCCCGAGAGCCGTGGCGCGCGGGCACAAACGCTCTGGCAGGGACGCATTGATCATTGGGCCGCCTCCTCGACCTGCATCTCGCGCGGGTCGACCGGGCGGCCACCTTCGGACAGGCTGATCTGCGCGGCTGTCACCAGTCGCAAAGAGGCAAGCCCCTCGGCCACACCCACCGGAGGCACTTCGCCCTGCAAGAATTTTTCCAGCTTGCGCACAAGTTCACGGTCGGCGCCGTAATGCGACGATGCGCGGTCCGGATTTGGAAATTGAATCCCGGAGCGCGCGTGGCCATGGTTTTCGACAAGGTCGATGTCGCCGCTATGACGCTCCATCCGCAGACGCCCACTGTCGCCGACGATTTCCAGAGTTTCCTGATCCGTTGCCCAAGGTCCGAAAATCGCGAAGAATAGGGTCGCTACAAGACCACTGTCATATTGCACGGTGACAACGGCATGGTCGTCTATATCCGCGCCCGGATGATAGACGCAGGTATCGTTGCGGTCATGAACGGCATGCGCTGTGCGCCAGCTATCATTCGGGACGCGGCCGATGCCTTCGAACTTGTCGATCAGGGTTTCATGGCGACGGTAAGGGCAATCGCGTTCGCATTCGCTACAGCGCGCGGGCGCGGTCGGATCGGGGGCGAAGATGCCCGACACACCGCCTGTCGCTGTGACCCGGACGGGCCGCGCGCCATCCGCGATCCAGTTCAAAACGTCGAAATGGTGCGACCCCTTGTCGTTCAGGGCACCGCCAGACCGCGCCTCGTTGCGATGCCAAAGCTGCAAATAGCGGGTGTAGGGGATAATCGAGCGCAAAAGCACCATGCGCGGCGTTCCGATACGGCCACCATGCGCGATTTTCACAGCTTCGATCCATGGTTGTTCATATCGACGGGTGAAGCCCATCATGATCGGCTGACCCGCGCTGCGTTCGGATCGTGCGATCGCCTCTGCATCGCTGAGCGTGACAGAGATCGGCTTGTCCAGGTAAACCCGTTTGCCATGGGCGACGGCGCGTTCCACAGGTTCGCGGTGGCTGTCAGTGTGGGTGGTCACGATGACAAGATCTACCGACGGGTCCGCCAACGCGTCTTCAAGCGAGGCAAAGACCTGCACCTGATGGTCCAGTCCGCCAGACTCGTAAATCGTGCTCAGATGCGCGGCGGCCAAAGTCGCGCGGTCGGTCAACCTGTCAAAGACGCCGACCACCCGAAGCCCCGTGTCAGAGGCCGCTTCGGCAATGCGGCTGCCGATGAAATAGACACCGCGCTCGCCCGCGCCGATGATTGCTATTCCAAAGCCCGGCTTGGATGATGCCATGACGCCCCCTGCGATCCATTGGGGTCGATGATAGGTGAGTATAAGTCATGTGAAAACGTAACTTATACTCACTTTAGTCGCGCGTTGTGGCATCCAGAAGCTGAATAGAACCGTTCATATGGGTATAGATCGGCAGGTAATGCGTGCGCGGCGGCTCTGTGCTTCCCACAAGACGTGCCGTGACAACCTCGGTGAACAGGTCGAGCTTTTCGCGGTCCGAATTGCCGACGATATCGAACCGGCTGACATGCTCGGACGGCACATCCACGCTGCCAAGCAGCAGAAGGCTGACATCCACCCCCGACTTCAGGCGTTTTTCTTGAAGCGCGGCGTCCAGCATGTGTCCCTCGACCAGCCCCCAGACAATCAGGGCTGTAGAGGCATCGGGTTCGGTCGCGCTGTCGGGCAGGGCGCGGACCAGATCGGCATGACGGTAGGAGCCCGGCAACGCCCCGACTGTATACAGGCGGGGATGGGGTGACGGCCCCTCCCATCCGCTGAGAAGTAGAAACTCTCGCCGCGCCATCGCGATCTGGCGTGCGTCATGTGCCGAGGTAAGAAACCCGATTCGCGAATGCCCGCGATCTTGCAGTATCCGGTATCCGACCGAAAGCGCCTCGCGCCAGTTGGTGCCGATTACATCCGCATCAATGCCGGTGACCGACACGCCATCCACGACCAGCGCATCGGCGCATTCCAGAATACGGGCAAGGAACCTGACGGAAACGACCTCGAAATTGGTTTGCAGCAGGCAGCAACGAACCCGTCCGCGCCGATCTATATGGTCCAGCACATCGGCTTCGTCGTCAAAGCCTTTCATTTCGACCCGGTAGCCATTGCGGCGCAGGCGATTGACCAATTCTATCAGCAAGCGCCGTGCAAGCCTGCTTTCAGAGTCCCGATACAAGATCAGGCAATCAACGCTATAGGCGGTTTCGGGTGCATCTTGGTGCTGTGCGATCCGCAACCCCGCGCCCGGCTTCGCGTCAATCAATCCAAGTCCGAGCAGCGGCTCCAACGCTCTTTGGACAACCCTTTGCGATGTCGCGAATTCGACCATGAGGTCGCGCACCTTGGGCAGTCTGTCGCCATGTCGACCTTCGGCGATCAGCTTTTCCAGCTTCCGTCTTACTGCCGCATCCTTCGAGGTCTTGCGCTCACTGTCCATGTTTTCCCAGTGCCGGGGTTATCGCATCGGTCCGATGCGGGAAACTATGCCAATCTGTTCGCAAAAGAAAAGCACTGCGCGACAACGTCCGCTAGCGCCGTGCATGGCCAAGCGCTGGTTTTAGTCATGGTTTTACGGATTGAACGTGCGGGATTCTGACGCTGCAGTCATGGGTCGGACATTCTACGGCCCGAACGTGACCAGCGCGCCAATAATCGCGATATAGGTGAGCTGATGAGCCGCCTGATCCAGCCCCAGCAAACGCCAGAACACAGGGTTGTTTTCATGTATCCCCCGCTGGGTCGTCTGGCGCGCCTTGATCCAGTCAATATGATAATGCACCGCGATCTCGGCCAGAATCAGCAGCGCAAAAAGAACCGGCATGACGGGTGCGATTACAACCAGCACAGGCAGGGTAAGCAGGCCGTGTAGACCGGCATGGGCCAAGCCGCCCGGATGGCCATAAAACCCCTTGGTCGACAGCATCCACGGGGTCTGCCAATGAAAATCGGCCAAGTAGTGTTTAATCTGAAACAGGACCAGCCCCGCAAGCACTGTCGCGACACTCATGCCCGATCCCCGGTCATCGTCGACAGGCGTTGATTGGCCCGCATCAGTTTGCGCCCTGTATCGCTGCTCATGCCGTTTTCCAGCAAGATCCGAAACTCGGAGTCGCGTGCGGCCATCCGTCGGAGCGTGTCGCCGGAAATCACGAAAACCCGTGCCGCATTCACCACCACAACAGAGGCGGAGGCCGGGCCGCTGGTCAGCACATTCATTTCGCCCAGCAAGCCGGACTCCACTGTGCTGATCGGCTTGCCCCCGGACCTGATCTCGGCCTTGCCGCGCGCCAGATAAAACAGGTTCTGGACCGGCTCGCCCTCTTCGATAAGCTGGCCGCCTGCTTCGGCATCGATCCAGGTTCCGCTGTCCAGAAAGCGGCGCGCAATCGGGGCTGGCATGTCGGGGAACGCATCGGCCAGAAAGCCGCGCTCTTCATCGGAAAAGCGGACTCTGCGGTTGACCCAGACCAAGCGCGCAATGCCCAGAATGCTGATGACGATCCAAGATATCTGGATGATTGCCGATGACAGGTTGAATGCGACGGTCAGGCTAAGCAGAACCATGCTGGCCGCGCACAGGTTGAGGGTCGCATAAGCGTAACCGTTCCCGCGCAAAACGCCAAGTTGCAACAGCGCGTAAGAGCCGAGATACAGGACTACGCCAGCCAAGCCAGCGGCATCGAAAAGCTGGTCGGTCGAAAAATTCCCCATTGTCGGCCCTTCGTCATTCCCGACTGTGTAAAACAGCCCGCCAGACGAAAATCAAAATCTTTCTTTGGCGGCGATGGGTTGTCCGGGCTTGCGCGCCGCAACGGACCCGGCGCCCCGCCTGTCGCACCTGGTAGGCGTCGTTTGCGCACAAAGCCTTGCTCAGGCGGGCGAATTCTAGACTTGACCGAGGGTCTTGGCCGCGTCACGGTTTCCCCTAGGTAAGACAACTTGGGATTGTTTGGTCTTTGTTGTGCGGGTCTTGCGGAAACGAGTGCGGCGAAACTGCCAAGTTCTGCGACCATTGCGGGAGCAGGCTTGCAGCCATTTTGGCCTGTCGCGAATGCGCGGCGGTGCTGCAACCGCAGAACCGGTTTTGCCCTGAATGTGGAACAGCTACTGATACGGGCGCGCGGCCCAAGACCTCTCTTGACGCGGCAGGTCACGCGGGTGGTGACAGGGCGGTGGCCGAGCCATTGTCGTCCAATCTGGCGCTAAGGGCTGCGGAACGCCGCCAGTTGACGGTTCTGTTCTGCGACCTTGTCGGGTCTACCCAGCTTGCCGAAGCCCTTGATCCCGAAGACCTGCGTGCCATTCTGGCGACCTACCGCGCAATCTGCTCTGAGATCGTTGCGCGCCACGGCGGCACGGTCATGCAGTATCTGGGCGATGGCATCAATGTCATGTTTGGCTACCCTGTGGCCTATGAGCATGCGACTGGCAGCGCCATTCGCGCCGCGCTGGACATGCTGCGGTCGATCACTGGTGGCCATCCCGATTTGTCCGCCCTGAATGTGAAGCTGAACCTGCGCATCGGGATCAATACCGGGCAGGTTGTCGTCGGCAGTGACGGGGCCGGGGCCTTGGGCGAACAGCTTTCGGTGATCGGTGATGTGCCCAACCTCGCGGCGCGACTACAGGGTATTGCCCAGCCCGGCCAGATCGTCGTCAGCCGGACCACGCACAACCTGACCAAAGGGCTATTTGCGTTCACCGACCTTGGTGCCCATGACCTGAAAGGGTTCTCGAAGCCTGTAAACTGCTTTTCAGTTACTGGCGATATGCTGGACGGCACGACCTTGTCCAGCAGTCAGAGGGAAAATGCCCGCCCCCTGATCGGCCGCACCGCAGAGCTTGGGTTGATTCAGCAGCATTGGGCATCCGCCAAAAGCGGCGATGGTCAGGTGATGATGCTGAGCGGCGAGGCAGGTGTCGGAAAATCCCGCATCCTGCACAGCTTCAACCGCCAATTGGGCGACGAGGACATGAATATTGTCCGGTTTTTCGGCTCTGCCTTTCACCAGCATTCGGCCATGCATCCGATTGCCGAGGAATTGCAGCGGCGCTTCGGGCTGCGCAAGGAGGCCGCGAGCAGCGAAAACCTAGAACTGATCAAGGACGCCCTGCGGCCAGGTCACGCGCATCATCTGCCGGCCCTGTCCTACCTGTTGGGGGTCGAAACGGATACGACGGCGGACTGGCTGGCCCATGCCCCCGAAGAGATAAAGCGCGCAACATTCTCTGCCGTTCTGGATTTCTACCAGTCACTGGCGGACGCAACCCCCTTGCTGATGGAATTCGAGGATGTCCATTGGTGCGATCCGACCACGCTGGAAGTCATTTCGCATTTCATCGAACAGCTCAAGACCAAGCGGTGGCTGCTGTTGCTGTCCTTCCGCCCGGATTACAAGCCGCCCTTCCAGAGCATGTCGCATGTCACATCGCTTTCCCTGAACCGGTTTCGCAGGGCCGAAGTCATCAATCTGGTCAACGCCATGACGGGCGGCAAAACACTGCCAAGGCGTCTGCTGGAACAGATTGTAGAGCGTGCGGACGGCATTCCGCTATATGCCGAAGAACTGACCCAGATGGTGCTCGAATCCGGGTGGGTAGAGGATGTCGATGGTCGCTACCGGATGAGTGGCGCGAACATGGAACAGGCGATCCCCGCCTCTTTGCAGGATTCGCTGATGGCGCGTCTGGACCGGTCGCCATCCGCCAAGGAAATTGCGCAGATCGCTGCAACGATCGGCCGCCGCTTTTCGCATGACCTGCTGCGCCATGTCTCTGGGTATCGGGATGCCCAACTGCGCGGCGCGCTGGACCAGTTGCTGGATGCAGAGCTGATTTATTGTGAGGGCAGTTCCACACAGGCAAGCTACGAATTCAAACATGCCCTTGTGCAGGATGCGGCATACCAATCACTGCTCAAGACGGCGCAGCACGAGTGTCACCGGCGTATTGCGCACGCGCTGGAAGAGCATATGCCGGACGTATGCAGCAATGAACCCGAAAGTCTTGGGTATCACTACGCCGCCGGTGGCGAGCACGCGCGCGCCTTCCCGTTTTTCGTGACCGCTGCCGAACGTGCGCTTGCGTCATCGGCCAGTCTGGAGGCGATCAACCATCTGGAAAACGCGTTGGCGGCGTTGGCCAAGACCCCGCATAGCGATGCACGCGACGCGCAGGAATTCGAATTGCTGGTCATGCTGGCTGTGCCGCAGGCCGCCGCACTTGGCTATTCGCATGAACATGTCAACCGCTCGTATGAACGCGCCCGCGAACTGGCACGCGATCAGCATGATAATTTTGCGATCTTCCCCGTGACATACGGGTTGATGCGGTATCATCTGCTGGGTGCACGCTATGCCAAAGCCATCGAGCACGGCGAAAATCTGGCAGAGATGGCGCGCGCGACCGGAAGCCGCCTGATAATGGCCGCGGGCTATCGCGCCAAGGGAGCGGCCAGCTTTTATTGCGGTGAACCCCATGCCGCGCTTGATGCCTTGTCCAATGTGATCGAGTCCGGGATGACGGATGAAGAGCGCGCAGAGGCGCTCAAGTTCGATGTGGTGGATATAAAGGTTGCGGCGCTGGGCTATGCAAGCTGGGCGCATTGGCAGTTGGGGCATGCCGATACGGCGCGGCGCGTCTCGGATGAAGCCATGACAACCGCCAAACAGACCGGACACCCGTTTTCGACCGCCTTTGCGATCTGCTTTGCATCTTGGACGCATGCTTTCTGCGGCGACCTGCAACGTGCGTTGGACTTGTCGCAAGAGGCGTTCGTGCTGTCAAAACGGCACGGTTTCCAATTCTGGATCGGCTGGACAGAGGTGATCGCGGCTTGGTCGCGCGCGCATCTATGCGGCGCGTATGATGTCGGCGTGGAAAAGCTGAGCGCCGGCATTGCAGACTGGAAGGATACCCGCTCGCGCCTGGGGCTAAGCTACTTTCTGTATCTTCAGGCAGACCTGCTGGCGGCCAATGGCGAGCATGACAAGGCACTTGGCATTCTGGACGAAGCCCGAAGCTTTTGCGACGAAACCAACGAGCGGTTCTGGTTGCCCGAATTGTTGCGACTGCGCGGCGAGATCTTGTTCGCCCAGACGTCCGAAAATGGCGGCCAAAGCGAAGCGCTTTTCCAATCCGCCGCAGCAATAGCGGGGGAATGCGGGAGCGTTGCGCTTCAGTCCCGCGCCCTGACCAGCCTGACAGGGTTGCAACACAAGCTTCGCGGTTGCTCTGACGCGGCACCGAAATTGGAAAAATTATTGCCAGCTTTGCAGGATGGCGGGTTAACGTTGGACCATCAAAAGGCCCGTCGTTTGCTGGAAACGATCCCGACAGGGCCGTCGACAGGGGGCGCATAACGCGACAGGGCTGGGTCGCAAGCATCGGCATCCAAAGGCCCGAAACACGCAAGTCAGGAGAGACGAATGGCCAAAGCCAATGCAGTCAGCGACAAGATTCCCGCCGTCGGAAACCCGCCCTTTCTGTATGGGTCGTTTTCAGCCATCTGGGTTTACCTAAAGGTTCCAATCGCAACCCTGAACCAGATTCTGGCCAAGCAGTCCAACGCTCTGGCGGCGTTTCCCTTTGATGATCTGGCGGAAGGTGGGCAGGACTACGGGCTGATGAATATCAATTTCATGAGCTATTCGTCCGATTCCGGGGTCAATGACCCGCAGTCCTATGCTGATATCCTGAAGCCCATCACCTATGCCGATCCGGCACCCGCCAGCATGGGCATCGAACCGACCCATGAATGCGAGATCAACATCGTGTCCTACGCGACGGCGAAAACGGCACAAACGCCGTTCGGCCTGACCAGTTCGCAATTCATACAAGGGCGCGACCATACCAAGACGCTTGGAAATTACCGCCTATGGGTGCCCTGTGATGACCGGATCGCGGTCTATTGGGGCATGCATAATTTTGGTGAAAACAAGGTCATGACCTATCCGTTCATTTACCAGAATCCGGCCCCGAACAATCCCGGCCGAACATCATGGGAGTTTACAATTCCGGCGCCGGTGGCGGAGCCTGCGACAAGCGCGCTGTTCAGCCTGTCGGTGGATGATCTTGTCGGTGGGCCGGGGGTTGTCGGGTCCAACCAGTCAGAGATCATCGATTTCAGCCTGTATCCGCATGCGGCGACCAATCCGGCGTCGCAACGGCTTGTGGCGTCGCGGCGGAATGTGTTCGGACAGTTTGCCTGCATGACCTTGGAAAGTGCGAAAACCGCCGGGGTGGCCTTTCCCGACTGCACCGTGAAACTTGGCAATTCACCCCATCCGATGGTGGCTGATCTGGCGACCATGCTCGGCGGCTCTGGCTTGTTCCGTCCGGCGGGAATGATGACATACCACTCCGCGCCAGCAGTGGCTGAAAGCGCGCTGTACTATGCCGATATCTAGTGTTCCCCACCTGACACAGGATTCCCATTGAGGGCCTGATGTGCTATATTCGGGACATGAGACGCAATGACATTTGCCTTTACCTTGGCCCCGCCGACCGTGCTGAGCTTCAAGCTCTGATCA
>NZ_UIHC01000015.1 GCF_900499075.1 Roseinatronobacter ekhonensis | reverse complement strand
CCGGGCGACAACCTGAAATTCGAGGTCGAGCTGATCGCGCCCATCGCCATGGAAGAGAAGCTGCGCTTCGCCATCCGTGAAGGCGGCCGCACCGTCGGCGCAGGCGTCGTGTCGAAAATCATCAAGTGATGATGTTGCGATGCGCCAAAGTCGGTGTGTCGAAAATCATCGAATGATGATGTTGCGATGCGCCTGAAACGGTGTGTCGAAAATCATCGAATGATTACATTCGGCAATTATTGGGGGCGTGCGGGACACCGCGCGCCCTCTCCTTGTGCTATAGGCTGACCCATGCGCTTGTTTTCCTATTTCGAAGCCCGTATTCCGGCCTATCCGGCGGACCCGCCCGGCCAGCCCCCCGCTGGGTTCTGGGCGTTCCTGTGGCATTACGCGCGCCCCTTGGCCCCGTGGCTGCTGGCGATGTCGTTTGTGTCCATGCTGTTCGCGGCACTGGAGATTGTCTTGCTGGGCTATCTGGGCACGTTGATCGACCGCATGTCGGAGCTGGGGCCGGATCAGTTTCTGGCGCTGGAAGGAACGCGTCTGGCGGTTATGGCCACGCTTTTGCTGCTGGTGCTGCCCGCGCTGGCGGTGATCGGCGCGTTCATCATGTATCAAGCACTGATGGGCAATTTCCCGCAGCGGGTGCGCTGGATGGGCCATCGCTGGCTGATTGGCCAGTCCATGCGCTATTTTCAGGACGAATTCGCGGGCCGGATCGCGACGCGGCTGATGCAGACCAGTCTGGCCGTGCGCGAAACGGTGATGAAGCTGATGGATGTGGCGGTGTATATCCTCGCCTATTTCATCGGCACGCTGGCGCTGGCGGCAACACTTGATTGGCGTCTGGCCTTGCCCTTTGCGCTTTGGGCTTTGGGCTATGGTATTTTGCTGTCGGTCATTGTGCCGCGTCTGGGCCGTGTGGCGCAGGCGCAGGCCGATGCGCGCGCGGATATGACGGGCCGCATTGTCGACAGCTACACCAATATCGCCACCGTCAAGCTGTTCAGCCACGCGGCCCGCGAAGAGGCGTTCGCCCGCGACGGCATGGACGGGTTCTTGCAAACCGTCTACCGCCAGATGCGGCTGGTTGCGGTGCAGGATATCAGCGTCAACACGCTTAACGCGCTTCTGACAGGGGCCGTGACCGCCGTGGGCCTGTGGCTGTGGCTGGGTGACGGGCTGGCCTTGGGCGCTTTGGCGGTCGCGATCCCGCTGGCCTTGCGGCTGGGGAACATGTCGCATTGGGTCATGTGGGAATTCTCGGCCTTGTTCGAGAATATCGGTACGGTGCGCGACGGTCTGGCCACGCTTTCGCAAAAGCGGCATGTGACGGATGCGCCAGGCGCGCAGCCGTTGACGCTGGGCAAGGGCGACATCCGCTTTGAGCAGGTGCGTTTCGACTATGACGCGGGCACCGAGACCGCCCCGGCTGTGCTGGACGGGCTGGACCTGCACCTGCGCCCCGGCGAGAAACTGGGGCTGGTGGGCCGGTCGGGTGCAGGCAAGTCAACGCTCGTGAACCTGCTGCTGCGGTTCTATGATGTCAGCGGGGGGCGCATCCTGATTGATGGGCAAGATATTGCAGGCGTCACGCAGGAAAGCCTGCGCGCTGCGATTGGCGTCGTGACGCAGGACACCGCGCTTCTGCATCGGTCTGTGCGCGACAATATCGCTTATGGTCGTCCCGATGCGACAGATGCCGAGATCTGGGCCGCTGCCGATCTGGCAGAAGCGCGCGCCTTTATCGAAGGGTTGGAAGATGCCAAGGGCCGTCGCGGGCTTGACGCGCATGTGGGCGAGCGCGGGGTGAAGCTGTCCGGCGGGCAGCGGCAACGTATTGCAATCGCACGCGCGGCATTGAAGGATGCGCCCATTCTGGTGCTGGACGAGGCGACCTCGGCACTCGATTCAGAGGTCGAGGCCGCGATCCAGACCCAGCTTGAACGGCTGATGCAGGGCAAGACCGTGATCGCCATTGCGCACCGGCTGTCCACCATTGCGGCCATGGACCGGCTGGTAGTGATGGATGCGGGCCGCGTGATAGAGGCCGGCACACATGCCGAACTGCTTGCCCAAGACGGGCTATATGCGCGGCTTTGGGCGCGCCAATCGGGCGGGTTTCTTGAAGTGTGAGCCTGCAAGCTTGCCCGACAGGCGCCAAGCGGTTAACCATAATGGTCACAGTCGTTGCAGGGCATCATGAGTTTTCCGCTTCCCGAGACCGCCTATCCGATCACGCAACCCGACGGCACCGTGCATCGCGGGTCGGTGTTCCTGCAGGCGGTGATTGGTCATCCGCGCTGGCAGATCGGCGATTACAGCTATGCCAGCGCGCACCTGCCGCCGCGCGACTGGGCCGCGCATCTGGCCCCCTACCTGTACGAGTTTTCGCCCGAAAAGCTGGTCATCGGCAAGTTTTGCCAGATCGCGGACGGGGTACAGTTCATCACATCCTCGGCCAACCATAGGCATGACGGGTTTTCGACCTATCCGTTCGCGATCTTTCATGGCCGGTTTGACAATGCGCCCTCTATGCCCGGCCCCGGTCCCGATACGGTGATCGGCCATGATGTCTGGATCGGGCAGGGCGCGCGTATTCTGCCCGGCGCATGTATTGGCGACGGTGTCATTATTGGCGCGGGCGCGGTTGTGGGGGGCACCGTCGCGCCGTATCAGGTGGTTGCGGGCAACCCCGCGCGGGTGATCAGCGCGCGCTTTCCGGCGGATGTGGCGCAGCGCCTGCGCGAGATTGCGTGGTGGGACTGGCCGATCGAGATGATAGAGCGCCATGAGGTCGCGATCTGCGGGGCCAATCTGGCGCGGCTGGACGCGGCAGCGGCTGAAATCGACCGCGCAGGGGGCGCATTTCCCTCTTGATCTTGGCAAGGGCCTGTCATACCCATCGCGGCACATACTTAGGGGTGTAGCTCAGTTGGTAGAGCATCGGTCTCCAAAACCGAGGGTCGTGGGTTCGAGTCCCTCCGCCCCTGCCAGTCTGGAACCGGCGGATACGCCAAACCTGACGCTGGCGATCCATGTCGGCGCGCACAAGACCGCCACCTCTCATCTCCAGCACGGGTTCAGCAAGGCGCGCGGTATTCTGCGGCAAAAAGGTATTGCGTATTTCGGGCCGGAACTGCTGCGCGGCAAACTGCGCCTGCCCCGGCTGGCGGGCAAACCCACCGATCCACCAGAGGCGTTGCTCGCGGCCCTGCATCGGAATCGCATGTGCAAGCTTGTTCTGTCTGAAGAGAACATTCTTGGCACCACGCGGGCCGATCTGGTGGCCAGAGATGCGCAATTCTACCCGACGGCGCACGCACGGCTGGAGCGGCTTTTGCAGGCATTGGGCTGCACCAATGTCACTCTTTACCTGTCCATTCGCGCGCCGCTGGCCTTTCTGACCTCGGCGCATGGGCAGCAGCAGAATGCCGGACGGTTTGATCCGATGGATAAGTATCTGGCCGGGATCACGCCTGACGCGCTCCGCTGGTCGGAACTGGCCGGGCGGCTGGCTGCGGTGCCCGGCGTGGCACGGGTTGTCGTCTGGCGGTTCGAAGATTACCCCGCCATTGCGCTGCCGGTCTTTGACGACATGCTCGGGCGCGGGCGGCGGTTCGACCTGCCAGAGCGCAAGCGCCTTGTCGGCACATCGGCCCGCGCGCTGGACCATGCGCGCAGCGTCTTGGCAGATGACCCTGCGCGCGACGTGACAGAGGTGATCCGCGAGGCGCGCGCCGCCTATCCGAAATCCGACGCGTTTCCCGGCCCGACCCCGTTCGACCCCGACGCGCTTTCGGCTGATCTTGTGCGTTACGATGAGGATTGCGCGCGGCTTGCCGCGATGGCGCAAGTGACCTTTCTGCAAACCGAACCGCTTCAGGATGCAACGCAGGGCGCGAAACCTGCTTGAAACTGGACCGCCGCCTGCGTATGTGAAGGCCAAGCAAGCGACAGGCGGACCCATGGCCAAGACAAACCCTTTTCAGTTCATGCAGCAGGTGCGTGCCGAGACCGCAAAGGTCACATGGCCCACGCGGCGTGAAGTTGTCATCACCACGCTGATGGTGCTGGCGCTGGCTGCACTGACGGCCGTGTTCTTTTTCCTGGTCGATCTGTTGATCCGCACAGGCCTTGGGTCGCTTTTGGGCATGTTCGGCTAACCGACTGCTGCGCGAAGGGCTTGAAACCCGCGCGCGGCGGCTGTAACAGAACGACGAAAGGCGCACCGACTCGGTGCGCTGTTTTATTTCATCCGGGCGGCGCGCGCGTAAATAGCGGCCCTCTGGCACGGCACAGGAAAGAGCATCATGGCCCAGCGCTGGTATTCGGTAAGCGTGTTGTCGAACTTCGAAAAGAAGATCGCGGAAGCCATTCGCACGGCGGCTGCCGAGGCCGGTATGGAAGACATGATCGAAGAAGTGCTGGTGCCGACCGA
This sequence comes from Roseinatronobacter ekhonensis, assembly GCF_900499075.1. Lineage (GTDB taxonomy): Bacteria > Pseudomonadota > Alphaproteobacteria > Rhodobacterales > Rhodobacteraceae > Roseinatronobacter > Roseinatronobacter ekhonensis. Next base: position 70,098 of record NZ_UIHC01000015.1, on the reverse strand, counting down.
GGAAGTGATCGAAGTGCGCCGTGGCAAGAAGGTGACGACAGAGCGCCGCTTTATGCCCGGCTACGTGCTGGTCCGAATGGAAATGACGCCAAAGGGCTACCACCTGATCAATTCGATCAACCGCGTGACCGGGTTTCTGGGCACGCAGGGCAAACCCATGCCCATGCGCGACGATGAGGTGAACGCGATCCTCAACCGTGTGCAGGAAACCGAGGATGCACCGCGCACGCTCATTCATTTTGAAGTGGGCGAGCAGGTCAAGGTTAATGACGGACCGTTCGAGGGCTTCTCTGGCATGGTCGAGGAAGTAGATGCCGACAACAACCGCCTGAAGGTGATGGTGTCGATCTTTGGCCGGGCCACCCCGGTCGATCTGGAATTCATGCAGGTGTCGAAAGACACCTAAGCATGACTGCTGTGGGAGGAAGACTGGGCGCGCCCGGTCAGACCGTACCACTAAACCGCAAGACGTCTTCCGGTCGCGACCGAAGGCGAGGTGATAAAAAGGAGAGGCCAGATGGCCAAGAAAGTCGTTGGGCAGCTAAAGCTGCAAATTCCGGCGGGTAAAGCGAACCCGTCACCGCCCGTCGGCCCCGCATTGGGTCAGCGCGGCATCAACATCATGATGTTCACAAAAGAATTCAACGCCCGCACCGCAGAGCTGGAGCCGGGCGCGCCAATTCCGACCGTGATTACCTACTATCAGGACAAGTCGTTCACGATGGACCTGAAAACGCCGCCGGCGTCGTGGTATCTGAAGCGGGCCGCTGGCCTGAAGCCCGTGGGCAAGCGCAATCGCGCCCAAGGCTCGCCGATGCCGGGCCGCACGGTACAAGGCACTGTGACCACGAAGCAGATCCGCGAAATCGCAGAAGCGAAGATGCGCGATCTGAACGCGACCACGATCGAGGGCGCCATGCAGATCATCGCGGGCTCTGCCCGGTCGATCGGCATTGAGGTGAAAGGGTAATCCAATGGCAAAAATTGCAAAACGCGTCAAAGCGGCCCGCGAAGCCTTTGCCGACAAAGCAAATCTGAGCGTGGAAGAGGCTGTCAGCCTGATCAAGGCGAATGCCACCGCGAAATTTGATGAAACCATCGAAATCGCGATGAACTTGGGTGTTGACCCGCGTCACGCTGACCAGATGGTGCGTGGCGTCGTATCGCTGCCGAACGGCACAGGCAAAGCCGTGCGCGTTGCCGTTTTCGCACGGGGCCCGAAAGCTGACGAAGCGACCGCCGCTGGCGCCGACATCGTGGGTGCCGAAGACCTGATGGAAACCATCCAGTCCGGTAAGATCGAGTTCGACCGTTGCATCGCAACGCCCGACATGATGCCGATCGTGGGCCGTTTGGGCAAAATCCTTGGCCCGCGCAACCTGATGCCGAACCCAAAAGTCGGCACCGTGACAATGGACGTGAAAGCGGCTGTTGATGCGGCAAAAGGTGGTCAGGTCCAGTTCAAGGCCGAGAAAGCTGGCGTTGTGCATGCCGGCGTCGGCAAAGTCTCTTTTGACGAGGCGAAACTGGCCGAGAACATCCGCGCGTTTGTCGATGCAGTGGCCAAGGCAAAGCCGACTGGTGCCAAGGGCGCTTACATGAAACAGGTATTCCTGAGTTCGACCATGGGCCGGGGCGTTTCTGTCAGCGTCGACAGCGCCACACAGGGCTGAGCTGGTTTTGACCAAATTGAAAAAAGGCGGCCCTCGGGCCGCCTTTTTGCGTGATAGCGGTTGGTTTCAGGGGCGCTGCCCCTCTGGTCCCTGCGGGACCAATCACCCCGGTATATTTAAGCAAGGATGAACGGCTACCAACGAGTTAGCGCGGTTTCGTCGCTGTCTTTTGCGGCGACCCATTCTGCACCATGGGCCGTGCGTTCCTTTTTCCAGAAAGGCGCCCGGGATTTGAGATAGTCCATCAGGAAATCGGCAGCGGCAAAAGCGTCTGCACGGTGCGCACTGGCCGTGGCGACCATCATGATAATCTCACCTGGGGCAAGCGGCCCGAATCGGTGGATGATCTTGCAGGCCCCAAGGTCCCAGCGCCCGGTCGCGTCCATTGCGATTTTTTCCAGCGCGCGTTCGGTCATGCCGGGGTAGTGCTCTATTTCCATCTGTTGCAACGTGCCGGAGTCATTGTTGCGCACGATGCCGCAGAAGGTGACGACAGCGCCGATATCTGGCATCCCTTTGGCGACGTTGCTGCACTCGGTTCCGTAGTCGAATGGCGCGGCCTGAACGCGGATATCAAGCATGTTCAGCCGCCGGTCATCGGGGGGAAGAATGCGATTTCGCGGGCGTCGCCCAACGGGGACGTGAAGTCGCTGAGTTCCTGATCGAGGGCAACGCGCAGGGCGCCCGGGTCGGAAAAGGCAAGCGCATAGCGGTCTTCGCGTGCCGCAAGTTCTGAGACCAGTTCGGCCACCGTTGTGGCCTGCGTGTCGATGGTTTCGCGCGGCAGGCCGACACGTTCGCGCAGCCAGGCGAAATACAGGATATCGCGTTTCATGGGTTCGCTCCGAGATGGGGCAGGGCTTTGCGGAAATAGTCCCAGCCGGTCACGAGCGTGAGCAGGGCCGCGATCCAGATTAGCGCAAGCCCGACGAGCCAGACAAGCCCGCCATCATAGGTGGCAAGGTCGATCACTGTCAGGTCGGATGTGCCGATCTGGCCCAGCGTGTCGAGCAGGTCGATATCGAGGCGGGTGGAATGTGCCTCGCGGGTGTAATCGAGGCCGAGGGCCAGAAACAGCACGGCGATTGCGGTCATTTGCGCGGTGGTTTTCCATTTCGCCAGATTCGTGACCTTGAGCAGCCCTGCCGTGTCGCCCAGATATTCGCGCAGGCCAGAGACGAACACCTCGCGGAACAGGATGGCGGTTGCGGGCAGGATGAGCCACGGGTCCATCCCCGAATAGCCGGTGATGACCAAAAGCGCGATCACCACCATGGCCTTGTCGGCAATCGGGTCGAGCATTGCCCCGAGCCGGGTTTCCTGTTTCCAGGCCCGCGCGAGGTAGCCGTCGAAGAAATCCGTCAGCGCGGCCAGCCCGAAGAGCGCGAGCGCGAACCAATCAGCAAAGGGGCGATGGAAATACAAAAACAGCACCACCACACCGGGCGCGGCCAGCAGGCGCAGAATGGTCAGGATGTTCGGCAGGTTCCAGAGCATGGCGCGCGGCTTTGTCAGGGGACTGTGTGTCATGTCCTTAACCTGCAAACTTCGTCTGCGAAAGGCAAGAGCGGCTAGACATGGCCCGCCAGCCAGTGGCGGATCGTCGCATGCGCGACAGAGCCTTTGCGCGCCGGGCTTGGATGGGCGCGCTCGCCCGCCATGACCGCCAGCAAATCTTCGCGGCTGATCCAGAGCGCGTCTTCCAATTCGTCGTCGAGCGTGATCGCTGCGTCCGTTGCATGGGCCAGATAGCCCAGCATCAGCGAATTCGGGAAGGGCCATGGCTGGGCGCCGAGGTAGCGCACGGACGTGGTGCGGATGCCGGTTTCTTCCCAGACCTCGCGCGCGACGGCAGCTTCCGGGGTCTCGCCGGGTTCGACAAAGCCTGCGAGGGCGGAATACATCCCCTCTGGCCAGCCGTGAGAGCGGCCCAGCAGCAAGTTGTTGCCGCGCGCGACCAACATGATGACAACGGGATCGGTGCGCGGGAAATGCTTGGCGCCGCAGGCGGGGCAATGGCGCTCCCATCCGCCGCTGGCAGGGGCGCTTTGGGCGCCGCAGGCGGCGCAAAACCGGTGCGAGCGGTGCCAGTTGAACACGGCGCGCGCGGTGGCAGCCATGGCGGCGTCTGGTGCGGCTAGCGTGGTCATCGCCAGACGCAACTCGCCAAATCGTGTGCCGTCCGCCGCGCCGGGATAGTGCTGTTCCGACGGGTCGGCGAACATGGCAAGCGCCGCCGTATCCAGCCCGTCGGGTTCCCAAGCAGAGATATCGGCGGCAAAGCGGGGCTGACCATTGTGGCGGCCCAGATACAGCCAATCATCGCCCGCGTGGATCAGCACGCGGTCGTCGGCGGCGACCCAAGCCAGCCCTGCCGTGTCAAGCTGGGGTTTGCCGCGCCAGAGCGGAAGCACCGCTGCGCCATCGCGCAACGCGGCACAGCCCGCGCGTTCATGGGCCGCGCGGTCGTCCCATGTGCCGACAAAGGCCATGTCGAGGGCTATCATGTCGCTTTTTCCATTTCTTGCCGCGCTTGTTTCCCGTAAACGCTTGTCATGATCTGGAAACAATGCTCAATTCAAGGTTGTTCGAGTAGGGGGCGTCCTGTCGCAAATAGGGCACCCGCCGACCAAGCGCCACATTGTTGCGCGACCTTGGCCAAAATTATCTCTCATATGATGTGCAACTTGGTAAAGATACGAAACAGAAAAAGTATGTCATGGGACAGGAAAAGCTGCGCTTCATGCCGGTTGCAGATGTAAGACAGACGGTCGATCTCCGGATACTGGAGACGACCGATCTGCATGTTCACCTTCATCCCTATGACTATTATGCCGATTGTCCCAACCCGGATTTCGGCCTGTCGCGGCTGGCCGAACTGGTGGACCGCGCGCGGGCGGAGACGGGAAATACCCTGTTGTTCGACAATGGCGATTTCCTGCAAGGCACGCCGGTGGGCGATTTCTTTGCCTATGATATGGGGCTGCGCGAGGGTGATTTGCACCCGGTGATGGCCGCCATGAACGCCATGCGCTATGACGCAATCACCATCGGCAACCACGAATTCAACTATGGGCTGGCGTTTTTGGAAAAATCGCTGGCGCGGGCGGAGTTTCCGGTCGTGTCATCCAATATCGCGCGGGGGCTTCGGGCCACGCCGCGCGCGGACCGGATGCTGGTCAAACCCTACAGCCTGTTGCGCCGTCAGGTAAGCGACCGGATCGGGTTGATGCACGACTTGTGCATCGGGGTGTTGGGCGTTGCCCCGCCGCAGATCATGACCTGGGAGCGTCAGCAATTGCAGGGGCAGCTGGACGTTCGCGACATGGTCGAATCCGTCAGTGCATGGGTGCCGGAAATGCGCGAGGCTGGTGCCGATCTGGTCGTGCTGCTGGCCCATACCGGCATTGGGCCGCTACGCCATACGCATGGCATGGAAAACGCGGTGATCCCGCTGGCACGGATTGACGGGGTCGATATTGTGCTGTCGGGCCATACCCATCAGGTGTTCCCGTCGCGCGCCTTTGCCGATATCCCTTCGGTCGATATCGAGCGCGGCACGATTGCCGGAAAACCGGCGGTGATGAGCGGCTTTTTCGGGTCGCATCTGGGTGTGATCGACCTGTCGCTTCAGCGCGAGGGCGGGGTCTGGCGGGTGATGAACCACCATGTGGAAACCCGTGCACTGCGCGATGCGGCTATGAACTTTCCGCAGGTGGCCGCCGATCGCAGCCAGCCCATGCGCAGCCCCAAGGTGCGCAAGATTGTCGAGCGTGCGCATGACGCGGTTCTGGCCAGCATTCGCCAGCCTATCGGGCAAAGCGATGTGCCGATCAACAGCTTCTTCGTTTATCTGGGTCAAAGCGCCGCGACCGCGCTTGTGGCACAGGCACAAAAGGGCTTTGTCGCGTCGCGGATGGACCCGTCGCTGAAAGACCTGCCGATATTGTCGGCGGTGTCGCCCTCCAAGGCCGGGGGCCTGGGCGGCGCGCGCAACTACACCAATATCGCGGCCGGGCAGTTGACCTTGCGCAGCATGGCGGATTTGTATGTCTACCCCAACAAGGTTGCGGCATCGCGGCTGACCGGCGCACAAATTGCGCTTTGGCTGGAACGCTCTGCGTCTGCGTTTAACCAGATCCAGCCAGACATGCAGGATCAACCCCTGATGAATCCGGCTTTTCCGGGCTATAATTTCGAGATTATCTATGGCTTGGACTATGAGATTGATCTGACCCAACCGGCCCGGTTCAGCTATGACGGGGCAGAGATAGACCCGGCCCATTCCCGCATCCGCAACCTGCAATACAAAGGCGCGCCGCTGGACGCAGAGGCTGAGTTCATCTTGTGTACCAACAATTTTCGGGCTCAAGGCGCAGGCGGGTTTCCGGGTGCCGTGCCGGACACGATCTGTTTCGAGAACCCGGCCATCGTGCGCGATGTGCTGCGTGAGCATGTCGAGGCGCAGGATACGCTGCATATTGACGCCGACGCGCCGTTCCGCCTGCTGCCGGTTGCCGGTGCGAGTGTGATGTTGCGCACGGCCCCCGCTGCGCTGGACCATCTGCGCCTGATTGCGGATTATGCGCCAGAGGTGATCGGCGCTGACAAAAACGGGTTCTTGCGCCTACGCCTGTCCTTGGAGTGACCCGCAACAGGCGCAATCGGCGCGGCGTTTCACCGTCACGCTGCGGTTTTCGCCAAATAGTGCATCATGCAACATCAGACGCCCGCGCAGGGACTGGCCCGCTCCGGTGATCTCTTTTATCGCCTCTAGGGCCATCTGGCTGCCGATGATACCCGGAAGCGGTGCTACGACGCCCGCTTCGGCGCAGCTTGGCGCCAGCCCCTCGGCAGGGCGGGACGGGAACAGGCATTCGTAGCAGGGCGCATCGCTGGCCGGGTGGAACAGGCTGATCTGGCCTTCCCATTGCGTAATTGCGCCCGATATCAGCGGTTTACCTGTCGCGACCGCTGCGCGGTTCACCAGATAGCGCGTGTCAAAATTGTCGCTGCCATCAAGGATCAGATCATACTCGGCGAACAGAACCTGCGCCATTTCTGGCGTCAGCCGCCGCTGGTAGGGTTTGACAGTGATGAACGGGTTCAGCGCCTGCATCGCGGCCTGGGCCGAAAACACTTTGGGGGTGCCAATGTCCTGATCGCGGTGGATGATCTGGCGTTGCAGGTTTGACCCGTCGACCGTGTCATCGTCAATCACGCCAAGCGTGCCGACACCCGCCGCCGCCAGATACAGCAGCGCGGGAGAGCCAAGGCCACCCGCCCCGATCACCAGCACTTTCGCGTTCTTCAGCTTGCGTTGCCCCGCGCCCCCCAATTCGCGCAACACGATATGGCGGGCGTAGCGGGTCAGTTCCGCCTCTCGGAAAGGGCCGGTTTGTTGCGGCGGCGCGATGGCTTCGGGTTTGCGCAGCCGTTTCAGCCCATAGGCATAGGCTACCCCCACAGCGACAAGGCCGCCCAAGACAAGCCATGGTCGCGCGTCGCCACCCGTCGCCACGCGCAAAGGTGTGCCCGTCGGCAGCACAAGCTGCGCGATAACTACGGCGGCATAAACCAATCCGATCATGACAAGCCGTGCGCGGACGGGCGTTTTCATCGCCCAACCCAGCGCCCATAGTCCGGCCATCAGAAACAGAACCAACCCCATCAGCGCAGCCCGGTATGGCCATAGCCGCCCGCGCCGCGCGCGCTGTCGGGCAGAGTTTCGGCACGCACAAAGCGGGCCTGCACAACCGGCGCAATCACGATCTGCGCAATCCGCATCCCGTGTTCGACTGTGAAGGATTCTGTGCCAAGATTTTGCAAGATCACCCCCAAAGGCCCGCGATAATCGCTGTCGATCGTGGCGGGCGCGTTGGGCAGGGTCAGCCCGTGTTTCAACGCAAGGCCAGAGCGCGCGCGGATCTGCATCTCGAACCCCTGCGGGATGGCGCAGGCCAGCCCCGTGGGCACAAGCACCCGCGCCATTGGCGCTAGGGTCAGGCCCGTGGGACGATCGGCAGGCGCAAGGTTCGCACGAATATCGGCACCCGCGGAACCCGCCGTTGCATAGGCGGGCAAGGGTACGTCCGGGTCGGCATCGGGCAGGTATTGGAACGTGATGTCGGTCATGCCAGCGCCTCTGCCATACGGTGTGCCAAGCGGATTGCCACGTCGGTTTTGGCCATACGTGGCCAGTCCTCGACCCCGTTTTCGGAAATCAGATGCACCATATTGTCTGTCCCGCCCATAATGCCGGTCGCGGGCGACACGTCATTCGCAACGATCCAGTCGCAGCCCTTGCGGTCGCGCTTGGCGGTGGCATGGGCGATCACGTTTTCGGTTTCCGCCGCAAACCCAACCACCAGACGGGGCCGCTTTTCGTGGTGCGACAGCGTGTGCAGAATGTCGGGGTTTTCAATAAATCGCAATTCTGGAAGCCCTTGCGCGGTTTTCTTCATCTTCTGTCCGGCAGCATTCTGGACCCGCCAATCGGCGACGGCGGCGGCCATGATTGCGGCTGAAACGGGCAAGGCAGCTTCGACCGCATCCAGCATTTCCAACGCTGTTTCCACCCGCACCACCTGCACGCCAACGGGGGGCGGCACCGTGGCGGGGCCGGTGACAAAGATCACCTGTGCGCCCAGATCGCGCAAGGCCGTTGCAATCGCTGTGCCCTGTGCGCCCGATGAGCGGTTGGCGATATATCGCACCGGATCAATCGGTTCATGCGTCGGGCCGGATGTGACCAGAATGCGCTGTCCCGTCAACATGGGGGGCCTTTCCTTGGGGTTGGCCACAGGGATAGCGCGTCGGGCGGGTGGGCAAAAGCCCTATTGAAACGCGGCACACGGGTCGTCGCGGTCCACCGCATCGGTCACGATCCAGAAATCGGTCAAGGCGGGGTCGGGCGCGGCGATTTCATACTGGCCTAGCGTCAGGTGTGTCACCTCTGGCGCGGCCCGCGCCAGTGCAGCAGGGGCACCCCAGTCGCGGCGCACATGGCCGGTGCCTGTGATTACCGCGACCGGCCCACCAGTCTGGCGCAGCGCCAGTTCCGCCACGCGCGCCAGTTCGGCGTCGCGCAGGCGCTGCACAGCGACCATTCCCGGCAGCAGGTCTGCGGGCAGGGCGTTGCAATGGGCCTCTGCTTGCAGGGTTTCGCGGGCCGTTTGCTCTGCGGCAGGCAAGGGGTGGTCCAGCCCGAACCGTGCAGCATCGCCCGCGAATACGGCTGTCAAAGGCTGCTCGAACACGGCACGCGCTTGGGCGCGCGGCACCGCAGCGCCGTAAATTCGTGCGTCCGGGGCGGCCTGAAAAATGGGGTAATACATGGCAAACTCGGGCCAGCCGGAGCCGTCCCAGTTCAACGCCTCCGCCAATTCCTCTGCGGTTGTCCAGCTTTCGGGCGCGGCCGAGGCCTGCGCTTTTGTCAACATTTCGAACACCAATGCGCGCGGCTTCATTGACGTGATGGCACGCGCTTGGTTCAGGTGATGGCCCGCGTGGTCATGCACTTCGCCAAGGAAAACGACATCTGCGCCGGGCAGGCTATCCAACCTGTCCGGCGCGATCTGTTCAGCTTGCGCGGGCACTACCAGCGCAAGGCTCAGCAAGGCCCATTTCATGCGAGGAAGTTCAACACTTCCTTGGACTGCGTCTCAAGGCTCTTGCGCATTTTCTGAAAGGCAGCCGCTTCCAACTGGCGCACGCGCTCTTTCGACAGGCCCAATTCATCGCCCAGCGATTCCAGTGTGCGCGGATCGGCGCGCAATTTGCGTTCGCGCACGATGAACCGTTCGCGCTCGCTCAGCCCCTGCAAGGCGCCAAGCAGCCATTCGCGAAGCTGCGCGGTGTCGTGTGCGTGTTCCACGCCGACCGATGCCTGTTCGCTGTCATCTTCCAGCACGTCAATCCATTCGCGCCCGTCTTCGTCGCTGGATTGCATTGCATTCAACGAATAGTCAGAGCCGGACAGCCGCCCCTCCATCATTTCGACATCGTGGAGCGGCACGCCAACCTCGCGCGCGACCATCTCGCGCAGCTGGTGCGGGTCAAGCGTCTCGCCCCGCGCCATCGCCTCGCGTTCGAACTTCGCCTGCACGCGGCGCAGGTTGAAGAACAGGGATTTCTGGCTGCTGGTCGATCCCGTGCGCACCATGGACCAGTTGCGCATCACATAGTCCTGAATGCTCGCCTTGATCCACCAGACCGCGTAGGTCGAAAACCGCACGCCGCGGTCGGGGTCGAATTTGTCAGCGGCTTTCATCAGGCCCAGACCGGCCTCTTGGATCAGGTCATTCATCGGCGCACCGTAGCGGCGGAACTTACCCGCCATCGAAATCGCAAGCCGCATATACGCGGTAATCAGCCGGTGCAGTGCAGCCTCGTCGCGGTGGTCGCGCCACGCATAGGCCAACTTCAATTCGGTTTCTGCATCAAGCAGTTCGGCCTTCATGGCCTGACGCGAAAACTTGCGGTCGTCACTAAAATCGAGTGCCATTGTTTCCCCCGGCTGTGCGTTTTCTTTGCAAGTGCTACGCGGCGGATGCTTCACCGGTTCACTTTTCTTCTGCGGCAGCCCGCCGCAGGTCAACACGGTTGCGTGATCCGGTGGTGCATGTGGCGCCGTTAACCCCTTGGAAACCAGTTTCGCGTTAACCTTTGGCCAGCCAGCCGGGGTGGATCATGGTCGCACGCGCGTTCACAGTCGCATTTGAGGGGATAGAGGCGCGCCTGATAGAGGTGCAATGCGCCCTCTCTCCGGGGTTGCCCGCATTTCAGATCGTTGGCCTGCCCGACAAAGCCGTGTCAGAAGCGCGCGAGCGGGTGCGCGCGGCTTTGGGTGCGCTGTCCATCGCGCTCCCGTCAAAGCGCATCACCGTCAACCTGTCACCTGCCGATATCTTGAAAGAGGGGTCGCATTTCGACCTGCCCATCGCCATGGCCCTGCTGGCCGCGCTGGATATTCTACCATCCGAGGACGTGGCGCAAACCGTGGCCTTGGGCGAATTGTCGCTTGATGGGGCATTCGTGCCCGTGGTCGGTGCCTTGCCCGCCGCCATGTCCGCCGCCGAAGCGGGGTTTGCGCTGGTTTGCCCTGCGCCCTGTGGGCCGGAAGCGGCTTGGGTCGATGCCGCCCGCGTCATCGCAGCCGACTCGCTTTCGCAACTGATCCGCCATTTCACGGGTCAGGCCCCGCTTGCACCCGCCAAGCCGGGCGAGGTGGTGGCCGATAAGGGCGCGCGCGACCTGTTCGATGTGAAAGGGCAGGAACGCGCCAAACGCGCTCTCGAAATCGCCGCGGCCGGGCGCCATCACATGCTGATGGTCGGCCCGCCCGGATCGGGAAAATCCATGCTGGCGGCGCGGCTTGCGGGAATTCTGCCACCCCTTTCGGCGTCGGAAGCCTTGGAAACCTCTATGATCCACTCCATAGCAGGATTGTTGGAAGAAGGCGGCATTTCCCGCGCGCGCCCCTACCGCGAGCCGCATCACACGGCCTCTGTCGCGGCGATTGTCGGCGGCGGCAAGGGGGCGAAACCGGGCGAGATATCGCTTGCGCACAACGGCGTGCTGTTTCTGGATGAATTTCCCGAATTCCCCCGCGCCGTGCTGGAAACCCTGCGCCAACCGATAGAAACCGGCGAGGTGGTGGTGGCCCGCGCCAATGCGCATGTGCGCTACCCGTGCCGGTTCATGTTGGTGGCCGCCGCCAACCCCTGCAAATGCGGCTATCTGGCTGACCCGCACCGCGCTTGCGCCCGCGCGCCCACCTGTGGAGAAGATTATATGGGCCGCATTTCCGGCCCGCTTCTGGACCGGTTCGACCTGCGGGTAGAGGTGCCGCCGGTCGGCTTGGCAGAGTTGGACATGCCTGCCAGCGGAGAATCCTCTCGCGATGTTGCGGCGCGGGTGGCCCGTGCGCGCCACGCGCAGGCCGAACGGTTCGCGGGCCATGCAAACTTGCGCGTGAATGCCGATGCAGAGGGCGCGCTACTGGAACAGGTCGCCGCGCCAGATGCCGAGGGCCGGGCGCTTTTAACCCGCGCAACCGACCGTCTGGGCCTGAGCGCGCGCGGCTATCACCGGTTGCTGCGGGTAGCCCGCACGATCGCCGATCTGGACAGTGCAGCGGCCGTGCGCGCACCGCATATGGCCGAAGCGATCAGCTTTCGCTTGATGGGGGCAGAGGTGCCTGCGCGCGTATGAATGTGGCGGTATCAGCCAGCGAGCGACGCGCCTCTGGCAGCCAGCCGTGGAAATACTGCCAGACATGGGGCAGATTGCCGCCTTCTTGCAACGTCACTGTGGCCCCTTGGGCACGCAGATGCTGCACCATGCGGGTCGAATCCGAATGCAATATCTCGCGTCGGGCGACCTGTATCAGCACCGGCGGCGCGCCCAGAAAGGTGGCGTAAAGCGGAGAGATGCGCGGGTCGCGCGGGTCTGCGCCTTGCAAGACACGGTCGCGCAGGCGTTCCAGCCGCGAGATGGGCAGCAAGATCTCGCTGCGCGCGTTTTGCACAATCGACGGGCCCTCCAGCGTAAGATCGGTGAAGGGCGAGAAGGCGAACACGCAAGCTGGGCGCGGCTGGCCGGTCGCGCAGAGATGTCCCAGCAGCGCCAGCGCCAGCCCACCGCCCGCAGAATCGCCGCCCAAAACGATTTGCGCGGGGTCATGGCCCGCAGCAATCAGCGCGCGCCACGCGGCCAAAGCATCTTCAAACGCGGCGGGAAAGGGGTGTTCCGGGGCCAGCCGGTAGTCGGGCAGGCACGCCTCCAGCCCCGTCTTGCGCTTCAGATACGCCGCAAGCGCCGCGTGTGTGCGTGGGTTTCCCATGACATAGCCGCCACCGTGCAGATACAGGATAATCGGCGCGCCCTGTGGTGGCCGCGCGGTCCAGAGTGCGGGAACACCGCTCAAACTGTCGGGCGTGAAATGCTGCCAGGGACGCCCGCGTGCGTTCAGCCATGCGCCACGCTCGAACCATTTGCGCGCGGCGACGCTATCGGGCTGGCGCGCAAGCGAGCGGCGTGCGACCCGGCGCAGGAAAACCCGCAGGACTTTGAGTTGCCAACTCATGTGGCTGCGCGCTTGGCCTCTATCGCGTCCCAGATCAGCCCCGCACCATTGGTGCCGTCGAAACGCTCCAGTTCCTGCAACCCGGTGGGCGAGGTGAGATTGATCTCTGTCAGCCAGTCGCCGATCACGTCAATACCGACGAATATCTGGCCCTTTTCACGCAAGAGCGGGCCGATCCGCGCGCAGATTTCGCGGTCACGTTCGGTTAGTGCGACCTTCTCGGCGCGTCCGCCGACATGCATGTTCGAGCGGGTCTCACCTTCTGCGGGCACGCGGTTGATGGCGCCGATCGGGTCGCCATTCACCAAGATAATGCGCTTGTCGCCCTTGGTCACGGCGGGCAGGTATTTCTGAACGATCAGCGGCTCATTGTTGATGCCGCTGAACAGCTCGTGCAGCGACGCAAGGTTGCGGTCCTGCGCATCCAGTCGGAACACCCCCGCACCGCCATTACCGTAGAGCGGTTTGAGGATCACATCGCCATGCTCTGCCTTGAATGCGCGGATGGTCGCCAGATCGCGCGCAATCAGGGTTGGGGGCGTCAGGTCTGGGAAGCGCAGGACCAGCAGTTTCTCAGGGTAGTTGCGCACCCAGAACGGGTCGTTCACGACCAGCGTTTCGGGTTGGACCATGTCGAGAATATGCGTCGTCGTGATATAGCCCATGTCAAAAGGCGGGTCTTGGCGCAGCCAGACCACATCGACCTTGGCCAGGTCCAGTTCTGTGACCGGTCCACGCGTGACATGATCGCCTTTGACCCGGCGCAGCGTGGCCGTTTGTGCCTGTGCCAGAACGCGGCCTTCGCGGTAGCTTAGTTGGTCCGGCGTGTAGACAAACACCTCGTGCCCGCGCTCTTGCGCTTCGAGCGCGATGCGGAAACTGCTGTCGCCGTCTATGTCGACTGCCGTGATCGGGTCCATCTGAAATGCAACGCGCAACGCCATGTCATCCGTCCTGTGCCAAGCTCAAACCTGCGCTTTAGATGGACGAGGACGGGCTGCGTTGCAATGGCGCGCGGTCACGGCCAGAGTGCATTTTCCATGATGGCGATTTCGCCCTGTGCGTTGACGAGGGCCAGATCGAACCGCGTTTCCGTCAGTTGGCCATTCGGCAACGTCCCCAGAAATTCGGATGCGGCGGCGAAAATGCGCAGGATTTGCCGTGGTCCCAGCCGGGCGCGCGCGGCGTCGAAACTGCGGCTTTTCTTCACCTCGACAAAGATGACGTCGTCACCGCGCGCCAGAACTAGGTCGATTTCACCGCCCTGACCGCGAAAGCGTCGGTCCAGAAAACGGTAGCCGTTGGCCGTGTAGTCGCGCAAAACCCCGTCTTCGGCGGCCAAGCCGGCCAGATGGTTGCGGGTGTGGTTCATCGGTCTTTTTCCTTTGCGAGTGCTGCCTGATAGACCGCGCGGCGCGGCAGGCCCAGGTCTTGCGCCACTTGCGCCGCCGCTTCCCTGACGGACATATCGCGTAGCGCCGTGTCCAACGCGGCATCGAGCGTATCGGCATCCGCAACCCGGGCGGGCGCGCGGTCGACAACCAGCACGATTTCGCCTTTGAGCGTGCGCTCTGCGATGGCGAGTGTCATATCAGCCAGGGTCATGCGCAAGACTTCTTCGTGCAACTTGGTTAATTCACGGCAAAGTGCGGCTTGCCGATCTGCTCCCAGACACTCGCAGAGTTCCGTTAAGAAGCGATGAATGCGTTTTGGGGATTCGTAAAAAACCAGCGTGGCGGGGATCGTGGCGGCCTCGGTCAGCATCTGTTTGCGTGCGCCGCCCTGCGCGGGTGGAAAGCCCATGAAGCAAAATCTGTCACTGGGCAGGCCCGCGACGCAGAGCGCTGCCATGACTGCGGAGGCCCCCGGCGCGGCCCAAACCGGCAGATCGTCGTCGATCGCGGCGCGCGCGAGCCCGAACCCCGGATCAGAGACAAGCGGCGTGCCCGCTTCGGAGGCGTAGAGCACCGATTGCCCGGCGCGCAACGCCTCTATCAGCTTGGGACGCATCTGCGCGCCATTATGGTCGTGATAGGGCAGAACCCGGCGTCCGTTCAGCGCCACGCCGTGCAATTCCATCAGGCGGCGCAGGCTGCGGGTGTCTTCGGCCACCAGCATGTCGCACCCTTCCAGCAGGTCGAGTGCGCGGAGCGTGATGTCGCGCGCGGCCCCGATGGGTGTTGCGATCAGGTGCAGTCCGGGGGAAATGACAGGCATGGGGCTGGAACTTTCACGGCAAGGTTGCGCCCCTTGTGCCCCGATAGGGGCGTTTACTTCAAGCGCGGGCTTGCGTAGTCTCGCGGTTAAACAGGCGCGTTCGGGAGTATGCGGAAAATGTGGGGTAAACTGATGGGGCGGCGTCGTGTCGCCGCTGGCCTTTTGGCGGCGATGATCGTGGCCGGTTGCGAAGGCGGGCTGGGCCCGATTGTCGGCGGTCAGGGTGTGAATACCGACCGGCCCGTGACCGTTGCGTTGTTGGTGCCCGGCGGGTCTGGCGATCAGGGGCGTGATGTTCTGGCTGCCAGCCTGGAAAATGCCGCGCGGCTGGCGGTTGCGGATCTGCAAGGTGCGCAAATCGACCTGCGCGTGTATCAGACGGCGGGCGATGCCAACCGCGCGGCATCGGTCGCGCAGCAAGCTGTCGACGACGGGGCACAGGTTATCCTTGGCCCGCTTTTCGCAGACGCCGCGCGCGCTGTCGGGCAGACGGTCGCGCCCTCTGGTGTGAATGTGCTGAGTTTCTCCAACAACCCCTCGGCCGCGTCACGCAACGTGTTCCTGCTGGGGCCGATGTTTGAAAACACCGCGACCCGCCTGATGGATTTTGCCAGCGCGCAGGGCAAAGGCCGGATCATGCTGGTCGCAGAGCAAAATCAGGCAGGCGAAGTGGCGACGGCTGCTGTGCGCCGTGCGGCAAGCCGGAGTGCGGCAGATTTGGTCGCCGTGCAGAGCTACCCGTTCTCGCAGCAAGGTGTGGTGCAGGCCCTGCCGGGGATCACGGCGCAGGCGCGGTCGGGCAATGCCCAGACCATTTTGTTTACCGCAGGATCAGAGGGTGCCTTGCCGCTGCTGGCAGAGCTTTTGCCGCAAAACGGGCTGTCGCCCCAGACCTTTCAATATGCTGGCCTGACGCGGTGGGACATTCCCGCAAGCACCATGCAGCTTTCCAGCCTGCAGGGCGGCTGGTTCGCGCTGCCCGATCCCAGCCTGACGCGCCAATTCGATGCGCGCTACATGGGCAGCTATGGTCAGGCGCCGCACCCCGTCGGCTCTTTGGGGTATGACGCGGTCGCCGCGGTGGGGGCGTTGCTGCGTCAGGGTGGTTCCGATGCGCTGACAGCGGAGCGTATTACCCAAGGCTCGGGCTTTGCGGGTGTCACCGGCGTGTTCCGGTTCCGCGCCGATGGCAGCAATGAGCGTGGCCTTGCGATTGCCGAAATCCGCGATGGTACAAGCGTAGTCATCAGCCCCGCGCCGCGCAGCTTTGGCGGGGGCGGGTTCTGAATTTGCCTTTGGCCGTTTCCGCCCATCAACCGCCCGCGCCGGAAGGGTTTGGCCCTTTCGAGTGCGATGCGATCCTTGATATGGCCGTATTGCAGGGCGATGTCGCGACCGCGCTGGACGGCAAGACCGGCGCGCGCGACAAACGCGGCGCGCTGGTGTCGGTGCTGAAAGCCGCGCTGGCCGACGGGCAGGCCCGGCTAGAGGCGCTCTATCGTGAACATCCGCGCGACGCGCGCGATTTCACGGCGGCAAACTCGTGGCTGACTGACCGTGTCGTGATCAGCGCGCTGGATGCCGTGCAAACGCAGATGCACCCCAATCCGAACCCGTCCGACGGCGAACGCATCGCCACGCTGGCGGTGGGCGGCTATGGCCGGGCAGAGATGGCACCGCAATCCGATATCGACCTGTTGTTTCTGGTGCCGTGGAAGGTGACGGGCTGGGTCGAGCAAGTGATCGAATCCACGCTCTATGTGCTGTGGGATCTGAAGCTGAAGGTCGGACATGCCAGCCGCACGGTCGACGAGTGCCTGCGCCTTGGGCGGGGCGACATCACGATCCGCACGGCGTTGTTGGAGCATCGCTTCCTGCATGGCAATGCGGCGCTGGCGCAAACCCTGCGCGCGCGGCTTTGGTCCGAGCTGTTCGCCAAGACGCATGCCGATTTCGTCGAGGCCAAGCTGGCCGAGCGCGACGCGCGGCTAAGCAAGATCGGCAACCAGCGTTACTTGCTGGAACCCAATGTCAAAGAAGGCAAAGGCGGTCTGCGCGACCTGCAAACCCTGTATTGGATCGCCAAATATATCCACGAGGTCGATCAGGCCCGCGAGTTGGTCGCGCTCGGGTTCTTCCGCCCCGAAGAATACGAGGCCTTCCGCGAGGCAGAAACCTTCCTGTGGGCCGTGCGCTGCCACATGCACCATATTGCGGGACGACCGGTAGAGCAGTTGACCTTCGACATTCAGGTCGGCGTGGCCGAACGCATGGGCTATACCGACCATGGCGGCCGCCGCGGTGTCGAGCATTTCATGCAAGAGTATTTCCGCAACGCGACGCGTGTTGGCGAACTGACCCGCATCTTCCTGACAGAGCTTGAAGCGCGCCATGTCAAGCGCGAGCCGCTGCTGCGCAACTTCCTGAACCGGCGCAAGAAAATGCGCCACAGCCTGCGCGTGGTGCAAAACCGGCTGGATATAGAGGATGAGGCCGAATTCCTGTCGGACCCGCTCAATATGCTACGGATATTCGAGGAAGCGTTGGTCACAGGCTATCTGATGCACCCCAATGCCATGCGGCTGGTGGCGGCCAATCTGCACCTGATCGACGCAAAACTGCGGGCCGAACCCGAAGCCCGCAAGATTTTCATGCGCCTGATGTTGAAACACGGCAACCCCGAACGCGCGCTGCGCCGCATGAACGAATTGGGCGCCCTCGCGGCCTTCATCCCCGAATTCGAGCCGATCGTGGCGATGATGCAATTCAACGTCTACCACCACTACACGGTGGACGAGCACACCATCCAATGTGTCAGCACATTGGCGCAGATCGAGCGCGAAGAACTGGTCGAAGAACTGCCCATCGCCTCTCGGATCTTGCGCGAAGGGGTCAACCGTCGCGTGTTGTATGTGGGCTTGTTGCTGCATGATATCGGCAAGGGGCGGCCCGACGACCATGCCGTTCTGGGCGCACAGATCGCGCGGCGCGTGGCGCCCGCGCTGGGCCTGAAACGCGCCGAAGCCGAGACCGTCGAATGGCTTGTGCGCTACCATCTGCTGATGTCCGACACTGCGCAGAAACGTGACATTTCTGACCCGCGTACGGTGCGCGATTTCGCCAAACTGGTCAAAACCCGCGAACGGCTGGACCTGCTGACGGTGCTGACGGTCTGCGATATTCGCGGTGTCGGGCCGGGGACGTGGAATAACTGGAAAGCGCAGCTATTGCGCCAGCTTTACCGCGAAACCGCCGGGGCGCTTGAAAACGGGCTGGAAGACCTGAACCGCGAGAACCGCTCGGACGAGGCCAAGCGCGCCTTGCGCACGGCGCTGGCCGATTGGCCCGCCGCAGATCGTCGCACCGAACTGGGGCGGCATTACGCGCCCTATTGGCAGGGGTTGCCGACAGCCACCCATGCCGTGTTCGCCGACCTTCTGCGCGATGTGACACCCGCCACCATCCGGCTGGACCTGCATCCAGAACCCGACCGCGACGCGACGCGCGCCTGTTTCGTGCTCTCGGACCACCCTGGTATTTTTGCGCGGTTCGCCGGTGCCTTGGCGCTTGTGGGCGCGAATATCGTCGATGCGCGGACCTATACCACCAAGGATGGCTACGCGACCGCCGCGTTCTGGATACAGGATGCCGACGGCCACCCGTTCGAGGAATCGCGCCTGCCGCGCCTGCGCAAGATGATAGAGCGCACCTTCGCGGGCGAGGTTGTGGCATCCGAGGCGCTGGAGGACCGCGACAAGGTCAAGAAACGCGAGCGTGCCTTCCGCGTGCCAACCTCGATCAGCTTCGACAACGAAGGGTCGGAAATCTACACCATCATAGAGGTCGACACGCGCGACCGCGCCGGCCTGCTATTCGATCTGGCTCGCACCTTGGCAGATAGCAACATCTCTATTGCCAGCGCGGTGATTGCGACCTACGGCGTTCAGGTTGTCGATACATTCTATGTGAAAGACATGTTCGGGCTGAAACTGCACGCCAAATCCAAGCAAGAGACGCTGGAGCGCAAGCTGCGTGCGGCGATCAAGGCGGGCGCCGACCGCTCGGTCGCCTGAGATGGCACCGCTGAAAGCGCCCGTGCGGCTGGTCAAGGGTTTCCTGACGGTGGGCCTCTGGACGCTGCTGAGCCGCGTTTTCGGCTTTGCGCGCGATATCATGATCGCCGCCTATCTTGGCCCCGGCGCCGTGGCCGACGCGTTTTTCGTCGCGTTCTCATTGCCCAACATGTTCCGTCGCTTCTTTGCGGAAGGGGCGTTCAACTTCGCCTTCGTGCCGCTGTTTTCCAAGAAATACCAAGCGGGCGAGGGCGCCGAAAGATTCGCGCGCGATGCGTTCTGGGGCATGGCGGCGCTGCTTTTGGTGTTTTCCGTCTTGGCGGTGATCGCCATGCCGCTGCTGGTCTGGGCCATGGCGGCGGGGTTCGCGCAGGACGACCGCTTTGATATGGCGGTCGATTTCGGGCGCGTGGCGTTCCCGTATATCTTCTTCATCTCGCTGACCGCGTTGTTGTCGGGCATGTTGAACGCCGTGGGCCGCTTTACGGCCGCCGCCGCCGCGCCCGTGTTGCTGAATGTCGTGTTCGTCACCGCCATGCTGATCGCGGGGCAGGTGGGCTGGGACATAGGGCCTACCTTGGCTTGGGCCGTGCCGGTCGCGGGTGTCGCGCAACTGGCGCTTTTGTGGGTCGCCGTGCGGCGCGCGGGCTTTGCGATGCGGTTCCGCAGACCCACTTTGACACCTGAATTGAAGCGCCTTGCTATCATCGCCGCGCCCGCCGTTTTGGCGGGGGGCGTTGTGCAGATCAACCTGCTGGTGGGCCGCCAGGTCGCCAGCTTTACCGAGAATGCGATTTCATGGCTGAACTTCGCCGATAGGCTCTATCAACTGCCGCTTGGCGTGGTGGGCATTGCCGTGGGTGTGGTGCTGTTGCCGGAACTTTCGCGCCGTCTGGCCTCTGGTGATGCGGCAGGCGGGCAACACAGCTTCAACCGCGGGATGGAGTTTTCGCTGTTCCTGACCGTGCCTTCTGCGGTCGCTCTGGCCGTGATCGGCGCGCCTATTGTGGCGGTGCTGTTCGGACGCGGGGCATGGACGGATGCCGATACGCAGGCCACGGCGCTGGCGCTCGCCATCTATGCGCTGGGTCTGCCGGCATTCGTTATGCAAAAGGTGCTGCAACCGCTTTACTATGCCCGCCATGATACGAAACGCCCGTTTCAATTCGCGCTGACCTCCATGGTTGTCAATGCCGCTGTGGCCATCGGGTTCATGCCGCTGATCGGCTTCGTCGCGGCGGCTTGGGCCACGACATTTGCCGCTTGGGTCATGGTCTGGCAGCTATGGCGCGGGGCGCGCGGCATGGGACCAGCGGCGCAAACCGACGCGCAGATGCGCAAACGCGCGGTGCGGATCGCGGTTGCTTCTGCCGCGATGGGCGCGGCGCTATATGTCGGTGGGCTGGTCTTGGCCCCCTATCTGGCGATGCCGGGCTGGCGGTATCTGGCGCTGCTGGCGCTCATCGGGCTGGGCAGCGTCGTTTATCTGGGGCTTGGGCAGGTCATCGGGGCCTATCGTGCGCAAGAGATCCGCAACAGCATCCGGCGCAAACGCTCAACGCCTGCGCAACCGGACGAGGATGGGACCGTCTAGCGCCCGTGCCAGCACCGCGCCCGCTCCCAAGGCGGTCAGGTCTGCCAGCCAGTCCATGCCGCCGCCCGCCACGGCGGTCAGCACCAATCTTGCGACGACCAAGACCGCAACCATGAACAGCGCGTGCTTTGTGCGCAGCAGCGCCGCATAGGCGCCGGCCAGCGCGAAGATCATCGGGTAGCCGCCGATAAGCCACGCGCCGGGGTCCGCCACCAGCCCGAAGGCCACGCCCCCCGCCGCTTGCGCGACCAGCAGCAGAACCACCACTTTGACCGACCCAAGCCGTTCGGCACAGGCTTTGCCCAAGGCGGCTGTGATGACCACGACCAAGGCCGCCTGCATCGGGCCAAGGTGAACAAAGCCATAGGCCAGATAGCGCCATAGCCTCTCTGGCGGATAACGCCCGCTGTCGATCATCCAGCCTTGCAGGTCGGGGCTGATCCCGAACAGCACCAGCGCCTGCGCGCGCCATCCCGCGCTACCCGCCCAGTTGACCAGCCCATGCGCGCCCGCCCATAGCACCAGTTCCACCCCCGCCACGCTAAGCGTCAGCAACCACACCGCCCATGGCAGCGGGTTCACGATGGGGGCGGGGCGGGATTCGTCGCTCATGCGCGCGCCTTGGTTGACCTTGTCAGTCCTCAAGGCTAAGCGATTGCCAACAGCTTTTCCAGCATGGAGCGCGCCCCCAATGTCTGACACGGCCCCAGTGAGTGCCCAGAAATTTGCCCCGCGGGTCTTCTCTGGGATCCAGCCCTCGGGCGGACTGACGCTTGGCAACTACCTTGGCGCGCTGAAACGCTTCGTGCAGGCGCAAGACGCGGGCACCGAGACCATCTATTGTATGGTCGATATGCATGCGATCACCGTCTGGCAAGACCCCGCCAAGCTGCGCCGCGCCACGCGCGAATTGGCCGCAGGGTTCATTGCATCGGGCATTGACCCCGTACGCTCTATCCTGTTCAACCAGTCCCAAGTGCCCGCCCATGCCGAATTGGCGTGGATTTTCAATTGCGTGGCCCGCATGGGCTGGCTGAAGCGCATGACCCAGTTCAAGGACAAGGCGGGCAAAAACGCGGAAAATGCGAGCGTGGGTCTGTTCGCCTATCCGACGCTGATGGCGGCCGACATTATGGCCTATCACGCCACCCATGTGCCGGTGGGCGAGGACCAGAAACAGCATCTGGAGCTGACGCGCGACATTGCCGCCAAGTTCAACCATGATTTCGGGGTCGAGTTTTTCCCGATTGTGGAGCCGGTGATCGAAGGCGCGGCCACGCGTGTCATGTCCCTGCGCGATGGCACCAAGAAAATGTCGAAATCCGACCCGTCGGATATGAGCCGCATCAACTTGACGGATGACGCCGACACCATCGCGCAAAAGCTGCGTAAGGCGCGCACAGATCCCGAAGCCCTGCCATCGGACCTGGACGGGCTGGCGGAACGGCCAGAGGCGCGCAATCTGGTCAACATATACGCCGCTTTGGCCGATATCACCCCCGACGCGGTTCTGGCGCAATATGGCGGTCAGGGCTTTGGCGCGTTCAAGCCCGCGCTGGCCGATCTTGCGGTCGACAAGCTGTCGCCAATCAGCGCGGAAATGACCCGCCTGATGCAGGATGTGGCAGAGATTGACCGCATTTTGGGCGATGGGGCCGCGCGCGCGCATGCCATCGCGCAACCGATTCTGGAGCAATGCTACGATATTGTCGGTCTGATCCGCACGCGGCCAAGCGGCATGACATGATTTGGCTGCGCCGCCTGCTGGGTGCGCTTGCCCTCGCCTTGGCGGTGGCAAGCGGCTGGCAGGCGGTCGCGCTCTGGCGCGGTGGCGGTTGGTGGGTCGAGCGCGCTGAAGATACGTTGCAACAGGTCTACACCACCGCGATTGCCCGTGCCGCCACGCCCGCGCGGGTCGCCGAATTGCTGGACATGCGGCTGTCTGAAACCCCGCGCAACTGGCATGTGATCGACGCGCTCTTGGCCGAAAGCGCCGTCCTGCCACCGGATCTGCAAACCCGTGTCGACGCAGCCCGCGATGAGGATTTCAGCCTTTGGTCCTACACCACCGCGTGCAGCCGTTGTGCCTATGACTTGTCGCAATGCACCCTTGGTCCCGATCTGGCCTGCGGTCTGGGGATAAACCTGACATTCGCGGGCGATCTACTGGTGCTGGGCCGTGAAGGGCTGGCACTGGGGCAGGGCGCGGATGTGGACGGACTGGACGTGACGCTGGCCTTTATCGGCCTTGGCGCGACGGCGTTGGTCGTGGCCACAGGGGGCACATCCTACACCGTCAAGGCAGGTGCGGGGCTGATGCGGGTCGCGCACCGGATGGGGCGGCTGGCCCCCGACCTGCGCCGGGTCTACACACGCGCGTTTCGCAACGGTGTCGATTGGGGGGCGCTGGCGAAAGGGGCACCGCTGGCACGGGCCACCCGCGCCGAAGCGCTTGGCCCCGCGCTGCGCCTGACCGATGATCTGGGCGTGATGCGGGCGCGTGCGGGCACGCGCGGCACGCTCCACCTGCTGGGCGCGGCAGACACGCTGCCAGAGGCGCGTGCCTTGGCCCGCACAGCGCGCGCTATCGGCCCGCGCAGCACCGCGGCGCTGGAAGTGCTGGGCAAATCACGGCTGATTCGACTTGGCCTGCGCCTGTCGGACGAGGTGCTGGCCTTGCTCGCCAGCGCGGGCGCCGCGCTTTCCGCCTTGGGCGGGTTGGTCGCCGGACGGGTGCTGCGCCTATTGCGGCGCATGATATAGCCATGCGCGATGCAGCCGCGCCACAGACCCGTCTTCCGCACGAGGTCGTGACTTGCTATTATCCTGCCACAAAGGGCATTTCGGCTGCAAATGCATGGAAAGGACTATGGCATGACGGATAAACTCTCGCGCCGCGCGCTATTGGGGTCGGGGGCTGTTGCGCTGGGCGCAGTCGCGGCTCCTGCTGTTCTGCGCGCGCAAACTTTGCCGGAATACGAGGGCGAACAGAATATTCGCACCGCCCCGCGCAATGTGATGGGGTTCCGCAACCACCACTGGAAGGATCATTTCAAATCGCTGCGCAAAGGCGCGATCCTGTGCGACACCTACTCGCGGGCGCTGCACTACTGGTCAGAGGATGAAAGCGTCTACCTTGTGCACCCGTGTTCGGTGCCGATGTCGGAAGAGTTCACACGCCGGGGCTATTCGGAAATCACCCTCAAGCGGTTTGAACCGACATGGATCCCCACGCCGTCAATGCGTGAGCGTGATCCCTCGCTGCCGGTGCGTGTTGAAGGGGCTGACCCGCGCAATCCGCTCGGGTCGCGCGCCATGAACCTAAGCTGGCAGTATTACCGTATCCACGGCATCGACAATCCCGCCAAGATCGGGCGGCGTGCGTCAAACGGCTGTTTCGGTATGCTGAATCCGCATGCTGAAAACCTGTATGAACTGGTGCAGGTCGGCACACAAGTGCGCGTCGTCTGAGCGCATTCACGCTAAACCAAAAACCCCGGCCCGCAATGGCCGGGGTTTTTTAATGCCGGTGTGGTCTCAAGCCACTGCGCGGACCAGCCGTGCGCGGGCTTCTGGCAAAGGCTTGTCCATCGCGCGCGCCAACCAGTCGGTCAGGAAATGGCCGCTGAGCGCCAGCGCCGCGCGCAAGTCATCGGCATCCAGCGTGCCGCCAATTTTCAGGCCGTTGGGCAAGGGCAACAGGCGCGCGGCATAGTCGCCCGCACCTTCGGGTGTGACCGCGCGGCCCGTGCGCGGGCTGACATAGGCCAGCCCCTCGGTCGCGCCTGTCACCGCGCATTGGCCAAGGTCCAGCCCGTAGCCGGTTTCCTCCAGCAAGGTCAGTTCCCACAACGCGTAGTCGTGCAGCCAGCCGTGCTGGCCCAGACGGTCCAGCAACGCAAGGGTATGGCGGTAAAGCTCTGGGTAGGGCTGGCGCTCTGGCAAGGCGTAGCGGGTCAGTGCGCAAACCGCACCCAACCCCAACAGCGCCAGCCGGTCTGCCAGCAGCGGACCCGCCCGGCCGCGCAACGGCTCTATGGTGAACGCGCCCAACTGGCTGTCAAGCCGCGCGCGCCATGTTGCATCAAGTTGCGCGCCCGGTTGCAACAGCGGCGCCATCTTGCGCGAGGCACCCCCGCGCAACGCGCCCGCATAGCGCCCGTGCAGCCCGCTGAACACGTCGATCAGCGCGGTCCCTTCGCCCAAGGGGCGGGTTGTCAGAAGGATTGCCTCGTCACGCCATTCCATGCGCTAGCGTTCGCGCAAAGGGCCCTATTCGGCAAGGGGTCATGCGGCCAAATACGCCGCACAGCCGGTAAGGGCTGCGAAATCATCCTCGACCAGCGCCACGGGGAATTGCGCCACAAGGTCGGAAAACCGACCCATATCGGTAAAGGCCGCGTCATACCCGAACCGCGCCATCCAAGGCGTGAAGGCGCGCGCAACGCCACCGATATAGTAAATGCCGCCAAAGGGCAGCGTGGTCAGCGCCAGATCTGCGGTGTATTGCGCCAGAATGCGGACATAGTGGCGGCCTGTGCGGGTGGCGAGCGCATCGCCCTCGGCCAGTGCCGCCATAATCGCGCCTGCGTCGCGGGCTTGCGCGCCGCCCGTCTGCTCGGCGTGGTAGGCAAACAACCGCTCCAGCCCGGCACCGGCCAGCACATCCTCGACAGAGGCAAAGCCGCGCCGTGCTGTCAGCCAGCGGGCAAGGTGCCGGTCCTCGTCTGTTTGCTGTGGCAGATGGATATGACCCGCTTCAGCAGGCGGCACGATATGCCCCGCGCCCGCCGGATAGACGGGTGCCGCATTGACGCCTGTGCCAAGCCCGATCACCAGTCGCGTGCCGCCCCCGGCGTGCCCCTCGCGGATCATGCGCAGGTGGTCGGCGCCCAGATGGTGCAGGGCATGACCTTGGGCTTGCAGGTCGTTCAGAAGGGCGACGCTGCGAATGCCGGTCATGCGCTGCAGCGCGCTTGCTTCCATGCTCCAGCCGAGGTTGGTCATGGCAGCTGTCTCGCCGCGCACGGGACCGGCCAAGGCAATGGCGGCGCGCGCGGGCAGGCTGCGGTGTTTCGACAGGTATTCCGCCAGCACCGTTTCCAACCCCGAATGCTCTGCGTTGCGGAAGCGCTCGGTTGTGCCCGCTATGATCGCGGTGCCGCGCGCCAGCGCCACGCGCGTGTTGGTGCCCCCGACATCGGCCACCAGAACCGCTGAATCCTTGTCTGCCATGACCAATCCTTGGGTTGCGCGCCCGCGCTATGTTCGCGCTAACGCCTGTTGCAACGCCTGATAAGACGCTTTGGGGCGGCGTTGCAAGCTTTCGAAATCAACATGCACCAGCCCGAAGCGTTTTTCATAGCCAAGGGACCACTCGTAATTGTCCAGAAGCGACCAGATGATGTAGCCCTTCAGGTTCGCCCCTTTGGCCATCGCGTCGCGCGCCGCATCCAGATGCGCGTTCAGATAGGCGATGCGCGCATCGTCCGGTTGGTCGGGGCTGTCAGGGTTCGCCATGCCGTTTTCTGTAACGTATAGGGGCAGATTTCCCGCATATTCGCCCACGAAATGTAGAAAATGTGCAAGTCCGTCGGGGCAAATTTCCCATCCCATCTGGGTTTTGGGCAGTGCGCCCACATGCTCTGACAGGTGCGGCCACGCCGCGGCCCCGTCATGCGCGATGCGCTTGCAGGTGTAGTAGTTCAGCCCCAGCCAATCGAGCGGCTGGCGGATTGCGGCCATATCCTCCTGCCAGCCCTTTGGCATATGCGGTTCCAAACCTTCCAGCACATCGGCGGGGTATTGGCCCTTGAACATGCCGCCAAGGAACCAGCGGTTATAGATGCCGTCATACAGCTTTGCAGAGGCGCGGTCAGCGTCGCTGTCGGTCAGCGGCAGAGCATACTCGAAATTGCACACCGCGCCCAGATTGCTCATGCCAAGCCCGCGCATCACCTGCGTGGCGCGTCCATGCGCCAACCCGATATGATGCATGGCACGGGCAGTGGCGCGAATGTCGCGCAGGCCGGGGGCGTGCGCACCCATGAAATGCGACAGCCAGCCCACGCACCACGGCTCGTTTATCGGCGCGGCGGACCAGATGCGGTCGCCGATTCGGCGGCACAGGATGTCGGTATAGTCGGCGAACCAGTCCGCCACGTCGCGATTGCGCCAGCCGCCCAGATCCGCCAGCGCAGAGGGCAATTCCCAGTGATAGAGCGTCAGCGCCGGTTTGATCCCGCGTTCCAGCATGCCGTCGACCAATCGGTCGTAATAGTCCAGCCCTTCGGTGTTTACCGCCCCGCGCCCATCGGGCAGCACCCGCGCCCAAGACGCGGAAAAGCGGTAAATGTCGAACCCGGCGGCGGCGATCAGGTCAAGGTCTTCTTCCCAACGATGGTAGTGGTCGCAGGCCCGCTGCCCGTGTTCGGCGCGCACCACGTTGCCGGGGGTAGCGGCGAAATCGTCCCAATGCGTGCGCCCCGCCCCGCCAAACCCGTGCCCTTCGATCTGATAGGCAGAGGTGGCGACGCCGAATTGGAAATCTTGGGGAAAATCGGCGCGGCGATGGATGAAATCTGTCATAGGCGGTTGCGTCCTGTGCTGTCACCCAGCACCAGCCGGGTCTCCATTAAGTGGTTTATCGGCCCCAGATCCGGGTCATTGACGAGGGCTAGCAGCATTTCCGCCGCTTTGCGCCCCGCGTCACGCACTGAGGAACATGTGGCGGTAAATTGTGGCACGTCCAGCCCGTTGGGCATGTAGGACAGGTCGTCATCATGGGTGATGACCGACACATCGCGCCCCGGTTGCAATCCGACCTCTGTCAGGGCACGGCGCAGGCCATAGGCCACGATCATAGAGGATGCAAGCATTGCGGTCGGCGGATCGGGCAGGCGCAAAAGCTCTCGGCCGGCCTGATGGCCGTAGGGCTCTGTCATCTCGGCGGTGCGCATCAGTGCGCGATCGGGGGCGATCCCGGCAGCCTCAAGCGCGTCCAGATAGCCGGTGCGGCGGCGCATGGCAAAATCCATCCCTTCTAACCCGTTCACAAGAGCAATGCGGGTATGCCCCAGATCCAGCAGGAATTCGGTCGCACGGCGAAACGAACGCCGGTTGTTTATGTCGAGCCACGAATAGGGCGTGTTCACACCCGAACTGCGCCCGTGAACCATGAAAGGAAGGCCCAGATCGTGCAGCAGCCCGATGCGGTCGTCGTGCAGGCGTGGCCCGTGAACCATAAGCCCGTCAACCGTGCCGCGCGCCACAAGATTGCGGTAAGCGGCCTCTTCCTCGGCATCGGGCACCACGCTCAGGACCATGTCATAGCCTGCACGGGAATACGCCTCTCCGGCACCGGCGATGAAATCGGCAAAGATCGGGTTCACGATCTCGTGGCTGGTCGAGATTGGGATGACATGACCAACCGCACGCGACTGCCCGGTCGCAAGGCTTTTGGCGCGGGTATTGGGGTGGTAGTTGGCCGCGCGTGCGGCATCGGCCACCCGCTGGCGGGTCTTGATATTCACTTCCGGATAACCGTTCAACGCCCGGCTGACCGTGGTTGGCGACAACCCCAGCGACGCGGCCAATTCCTTCAGTGTGACGCCCATGATTTGTTCAAACCGTGTTGAAATGCGCGAGAGAAGCTAATCCGAAACGATCTGAGATGAAAAGATAAATCTACAACTTGACAAATGCTGCACCTGCGAAATCATTGTAAAAACAAGGGTTTTCGGTATTTTCTTGATTGACAGAGAAGACTGGATGCGCAAGGGTTTTCGCGTCCAAAGCGGTTTGGAAAGATTGATTCCAAACTGCTGGGATGCTGGTCAGCACTTGATGAATAATTGTGCACAACACACCGTCAACCTTGGGAGGATGACAATGAAATCCAGACTTTACGCAGGCGTTGCCGCGATTGCGCTCGTCGCATCGGGGGCTGCGGCGCAAGACCTGATGTTCGCGCCGGGCGAAGGCGCGTTCTCTTGGGACAGCTATAATGCGATGGCCGATGCGACCGATTTGTCGGGCGAGACCGTCACGATCACCGGCCCCTGGACCGGCAACGAAGCCGAGAAGGTTAATGCCGTGTTCGACTATTTCGAGCAGGCAACCGGCGCGACTGTGAACTACTCGGGCTCTGACAGCTTCGAGCAGGATATCGTGATCGCCACGCAAGCGGGCAGTGCGCCCAACCTGGCCGTCTTCCCGCAGCCCGGTCTGGCAGCCGATATGGCCGCGCAAGGCCTGCTGACGCCGCTGCCCGAGGGCACCGCTGAATTTGTGGCGGAAAACTACGCCGCAGGGCAAAGCTGGGTCGACCTTGGCACCTATGCAGATGCCGATGGCAACGACCAGTTGTATGGCCTGTTCTACCGTGTCGACCTGAAATCGCTGGTCTGGTATTCGCCGGACGCGTTCGCGGAAATGGGCTATGACATTCCGCAGTCGATGGAAGAGTTGAAGACGCTGACCCAGCAGATCGTTGATGATGGTGGCACGCCGTGGTGCATCGGTCTGGGGTCTGGTGCCGCAACCGGCTGGCCCGCGACCGACTGGGTGGAAGACATGATGCTGCGCACCCAGCCGCCTGCCGTCTACGACGAGTGGGTGTCGAACGAGCGTCCGTTCAACGATCCCGCCGTTATTGGCGCGATTGACGAATTCGGCTGGTTCGCCCGCAACGATGCCTATGTTGATGGCGGGGCCGAAGCAGTTGCCACGACCGATTTCCGTGACAGCCCTGCGGGCATGTTCGAGATTCCACCGGCATGCTACATGCACCGTCAGGCGTCGTTCATCCCGGCATTCTTCCCAGAGGGGACCGAAGTTGGCCGCGACGTGGACTTCTTCTACTTCCCGGCGTTTGAAGAGGCCGATCTGGGCCGCCCGGTTCTGGGCGCAGGCACGTTGTTTGCGATCACCGACCCGTCGGACGCAACCAATGCGATGCTGGAATTCCTGAAACTGCCCATCGCGCATGAGCTGTGGATGGCGCAAGGTGGCTTCCTGACCGCACATGGCGGCGTGAACCTTGAGACCTATGCAAGCGATTCCGAGCGCGCACAGGGCCAGATTCTGGCCGATGCGACCACGTTCCGCTTTGACGCATCGGACCTGATGCCGGGCGAAATCGGTGCAGGTGCGTTCTGGACCGGCATGGTTGATTATGTCACCGGCGCAAGCGCCGAAGACGTGACACAGACCATCCAGGACCGTTGGGACACGCTGCAATAAGCGACCCCTGACAAAACCCCCTCGCCGCGCGCGGCGAGGGGGCATCCATTCCAAGCCAGACACATGATCGCCGACCGCGTCCGTGTGGCGCATGAAGGGAGCACAGCCATGTCACCAGTATTACAGGGCCTATTGACCATCATCATCGGTGTCGGTGGCTGCGTCGGGTATTTTTACGCATCGAACATCATCCTCGACAAGGTGATCTTTCCAGCCCGAGGGCCGCAGGCAGGCCGGAACATAAACCGCGCCAACAAGGTGCGCCCGTGGTTGTTTCTGTTTCCGGCCATGTTCGCGTTGGGCCTGTATCTGGTCTACCCGGTTGTAGGGTCTTTCTACCGCTCGCTTTTTGACCGCTTGGGTAATAATTTCATAGGGTTAGACAACTATATCAACCTATTCGCGGAAGAGGCGTTCCGCACAGCCGTGTTCAACAACCTGCTATGGGTGTTGGTCGTGCCAGCCATGGCCACGTTTCTGGGCCTGCTGGTCGCGCAGCTGACCGACCGTCTGGTCTGGGGCAATTTTGCCAAATCGTTGATCTTCATGCCGATGGCGATTTCCTTTGTCGGTGCGTCGCTGATCTGGAAATTCGTCTACTCCGCCAATCCCGATATCGGGATCATCAATTCCATTCGCGACTCTATGGGGCTGGAAGCGCTGGACCCGCTACAGGTGCCGTTCTGGAACAATTTCTTCCTGATGTTCATCCTTGTCTGGATTCAGACAGGGTTTGCCATGGTCATCTTGTCAGCCGCGCTGCGCGGCATTCCAGAGGAAACCATAGAAGCCGCGATCATCGACGGCGCGAACCCGTTTCAGGTGTTTTTCCAGATCAAGGTGCCGCAGATCATGGGCACAATCGTCGTGGTCTGGACCACGATCACAATTCTGGTGCTGAAAGTGTTCGACATTGTCTACACCATGACCGGCGGCAATTTCGATACCGACATCCTGCCCAGCTACATGATGTCCTTCATGTTCCGCGATGACGGGCGCGCGACCGCCGTTGCTTTTGTCATCATGCTGCTGGTGTTGCCGGTGATGATCTGGAACATCCGCCAGGCACGCAAGGAAATGCGCTGAACGGCGCGAGGGAGGGTTAACCAATGGACAATATCGCAGGGCAGAACCAAGGCGGGAAGATCGCGGTCAACATCACCGTTATCATCCTTGTGCTGCTATGGCTGT
The DNA here is from genome assembly GCF_900499075.1 of Roseinatronobacter ekhonensis. Classification (GTDB taxonomy): domain Bacteria; phylum Pseudomonadota; class Alphaproteobacteria; order Rhodobacterales; family Rhodobacteraceae; genus Roseinatronobacter; species Roseinatronobacter ekhonensis. Next base: position 39,018 of record NZ_UIHC01000015.1, on the reverse strand, counting down.
TGCCGACCATCGGGCTGTTCGTGTCATCCTTTCGTGAGCGGGATCAGATCTCGAATTCCGGCTGGTGGCAGGCGCCATTTTCGGTCGACCTGAATTTCCGCGCACGGGTTGCGGCGGATGGCGCACGCCAGGAAGGCACGCAATATGTGCTGGAAGGCAACTTGTTCGATGACCCCGAAATCGCAGAGGCATTTCCAGAGGATAATGGCTCTGTCTCGGCCTTTGGCACACGTGCCGTGGCCCCGGATGAGTTTACCCCCGGCACCGCAACCGAATTGCGAAGCGGTGGCACGCTGACCGTGCAGGCGGACGGGTCATTCCGTCTGGAAAGTGCTGAACCGATAGACCGTGGCCCGACAATATACCTCGCGGCGGAGACGCCCCCGCGATTTACCTTGTTGAATTACGACACCGTGCTGAATGCCAATGGCATGGACCGCGCGTTCATCAACACGCTGACCGTGACCATCCCGGCCACGATTATCCCCATCCTGATCGCGGCTTTTGCAGCCTATGCGCTGGCGTGGATGGATTTTCCGGGCCGCGGGGTGCTGATCGCGGCCGTGGTGGGGCTGTTGGTGGTGCCGTTGCAACTGGCGTTGGTGCCGCTGTTGAAATTACACACCGATATCGGCATCGGCCAAAGTTTCTTGGGGATATGGTTGGCGCATACCGGCTTCGGCTTACCCTTGGCGGTGTATTTGTTACGCAACTATATGGTCGGCCTTCCGCGCGATATTATCGAGGGCGCGAAGGTCGATGGCGCAACCGATTTCCAGATCTTTACCAAGATCATCTTGCCGCTCAGTTTTCCGGCACTTGCCTCTTTCGCGATCTTTCAGTTCCTGTGGACATGGAATGACCTGCTTGTGGCCAAAGTTTTCTTGCCATCGGGCGCGGAATCTCAGGTCATGACCGTGAAGATCGCCGACGACCTGCTGGGGTCGCGGGGGGGAGATTGGGGCATATTGGCCACGGCGGCCTTTGTCTCGATTGCGGTGCCGCTGATCGTCTTCTTCACAATGCAACGCTACCTTGTGCGCGGCCTGTTGGCCGGCTCGGTCAAGTAAGGAATATAACGTGACGGTTTCTGCAATGTTGCAGCCCGAACAAGGGCTGGAACTGACCCCCGACTGGTGGCGCGGTGCGGTGATCTATCAGATCTACCCCCGCAGCTTCCAAGACAGCAACGGCGACGGTATCGGCGATTTGTGCGGTATCGTGCAACGCCTGCCTTATATCGCCAGCCTTGGCGTGGATGCGATCTGGATCAGCCCGTTCTTCACCTCTCCGATGAAGGATTTCGGCTATGACGTGTCCGACTATTGCGATGTGGACCCGATGTTCGGCACCTTGGCCGATTTCGACGCCATCATCGCCACCGCGCATGGGCTGGGCATAAAGGTTCTGATTGACCTTGTGCTGTCGCACAGTTCGGACCAGCACCCTTGGTTTACCGAAAGCCGGTCGTCGCGCGACAATCCGCGCGCAAACTGGTATGTCTGGTCGGACCCGAAACCGGATGGCACGCCGCCCAACAACTGGCTGTCCATTTTTGGCGGCTCTGCATGGGCGTGGGATGCGACGCGGTGTCAGTATTACCTGCACAACTTCCTGTCGTCACAGCCTGACCTGAACTTTCATGAACCCGCCGTGCAGCAGGAATTGCTGGAAGTGGCGCGTTTCTGGCTGGAGCGCGGGGTCAACGGCTTCCGGTTGGACACGATCAATTTCTATGTGCATGACTGGCAGTTGCGCGACAACCCGCCCCTGCCGCCAGAGCAGCGCAACGCCAATATCGCGCCCGCCGTGAACCCCTACAACCACCAAGAACATCTCTACGACAAGAACCAGCCCGAGAACCTGGAGTTCCTGCGCCGGTTCCGTGCGCTTCTCGACACCTACGGCGCCGCCGCGGTGGGAGAGGTCGGGGACGCGCAAAAGGGGCTCGAGATTCTGGGCGAATACACATCCGGCAACGACAAGGTGCAGATGTGCTACGCGTTCGAGTTTCTGGCCGCAGAGCCGCCCTCTGCCGCCCGCTTCGCTGCCGTGTTGCGCCATCTGGATTATGTCGCCCCCGAGGGCTGGGCCTGTTGGGCATTCTCCAACCATGATGTCATGCGCCATCTTAGCCGTTGGGACATGTCGTCCGCCGCTGTGCGTGTCTATGCCACGCTGATGATGTGCCTGCGCGGCTCTGCCTGCATGTATCAGGGCGAAGAGCTGGGCCTGCCTGAAGCGGAACTTGTGTTCGAGGATCTGCGCGATCCCTACGGCATTCAGTTCTGGCCCGAGTACAAAGGCCGCGACGGGTGCCGCACGCCCATGGTCTGGGAAAAGGCCACCCTGAACGGGGGCTTTTCAACCGATGTCCCGTGGCTGCCCGTGGCACGCGAACATATCGGGCTGTCGGTCGATGCGCAGGAACGCGCGCCTGACGCGCTGCTGCATCATTACCGCCGGGCGATCGCGTTGCGCCACTCCCACCGCGCCCTGTCGCGCGGAGAGATGCGCGACCTGCATGTGTCGGGCGATACGCTGTCCTTCATCCGCGAGGAGGCGGGTGAAACCATGTTCTGCGCCTTCAACCTCAGCCATGAGCCGGCAACGCTCTACTTGCCGCAAGGCAACTGGATCACGGTGGGGCAAGAGCTGAACAGTTCCGGCGCCGGAGAGGACGGGCTGGTGCATCTGGGACCGTGGCAGCCCTGTTTGCTGCTGAAACGATAAAACGAGGGGGGAGGAACCCATGGCCGATCTGAAACTGAGCGATGTCGAAAAGGCCTATGGCGAGGTCAAGGTGCTGTCGGATGTCAACCTCGACATCAAGCAAGGCGAGTTGGTTGTCTTTGTCGGGCCTTCGGGCTGCGGCAAATCCACGCTTTTGCGCATGATCGCAGGGCTGGAAAAGATCACCGGTGGTACACTCGAAATTGACGGCATGGTCGTCAACGACATCCCGCCGGCGCAGCGTGGCATTGCCATGGTGTTCCAGTCCTATGCGCTTTACCCGCACATGACCGTGCGCGACAACATGGCTTTCGCGCTCAAAATCGCCAAGAAATCAAAGTCCGAGATTGACGAGGCCGTCAACCGGGCCGCCGAAATTCTGCAACTTGGTCCCTATCTGGACCGTCTGCCCAAAGCTCTGTCGGGCGGGCAGCGGCAGCGGGTTGCGATCGGGCGCTCGATCGTGCGCGACCCGAAAGTATATCTGTTCGACGAACCGCTTTCGAACCTTGATGCGGCGTTGCGTGTCGCCACGCGGATCGAGATTGCCAAGCTGAAGGAATCGATGCCAAACTCGACCATGGTCTATGTGACCCATGACCAGGTCGAGGCGATGACACTGGCCAGCCGGATTGTGGTTCTGGCAGGGGGCGGTATTGCCCAAGTCGGCACGCCGTTGGAACTGTATGAGCGACCGAATGGCGAATTCGTCGCGCAGTTCATCGGCTCTCCTGCGATGAACCTGCTGTCGGGCGAAGTGGTGGAAACCGGCGCGCAAACCCGCGTCAAGCTGGATGGGGGCGGTGTGGCCACAGCCAATATCCCGACAACGGATGCGGATATGGGGCTAAAGGTCAATCTGGGCGCGCGCCCCGAGGACCTGATCGCAAGCGACGATGACGATTACCTGTATCAGGGTGAGGTCGATCTGATCGAAGCCCTTGGCGAATTGACCGTGCTGTATTTCAAGCCCGACGCACCGGGCGCGGACCCGGTTCTGGCCAAGCTGGCGGGCACCCATGCAGAACTGCGTGGCAAGACCGTCAAGCTGAAAGCAGATCCTGCGCGGCTGCATCTGTTCCACAACAAGGTGTCGCTGCTCTATCGCTGAACAGACCCGGCCAGCAAAAAGCCGCGCAAAGGTTAATCCCTCTGCGCGGCTTTTTTGCGTCTGGCGTATCGCTTACGCGGTGCGGAATTCGCGCAGCAAAAAGTCGGGGACATGGTCGCCCATGCCGACGGGGCCGTCGTTGCGGTTGCGATTGTCGCGGCGGTCGCCGTCGCGCCGGTTGGCGTCGCGGTCGCGCCCACGACCGCGGGCTGGACGCTCTTGCTGCGGGGCAGCGGGCGTCGCGACCTCTGCGGCAACTTCTGGCGCGGCTTCTGTTGTCGCGGCGGCGGCGGGCACGTCTGCCTTGGTCTCTGCGTTGTCATTGGCAGGCTTGCGCGCGCGGCGGGTGCGCTTGGGCTTTTCTGCGGTGTCCTCTGCCACTTCGGGCGGGCGGGACGACCCTTGGCCCATATCGGGGGCGGTGCCGCGTGGCAGCGGCTTTTGCAGCAGCGCCTCGATCCCGTCCAGATATTTCTGATCGGCGGGCACCATCAACGAAATCGCCTTGCCTGACCGCCCTGCGCGGCCCGTCCGGCCAATGCGGTGGACGTAATCCTCTGGGTGCGACGGCAGGTCAAAATTGAACACATGGCTGACGGACGGCACATCAAGGCCGCGCGCCGCAACATCCGATGCAATCAGAAGCCGCAATTCGCCGTTCCGGAACCTTTCCAGCGTGCGCGTGCGCACCGACTGGTCCAGATCGCCATGGATCGGGGCCGCGTCCAGCTTATGCTTGATAAGCGACTTGGACAGCACATCCACATCGACCTTGCGGTTGCAAAAGATGATCGCGTTTTCCAGCTTGTCGCCTTCATCCGAGATGATCTTGCGCAACGCTTCGCGCTTGGCTTTGGCGGCCGCATCGCGGCGCGTCGCCTGCAATTCAATCAGTTCCTGCGCGATGGTTTCCGACGCGGTCGCCTGACGTGCGATTTCGACGCGCGCGGGATTCGCAAGAAACATGTTGGTAATGCGTTCGATTTCCGGCGCCATGGTCGCGGAATAAAAGAACGTCTGACGGGTGAATGGCGTCAGGTTGAAGATACGCTCGATATCGGGGATGAACCCCATATCCAGCATCCGGTCGGCTTCGTCCACGACCATCACCTCGACCCCGGTCAGCAGCAGTTTGCCGCGCTCGAAATGGTCCAGCAGGCGACCGGGGGTTGCGATCAGCACATCGACGCCACGGTCGATCAGCTTGTCCTGTTCGCCAAAGGCGACGCCACCGATCAGCAAGGCTTTGGTCAGGCGGGTGTATTTGGCGTAAGTGTCAAAGTTTTCAGCAACTTGAGCCGCCAATTCGCGCGTTGGGGCCAGCACCAGGCTGCGCGGCATCCGCGCGCGTGCGCGACCGCGGCCAAGGCGGGTAATCATCGGCAGGGTAAACGACGCGGTCTTGCCGGTGCCGGTCTGGGCAATCCCCAACACGTCACGGCCTTCCAGCGCGTGTGGAATAGCCTCTGCCTGAATGGGGGTAGGGGCGGTATAGCCGGCTTCAGCAACGGCTTTGAGGACCTTGGGGTCCAGCTTCAGGTCGGAAAAAAGGGTCATTGGCGTCCATCTGATACGGCATCGGGCCGTTATCTGTTTTGGGACGCCCAGATCTTCGCGCCCCGCTCACATCCGCGCCGGAACCGGCCAGATTGGCAGGACATAGCGTAAATCAAGGGCTTGGTCAATCTTGCGAGGGCGTCGACGCAATCCGGCACGGTTCTGTGCGAAAAACTGCCGGACGACCATATTCCCCCTGTTGCAGGTGCCGGAAAAGCAAGCTAATGCATGCGCAGCCGACCGTGCGGGTGTGGCGGAATGGTAGACGCAGAGGATTCAAAATCCTCCGCCGCAAGGCGTGGGAGTTCGAGTCTCCCCACCCGCACCAAGGTCTTTCTCGGACATCATTCGTGTTACGCAGGTAAACCGCAAGGTGTTATCCTGACGTGATCAGTGCGCCGCCACGCAAAAAGCCGCGCCCATTCGGTGCGCGGCTTTTTCATGCTTTTGCAAGGATTGCTCTTAGGTGTTGGCGCTTTTGCGCTGGTCCGTGGCTTTCTTCACCGCTTCGGACGTTTCCGACTTTGGAGCCGGAGCCGGGGCAGAAGCCTGCGTTGCGGCGGCAGGCTTGGGCTGCTCAGTGTTCTGGCCACGGTTGGTCTGCAACGGGTCATCCTGACGCTGAACGGACCCTTCGAAATGGGCGCCCGATTCGATGGCGATGGTTTTGTGAATGATGTCGCCCTCGACCTGCGCAGAAGAGGTCAGGCGCACTTTCAAACCCCGAACGCGCCCGATGACGCGCCCATTGATGACGATGTCATCGGCAACGATCTCGCCTCGGATGGTGGCGGTTTCGCCCACGGTCAGCAGATGAGCGCGGATGTCGCCATCGACGATCCCCTCGACCACGACATCGCCGGTGGTTTTGATGTTTCCGGTAATCGTCAGGTCAGCGGCCAGAACAGACGCAGCGGGCTTGCCCTTGGTGGATTGCGCCGGTGCGCTGTCAGAGCTTGACTGCCGCATGAACGACGGTGTCGGTTCCGGTGCTGCGGGTGCCGACGGCGTGGTTTTGGCATCAGCCTTTGGGCCGGGTTCGTTGATACGGCTCTTAGAAAACATTTTGTCCAGCCCTTATATAGGTGATCGGGTTTACTGGCCGACCGTTTACACGCACTTCATAGTGCAAGTGAACCCCGGTCGACGCGCCTGTCGTGCCCATACCACCAATCTTTTGTCCGCGCGAGACCCTTTGTCCCTCGCGCACATTGATAGAGTTCAAATGCGCGTAATAGGTTTCCAGCCCGAATTCGTGCTTGATGACGACGATATTGCCGTATCCGCGCTGGCGTTCCGCTGTAGTTACGATTCCATCGGCAGCCGACAGAATGGATGTCCCGCGCGAGGCTGCCCAGTCCAGACCGTTATGCATCTTGCTGCGACCGGTCAGCGGGTGGCGGCGCATTCCAAAGCCAGAGGTCTGGCGCACAGAGGCTGAAACGGGTCTGGCGATCGGCAGACGGTCCAGCCCTTCGCGGTAGGCTTGAACATCGGCCAGTTTGCCCAAAACGCGATTGGCGCGCGAAATATCGGGGCTGGCGGCCATAGCGCCAGAGGTGGATACGGAGATCGGGCGCAAAGACGCGGTTTGCGATTGCGCACCCTGACGCACAAGCCGGCGTATCTGGTCAGGAGAGACATTGGCAGATTGGAAAACCCGTTCCAACGGCCCCATCACGGAATCAAGCGCCTCTTCAAGCTGCGTGAATATGACGTGGTTGCGGTCCTTCAACAGCTCGTTTTCCATGGCCAGCATCTGCGCCTGATTGCTGGTCTGTTCGGCGTTAAGAGATTGTTCGTGCAGATCCGCACCAACACCGTCCATCGCCACCAACAAATAGTCCAGCATATCCTGCACGTCGCGCCCGCGATCCGCAGCGGTGCGCGCTGTGCCGGTTTCGGCCTCTAGCGTGCGGCGTGCCTCTGCGAGTTGGGTGCGCGCCGCGTCGCGCTCACGCACCACGCGGGCGACAGTCTGCTGCACCGTGTCGATGCCTGCTTCCAGTTCAAGGCGGCGCTGCTCGGAGGCAAGGAGTTCCAACTGCATGTCGGAAATACGGCCCATCGCCTCGCCAAACCGAACCTGAGCGGTTTCTGCCGATTGCGCGTGGCGGTCGCGTTCCTGCGCCATCTGGTTCAGGCGTTGCTCATAAGTGGCCTGCTCACGCTGCGCCTGTTCCCGCAGCGTCCCCGACCCGATGCTGTCCATCAGCAGGATTGAGGTCGCCAGAACGCCCCAGGCAAAGAAGGTCGCCACTGCGCCGATGCCCATAAGCTGGGTGAAGGGTCGCAGGCGGACAAACCGGGTTGTGTTGTCAGAGCGCAGAAACAAGCGCTGTTCCGGCAAGCGCCGTTCTAGCCGCTGGTTCAGTTTTACGAGCTGTCGTCTAAACATTGCCATCCCGTTCTGGGTCATTTTTCAGCCGGGGTCTGCATGTAAAACACTCGAAAACGCATGAAAACCGGAAAACGCCCCGTTAATTTTGCTGTAATGGGGGGGTAGGCCTGCTGCAATGTCTTAATGAGGTGTTGCGCGCCCCATGCGGGTCAGAGGCCAAAAATCAGCGAGTTTCCGCCGATTTTACGTCAAGTTCGGTCATGAAGCGCTTGAAGATAAAGCACATCAGCATGTTTTAAGCGTTATCCCGCTGGTTCAGTCAACGGCCAGTAGAAATCCGGGGGCAACCCGGCTTGAGCGCGTTTCTCTTCGTTGAAAGGGGGGCGCAAGGGTCCGTGGAAGTAGCGGCGCACAAGGTCAAGAAACACGGGTTGCGGGTCCAGCCCCTGCCGCCCGCACAGGAAGTTGAACCACTTGGAGCCATAGGCCACATGACCCACTTCCTCGGCATAGATGGTCTTGAGTGCGTCGACCGCTTCGCGGTCCTTTGCCCGTTCGAAAATTTCGATCAGGCCGGGCGTGACATCCAGCCCGCGCGCTTCCAACACCATCGGAACCACGGCCAGACGGCCCAGAATGTCGTTTACCGTCTCTTCAGCCGCCCGCCACATGCCCGAATGGGCCGGCAACGCTCCGTAATGGCTGCCCAATCGCTCCAGACAGCCGCAGACCAGGTTGAAATGCTTGGATTCCTCATCCGCCGCCTTCACCCAGTCGTCATAGAATCCGGTCGGCATATCATGGCCCGGAAAGCGCGCGATCATGTCCCAATGCAAATCGACCGCGTTCAACTCGATATGTGCAATCGCGTGTAGCAGCGCGATGCGACCCTCGGGCGTGCCCGGACGGCGGCGCGGCACGTCACGCGGGTCCAGCAGTTCCGGACGGTCGGGGCGGGCCGGGCGCAGGGGCGGTGTTGCCGTGCCCAAGGGCAGCGCCTGTCCTGCTTTGCGCGCGGCAAACCATGCCCGCGCATGGGCATGGCTCAGTGCGGTTTTTGCGCGCCCGTCGGCGGTGCCCAGCACCTCTACCGCCATGTCGCCCAGCGTTTGGGTCATGCGCCGCGCACCGCGTCCAGCACTTCGGCGGCGTGGCCTTTGGCTTTGACCTTGCGCCAGATCTGCGCGACGCGGCCTTCGGCGTCGATCAGAAATGTTGCCCGTTCGATCCCCATGCTTTTCTTGCCATACATGTTCTTTTCAACCCATGTGCCGTAGCGCTCGCAGACATCGCTTTCAGCGTCCGACACCAGCATCACGCCCAGATCGTGCTTGGCGACGAATTTGTCATGCTTGGCGACCGTGTCCTTCGACACGCCGATGACCTTGGCGCCCGCGGCTTCGAATTTGGCGGCCAGCGCGGTGAACTCGGTCGCTTCGGTTGTGCAGCCGGGGGTGTCGTCGCGCGGGTAGAAATACAGGACAACCTTGGCGGGTTTCAGCGCCGAAAGTGTCACGGTTTCGCCGCCATCGCGGGGCAGGGTGAAGTCGGGAGCAAGATCGCCGGTGGACAGCATGGTGGGCCTCTTTATCAAGGTTGCGTTGTCCCTGTTGTAGCGGGGTGATGGGCAAGTTAAAGCCCCTGACGACAAAACCCCAGAGGCGCGCGATGAAACTGTCGGATTTCGATTTTGAATTGCCAGAGGCGTTGATTGCCACCCGTCCCGCACGCCCGCGCAGCGCGGCGCGGCTGCTTGTCGCGCAGGGCGATGCAATGGCCGACCGTCATGTGCGCGATCTGCCCGACATGCTGCGCGCGGGTGACCTGCTGGTGCTGAACACAACCAAGGTGATCCCCGCGCGCCTGTCCGGTCGGCGCCACCGCGATAGCGCGCAGGGACCAGTGGTCGCGAAGGTCGAGATTACGCTGACCGAACCGCAGCCCGATGGCACATGGCGCGCGCTGGCCAAACCCTTGCGCAAGCTGGCCGATGGGGAAGAGGTGGTCTTCGCCGCAGGGCTTGCGGCCAAGGTGGTCGAGCGTGGCGCCGAGGATGTGCGGCTGCGCTTCAACCTTGACGGGCCGGAGTTTGACGCCGCACTTGACCAAGCCGGGCAGATGCCGCTGCCGCCCTATATCGAATCGCGCCGCCGCGCCGATGCGCAGGACCGCGACGACTACCAGACCGTGTTCGCGCGCGACGCGGGTGCAGTGGCCGCGCCCACGGCATCGCTGCATTTCGACGACGATCTACTGGCGGCATTGCGGGCGCGCGGTGTGGAATTTGCCGAGGTCACGCTGCATGTCGGCGCGGGCACGTTCCTACCGGTCAAGACCGATGATGTCTCTGCCCACAAGATGCATGCCGAATGGGGACAAGTCACCCAGACCGCTGCGTCGCAGATCGCCCGTGCCCGTGCCGAAGGGCGGCGCGTGATTCCGGTAGGCACAACCGCGCTGCGCGTGCTGGAAACCGCGGCCACCGGCCCCGGCCAGATCGCGCCATGGGCGGGGATGACCGATATATTCATCACGCCGGGGTTCGAATTCCAGATCGCGACCGGGCTGATGACAAATTTCCACCTGCCCAAATCGACTTTGATGATGCTGGTCGCCGCCAAGATGGGGCAAGACCGGATCAAGCGGATTTATGCCCATGCGATTGCGCAGGGGTATCGTTTCTTCTCATACGGTGATTCCTCGCTGTTATTGCCCGAAGAAGTGTCGCAAACGGCGTGATAGACTGGCACGCGCCCGGCTAGTGCATGGCGCGAAACTTCATTCAGAAAGCGACCCGATGATAAAGGTATTTGCAGGCTCTTGGGCGCTGCTTTTGGGCATCATGCTCTTGATGGTCGGCAACGGTGTGCAGGGCACCTTGCTGGGTATTCGCGGCGACATCGAAGGCTTTACCACCGGGCAGATGTCGATTGTCATGTCGGGCTATTTCGCGGGCTTTCTGATCGGGTCGCGTATCGCACCAGAGATGATCCGCAGGGTCGGCCATGTGCGGGTGTTTGCCGCGCTCGGCTCTTTGATCTCTGCGGTTTTGGTGCTGTATGCCGCCATCCCCGAATGGGTGGTCTGGGCGCTGTTGCGCGTGTTGATCGGGTTTTGCTTTTCGGGTGTCTATGTCACAGCGGAAAGCTGGCTGAACAACGCCACCAGCAACGAAACCCGTGGCCAGACCCTGTCGCTCTATATGATCGTCCAGATGGTTGGCATCATTACCGCGCAGGCGTTGATCAACTTTGCAGACCCTGCCGGGTTCATGCTGTTTGTCATCCCCTCGGTTCTGGTGTCATTGGCCTTTGCGCCGATCCTTTTATCGATCAGCCCCGCGCCACCCTTTGACACTACGAAATCGCTCTCCATCCGCGCGCTGTATGACGTGTCACCTTTGGGCGTGGTGGGCATTTTCCTGATGGGCGGCGTGTTTTCCGCGCTGTTCGGGATGACCGCCGTTTGGGGCACCCAAGTGGGTCTGAGCGTGTTGGAAATATCCATTTTCACCGCGGCCATCTATTTCGGCGGGCTGGTGTTTCAGGTGCCGATAGGGTGGCTGTCCGACCGCGTGGACCGACGCAAACTGGTTGTTGTGGTTGCCGTGCTGGGGTCCGGTGCGGCGGCGTTGCCCGTGCTGATGCCAATGCCCTTTTGGGCGCTGGTTGGTGTGGCGCTGGTGATCGGCGGCATTTCCAACCCTCTCTATGCGTTGCTGCTGGCCTATACCAATGACTATCTGGAGCATGACATGATGGCAGCGGCCTCAGGTGGGCTGTTGTTTGTCAACGGTGTGGGGGCGATAATCGGGCCGTTGATCATTGGGCGCATGATGGGCCTGATCGGGCCGAACGGCTATTTCCTGTTCATCGGCGTCCTGACATTGGCGCTGGCACTCTATGCGACATGGCGCATGACGCGGCGTGCTTCGACCCCGGTCGCCGAGGCAGGACCTTATGCGCCAGTGTCGCCAACAGTCTCGGCGGCGACGGTCGAAGCGGTCTATAACGACCTGACCGAACTGGCGGAGCATGCAGGCGATGACGCGGATGTAACAAAATAAGCGTAAATGCGCCATAATTTGAAATATTGTTACAAGGGCGTTGTCAGCCACAGACAAGCCTGTAACTATGGTTGAACATGAAACAAAATCGGAATTGGGCAATGTCGACAGTTGATGAGGTGATTTCATTCTGGCTGGAAGAGGTCGGGCCAGACCGCTGGTATGTTCAGGATGACGCGCTTGATGCCCAGATCCGTGATAGATATATGGCGCTTTGGGAAAAGGCGCGTGCCGGTCGATTGGGCAATTGGGCGTCGTGTCCGCGAGGCTGCCTTGCCTATCTGATCGTGACAGACCAGTTCCCGCGCAACATGTTCCGCAACGATCCGCGCGCGTTCGCGACCGATGCTCTGGCGCGCACAGTCGCTGCCCGCGCCTGCCATTTGCGCTTTGATGGCCAGATCGAGGAACCGGCACGACAGTTTTTCTACATGCCGCTCATGCACTCAGAAAGCCAGATGGATCAGGACCGCGCGGTGCGCATGTTCTTGTTGCGCATGCCGAAAACCGGGCCGTCCAACCTGCTGCACGCCCGCGCGCACCGCGCTGTCATTCGCGAATTCGGGCGCTTCCCCTACCGCAACGATGCGCTGGGCCGAGAGACAACGCCTGCCGAGCAATCGTTCTTGGTGGCCGGCGGCTACGGTGTCGCTGTCAAACGACTGCAAGAAGCCGCCTGACCCGGCCCGGCGCTGGCTAGCCATGCGCCCCAAGCATGGCGGGGTTTCTGCCTATGCGTTGCGGCAGCGCAAAATTTAGTTTAATGCCAAACTAATTTCGCATTGCGCTTCAGGAGGAGACATTCGCATGGCGGCCAAAACGTTTGACGTTGTTGTAATCGGGGCAGGCCCCGGCGGGTATGTCGCGGCCATTCGTGCCGCTCAGCTTGGCAAATCGGTCGCAGTTGTCGAACGTGAGCATCTTGGCGGCATCTGCCTGAACTGGGGCTGCATTCCGACCAAAGCCATGCTGCGCTCTGCCGAAGTGTTCCACCTGATGCACCGCGCCAAGGAGTTCGGCCTGAGCGCGGACAAGATCAGCTATGATCTGGATGCTGTGGTCAAACGCTCGCGCGGGGTCGCGGGTCAGCTGACAAGTGGCGTTGGCCACCTGCTGAAGAAAAACAAGGTCACGGTCATCATGGGTGCCGCCAAATTGGCGGGCAAGGGGCGTGTGTCGGTCACGACCGACAAGGGCGATGAGGAGCTGCAGGCGAAGAACATCATCCTTGCCACTGGTGCGCGCGCCCGCGAATTGCCGGGACTTGAAGCCGATGGCGATCTGGTCTGGACTTATAAACACGCGCTGACGCCGAAGCGGATGCCGAAAAAGCTGCTGGTCATCGGGTCCGGCGCGATCGGGATCGAATTTGCCAGCTTCTTCAATACACTCGGCGCGGATGTGACCGTGGTCGAAGTGCAGGACCGCATTCTGCCGGTGGAAGATGCCGAGATCAGCGCCTTTGCCAAAAAGCAATTCACCAAGCAAGGCATGACGATCATGGAAAAAGCCATGGTCAAGAAGCTGGATCGCAAAGCCCCCAAAGTGACTGCGCATATAGAGCGCGGCGGCAAGGTCGAACAGCACGAATTCGACACGGTGATATCCGCCGTTGGGATTGTAGCCAATACCGAAGGGGTCGGGCTGGAAGAAGCGGGCGCAAAGATCGACCGTTCTTTCGTTGTGACGGATGAATATTGCCGCACCGGGGTCGAAGGGCTTTTTGTGATCGGCGATGCAACCAACGGTCCTTGGCTGGCGCATAAGGCCAGCCATGAAGGTGTGATGGTGGCCGAGTTGATCGCAGGGGGGCACCCGCACGCGGTGGACCCTGACAGCATTGCTGGCTGCACCTATTGCCACCCGCAGATCGCCAGCGTCGGGCTGACCGAAGCACAGGCAAAAGAGAAAGGCATGGACATCAAGGTCGGCCGCTTCCCGTTCATGGGCAACGGAAAGGCGATTGCACTGGGCGAACCGGAAGGCATGATCAAGACGGTGTTCGACGCGAAAACCGGCGAGCTGTTGGGCGCGCATATGGTTGGCGCGGAAGTTACCGAGTTGATCCAAGGCTACGTCGTGGGTCGCCAGTTGGAAACCACGGAAGAGGACCTGATGGCGACGGTCTTCCCGCACCCGACGCTGTCAGAGATGATGCACGAGTCGGTTCTGGACGCGTATGGCCGCGCGATCCATTTCTGAAAGCTGACCAAGCGGAGCGGCCTTGCGGCCGCAAGTCTATGTCCAAAGCCCGCGACTGCGTCGCGGGCTTTGCGGTTGGTGCTTGTTGAAAGGTCAGCGAACCACCGCGCCGCCCGAGAGTTGCCAATCTTGCAGCGTGCCAAGATTGTAGACCTCTGCAAACCCATTGGCGCGCAAGATATCCGCCGCACGCCCCGACCGTGCGCCCGACGCGCAGTAGAGCGCGACCGCTTTGCCGGTATCGAGGTTGCGGTTGAAATGGCCGCTATTCGGGTCGGTTTGCGCGCCGATCTGGCCAAGCGGTATGTGCAACGCGCCCCTGGCCTTGCCTGACTGGCGCAATTCGCCCGTTTCGCGCACGTCGATCACGGTGAGTGTACCGGCCTTGGCACGGGCAACCGCTTCTGACGGGTCGATCCGCGCGGGGTGGGTTTTGGTGAGGAATCCGAACATGTGTGCGGCCTTTCTGAACATCATTGTGCGTAGATTGGTGCTTGGGGGGCCGTTTGCAAGAAATAAATTCACTTTAATGAATGTATATTCTGTCTATCGCAGGTCTCGTGTGAAATTTGTGGCGTTGCATCCAAATGTTTACCATTTGTTCACAGAATTCGATTGGAGACTCGGTCCCGTCCCGCTATCTTGCCGGATGAAGCGCGAGAGGGATGGCCATGGCCGAGCAGAAATACATCGAGGTGCGCGGCGCGCGCGAGCATAATCTGAAGAATATCGACGTGGACCTGCCGCGCGACCAGCTTGTGGTCATTACCGGGCTGTCAGGGTCAGGCAAGTCGTCGCTGGCGTTTGACACGATCTATGCCGAAGGGCAGCGCCGTTATGTCGAAAGCCTGTCGGCCTACGCGCGCCAGTTCCTCGACATGATGCAAAAGCCGGACACGGACCATATTTCGGGCCTGTCACCCGCGATTTCCATCGAGCAGAAGACCACGAGCAAGAACCCACGCTCCACCGTCGGCACGGTCACGGAAATTTACGATTACATGCGCCTGCTGTTCGCGCGTGCGGGCACGCCCTATAGCCCGGCCACCGGACTGCCGATCGAGGCGCAACAAGTTCAGGACATGGTCGACCGCGTTATGGGCCTGGAGGAAGGGACGCGCGCCTATCTGCTTGCTCCCATCGTGCGCGACCGCAAGGGCGAATACCGCAAGGAATTTCTGGAGTTGCGCAAGCAGGGGTTTCAGCGGGTGAAGGTGGACGGGCAATTCTACGAATTGGACGAGCCGCCCACGTTGGACAAGAAATTCCGCCACGACATCGACGTGGTGGTGGACCGGATCGTGGTGCGCGAGGGGATCGAGACGCGGCTGGCAGATTCGTTCCGCACGGCATTGGACCTCGCCGATGGCATTGCCGTGCTGGAGGAAGCGAAAGAAGACGGCGAACGCCTGACGTTCTCTGAGAAATTCGCCTGTCCGGTCAGCGGCTTCACCATCTCGGAAATTGAGCCGCGCCTGTTCTCCTTCAACGCGCCCACGGGGGCCTGCACCGAATGTGACGGGTTGGGGGTAGAACTGTTCTTTGACGAACGCCTTGTCGTGCCCGACCACGCGCTGAAACTGTATGACGGGGCAATTGCCCCATGGCGCAAGGGCAAGTCGCCCTATTTCCTGCAAACTATTCAATCGCTTGCCGCGCAATACGAATTCGACGCAAAAACCCTATGGAAAGACCTGCCTGCGCATGTGAAGCAGGTCTTGCTTTACGGTTCGAACGGTGAGGAGCTGCCCTTTCGATACGACGAGGGCGGGCGCGTCTATAACGTCACCCGCGCGTTCGAGGGCGTCATTCCCAATATGGAACGCCGCTACCGCGAAACCGACAGCGCTTGGGTGCGCGAGGATTTCGAGCAATACCAGAACAACCGTGCGTGTGGTGCGTGCGGTGGCCACCGGCTGCGGCCCGAAGCCTTGGCGGTCAAAATCGGCGGCTTGCATATCGGGCAGGTCACCGAAATGGCGATTAAGGACGCGCTCGATTGGGTGCAGACCGTGCCCGACGCGCTGACCAAGCAAAAGAACGAGATCGCGCGCGCGATCCTGAAGGAAATCCGTGAACGCTTGGGCTTTCTGGTCAATGTGGGGCTGGATTACCTGACGCTGGGGCGGCACGCGGGCACACTTTCGGGCGGCGAAAGCCAGCGCATCCGCTTGGCCAGCCAGATCGGCAGCGGGTTGACAGGGGTGCTGTATGTGCTGGACGAGCCGAGCATTGGCCTGCACCAGCGCGACAATGACCGACTGCTGGTGACGCTGCGCAACCTGCGCGACCAAGGCAACACGGTGATCGTGGTCGAGCATGACGAGGAAGCCATCCGCACCGCCGATTTCGTTCTGGATATCGGCCCCGGTGCGGGGGTACATGGCGGCCAGATCGTGGCGCAGGGTTCGCCCGCGCAGATCATGGCCGACCCGGCCAGCGTGACCGGCCAATACCTGACCGGCACACGAGAGGTGCCGGTGCCGAAAACCCGCCGCAAGGGCAATGGCAAGAAGCTGAAGGTCGTGAAAGCCAGCGGCAACAACCTGCAAGATGTGTCGGTGGATTTTCCTCTAGGAAAATTCGTCTGCGTGACCGGCGTGTCGGGGGGCGGCAAATCCACGCTGACGATCGAGACGTTATTCAAGACCGCGTCCATGCGGCTGAACGGCGCGCGCCAGACGCCCGCGCCCTGCGAGACGATCAAGGGGCTCGAGCAGTTGGACAAGGTCATCGACATTGACCAGCGGCCCATCGGGCGCACACCTCGGTCCAATCCCGCGACCTATACGGGCGCGTTCGGCCCGATCCGCGACTGGTTCGCGGGCCTGCCGGAATCGCGCACGCGCGGCTACAAGCCCGGTCGTTTCAGCTTTAACGTGAAGGGCGGGCGGTGCGAGGCGTGCCAAGGCGACGGTGTGCTGAAGATCGAGATGAACTTCCTACCCGATGTTTATGTCGAGTGCGAGACCTGCAAGGGCAAACGCTACAACCGCGAAACGCTGGAAGTGCTGTTCAAGGGCAAATCCATCGCCGATGTGCTGGATATGACCGTGGAAGAAGCGCAGGGCTTCTTCGAGGCCGTGCCGTCGATCCGCGAGAAGATGGATGCGTTGATGCGCGTCGGCTTGGGCTATATCAAAGTAGGTCAGCAAGCGACGACCCTGTCGGGCGGCGAGGCGCAGCGTGTGAAGCTGTCGAAGGAACTGGCGCGGCGTTCGACCGGGCGGACCTTGTATATCTTGGATGAGCCGACCACGGGCCTGCATTTCGAGGATGTGCGCAAGCTATTGGAAGTGCTGCACGAACTGGTCGATCAGGGCAACACGGTGGTGGTGATCGAACACAATCTGGACGTGGTTAAAACCGCCGATTGGATTATCGACATCGGCCCCGAGGGCGGTGATGGTGGTGGGCAGCTTGTCGCCACCGGCACGCCGGAGGCTGTGGCCAAGGTCGAGGCAAGCCATACCGGCCGCTATCTGGCACCGCTGTTGAAGCCGAAACGGGTGGCGGCGGAGTAGACCTTGACCCGGGACAAGCATAAATGCCACTGCGATTAGCGTTGCTCACTTCAAAAAAAACCAAGGCCAATGAAATCAAAATGAAACATGATCAATTCGGAATTGACCTGAGGCTCAAGAAATTCCATGGATAGTTTCTATGAATGGCGGCGGCTAACCTTCAAGCAATGGATAAAAAGAAGTCTGACGCTTGGCAGATGGTTTTTAAGGGGCTGGAGCGGGTGGCTTGTTTTTTTATCTCTACTAGTAGTTGGATTGGGACCGGTATATCTTTTTTGGACTGATCCAATATCTCGCGATCATATTGTAATTTACGGAGTAGTAATTCAAATTGCAGGATTTTGCCTTACGATCATTGGTGTGAATTCCAATCTTAAGCATTTTGGATTATTGTCTATCCCATCAAGGCTTTATGGATATTTTATTGCTATGCCTTTGCTACCATTCGATAGAGTGAGAGTGGTCTCTGTCCATGCTCATGCGAAGGTTTCTGCCACATTGGTGGGTCAAATTGGAAACGCCAATAGTAGACAACTTTCAACATCTGAGCGTATTGTTCGTTTGGAGAGTGATATTTTAGATATTCGCAAAACATTGAACGATATTTCAGGACAACAAGCTTCAGGTTTTGCTAGAATTGATCAGAAAATTGATGATCTTGGGAAGGCATCAATCACGGAAGTTGAGAAGTTGCGTTCGGATGTAAGTGATCTGTTCGATAGTAGTGTTGCACTAGAAGTCTGTGGGATTGGTCTTTTTATTGTAGGTGTTTTTTACTCAACACTTCCTTGGGTTTTAGATTACTTCTTGTGATAACCTTTCTTAAGATTTAGTAGGAGCGTTGTTGGGCGGGCGGGCTTCGCCCTTGTTCCGCGCCGCAAAAGTCAGTCGGCCAACGCCGCGTCCAACCCCTTCACAACCTCGTCCACGCTGTCGCACAGGGTAAAGAACCCGCGCAAGCTGGGGTCGGCAAAACCTTGCGCGATTATATTGTCGATCAGCGCGGCCAAAGGCGTCCAATAGCCGCCGGTGTTAAGTATGAAAATGGGCCGCGCGTGCAAGCCCAGTTGCCGCCATGTCAGCACTTCGAAAAACTCGTCCAGCGACCCTGCACCGCCGGGCAGCACAACCACCGCGTCGGAATTGCTGAACATGACCTTTTTGCGCTCGTGCATCGTTTCGGTCACGACCAGCGTGCGCAGATCTCGCTTTGCGACCTCGCCTTGCATCAGGTGGGTGGGGATCACCCCGAAAGTGTCGCCGCCCGCCGCCATGCAGGCGCGTGCAACTTCGCCCATCAGCCCGACATCGCCTGCGCCATAAACCAATCGCCACTGCTTTTGGGCGATCTTGCCGCCAAAAGCCTTTGCATCAGCCACAAAGGCCGGATCATTTCCGGCCCGTGCGCCACAAAATACACAAATAGATGGGGTCGGGCTTGACATGGTGTATAGACCTTGTAGCGAAATGATTGGCAGCAGGTAACTGGGTTGTTAGCTTTGTGCAAGTTGCGGATGGGCTGTGAGTTGCGCGCCGCTGGGGGTTTGCCATGTTGAAATACGTGCCGAAGGACGTTCTGGCGCAATGGGCGGTCGGGTCCGTGGCCGTCGCCGGCGCGGCCAGCGTGGCCTATATGGTCGTGTTCCCGGAGCAGGACGCGCCGCAACTGCCCCCACCGAGCGTCCAGATGATTGCCCCTGACATCGTCAGCGCGCCCGCGCCCGAGATTGCGTCGGATGTGCAGGTCGCGGCCTTGGACGTGATGAACGACGCGGCGCCGCAATTCGACATTGTCCGTGTCACCGACCTTGGGAATGTGTTGGTGGCGGGCAAGGCCCCCGCGCGCGTTCAGGTTGCCGCGCTGATCGACGAGTTGCAAGTGTCGCAAACCGTCAGTTCCGGCGCGGGCGAGTTCGTGATGATGTTCGATGTCGAACCCAGCCGAACGCCGCGTGTGCTGGAACTGGAGGTGCGCTTGCCCGAAGGCGGACGTATCCGGTCTGCCGATACGTTGATGTTGGCGCCAAGCAGCTCTGATCTGGCGGCGAGTGCCGGGGATGCCCCGCGCGGGATCGCGCGTGAAGTGGCGACCGAACCGCTCTTTGGTGCACCCGACGCGCCTGCACGCCCAAGCCTGCCTGCAGAGGCCGATAGCGCGGCACCGCGCTCGGTGGGACCGCCTGACTTGCCCGATGCCGTGGCCCGCGCGCAGGAACCCGAAGCGGATGGCACGCCCTTGGCGGTGCTGTTGCGCGCGGATGGCTCGGTTCAGGTGCTGGGCGAAGCTCCGCGCCTGCCGCAAGCGGGCGGCGCCCAGACCAGCGTGGTAATCGATTCCGTGGTGTATGACCGCGACGGCGAAGTGGTCATGGGCGGGCGCAGCGGGCGCGGGCTGGCCGATATCCAGATCTATCTCGACAACCAGCCAATCATCCGAACCCGCGCCGATGTCGACGGCGCGTGGCAAGCCCAGTTGGCGGGCATTGAACGCGGAGTCTATCGCTTGCGTGTGGACGAGTTGGATGCCGCAGCCCAAGTCACCTCGCGCGCGGAAATCCCGTTCGAGCGGGTCACGCCGGAACTGGCGCGCGACGCCGACGGCCCTAGGGCGCTGATCGTGCAGCCCGGCAACACGCTTTGGGACATGTCAGAGCAGAAATACGGCGACGGGCGGCGCTTCATGCGCATTTTTGACGCCAACCGCGATCAGATCCGTGATCCCGACCTGATCTATCCGGGGCAGGTTTTTGTCGTGCCGGACCGCGCCACGCAATAGCGCGGCTCTGGCCATTGGCAGGGCAAAGGCCTAGATAGCGGGCAAGCAAGCTTGAAAGCCCGCCATGACCTCGCAAGACACCACGGCCCCGAAGGCCGATACGATCCCCGGACCCGCCTCGGAGGAAGCCGCGCGCGAGCGCGCGAGCGGCTTGCGCACCATCCGCCGGGTGGTGCCATATTTGTGGCCCGACGGGCAGGACTGGGTCAAATACCGTGTCGTCGCTGCCTTGGCTATGCTGGTGCTGGCCAAGATCGTCGCGGTTGGCACACCGTTTTTTTACAAAACAGCGGTCGATGCGCTGGGCGGCGAAGGCACCGGCTGGCTGCTAGGCATTGGCGCGATCGGGCTGACGGTAGCCTACGGGGTCGCGCGGCTGATGGAAATCGGCTTTCAGGAATTGCGCAACGTGCTGTTCACCCGCGTTGGCCAGCGGGCGCTGCGCCAACTGGCGCTTGAAACCTTCGAGCATATCCACCGTCTGAGCCTGCGCTACCACATCACGCGCAAGACCGGCGGTCTGAGCAGGATCATCGAACGCGGCGTCAAAGGTGTGGATTTCCTGCTGCGCTTCATGCTGTTCTCGATCTTTCCGCTAATCCTGCAACTGCTCATGATCATGGCGATTTTCGTCTGGCAATTCGACCTGCGCTACTTGGTGGTCGTCGCTGTGACCATCGCGCTCTATGTCTGGTTCACGTTCAAAGTGACCGAATGGCGTGTCAAGCAGCGGCGCGAGATGAACGAGCAGGACACCGACGCCAACCAGAAGGCCATCGACAGCCTGCTGAATTTCGAAACCGTCAAGTATTTCAACGCCGAAGCGATGGAAGCGCGGCGCTACGATTCCGCGATGCAACATTACGAGCGCGCCGCCGTTGCGACAAACTATTCGCTGGCCTTTCTGAATTTCGGACAGGCGATGCTGATCACCACCGGCTTGGTGCTGGTCATGGTGCTGGCCGCGCTGGGGGTGCAATCGGGCGATCTGACCGTCGGTGATTTCGTCATGGTCAACGCCTACATGATCCAGATTACCCTGCCGCTGAACTTTCTGGGCACGGTGTACCGCGAAATCCGTCAGGCGCTTGTCGATATGGGGGATATGTTCGATCTGCTCGATCAACCGACCGATGTTGCCGACGCGCGCGATGCAAAACCCCTTGCCGTGAAAGGGGCCGAGGTTGTGCTGGACGATGTCCATTTCGGGTATGACCCAGCAAGGCCCATTCTGCACGGTGTCAGCCTGACTGTGCCGCCGGGGCAAAGCGTTGCGATTGTCGGGCCGTCCGGGTCCGGCAAATCAACCATCGGACGGCTGTTGTTCCGCTTTTACGATGTAACAGGCGGGGCGTTGCGCATTGACGGGCAAGACCTGCGCGATGTGACCCAATCCAGCCTGCACGCCGCCATCGGCGTCGTGCCGCAAGACACGGTGCTGTTCAACGATACCATCGCCTATAACATCGCCTATGGGCGCGAAGGGGCGACCCGCGCAGAGGTGGAGGCCGCTGCCAAGGCCGCGCGCATTGACGACTTTATCCTGTCGCTGCCCGAAGGCTATGACACAGCCGTGGGCGAGCGCGGGCTGAAACTGTCGGGCGGCGAAAAGCAGCGCGTGGGCATTGCCCGCACGCTCTTGAAAGACCCGCCGATCCTGCTGCTGGACGAGGCGACAAGCGCGCTGGATACGCAAACCGAGCAGGATATTCAGGAAAGCCTGCGCCGCGCGGGGCAGGGGCGCACGGTGCTGATGATCGCGCACCGGCTGTCCACCGTGGTCGAGGCCGACCGGATCGTGGTGCTGGAGGCCGGGCGCATTGTCGAAGAGGGCACGCATGACGCCTTGCTTGCGCAAGGCGGGCGCTACGCCGCAATGTGGGCGCGCCAGAGCGCCGAAGCCGGCGCGGAGTGATATTCCATGCGGGGGAAACGCGCCGCCACCGGCCCCCGCCAGGGCGGGAGCACGCTGACGGCGCGTGCCCGTGACCGGGCGGTGCTTTGCCCTACGGTTAGCGCGAGATGGTCTGTGACGGGGTCATGGATATTTTTGCAAGGATGAAACCATGAGCCAGTTCGATGTGATCATCTTGGGCGCCGGGGCGGCGGGCATGTTCTGCGCCATCGAGGCAGCACAGCGCGGGCGGCGGGTGGCGCTTCTGGATCATGCAAAGGCACCGGGCGAGAAAATCCGCATCTCTGGTGGGGGGCGGTGCAATTTCACCAATCTGCATATCGCACCCGAGCGGTTTCTGTCAGACAATCCGCGCTTCGCCTTGTCGGCGCTCAAGCGGTACACGCAGTGGGATTTCATTGACAGGGTGTCGCGCGCCGGGATCGCGTGGCACGAGAAAACGTTGGGACAGTTATTCTGCGACGACTCTGCACGCGAGATCATTGCCATGTTGCGGGCCGACATGGAGGCCGCGGGCGTGCGGCTTGTCTTGGGCACGGAGATTGGCGCCGTCACGCGGCGCGGTGACTTTCATGTAGAAAGCAGCGCAGGCGGTTTCGAGGCACCGCGTCTGGTCGTTGCGACGGGCGGCAAATCCATCCCGAAAATGGGCGCGACCGGGCTTGCCTACACGCTGGCGCGGCAATTCGGATTGGGACTGGTCGAGACGCGACCGGGGCTGGTGCCCCTGACGTTTTCGGGTGAGTTGCTGGATGTCACGCGCCCGCTTGCGGGGCTTTCGGTGCCCGCGCAGGTTGCCCATGACAAGACCACGTTCGAAGAGGGGTTGCTGTTTACTCATCGCGGATTGTCCGGCCCGTCGATATTGCAGATTTCCAGCTACTGGCGCGAAGGCGCGGAGATTGCTGTCGATCTGGCACCGGGGGCTGCGATCCCCGAAGCGCTTGGCGTGCAAAAGGCGCAGGCCGGACGGGTCGAGGTGCAGACTGCGCTGGCTCGCCACTTGCCGGAGAGATTGGCGCGCGCGGTTGTCGCGCGGGCCGAGGTGTCGGGGCGTCTGGCCGATCTGACAGGCCGCGCGCTGGAGCGGCTGGGGCAGGCGATCCACGACTGGCGGTTGCGCCCCGTTGGCAGTGAAGGTTACCGCACCGCCGAGGTTACGCTGGGGGGCGTGGACACGCGCGATTTGGATGCGCGCAGCATGGAGGCACGGGCGGTGCCCGGGTTGCATTTCATTGGCGAGGCTGTGGATGTGACCGGCTGGCTGGGCGGCTACAATTTTCAATGGGCGTGGTCGTCGGGCTGGGCGGCGGGACAAGCGGTTTAGCCTGCCCCGACGTGTCTTAGCCCGAAACCTGTTCGCGCAGCACAGAGCCGGTCATGGAGGCGAACAGGTAAATGCCTGCAAACAGCAGGAATGCGAGCGAGGAATTGGCCAGTTTGCGCGGGTACACCGCTTCATCCGATGCGATCGGCTCTACGGTCAAGGCCAGATAGCGGACCTGCCGGCTAACCTCCATCCGGGCGGATTCGACCTGTTGCATGGCCTGTGCACGCATCATTTCGCGGGTCTGGACCTCTGCCTCTGCCATGATGAGCTGGCTTTGGATGCTGGCCAGCGATGCGTCGCCGCCCGTGCCTTGGGTCATGGAGTCGCGCAAACTGTCGATCTGGTCTTGCAAGGCCTGCGCACGCCGTTCCAGCGGACGCAGGCGTGCAGGGTTTGGCCGGGCATTGACGCGCATTTCCTGAATGCTCAACTCGGTCTGCGTCAGTTCGGTTTCGAGCGCGACAATTTGCTGCGAAATCAGTTGCACCTCGACCTCGCCCGACAAAACGGATGATTTCTCTTGCAGCGCGACAATATCCTGCCTGGCGGAAATAAGCGCTTCTTGGGCCTCTTCCAGGCTTTGGCGTGCCTCGCGCATCTGGCTGTCGCGCAGGCGCTGGGTCATCATGTCCACATGTTCCTCGGCATAGGTCAGCAGCGCGCGGGCAAAACGCTCGCTGTCTTCGGGGGTGGTGGCAATCACCTCCATGCGGACCACGCCTTCGGTGGGGTCAAAGCTGATGCGCACATGTTTCCCGTATGTGCTGAACGCGTCGTCATTCGACGCATCGGCAGGCAACCGGCGCCAGATATCCAGATCCGGCTGGCTGAAATGCGCTTTGAAGCCCTCTTCCTCGTCCAGACGCAGCATGGCCCCGCGCGATTGCAGAAAGCTCTGGACCGACGCGGCCTCTTGCTGGCCCCCCATGCCCATGCCCGCCGCAGATGGCAGCATGGACCCTATATCACCTGCCATGGATGGCCCGGAATCCGCTTGCTGGATCACAAACTCTGCTTCGGTCGCATACATCGGCGTAGCGATCATGTAAAAGTAATAGGTCGCCAGAAAGGTCGGAAAGGTGACAAAGGCCAGAATGCGCGCGCCCAGCAGCAACAGCCGCTTGCGGCGGCGCTTGACGATCTGGCGCTGCATCTTTTGCAATTCGCGGTCGCGGTCCGCCGCGATCTTGGCCATACGTTCCTGCGCGGTAGAGACTGTTTCCCCGCCGACGGCGGGGCTGGTCTGCGTCGCGGTGGTCAGCGCACGGCTGGTATCTTCGGGTTCGTCACTCCGCACGAGGTCCAGCATGGCGGCGCGCGAAAACGGGTCGATGCCGCGATTGCGCAGCGCCAGAACCGCCTCATAGGCAGACCCCGCGCGAATGCCGTGCTTTTGCGCCACGCGCATGGCCATGCGCAACTGGCGCGCTGTCAGCCCTTCTTGGCGGATGATCTCCAGGTCAGGGTCCGATTGCGCGCCAGTGGTGTCCCGGGCATCGGTTGTGGCCTTCCGGTTGGCGTCTGTGGGCGGCGCAGGGGCGTCTGCACGTGCGCTGTCATCTTCGGCCGGTGCCACACGCGCGCGCTTCTTCAGCACAATGCGCGGCATCTCTGGTGCCGGTTCGCGCGGTGCTTGTGCGGCCTGAGCTGCCGGTTTGACCGGTTCAGCTTTGGATTGCCCCACTTCGGTGCGTTGCGCATCCTGCGTTTTTGGCGCGGCCGGACGTTGCGGCGTGCCGGGATCGCCGGTGCGGCGCAGCCGAAAGCGTTGGGATTTAACCGGCGTAGTCATAAAGCTCTCTCGCCTCTTCCAGCGTATCGAAAAAATATAGCCTGCCATCGCGCAATACGGCAGCGGAATTGCAGAATTTCTGCAAGATATCATGTTGGTGCGACACGATCACCAGCGTCGATTTCTCAAAACGCTCGCGCATGACCGCGCCGGCGCGTTTGTTGAAGGCAACATCGGTCGTGGTCGGCATACCCTCGTCAATCAGATACAGGTCAAAATTCATCGCCAGCATCAGCGCCAGTGACAGCCGCGCGCGCATGCCGCTGCTATAGGTGCCGATGGGCATGTCGAAATATTCGCCAATGTCACACAGCCATCGGCAAAACGCTTCGACATAGTCGGCATCCAGCCCGTAGATGGATGCAATGTAGCGGACATTTTCGGTGCCGCTGTGCTTGCTGACCAGCCCACCCATGAACCCAAGCGGAAAGGATACGCTGCAATTGCGGTGAATGGCCCCATCGTCGGGTCGCTCCAGCCCCGCCATCATGTTGATGACAGTGGTTTTTCCGGAGCCGTTTTTCGCCAGCACGCCAAGGTTCATGCCCTGTTGGATCGAGAAACTCGCCCCTTCAAGGATCACCTTACGCTGCGTGCCAGTCCAGAAGGATTTGCTGACATTGACGAAATCCAGCATTGCGCGTTGTCTCTCCGGGCCCGTTTCATGAAGCGGTCATCCCAGAGGGTTTGGCAGATTTAGTGCCATTGACCTTCGGGACGCCCTACTGTTTCGGTTTTATCAACAGATTGCGGCAAAAATGCGATATGATCCAATCACGAAAGTGCAGGCCACCGCTGTGGCACGACCGCTGTGATTTCGGAATGGTCCGGTTTCAGCGGCCCCAGCTACGCACCGCGCCACAATCCATATGCACGAAGTTGGACCCTGAATAGCGTCCGACGCCCCCGGCTTTGCACGCCGCCGCAGCCTGCGCGATCTGGTTAACGGAGCGCGAGCGCAAGCGCACATCCGCCGCCTCACCCTTCATGTGCAGCGAGTTTCGCGCAACCCCTCTGGAGCGCGCGCGCAGCATGGCGTTGGTTTCGGGAGACCGGTAGCCCGACAGCAACATGTAGGGTTCGTCAACACCAAGCAGCCCATGTGCCGCGGCCAGAATATCCACAGTGCGGGGGTCTATTTTATGCACTTTGTTGTTCCGCCAGTCGCGGAAGAAATGATTGATCTCTGACAGCGATTCGGGAATGTATTTGCCGTCGATGCAGTAAATGATGTTGATCTTCTCACCCGTGCGGCCCGAGTAGAAATTCAGCTTGCGGATATCGCCGGAACCGCGTGCATAGGCTGTAACACCCGGAAAAAACGGCGCGGCGCTGATTGCTGTGGCCGCGAAAGCGCCCAGAAGCGCCCGGCGTGTTGTGGTGGTGCCTGTATCTCTGGTCATGGCATCACTCCTGCTTGTGGGTGCACGCGCCACGGTTACCCGGTTGCGCCCCATCCGTTTTCTTCATGGTCAATCATGGGCTTGCCACAAATGCCCTGTGCAACCAAGACACTTTGCGTCGCGAATCAGTTGGTTCACCCCGAATGGGCAAGATTTCGCCAAACGCGGCTTGGTCAGCGTGCAGCGAGCCCCGATTTCCGTCGAGTATCGGCGCAGTTTCTTAAAAAACACTGTTTAAATTCAATTTGAGTATCGCGGGCTTGTGACTGGACGTGATCGGCAATATTTTGCCAATCTTGTGCTTACTGTTCATGCGGGGGTTTTCATGGGGCATTTCAAGGGCGTGGCGTCGCACACACGCAGGCTGGTCGCCGGGCTGACTGTAGGGATTTTAACGGTCGGCGGTTTTTCCGCGGGTTCGGCTTTGGCGCAGCACTTTCCAGCGTTTGAACAAGCCGTCGCCGAGGGCATCTCGGATAATGAGGGCCTGTCGGAATTCTACCGGTCGGTGCAATACGAAGATGTCTGGACCGGCGCTGACGACGCGCCCCGCCGCACCGCGTTTATGACGGCGCTGACGCGCGCGCCGGAGCACGGTTTGCCGGTTCAGCGTTACGATGTGCCTGGCCTGATGGCGGCTTTTGAGGCGGTCGAGAGTGAACGCGACCGGGGCTTCCTAGAAGCGCGTATGTCGCAAACATTTTTGCAATTCGCCAACGACCTGCATAGTGGTGTGCTGGATCCCGCACGCGTGGACCGCGCGATCGTGCGCGATCTGCCGCGCCCCGACCCCGCGCAGTTGATGGCAGAGTTCGTGAAAGCGCCAGCAGCGGGATACATCCGCAACCTCGCCCCGACCGCGCCGGAATACGCCCGGTTGTTCCGTGCCAAGCGTGATCTGGAAGCCGCGATTGGGCAGGGGGGCTGGGGTCCGGCCGTTGCTCAGGTGCGGTTTGCGCCCGGCAGCACGGGGCCGGCCGTCGTTGCATTGCGCAACCGCCTGATCGCCATGGGCTATCTGGAGCGTTCGGCTGCCGCCAGCTATGATGGTGTATTGCAGACAGCCGTGCAGCGCTTTCAGGTCAATCACGGCATAGAGGCCGACGGCATTGCCGGTCCCGCTACAATCCGGGCGTTGAATGTCAGCCCGCGCGACCGGCTGGAAGGCGTCATTGTCGCGATGGAACGCGAACGCTGGATGAATATTCCACGCGGCTCGCGCCATGTCTGGGTGAACCTGACGGATTATTACGCGCGCATCGTGGATAATGACATTGTCACCTTCGAGACCAAGGCGATTGTCGGTGCTCGGTCCGATGGCAAACCCACGCCGGAATTTTCCGAGACGATGAAATACCTTGAAATCAATCCCGACTGGACATTGCCACGCTCGATCCTCGCGCGGTCTTATTGGGGCGCGTTGGCCTCTGGCGGCGCGCAACATTTGCAGATTGTCGATGCCAGCGGGCGTGTTGTGCCACGCGGGGCCATCAATTTCGGACGCTATACGCCCGCGACATTCCCATTCAACGTGCGCCAGCCACCGGGGCCGACCAACGCTTTGGGAGAGGTGAAATTCATGTTCCCGAACCCCTATGCGATCTATTTGCATGATACACCCACGCAGCATTTGTTCTCGACCACGGTGCGCACGCACTCGTCTGGCTGTGTGCGGCTGGATGACCCGCGCGACTTTGCCTATGAACTGCTGTCGCGCCAGTCTGACAGCCCGCGCGACCTGTATCATTCCATCCTGAACACAGGCCAGCAGACGCGGCTTTATCTGGATACGCCGGTTCCGGTGCATCTGGTGTATCGCACAGCGTTTACAAACGTGCGCGGAGAGTTGAACTTCCGCGACGATATGTATGGCCGAGATGCCAAGATCTACCGCGCGCTTGTCGCAGCAGGGGCCGTCAACCCCGCAAGCTGATCCGACGACCCCTCGCACAGCAAAAAATGCCCCGTCCGCAAGGTCGGGGCATTTTGCATAGACACACCAACGTGGATTTGAATTGATTTTCAGTTGTCGGGCGTCATGAAGCTGTTACATTCGAAACCGATACGGGGCCTATCCCTCTTGCCAAGGAGATTGCCCGATGGGACTGGACTTCATGTTGGACGAAAACGTGATCGCGCAACGCGTCAAGCAGATCATCGCGGAACAGGCGCTGGTAGACCCGGTCGAGGTTCGCGAAGATATGACGCTGGCTGATCTTGATCTGGACAGCCTTGGGCTGATCGAATGCATCTTCGGAATCGAAGAAGCTTTCGACGTGGCCGTGCCTTTCAATGCGAATAACCCCGATGAAAGCGGCTTCGACATCTCGTCGGTTGGCGCAATCATCCGGCAGGTCGAGAACCTGATCGCTCAACAGGCCGCATGAGGCGTGTTGTCATCACCGGAGCGGGAACGCTGAACCCGCTTGGGGCTGATGTCGCCGCAACATGGCAGGCTATGCAAGCAGGGCGCTGCGCCATTGGCGCCCTGACATGCCGCGATGTGGACCGCCTGACAGTCAAGATCGGGGCAGAAGTTGCGGGGTTCGACCCCAGCGCCCATTTCACACGCGCGCAACTGCCCCTGCTGGATCGCTTTACCCAATTTGCCCTGATCAGTGCGCGCGAGGCCGTTGCGCAATCCGGACTGGTGCTGTCCGACGAAGACAGCCTACGCGCGGGCGTGGTGCTGGGCACCGCAGGCGGCGGCAACCTGACGGTCGATGACAATTACCGCACCGTCTATGAAGATGGAAAGAACCGCGTTCATCCATTTGTTGTGCCGCGCCTGATGCATAATGCCGCTGCGTCGCATGTCTCTATGGAATTCGGGCTGAAAGGGCCTGGGTTTACCACGTCGACCGCCTGCGCGTCTGCCAACCACGCGATGGGGCAGGCGTTGATGATGATCCGCGCCGGAATGGCAGATGTCATGCTGACGGGCGGGTCAGAGGCGATGCTGGGCTTTGGCGGGATCAAGGCGTGGGAAGGGCTGCGCGTTATGAGCCGCGACACGTGCCGCCCGTTCTCGCGCGACCGCTCTGGCATGGTGCAGGGCGAGGGCGGGGCGATTTTCGTATTCGAGGAGCGCGCGCGCGCGCTGGCACGCGGCGCAACCATTCTGTCGGAAGTGGCAGGTTTCGGCCTGTCCTCTGACGCCAGCGACATTGTCATGCCCGACCGCGACGGCCCGGTGCGCGCGATGCGGATGGCGCTGGCTGATGCCGGGCTTGCCCCTGACGCAATCGGCTATGTCAACGCCCATGGCACCGGCACGGCGGCCAATGACCGGACCGAGGCGCAGGCTTTGGCAGAAGTGATGGGGGACCATCTTTCGAAATGCCCGGTCTCTTCGACGAAATCCATGCATGGCCACCTGATCGGCGGCACAAGCGCTGTGGAATTGCTGGCCTGTTTGATGGCGCTGCAAGAGGGCGTGATCGCGCCCACGGTCAATTTTAACGAAGCTGACCCTGACTGCCCGCTCGACGTGGTGCCGAACGAGGCGCGGGCGGCAACACCCGAAGCGGTGATGAGCAACGCGTTCGCCTTTGGTGGGTTGAACGCCGTGATGGTGCTACGCCGCGCGGCCTGACCGCAAGGTGAATTGACAGGCAGCGCGGCGGGCTTCACGTTTGGCGCATCGACCACGAGGCGCCTATGACCACACCCGCCAGCCTTGCGATAATCCGCTTCGGCCTTGGACCGCGTCGCGATGCGGCCGGGTTGGATGGTGCGGCACTGATGGCCGATCTGGACAGGGTTGGTGCAGCGGCTGTCACGCCTTTTGCCACCAAGCTGGCCCGCGCTGCGGATCGTGCGGCACTGCGCCGCGCTCGGCGCATGGGGGACATGGCCGATACAAAAGACCGGATGGATGCGATCAACCGCGCCGAACAGCGTGATAGCCTGTCGGACCTGCGCGCGCAGCTTGCCCATATGATCGCAACGCCCGTCGGGTTTCGCGAACGGCTGGTGGCCTTTTGGGCAAACCATTTCGCTGCCGATACACGGAATGGCCATTTCCGTTTTGCCCGTGCGAGCTTTGTCCACGATGCCATTCGCCCGCATATCGCGGGTAATTTCGCCACACTGCTGCGCGCGGCCGTCACGCATCCGGTGATGCAGAATTACCTGAATCAGAATGTCTCTGTCGGGCCGTTCAGCCAGGTTGGGCGGCGCAGCGGGCGCGGCCTGAACGAGAACCTTGCCCGTGAATTGCTGGAACTGCACACGCTTGGTGCAGGCTACACTCAAGCCGATGTGACCCAGATGGCGCGGCTGCTGACGGGCGTGACATTCGATCTGGAGGCAGGCTACAAATTTGACCCGCGCATTGCAGAGCCGGGGCTGATCGAGATTTTCGGCAAACGCTATGGGGGCCGCCCCATGTTCGAGCGGCATGTCACCGACGCGCTGGACGATCTGGCCTTGCGGCCTGAAACCGCCGCCCATCTGGCGGGCAAGCTGGCGCGGCATTTCGTGTCGGACGCGCCCGACCCGCAACTGGTGGCGCATATGCAGGCCAGCTATCTGGCCAGCGGTGGCGATTTGCGCGCGCTCTACACGGCGATGCTGGAACATCCGGCGGCATGGGCCGCCCCTTTGGGCAAGGCGCGGTCCCCGATGCTGTGGGTGGCGGCCAGTCTGCGCGCGACGGGTGTGACGCCCGAGCAGATCCTGACCTTGACGGATCGCGACACGCGGCGCGACCTGCGCGGCCCTTTGCAGGCGATGGGGCAAGCGTGGGAAACTGTCCCGTCACCGGCAGGCTATGACGACAGCGCGCGCGGCTGGATTACGGCGCAAGCCATGGCAGCCCGTATCACATGGGCGATGGGTTTGGCTGACCGCTTGCCACAACCGCCCGACCCGCGCGACTTTGTGACGACCGCGATGGGCGATATGGCCAGCCCCCAGCTTGCCCGCGCCGCACGCGGGGCGGAAACGCGGGGGCAGGGGGTAGGGATTATCCTGTCCTCTCCCGATTTCAATCGGTGTTAGGTAGGTGACGATGCACCATATGCCAACCCGCCGCGCCTTTCTGGCCCGTGCCGGTGCCCTTGGCTGCTCTGCGGCTGCCAGCCCGGTTCTGACGCCGATCGCGATGGCGAACGCGCCGGGTGAAAACCGCTTGGTCGTTATTATCCTGCGTGGGGCGCTGGACGGGCTGGATGCCTTGCGCCCGATAGGTGATCCGGCCTTCAAGGCGCTACGCCCCAAGCTGTCGGACGGTGGCACGCCGCTGGGCGACGGCTTTTTTGCGCTGCACCCGGACCTCGCAGGGCTCGCCCCGCTTTGGGATAGCGGAGAGTTGGCTTTTGTGCCCGCCACATCCACACCATACCGCGACAAGCGCAGCCATTTCGACGGCCAAGACCTGCTGGAAGCAGGCAGCGCCGACGACGCGGGAAGCGTGCGCGATGGCTGGTTGAACCGGATGCTGACGCTGCTGCCCGGTGTCAGCGCGCGCACGGCCTTTGCCTTGGGGCGCACGCGGATGCGCATACTGGAAGGGCCTGCGCCCATGACCCATTGGTCCCCCGGCACCACGTTGGAGCTTGGACCGCAAGCGCAGCTTTTGCTGGAGTATCTGTATGGCCAGGATCCGCTGTTTGCCGAGGCCGGACACACCGCTCTGGAGATGGGTCTGGCAGAGGATGTGGCCCCCCAAGGCGGGCGCGCGGGAGAGGTTCTGGCCCGCTACCTTGCCCAACAGTTGCGCGACGAGACGCGGATCGCAAGCCTGTCACTCTCTGGCTTTGACACGCATCAATGGCAGAAAAACCGCCTGCGCCCCGCGTTGCGGAACCTGCAAGCCACGCTGCTGACCCTGCGTGCCGAACTTGGCCCGATCTGGGCGCGCACGACCGTTCTGGCCATCACCGAATTCGGCCGCACCGCGCGCGAGAACGGCACTGGCGGCACGGATCACGGCACCGGCGGCGCGGCCATTCTTGCTGGCGGCGCGCTGAAAGGTGGCCGCATGTTGGGCGGCTGGCCGGGGCTGGCGGAGAGCGCGCTTTATGCCGGGCGCGATCTGATGCCGCTGCGCGATGTGCGCGCCTATGCCGCTTGGGCCATGCGCGACATGTATGGGCTGCGCGCGTCGGACCTTGCGCGCACGGTCTTTCCGGGGCTGGAGATGGGCGACAATCCCGGGCTCTTGCTTTAACGCTTTCAACCCGCGCCCGTGCGGCCTATATGCGCGACATGGCACAAGCACCCCTGTTACAACTCTCTGGAATTGGCCTTGGCTTTGGCGGCAACCCGCTGCTGGAGGGGCTGGATATGAACGTCCAACCCGGCGACCGCGTGGCGCTGGTGGGGCGCAACGGCTCTGGCAAATCGACCCTGATGAAGATCATGGCGGGGCTGGTGGAACCCGATACAGGCACCCGCACCCTGCCGCCGGGTATGTCCGTGGGCTATATGGAACAAGATCCCGATTTCGCGGGCTTCGCCACATTGGGCGACTACGCCATGCAAACGCTGGACCCGTCAGAGCAATGGCGCGTCGATATCGCCGCCGAGGGGCTGGAATTCGACCCGGAGCTGGAGCCGTCCAAAGCGTCGGGCGGCGAGCGTCGTCGCGCGGCCCTTGCACGGCTGCTGGCCGAAGCGCCCGACCTGATGCTGCTGGATGAGCCGACGAACCATCTGGATATCACCGCCATTCACTGGCTCGAAGAACGCCTGCGCGAAACCCGCGCGGCCTTTGTGCTGATCAGCCACGACCGCGCCTTTCTGCGCGCGCTGACCAAAGCCACCTTGTGGGTGGACCGGGGCCAAGTGCGCCGCCGCGAGTCGGGCTTCGACGGGTTCGAAGAGTGGCGCGACAAGATCTGGGCCGAGGAAGACGACGCCCGCCACAAGCTGAACCGCAAGATCAAGGCCGAAGCGCGCTGGGCGGTCGAGGGCATTTCTGCGCGCCGCAAGCGCAACCAAGGCCGCGTGCGCGCATTGGCCGATCTGCGCGCCGAACGCGCCAGCCAGATCAAGCGGCAGGGCACGGCGGCTATGGCGTTCGACAGCGCCCCTCCCTCGGGCAAGCTGGTGGCGGAACTGGAAGGTGTGTCCAAGGCTTACGGCGACCGCGCGATCCTGCAAGATTTCTCTCTGCGGGTGATGCGCGGTGAATGCGTGGCCATGATTGGCCCCAATGGCGTGGGCAAAACCACGCTCTTGCGCCTGATGACGGGGCAGGAAGAGGCCGACCAAGGCCGCATCCGGCTGGGCACCAACCTGCAAACGGCAGTGTTCGACCAGACGCGCGCGCAACTGGACCCGAATTCCTCTCTATGGGAAAACCTGACGGGCGATCCGCTGATGGCCGTGTCAGGGCAGGCCGATCAGGTCATGGTGCGCGGGCAGCCGCGCCACGTGGTGGGGTATCTCAAGGAATTCCTGTTCGACGAATCTCAGGCCCGTGCGCCTGTGCGATCGCTTTCGGGCGGTGAAAAGGCGCGGCTTTTGCTGGCGCGGATCATGGCGCAACCGGCCAACCTGCTGGTGTTGGACGAGCCGACCAACGATTTGGACGTGGAAACGCTGGACCTGCTGCAAGACCTGCTAGGCAGCTTTGACGGCACTGTTCTGTTGGTCAGCCACGACCGCGATTTCATCGACCGGATCGCAACGACGACGCTGGTGTTCGAGGGCGCGGGCCGCGTGACGGCCTATGCGGGCGGCTGGTCGGATTATCTTGCGCAACGCACCGAAAGCGCGGCCCCCGCCACGGCCCCTATGCCCAAAGCGCAGGCGAAAACGGTGAAAGCGGCAAAACCCGCCAAGCCCAAGGCCTTGTCCTTTACCGAAGCTCACCGGCTGGAGAAATTGCCGTCCGAAATTGCGCGGCTGGAGGCCGAGATCGCCAAGCTGGAAGAGTTGTTGTCGGATGCCGAATTGTTCACCCGAGAGCCGGTGAAGTTCCGCAAGGCGACAGAGGCGTTGACCGCGCGCCAGACGGCTTTGGCCGAAGCGGAAGAGGATTGGCTGGCGCTGGCAGAACGCGCCGAAACAGGCTGAGCCTAGGCCTGCACAACGACCAATTCCGTGCCCCAATCAGCGCAGGAATGTTGTAAGCTGGCGGACACGGGCCGGTCTGTGAAAAATGTATCGACATTGGCCATGGACGCAATGCGCGCGGGCGCGCTGCGCTTGAACTTAGAGTGGTCGGCCACCAGAAAACTGCGCCGCGACTGGCGCAGAATGGCTTGGCTGACGCTGACCTCTTGAATGTCGAAATCCAGCATATCGCCATCCACATCCAGCGCCGAGCAGCCGATCACGGCCAGATCGAACTTGAAGTTACGAATGGTTTCGGCGGCAAGCTGGCCGACCAATCCGCCATCCGCGCGGCGCAAATGCCCGCCGGTGACAACAATTTCGCAGGTGGGATTGCCGACAAGGATATTGGCAACATTCATGTTGTTCGTCACCACCATCAGGTTTTCGCGATGCAGCAATTCGCGCGCAACGGCCTCTGTCGAGGTGCCGATATTCAGGAATAGCGACGAATTGTCGGGAATGCGCGCCGCGCAAGCGCGCGCGATCGCGGCTTTGCCGTCGGTGTTCAGCGCGCGGCGTTCCTCATATTCAATATTGGTGGTTCCCGACGGCAGGATCGCGCCGCCATGCACGCGTTCCAGCTTGCCGGCATCGGCCAGATCGGTCAGGTCGCGGCGGATGGTTTGCAGGGTCACGCCGAAATGCTCTGCCAGCCCCTCGACCGTCACTTTTCCCTCGCGCCGGGCAATTTCCAGAATCGTAGGGTAGCGGAAAGTTTGTGACATAGGCGACAAATGTTGTTGCGGCTTTCGAGCCAACGATATGGCGAAACGGCGTTTTCGCAAAGGCAGTAGCGGTCGATTTGCGGAAAATTGTAGCAGTTTCCATACGCTTGGCGACATCAATGCCAAAAGCGAACACAAACGAAAAGAAATTTGTTGCGTTTCTGTTGGGACTGCGCGACAGTGGCGAAAGTTCTAAGCTTGGGGAGGAAGCGATGAGCGAGCGTTCAGCGCAGACCACCGACCTGTTCATCATTGGCGGCGGCATCAATGGATGCGGGATTGCGCGCGACGCTGCGGGGCGTGGCCTATCGGTTGCGCTGGCAGAGATGAACGACATTGCCTCTGCGACATCCTCGTCTTCGACCAAGCTGTTCCATGGCGGATTGCGCTATTTGGAATATTTCGAATTTCGCCTTGTCCGCGAAGCACTGGTCGAGCGCGAGGTGTTGCTACGCGCCATGCCCCATATCGCGTGGCCAATGCGGTTTGTTCTGCCTTATCATAAGGATATGCGGTTCGAGTCTGACACGCCCACATCGCGTTTGCTAAGTCTGGCAATGCCGTGGATGAAAGGGCGCCGGCCCGCGTGGCTGATCCGTCTTGGGCTGTTCCTGTATGATACATTGGGCGGGCGGCAGATCTTGCCGGGCACTCGCACGCTGGACCTGCGCGACACGCCAGAGGGCGCAGCGCTGAAGCTGCATTTCGCCAAAGCCTATGAATACTCTGACTGCTGGGTCGAGGATTCGCGGCTGGTCGCGCTGAATGCCCGCGATGCAGAAATTCGCGGCGCGCGGATCATGACGCGCAGCAAGGTGCTTTCGGCCCAGCGCGAGGGTGATCTTTGGCGCGTCGAAACGCAAAATACCGAAACCAGCGCAAAAACCGTGCACTATGCCCGGATGCTGGTCAATGCGGGCGGTCCGTGGGTTGGGGATATCATCCAGACCAAGCTGCGCAGCAACAGTCAGGACGGCGTGCGGCTGGTGCGCGGCAGCCATATTGTGACCCGCAAGCTGTTCGATCACGGCAAATGCTATTTCTTTCAAGGCACGGATGGCCGGATCATTTTCGCCATCCCCTACGAGACTGATTTCACCCTGATCGGCACCACGGATGCCGAGCATGATGACCCGTCTGTAAAGCCGGAATGCACACCCGAAGAACGGGATTACCTGCTTAATTTCGCGAACCAGTATTTCGCCGAGGATTTGTCCGCCGAAGATGTGGTCTGGACCTATTCCGGCGTGCGCCCGCTTTATGATGACGGCGCGTCCAGCGCGACAGCGGCGACCCGCGACTATACGCTCAAGGTGGACAAGGCAGGCGGTGCGCCGCTTCTGAACATCTTCGGGGGCAAGATTACCACCTACCGGCGGCTTGCCGAAGCGGCCATGGACAAGATCACGGCAGAGGTGCCCGCATCCAAGGGCGCGTGGACCGCCGGGGTAGCGCTTCCGGGTGGGGATTTCCCTGTCGACGGGGTGGCGGCCTTGGTTGCGGAGTTGCGCGACACGTATCCCTTCCTGACAGAGGCTTGGGCGCTGCGGCTGGTGCGCGCCTATGGCACGGATGCCCGGCACATCTTGGCAGGGGCGGGCGCGGTTCCCGATCTTGGCCAAGATTTCGGCGCGACATTGTCCGAAGCAGAGGTGACTTGGCTGATGGAGCATGAATTCGCCCGCACCGCAGAGGATGTGATCTGGCGGCGTAGCAAGCTGGGCTTGCGGCTATCGGCAGATCAGGTCGCCACGTTGGAAGCGTGGATGGCAGAGCAGCGCGCACAGATGCGCGCCGCGGCAGAATAATCAGGGGGGCGGTATGACGCTGGAATTACAAGGCGTTTCAAAGCTGGTCGACGGACAGGTGCATATTCACCCCACCGACCTGACGCTGGAAAAAGGCACTATGAATGTTCTGCTGGGGCCGACGCTTGCCGGCAAGACCTCGCTTATGCGGCTGATGGCAGGGCTGGATGTGCCCGCGACCGGCAAGGTCGTCTGGAACGGGCAGGACGTGACCGGAATGCGGGTACAGGACCGCAAGGTCGCGATGGTGTATCAGCAATTCATCAACTACCCGTCCATGTCGGTCTATGACAATATCGCGTCCCCCATGAAACTGATGGGCCTTGACCGGACCGAGATTGATGCGCGCGTGCGCGAAACGGCCGAGCTGATGAAGCTGACGCCGATGCTGTCGCGCAAGCCGCTGGAATTGTCGGGCGGGCAGCAACAGCGCTGCGCGCTGGCACGCGCGCTGGTCAAGAACGCAGGGCTGGTGTTGCTGGATGAACCGCTGGCCAATCTGGACTACAAACTGCGCGAGGAATTGCGCGTCGAAATCCCCAAGATATTCGAGGCGTCGGGGTCGATCTTTGTCTATGCTACGACCGAACCTGAAGAGGCGCTTTTGTTGGGCGGCAACACCGCCGCCCTGTGGGAAGGCCGCGTCACGCAGTTCGGGCCAACCCCCGATGTTTACCGCCAGCCGGTCGATGCGACGACCGCGCGGGTGTTCAGCGACCCGCCGATGAATTTTCTGCAAATCGAAAAGCGCGGCGGCAAGATCACCTTTGGTGACGGGCAAGGCGCGCCCGCGACAGGCCAGTTGGCCGCGCTGGCGGATGGCAGCTATATCGCCGGCTTCCGGCCCAACCATCTGGAGATTGGCAAGCATTCGGCGGATGCGGTGGAATTTCGCACCACGCTGACGGTGACGGAACTGACAGGCTCTGAAACCTTTGTGCATCTGGACCACCATGGCGAACGTGAGATATAGCTAAAAGTTGGTGATGGCCCTGAGGGGCGGCATATCATGGCGTTGTTCACGCGCCGCAATTCTCATCCGAGAAAAGGATATGCCACATGACGACAAATACCATTACCCAACTGCCCGATCCACAGGGATTTGCGCCTGATCCACTGACGGAACTCCTCCGATCCGGCGCACAGCGGTTGATTGAGCAAGCTGTGGAGGCCGAGCTTGCTGTTCTGCTGGATGCCTATGCCTCTGACAAAACGGACGATGGCCGCGCGCGGCTTGTGCGCCATGGTCACCTGCCAGAACGCGAAGTGCTCACGGGGATCGGGGCGGTGCCAGTCAAGGTGCCCCGTGTGAGGGACCGGGGCGACGACGCCGAGAAAGTTCGGTTCACCTCGACAATCCTGCCGCCCTATCTGCGGAAAGCCAAATCCATCGAGGAGCTTCTGCCCTGGCTTTACCTCAAAGGTATTTCCACCGGCGACTTTCACGAAGCGCTTGCAGCCCTGCTTGGCCCCAATGCCGCAGGGTTGTCCTCGACCACGATATCGCGGCTCAAAGCCGATTGGTGGGATGAGTATGACCGTTGGCAACGGCGCGATCTGAGTGCGCGTCGCTTCGTCTACATCTGGGCGGACGGCGTCTATTTTCGGCCCCGAATGGCCGAGGAAAAGCAATGCGTGCTGGTGCTGATCGGGGCAGATGAATGG
>NZ_UIHC01000147.1 GCF_900499075.1 Roseinatronobacter ekhonensis | reverse complement strand
CTGCGGCCTGCGCGCCTTGGCACACGTCAGCTATCTGGAGAGCACCCGCGCCAAGGCGCAGCTAAACCGCGACCAAGCTGATCAATTTTACACCGGGAACTTGGCCAATTTTGCTCCGGGATTGACACGTATTCCCACGCCTGTTGAACGGGGCTCTTGTTCCTGCCCGGCATGATTGCGTCGAGGTCGCGGGTATCCGCGCCCTTCAGCTCGAACGGTGCCACGATGTCAGGCGTCTTGCCGCCAAAGCGGCCAAGCGCCAGATCGACGCTGCCGCGCAGAATATTTTGTTCGGTTGAGACGTTGTAATCTGCGCCACCAGCCGGGCCGTGGTAGCCGAGAACACCTTCAACAATCTTGGAGGCGAACTGCCCATGCAGGGCGGTTTCCTTCAGGCGTTCAATCCGGCCCGAGCTGATCAACTCTGTCCAGGCTTCCAGCGCAGCCAAACGGTCTGACGGGATTGGATCGGCTTTGATGTGGCGCTTCAGGGTCTTACGGTTGAACAAATTCATGAACTATCGGTCTTTCTTGCCGCCATCGGTCGGCTTTACGATGCTGTTTTTTTCCGGATGGCGACAAGCCTTGGCTTTATTCGTGCCTGGTCGCAACGGCCCTCATTCGAGGCGTTCTGCGATCCACATCTTGATCAGCGCCTGACGGGTGATGCCGAGCTTCTGAGCCTGCCGGTCCAGACCGGCGACGACCCAGGTCGGGAAATCCACGTTCACCCGCTTTGCCTCGACATTGAGGCGGCGCGCCTTTGTCCAATCGACATGGGCGGACATGTCTTCACCCGCGTCGAAGCGTTCGTCGAATTCAGTCGCCTTCATAGTGGTCAATCTCCTGCTTGCGAGCGCGGCGCACGGAGATGATCCGCACCCGGTCGCTCCGGTGTGTGTAGACAGCCGTCCAGTGTCTGGCCCCGATCATGCCAACCGCCAGAAAGCGTGGCTCATCCGTGACTTTGGCGGGGGCCTCGATCAGATAAGGATCATCCCAGAGAGCCTGAGCCTCATCAAAGTCGATACCGTGCTTTTCGCGGTTCGCGGCGCTCTTGTCGGGGTCATACTCGAACTTCATGAGCGCAACATAAGGTGAAAAAGGTATAATTAATATACTTTTCAGCTTGGCTTGGTAGTGAGATTTTTCAGTTGCTGGGCTGTCAAGGTTCATAGCCTGCAACATGGCTGCGCCCAGCCATGTTGCAGGCGCAGTGAAACAGTGCTCTGACTATCGGAATGGAAGCTATCGAAAGGCTCTTACAGCTACCCTATCAAACCCTGGCAATATTGGTTGCCGGGTATCTTTCTTATCGCCTAGCGTACACGGGCCGCGATAGCACGCACCAAACATTGGACACGTTAGCAATTGCTCTCGTCTTTGCCTTCATATCGCAAGCTGCATCTGCTCTTCTACTGGCTATCTACCTGGCGTGGGGTCCCACATCCAGCGATGCTGTCGCACTGCCCCTGTGGGCCGGATATGCTGCCAGTGTTGGGGGCATAGTGGCGGCACTCGTTGTCGCCGTCATCTGGCGTCGAGTGAGCGTCAACAGCCTTCCAGAAATTCTGCGTGGCGCAGGAATATCGTCGTCAGACAGAAATACCGCCGCATGGGGAGCTATGCCCGAAAGTTGGTGACGGCGTGATTAGGCGGCTTTTTGAAGTTGCTTGATCCCGTCCTTGAATTCAATCCCCTGGATGATCTCAGGCATGCGGCTTGCGCCGTCGAGTTTGCGCCATTT